>NZ_JBSSAF010000006.1:0-410096 GCF_054058375.1 Pseudomonas sp. TE24901
TTCGGCAGGGATTTGGGGGGTAAGCCGGCAGGACGCCGGCTTAGCCGCCCCGCGCCATGGATGGCGCGTGGCGGCGGCCCCCCAAATCACTGTCGAATTACGGGCATGCCGAGCCTAAGCGAGGCACCGAGTGTTGGGGCAAGAGCCTTTTGGTTACTTTTGGGCTCTTTCCAAAAGTGACCCGCCGTAAGGGCGGAACCATAAGCAGCCATCACCCAAATAACGGATATGTACCCCGCAAACCCAACCAACCCCAAAACCTGGCCCGACTCTTGCTCTACCTCCCAATACTGCATCCCCGATCCCCAATGCAGTGGAGACCTTTACCTATGCCAGTCGCCCCGAACACCCTCCTTCAGGCTGCCCCCGCAGCCAAGCCTCAAGCGCCCGCCGCGACACCTCCGGCAGCGGCTGCGGCCCCACAGGACAAGGGCCCTGGCTTCGCTCAGGTGTTCGCCAGCCAAGGCGCCAAGCCGACGGTAAAGACCGACGACACCCCGTCCAAGCCTTCTCGTGACAAGACCTCCGACGCCAGCGCCAAGCCTGCTGACAACAGCAGCAAGCCTGCCGCCAGCACGCCAGCGGTTGCCGATAGCGGCAAACCCTTGCCTGCCACGCCGCCGGCCAAGTCCGATGACAGCGCCAGCAGCGACGACGACAAACCCACCGACCCGTCCCTGGTGCAGCAACCCCCGGTTGACCCCGTCGTCGACCCGGCGCTGATTGCCACCGTTACCCCTGTGGCCGTGCCGGTCCCTGTGCCGACGGTGACGCCGACGCCTGCCGCTGCGCCTGAAGAGCCCCAGCCGGTGGTGGCCGCTCCTGTGGCGGCCACCGACGAAGCCAAGCAACCCGCTTTCGACCCTTCCGCCGACCCGCTGGATTCGATGCCCGCCGTGCGCCTGGCGATGGAGCAGGGCGGTCACGTCTCCGCCAGCAGCCAGACGCCGCAAAAAGCCGCGCCTGCGCCGACGCAGGACCAGCCGACCGCCGCGCAAAACTTCGCCGCAGGCCTGGCCAACATGGTCGACCAGCAGGCCGCCAAGGACAGCACCGACACCGGTGGCGACAAGACCTTCAGCAGCCTCATCGACGGTGGCCTCAAGGACTTGAAGGACGCCAGCAGCGATACCCGTGTCGATGACTTCGCCAACCGTCTGGCGGCGCTGACCCAGGCCGCCACGCCGAAAACCGCGAACGCCTTGCCGCCCGTGGCCAACGCGCCGTTGGCCATGCACCAGAGCGGCTGGACCGAAGAAGTGGTCAACCGCGTGATGTACCTGTCCAGCGCCAACCTCAAGTCGGCCGAGATCCAGTTGCAGCCGGCCGAGCTGGGTCGCCTGGACATCAAGGTCAACATGGCGGCCGACCAGCAGGCCCAGGTCACCTTCATGAGTGGCCATGCGGTGGTGCGTGAAGCGCTGGAAAGCCAGTCCGGCCGCCTGCGTGAGATGTTCGCCCAGCAGGGTATGGGGCAGGTGGACGTCAACGTTTCCGACCAGTCCCGTGGCTGGCAGGGCCAGGGCCAAGAGCAGCAACAACAGCAAAACCAGGCCCGTGGCGTGAGTGGTAGCGGTGGCCGTGGTGATGGCGGTGATATGGCCGATCACGCCGAAGTCGCAGCGGCTGTCGCGCCGGTCACCTCCACCGTGATTGGCTCCAGCGCCGTCGATTACTACGCCTAATGTGAGCCCTGCAAAGATCTAAATGTGGGAGCGGGCTTGCTCGCGAAAGCACAGTGTCAGTCAGCGGATTCGTCGATTGGCCCACCGCATTCGCGAGCAAGCCCGCTCCCACATTTGATTTGCGGCGTTCCTTCGTCCCCGATCACCAGACAACTCTGGCATAACACTTGCTCTTGCCTTTCCGTAGATCTATGAATCCCCGAATAGTGACGGATTATTGGCATGGCGAAGAGCGACGACGCAGCAAAACCCCCAGCAGCCAAAGGCAAGCTCAAGCTTATCTTGTTGATTGTGCTGGGCCTGGTCCTGGCCATCGGCGCGTCGGTGGGCGGCACCTGGTACATCATGCACAGCAGTGCCAGCAAACCGGCCCCTGCCGCCGAAACCGCCACCAACGTCAAGCAACCGGCAATCTTCGAGCCGATGCTTCCGGCCTTTGTCGCCAACTTCAATCAGAACGGTCGTCAACGCTACCTGCAGGTGAGCATCACCTTGCTGGCACGTAACCAGGCGGACCTGGATGCGCTCAAAGTGCACATGCCGGTGATCCGCAACAACCTGGTGATGCTGTTTTCCGGGCAGAGCTTCGACAACCTGGCCACTCCGGTAGGCCAGGAAATGCTGCGCCAGAAGGTCACTGCCAGCGTGCAGGAAGTGGCCCAGAAAGAGCTCGGCAAAGTCGTGGTCGAGCAGGCGCTCTTCACTAACTTCGTATTGCAGTAGGATCACGACATGGCCGTGCAAGACCTGCTGTCCCAGGATGAAATCGACGCGCTGTTGCATGGCGTCGACGATGGTCTGGTACAGACCGAAATGGCTGCCGAGCCCGGCAGCGTCAAAAGTTATGACCTGACCAGCCAGGATCGCATCGTCCGTGGACGCATGCCGACCCTGGAAATGATCAACGAGCGTTTCGCCCGCTACACCCGTATCAGCATGTTCAACATGCTGCGCCGTTCGGCGGACGTGGCGGTGGGCGGCGTGCAGGTGATGAAGTTCGGTGAATACGTGCACTCGTTGTACGTGCCCACCAGCCTCAACCTGGTCAAGATCAAGCCGCTGCGCGGCACCGCGCTGTTCATTCTCGACGCCAAGCTGGTGTTCAAGCTGGTGGACAACTTCTTCGGCGGCGACGGCCGTCACGCCAAGATCGAAGGGCGTGAATTCACCCCGACCGAACTGCGTGTGGTGCGCATGGTGCTGGAGCAGGCCTTCATCGACTTGAAGGAAGCCTGGCAGGCGATCATGGAAGTCAATTTCGAGTACATCAACTCGGAAGTGAACCCGGCCATGGCCAACATCGTCGGCCCCAGCGAAGCCATTGTGGTGTCCACTTTCCACATCGAACTCGATGGCGGTGGCGGTGACCTGCACGTGACCATGCCGTACTCGATGATCGAGCCGGTGCGCGAAATGCTCGACGCCGGTTTCCAGTCCGACCTCGACGACCAGGACGAACGTTGGGTCAAGGCCCTGCGCGAAGACCTGCTGGACGTCGACGTGCCGCTGAGCGCCACCGTGGCCCGTCGCCAGTTGCGCCTGCGCGACATCCTGCACATGCAGCCGGGTGACGTGATCCCGGTGGAACTGCCGGAAGAACTGATCATGCGCGCCAACGGTGTGCCGTCGTTCAAGGTCAAGCTCGGTTCCCACAAGGGCAACCTGGCGTTGCAAGTGGTCGAGCCGATCAACCGTCGCTGATCCGCCCTAATTTTTTGATGAATTTTCGCTGCGCCGAGGACATGTAATGGCTACCGAACACGAAAACACTTCCGCCGAAGATCAGGCCTTGGCTGACGAATGGGCTGCGGCCCTGGAAGAAACCGGCGATGTCGGCCAAGACGACATCGACGCGCTGCTGGCCGCCGACGCTGCCACTGCACCGGCCGGCAACCGCCTGGCGATGGAAGAATTCGGCAGCGTGCCGAAGAACAACGACCCGGTGAGCCTTGATGGCCCGAACCTGGACGTGATCCTCGACATTCCGGTGTCGATCTCCATGGAAGTGGGCAGCACCGAAATCAACATCCGCAACCTGCTGCAACTGAACCAGGGTTCGGTGATCGAGCTCGATCGCCTGGCCGGTGAGCCGCTGGACGTGCTGGTCAACGGCACCCTGATCGCCCACGGCGAGGTGGTGGTGGTCAACGAGAAGTTCGGCATCCGCCTGACGGACGTGATCAGCCCAAGCGAACGCATCAAGAAGTTGCGCTGATATGAAGTATTCGATGGCGGGACTGTTTCTGGCGCTGCCATTGAGCGCCCTGGCGGCCGAGCCGGTGGCGCAGGCCACGACGGCGGCGGCACCCGTGGTCAGCAGCGGCATCGGTGGGCAGTTGACCCAGTTGGTGCTGGGCTTGCTGTTGGTGGTCGGCCTGATCTTCGTGCTGGCCTGGCTGATGCGCCGTGTGCAGCGCATCGGGCCGGGCAATGGCCAGGTCATCGAGATGATCGGCTCGCGCGCCCTCGGCCCGCGGGATCGCCTGGTGCTGGTGCAGGTGGGTGATGAGCAGATTCTGCTTGGCATCACGCCGGGCCGCATCACCCCGTTGCACGTGCTCAAGACGCCGGTGGAAGTGGCCCAGACCCAGGCCGCCACACCCGAATTCGCCCAGCGCCTGATGGAGTTGCTGGGCAAGGATCAGAAGGATAAGAAGTAATGCGCGTTTTATTGACGCTCATGCTGTTGCTGGTCGCGCCGATGGCGATGGCCGCCGACCCGTTGTCGATCCCGGCGATCACCCTGGGCACCAACGCGGCCGGGGCCCAGGAATATTCGGTCAGCCTGCAGATCCTGCTGATCATGACGGCGCTGAGCTTTATCCCGGCGTTCGTCATGCTGATGACCAGCTTCACGCGGATCATCATCGTGTTCTCGATCCTGCGCCAGGCCCTGGGCCTGCAGCAGACGCCGTCGAACCAGATCCTCACCGGCATGGCCTTGTTCCTGACGCTGTTCATCATGGCGCCGGTGTTCGACAAGGTGAACCAGCAAGCCCTGCAACCTTACCTGGCGGAAAAACTCACCGCCCAGGACGCCATCGACAAGGCCCAGGGCCCGATCAAGGACTTCATGCTGTCGCAGACCCGTTCCAGCGACCTTGAACTGTTCATGCGCCTGTCCAAGCGGACCGACATCGCCAGCCCGGACCAGGCGCCGCTGACGATCCTGGTGCCGGCGTTTGTCACCTCCGAGCTCAAGACCGCGTTCCAGATCGGCTTCATGATCTTCATCCCGTTCCTGATCATCGACCTGGTGGTGGCGAGCGTGCTGATGGCGATGGGTATGATGATGCTGTCGCCGCTGATCATTTCGTTGCCGTTCAAGATCATGCTGTTCGTGCTGGTGGACGGCTGGGCGCTGATCATCGGCACCCTGGCCAGCAGTTTCGGCGGGGTATAGCGCGATGACGCCAGAAGTTGCGGTCGACCTGTTCCGTGAAGCGCTGTGGCTGACCACCATGATGGTTGCCGTGCTGGTGGTGCCCAGCCTGTTGGTGGGCCTGCTGGTGGCGATGTTCCAGGCCGCGACCCAGATCAACGAACAGACCTTGAGTTTTCTGCCGCGTCTGTTGGTGATGCTGATCACCTTGATCGTTGCCGGCCCGTGGCTGGTGCAAACCTTTATGGAATACATCCTGCAGCTGTACGGCAGTATTCCGCAGTTGATCGGCTGAGCCCATGCAGTCTGTGCTGGCACTGACCGACACCCAGATCAGCACCTGGGTGGCGTCCTTCATCTTGCCGATGTTCCGTGTCACGGCCGTGCTGATGACCATGCCGGTGTTCGGCACCACCCTCGTGCCGCGACGCATCCGCCTGTATTTCGCGTTCGCCATCACCGTGGTGATCGTGCCCGGGCTGCCGCCGATGCCGCCGGTGAATGCCCTGGACCTCAGTGCCCTATTGCTGATTGCCGAACAGATCCTGATCGGCGCGCTGCTGGGCTTTTCCCTCACGTTGTTTTTCCAGGCGTTCGTGATTGCCGGGCAGATCATCTCGATCCAGATGGGCATGGGCTTCGCGTCCATGGTCGACCCCACCAACGGTGTGTCGGTGGCGGTGATCGGGCAGTTCTTGACCATGCTGGTGACCTTGATCTTCCTGGCCATGAACGGCCACCTGGTGGTGTTCGAGGTGATGACCGAGAGCTTCACCACCTTGCCGGTGGGGTCCGGGCTGGTGGTCAGTCACTTCTGGGAGCTGGTCGGCCGGCTCAGTTGGGTGCTGGGTGCATCGTTGCTGCTGGTGCTGCCGGCCATCACTGCGTTGCTGGTGGTCAACATCGCGTTTGGCGTAATGACCCGTGCGGCGCCGCAGTTGAACATCTTCTCTATCGGTTTCCCGTTGACCCTGGTGTTGGGCATGGGGATTTTCTGGATCGGCATGGCCGACATTCTCAATCAGTATCAACCGCTGGCGACCGACGCCTTGCAGTTCTTACGTGATCTGGCGCGGGCACGTTGAGCCATGGCCGAGAGCGAGAGTGGCCAGGACAAGACAGAAGACCCCACGGAGAAACGTAAAAAGGACTCCCGGGAAAAGGGCGAGATTGCCCGCTCCAAAGAACTCAATACCCTGGCGGTGATGCTCGCCGGCGCCGGTGGCCTGCTGATCTACGGCGGTGGCCTGGCGCTGGACCTGATGGAGTTGATGAAGCTCAACTTCTCCCTGCCCCGCGAAGTGCTGCTGAGCCCCGGCGCCATGGGGCTGTACCTGTTGCACTCGGGGAAAATCGCGATTCTGGCGGTGCAACCGGTGCTGATTACGCTGCTGCTGGCGGCGCTGATCGGCCCGGTCTCCCTCGGCGGCTGGTTGTTTGCGCCCGGCAGCATGGCGCCCAAGTTCAGCCGCATGAACCCCGGGCCCGGGCTCAAGCGCATGTTCTCCAGCAAGGCGCTGGTGGAACTGCTCAAGGCCTTGGCCAAATTCATTCTGATCTTGTTTGTGGCGCTGACGGTGTTGTCGTCCGACATTGATGATTTGCTGCGCATCGCCCATGAACCGCTGGAGTCGGCGATCATTCACAGCGTGCAATTGGTGGGCTGGAGCTCGCTGTGGATGGCCTGCGGCCTGATCATCATTGCGGCGGTAGATGCGCCGATCCAGCTGTGGGAAAGCCACAAGAAGCTGCTGATGACCAAGCAGGAAGTGCGCGACGAACACAAGGATCAGGAAGGCCGCCCCGAGGTCAAGCAGCGTATTCGCCAGCTGCAGCGCGAAATGTCCCAGCGCAAGATGATGGCCGCGGTGCCCGAGGCCGACGTGGTCATCACCAACCCGACCCACTACGCCGTGGCGCTCAAGTACGACCCGGAGAAGGGCGGCGCGCCGATGCTGCTGGCCAAGGGCAGTGACTTCACCGCGCTGAAGATCCGTGAAATTGCAGTGGCCAACGACATCCTGTTGCTGGAATCGCCCGAGCTGGCGCGGTCGATCTTCTATTCCACCGACCTGGATCAGGAAATCCCGGCCGGGCTGTACCTGGCCGTGGCGCAGGTATTGGCCTACGTCTATCAGATCCGCCAGTACCGCGCGGGCAAGGGCAAGCGCCCGGACCCGCTCAAAGACCTGCCTATCCCCCCAGAACTGCGCCGCGATTCCTGACAACCCGCTCACTACAAATTTACCGTTCGTCGGCGATTGCGGTTGACCTGTCAAAGTTGACAGGGGTTGTTGGCATGGCTTCGCGGTTTGATAGTGCTGCACGTTATCAAGCGGCAGTCGGGAGCACTGTGATGGCGACGGGTAGCGTCCCAAAGGGCTGCAAGCCGCGAATGTTTGTAGACGCTGAGTGACAAACGGTCTGGACTCGTACCTACCAAGCAAAAGTTGGAAGGCTTCTTGCAATACTGCCTGCAAGTCGCTTTTCGGCGTCAAAAGTTTGCTTCAAGGAAACGAGGAATACCGGTGGTGGATCGCTCTCAAATGCTCGGCACGGCCCGCAGCACCCTGACTGACCTTTCGCGAGGCAATCTGGGTGTGCCGTTGTTGTTGCTGGTGATGCTGGCAATGATGATGTTGCCGATGCCGCCGTTCCTCCTGGACGTGTTTTTCACCTTCAACATTGCGTTGTCGGTCGTCGTGCTGCTCGTCTGCGTCTACGCCTTGCGCCCTCTGGACTTTGCGGTCTTCCCCACCATCCTGCTGGTAGCGACCCTGCTGCGCCTGGCGTTGAACGTGGCGTCCACCCGGGTGGTCATGCTGCACGGCCAGGACGGCCACGCCGCCGCCGGTAAGGTGATCCAGGCCTTTGGTGAGGTGGTGATCGGCGGCAACTACGTGGTCGGTATCGTGGTGTTCGCGATCCTCATGATCATCAACTTCGTGGTGGTCACCAAGGGCGCCGGGCGGATCTCCGAGGTGAGCGCGCGGTTTACCCTCGACGCCATGCCCGGCAAACAGATGGCCATCGACGCCGACCTCAACGCCGGCCTGATCGATCAGAACCAAGCCAAGGCCCGCCGCCTGGAAGTGGCCCAAGAGGCCGAGTTCTACGGTTCGATGGACGGTGCCAGCAAATTCGTACGCGGTGACGCCATTGCCGGCCTGTTGATTCTATTCATCAACCTGATCGGCGGTATGGCGGTCGGCATCTTCCAGCACGGCATGACCTTCGGCGATGCGGGCAAGGTGTACGCCTTGCTGACCATCGGTGACGGTTTAGTGGCGCAATTGCCATCACTGTTGTTATCCACAGCAGCGGCGATCATGGTGACCCGTGCTTCGGGCTCCGAAGACATGGGCAAGCAGATCAGCCGCCAGATGTTCGCCTCCCCCAAGGCGTTGGCCGTGGCGGCCGGCATCATGGCGATCATGGGCATCGTGCCGGGCATGCCCCACGTGTCGTTTCTCAGCATGGCGGCCATGGCCGCTGGTGGTGCTTACCTGTTCTGGCGCAAGCAAAACCAGGTCAAGGTGCTGGCCCAGCAGGAAATCGCCCGTCAGCAGGATTTGCTGCCTTCCCCGGCCCGCGCCCAGGAAACCAAGGAGTTGGGCTGGGATGACGTGACCCCGATCGACATGATCGGCCTGGAAGTGGGCTACCGCCTGATTCCGCTGGTGGACCGCAACCAGGGCGGCCAACTGCTCGCGCGGATCAAGGGCGTGCGCAAGAAGCTGTCGCAGGACCTGGGCTTTTTGATGCCCACCGTGCACATCCGCGACAACCTCGACCTGGCCCCGAGCGCCTACCGCTTGACCCTGATGGGGGTGATCCTCGCCGAAGCGGAGATCTACCCGGACCGCGAGTTGGCGATCAACCCCGGCCAAGTGTTCGGTTCGCTCAACGGCATCACCGCCAAAGATCCGGCTTTTGGCCTTGACGCGGTGTGGATCGAAGTCAGCCAGCGCAGCCAGGCCCAGTCTCTTGGTTATACCGTGGTAGACGCCAGCACGGTGGTCGCGACCCACCTCAACCAGATCCTCTACAAGCACTCCCACGAACTGATCGGCCACGAAGAAGTCCAGCAATTGATGGGGTTGCTGGGCAAAGCCTCGCCAAAACTCGCCGAAGAGCTGGTGCCGGGTGTGCTGTCGCTGTCGCAATTGCTCAAGGTGCTGCAGGCGCTGCTGGCCGAACAGGTGCCGGTGCGCGATATCCGCAGCATTGCCGAGGCCATCGCCAACAATGCCGCCAAGAGTCAAGATACTGCCGCCCTGGTGGCCGCAGTGCGCGTCGGATTGTCGCGTGCAATCGTGCAAAGCATTGTAGGGATTGACTCCGAGCTGCCTGTGATCACCTTGGAACCAAGGTTGGAACAAATATTGCTCAATAGTATTCAGAAGGCAGGACAAGGCCAGGAAGAGGGCGTTCTGCTGGAGCCAAGCATGGCTGAGAAGCTGCAGCGTTCGTTGATCGAAGCCGCGCAGCGCCAGGAAATGGCAGGCCAGCCGATCATTCTGCTGGTGGCCGGCCCCGTCCGCGCGATGTTGTCGCGATTTGGGCGCCTGGCAGTACCGAATTTGCACGTTTTGGCTTATCAGGAAATTCCTGACAACAAGCAAGTGACTATCGTCGCGACAGTAGGGCCCAACGGCTGAGGGTAGTGGGTTATGCAAGTGAAGCGTTTTTTCGCCGCCGATATGCGTCAGGCCATGAAACTGGTTCGTGATGAGCTGGGCGCCGACGCCGCGATTATCGGAAACCGCCGCATCGCCGGTGGTGTCGAGCTGACGGCTGCCCTGGATTACACCCCCCAGGCGCTGGCGCCGCGCGTGCCGAACATGGAACTCGAAGACGAGTTGCGCAAGACCGCCTCGCGCATTGTCTCGGCCCAGGCCGAACTGAGCATGCGTGGCGACAGCGATGCCACCACCAATCGCCAGCTATTCGCCGGCCTGCCGCTGACCGCTGCCGAGCCGCTGGTCGAGCCGACCTTCAAAGAGCCACCACGTCCTGCCGCGCCAGCCCCGGCGCCGGCAGTCGACCCGCGTGTGTTTGACTCGATGCGTTTTGAACTCAATGGCCTGCGTGAGCTGCTGGAAGTCCAGCTGGGCTCCCTGGCCTGGACCCAGTTGCAAGGCAGCAAGCCGCAACAGGCCAACCTGTGGCGCCGCCTGCAACGTATCGGCTTGTCCGGCCCGTTGTCCCGCGACCTGCTGGCCCTGACCGCCGAAGTCGAAGAACCTCGCCAGGCCTGGCGCATGTTGCTGGCCCACCTGGCGCGCATGATCGTCACCCCGGAAATCGAGCCCCTGGAAGAGGGCGGTGTGATCGCCATGGTCGGCCCTGCCGGCATGGGCAAGACCACCACCCTGGCCAAACTGGCCGCGCGTTACGTGCTCAAGTACGGCGCGCAGAACATCGCGCTGGTGAGCATGGACAGCTACCGTATTGGTGCCCAGGAGCAGCTCAAGACCCTGGGGCGTATTCTCAATGTGTCGGTGACCCACGTCGACCCGGGCCAGTCCCTGGCCAACGCCCTCGACCCACTGCTGCGCAAGCGCGTGGTATTGATCGATACCGCTGGCCTGCAAGCCAGCGACCCGGCGTTGCGCATGCAGCTGGAAAGCCTGGCCGGGCGTGGCATCAAGTCGAAGAATTACCTGGTGCTTGCAACCACTAGCCAGAAACAGGTTCTTACCGCTGCGTATCATAGCTACAAGCGCTGCGGCCTGGCCGGTTGCATCCTGACTAAACTCGATGAAACGGCGAGTCTGGGCGAGGTGTTGAGCCTGGCCATCAGCCACGAATTGCCGGTTGCCTACCTGACCGACGGGCCGCGGATCCCGGATGATCTGCATCTGCCGCGCCGTCATCAGCTGGTCAGCCGTGCAGTCAGCGTGCAAATGCAAGAAGAGCCTAGCGAGGAAGCGATGGCCGATATGTTCGCTGACCTTTACCACAACCCGGCAAAACGGGTCGGTTGAGGGCAGCATGAACACCGTGAAATGTATCTACATCGATGGTCTGCAAGCGATTCACGCGGCCAAGCCATGTAGCCTGCGTCTAAGCAAGACAAGGTAAAGAAATAAAATGGGCAGCATGCATCCCGTACAGGTGATCGCGGTGACCGGCGGCAAAGGTGGCGTCGGGAAAACTAACGTGTCAGTGAATTTGTCCCTGGCCCTGGCAGAGCTTGGCCGTCGCGTCATGCTGCTGGATGCTGACCTGGGGTTGGCGAACGTCGACGTTCTGCTGGGGCTGACACCCAAACACACCCTCGCCGATGTGATCGAAGGCCGTTGTGAGCTGCGCGATGTGCTGCTCCAGGGCCCCGGTGGCATTCGGATCGTGCCGGCCGCCTCGGGCACCCAGAGCATGGTGCACCTGAGCCCGGCGCAGCATGCCGGCCTGATCCAGGCCTTCAGCGATATCGGCGACAACCTCGACGTGCTGGTGATCGACACCGCCGCCGGGATCGGCGAGTCCGTGGTCAGCTTCGTGCGCGCAGCGCAAGAAGTGCTGCTGGTGGTCTGCGACGAACCCACCTCGATCACCGACGCCTACGCCCTGATCAAACTGCTTAACCGTGACTACGGCATGAACCGCTTCCGCGTGCTGGCCAACATGGCCCAAAGCCCGCAGGAAGGGCGAAACCTGTTCGCCAAGTTGACCAAGGTCACGGATCGCTTCCTCGATGTCGCCTTACAATACGTCGGCGCAGTTCCTTATGACGAGTGTGTGCGCAAGGCCGTGCAAAAGCAGCGTGCGGTCTATGAAGCGTTCCCTCGTTCGAAGTGCGCACTGGCGTTCAAGGCCATTGCCCAGAAGGTCGATACCTGGCCGTTGCCCGCCAACCCACGGGGGCATCTGGAGTTTTTCGTCGAGCGATTGGTGCATCAGACGAGCGCAGGACCCGTGCTATGACAGCGACTGGCTACAACGCGTACAAGAAGTCTGCCCGTGACAGCCAGGGCGAGTTGATCGAGCGCTACGCGCCGTTGGTCAAGCGTATCGCCTATCACCTGCTGGCACGCCTGCCGGCCAGCGTCCAGGTCGAAGACCTGATCCAGGCCGGCATGATCGGCCTGCTCGAAGTGTCGACCAAATACGACGCGAGCAAGGGTGCAAGTTTCGAGACGTATGCGGGTATCCGTATTCGTGGCGCAATGCTCGATGAAGTGCGCAAAGGCGATTGGGCACCGCGTTCGGTGCACCGCAATACGCGCATGGTCAGTGATGCAATTCGCGCAATTGAAGCAAAAACCGGTCGTGACGCTAAAGATCATGAAGTTGCGGCCGAACTCCAATTGAGTCTCGATGATTACTACGGGATTTTGAACGATACCTTGGGCAGCCGCCTGTTCAGTTTCGACGACCTGTTGCAGGACGGCGAACACGAAGGGCTGCACGAGGACGGCGCGAGTGCACATCTGGAGCCGTCGCGTGACCTGGAAGATGAACGCTTCCAGGGTGCGTTGGCGGACGCGATCGCCAATTTGCCGGAGCGTGAGCGACTGGTGTTGGCGCTGTACTACGACGAAGAGCTGAACCTCAAGGAAATCGGTGAGGTCCTGGGGGTCAGCGAATCGCGTGTCAGCCAGCTGCACAGCCAGTGCGCAGCCCGCTTGCGGGGGCGGTTGGGAGAGTGGCGCGCGCGCTGACAGGCAGTGTGGGGACACTGCAGACGCTACCGTGAAAGCCATCGCTTTCGCGGGTTCGTACCGTGGTGCCCTGGGCAGTCCTTTTTGTGTAACGCCTGTTGATTGAAATGGCGCGTCCAGGTGCTGGGCGCGTTTAAGACTGCTTGGAGGTCGAATTGGACAAGAACATGAAAATCCTCATCGTTGATGACTTCTCAACGATGCGGCGGATCATAAAAAACCTGTTGCGTGACCTTGGGTTCACAAACACGGTCGAGGCGGATGACGGCATTACAGCGATTCCGATCCTCAACAGCGGGAGCATCGACTTTCTGGTAACCGACTGGAACATGCCGGGCATGACCGGTATCGATTTGCTGCGCCACGTGCGTGCTGATGAAAAACTGCGCAGCCTGCCTGTGCTGATGGTGACCGCCGAAGCCAAGCGTGAGCAGATCATCGAAGCCGCCCAAGCCGGGGTAAACGGTTACGTGGTCAAGCCATTCACTGCGCTGGCCTTGAAAGAGAAGATCGAGAAAATCTTCGAACGCATCGGTCATTGATGCTGCCACGGGGGAGCTATGGAGCATAAAGAAACGTCACAGGGAGACTTCGAGTCGACCCTGAAAAAGCATGCTCACCAGTTGGTCGACAGCCTTGAAAAAGGCCAGTTCGGCGACGCGGTGCAGTTAATCCATGAGCTCAACCAGACCCGTGACCGCGGCCTGTACCAGGAAGTGGGCAAGCTCACGCGCGAGCTGCACAGTGCGATCGTCAATTTCCAGATTGACCCGCACATGCCCCAGGCCGAAGAGATTTCGCAAATCACCGATGCCACCGAACGCCTGTCCTACGTGGTCAGGCTGACCGAGGCGGCGGCCAACCGCACCATGGACCTGGTGGAGAACGCCACGCCCCTGGTCAATGGCATGGCCAATGAAGCCCAGGCCCTCAGCGTTGACTGGGGCCGCTTCATGCGTCGGGAAGTGGGCGCGGAAGAGTTTCGTGAATTGGCGCGTCGGGTCGACGGCTTTCTGTCGCGCAGCGAGCAGGAAAACCGCACGGTTTCCAGCAACCTCAACGACATTCTGCTGGCCCAGGATTACCAGGACCTCACCGGCCAGGTGATCAAGCGTGTGACCCAATTGGTCACCGAAGTGGAAAGCAACTTGCTCAAATTGGTGCTTATGGCAGGCCAGGTTGACCGCTTTGCCGGTATCGAACATGACCGCGCAGCGATCCTCTCGGAAAAAGATCCACAAAAACATCTCGCCAAGGGTGAAGGTCCGCAGATTCATGCCGATAAACGTGAAGACGTTGTATCGGGTCAAGATGATGTTGATGACCTGTTATCCAGTTTAGGCTTCTAAGGAGCACCCACATGAGCTTCGGCGCCGATGAAGAAATCCTTCAGGATTTCCTTGTAGAGGCCGGCGAAATTTTAGAGCAGTTGTCCGAGCAACTGGTCGAGCTGGAAAGCCGACCGGATGATGCGAACCTGCTCAATGCAATTTTTCGCGGTTTTCACACTGTAAAAGGGGGCGCCGGCTTCCTCCAGCTCCATGAGCTGGTGGAGTGCTGCCACATCGCCGAGAACGTGTTCGACATCCTGCGCAAGGGTGAGCGTCACGTTGACTCGGAATTGATGGACGTGATTCTCGAAGCACTGGATGCGGTCAACGGCATGTTCAGCGAAGTGCGCGACCGTGCACCGATCACTGCCGCCACCCCGGAACTGCTGGCCGCCCTGGCGCGCCTGGCAGAGCCTGCCGACACCTCGGCCGCACCCGTTGCGGCTGCGGCGCCCGAGCCTGTGGTGGAAGCCGAGCCGGATGTGACGGACAGCGAGTTCGAACAACTGCTCAACTCCCTCAGTGCCGTCAAGGCCGAGGCTGAGGCCCCGGCTGCTCCGGCGGCTGAAGTCGCGGCACCGACCAGCGAAGACATCACCGACGCCGAGTTCGAGTCACTGCTCGACCAGTTGCACGGCAAAGGCCAGTTCGCCGCCGACGCCGTGGCGCCTGCCGCCGCGCCTGAAGCGCCGGCTGCGTCAGCCAACACCGACATTACCGACGACGAATTCGAAGCGTTGCTCGACCAACTGCACGGCAAGGGCACCTTTGTGGCCGACGCCTTGCCGGAAGTCGCCGCAACCGCCGCCGCGCCGGCCGCCAGTGCCGCGCCGGCCGACGACGGGCTGATTTCCGATCACGAATTCGAATCCCTGCTCGACGAGTTGCACGGCAAAGGCAAGTTCTCCGAAGTGGCCCCGGCCGCTGCGGTGGCGACGGCCGCACCGGTGGCCGCCAAAGCCGCCGCGCCCGCCGCCAAGCCAGCCCCGGCCCCTGCAGCCGCTGCTGCACCAGCGCCTGCACGGGCGGCCGCCGCGCCGGTGGCCGACAAGCCTGTCAGTGAAGCCGAAACCACCGTGCGGGTTGATACCGCGCGCCTGGACGACATCATGAACATGGTCGGCGAACTGGTGCTGGTGCGTAACCGCCTGGTGCGCCTGGGCCTGAGCAGTGGCGATGAAGCCATGCAAAAGGCCGTGTCGAACCTTGATGTGGTCACCGCCGACCTGCAGACCGCCGTGATGAAGACGCGCATGCAGCCGATCAAGAAAGTCTTCGGCCGCTTCCCGCGTCTGGTTCGCGACCTGGCGCGCCAGCTCAAGAAAGAAATCAACCTGGAACTGGTGGGTGAAGAAACCGACCTCGACAAAAACCTGGTCGAGGCCCTGGCCGACCCGCTGGTCCACTTGGTGCGCAACGCTGTCGACCATGGCGTGGAAACCCCGGAAGAGCGCGAAGCCGCAGGCAAGTCGCGCAACGGCAAGGTGGTCCTGGCCGCCGAGCAGGAAGGCGACCACATCCTGCTATCGATTACCGACGACGGCAAGGGCATGGACCCGACCATTTTGCGCAATATCGCGGTCAAGCGTGGCGTGATGGACAAGGACGCCGCCGACCGCCTGACCGACACCGAGTGCTACAACCTGATCTTCGCCCCGGGCTTCTCGACCAAGACCGAGATCTCCGACGTGTCCGGCCGTGGCGTGGGCATGGACGTGGTGAAGACTAAGATCAGCCAGCTCAATGGCTCGATCAACATTTACTCGACCAAGGGCCAGGGCTCGAAGATCGTGATCAAGGTGCCGTTGACCTTGGCGATCATGCCGACCCTGATGGTGATGCTGGGCAACCAGGCGTTCGCCTTCCCGCTGGTCAACGTCAACGAGATCTTCCACCTCGACCTGTCGCGCACCAACGTGGTGGACGGCCAGGAAGTGGTAATCGTGCGCGACAAGGCGTTGCCACTGTTCTACCTCAAGCGCTGGCTGGTGGCATCGGCCAAGCATGAAGAGCAGCGCGAAGGCCATGTGGTGATTCTCTCCGTGGGCACCCAGCGTATCGGCTTTGTGGTCGATCAACTGGTGGGCCAGGAAGAAGTGGTCATCAAGCCTTTGGGCAAAATGCTGCAGGGAACCCCGGGCATGTCGGGTGCGACCATCACCGGTGACGGCCGGATCGCGCTGATTCTCGATGTTCCGAGCATGCTCAAGCGTTACGCCGCTCGGCGTATTTGATTCTGGTGGGGCAGGGCGGTATTGCCCGCCCCGCCTAACGGAGTGTTTATGGCAGTCAAGGTCCTGGTGGTGGACGATTCGGGTTTCTTCCGCCGCCGCGTCTCGGAAATTCTTTCCGCCGATCCAACGATCCAGGTGGTCGGCACGGCCACCAACGGCAAAGAGGCGATTGATCAAGCCATTGCGTTGAAGCCGGACGTGATCACCATGGACTACGAGATGCCGATGATGGATGGCATCACCGCAGTCCGGCACATCATGCAACGCTGCCCGACCCCGGTGTTGATGTTCTCCTCGCTGACCCACGAAGGCGCCCGGGTCACCCTGGATGCGCTGGACGCCGGCGCGGTGGACTTCCTGCCGAAGAACTTCGAAGACATCTCGCGCAACCCCGAGAAGGTCAAGCAGATGCTGTGCGAGAAGGTGCACAGCATTTCCCGCAGTAACCGTCGCAGCCTGTTCAGCACCCCGGCGCCAACGCCGACACCGGCTCCCGCAGCGGCCCCGACCAGTTCGTTCGGGCGTCCTGCGCCGGCACCGGTCGCGCGCCCTGTGGCGCCTGCGCCGGTGCGGGCTGCTGCGCCGGCTGCCGCTCATTCGCCTGCGCCCAAGCGCAAAGCCTACAAACTGGTGGCCATCGGCACGTCCACGGGCGGCCCGGTTGCCCTGCAACGTGTGCTGACCCAACTGCCGGCCAACTTCCCGGCACCGATCGTGCTGGTGCAACACATGCCGGCTGCGTTCACCAAGGCCTTCGCCGAGCGCCTGGACAAGCTGTGCCGCATCAGCGTCAAGGAAGCCGAGGATGGCGACATCCTGCGTCCTGGCCTGGCGCTGCTGGCCCCGGGCGGCAAGCAGATGATGGTGGACGGCCGTGGCGCGATCAAAATCCTGCCGGGTGATGAGCGCCTCAACTACAAGCCGTGCGTGGATATCACCTTCGGTTCGGCAGCCAAGTCCTACGGCGACAAAGTTCTGGCGGTGGTGCTCACCGGCATGGGCGCCGACGGCCGCGAAGGCGCGCGCCTGCTCAAGCAGGGCGGCAGCGCCATCTGGGCCCAGGACGAAGCCAGCTGTGTGATCTATGGCATGCCCATGGCCATCGTCAAGGCTGACCTGGCCGATGCGGTCTACAGCCTGGACGACATCGGCAAGCATCTGGTGGAGGCCTGCCTCTGATGGATGTCTTGAGCCTGATCGGCATCATCATGGCGTTCGTCGCGATCATCGGCGGCAACTACCTCGAAGGCGGCCACCTCGGCGCCTTGGCCAACGGCCCGGCCGCGCTGATCGTGATCGGCGGCACCGTGGGCGCGGCACTGTTGCAATCGCCGCTGAGCTCGTTCAAGCGCGCCATGCAGATCCTGGTGTGGATCATCTTCCCACCCCGCGTTGACCTGCCAGGCGGCATCGACCGCGTGGTCAACTGGAGCCTCACCGCGCGCAAGGAAGGCCTGCTGGGCCTCGAAGGCGTGGCCGATGCGGAGCCCGACAGCTACGCGCGCAAAGGCCTGCAGTTGCTGGTGGACGGCGCCGAACCGGAAGCGATCCGCAGCATCCTGGAAGTGGATTTCTACACCCAGGAAAGCCGCGACATCAACGCCGCCAAAGTCTTTGAAAGCATGGGCGGCTATGCGCCGACCATCGGCATCATCGGTGCGGTGATGGGCCTGATCCACGTGATGGGCAACCTGGCCGACCCTTCGCAGCTGGGCAGTGGCATTGCCGTGGCGTTTGTCGCCACCATCTACGGTGTGGCCAGTGCCAACCTGGTGTTGTTGCCGGTGGCGAGCAAGCTCAAGTCGATTGCCATGCGCCAGTCGCGTTATCGCGAGATGTTGCTCGAAGGTATTTTGTCGATTGCCGAAGGTGAGAACCCGCGCTCCATCGAATTGAAGCTCCAGGGCTTCATGGATTGATGGGGGGTATCGACTATGAGCCGTCGCCGTCGCGAACCTGAAGAACACGTCAACCACGAGCGGTGGCTGGTGTCCTATGCGGACTTCATCACCTTGCTGTTCGCGTTTTTCGTGGTGATGTATTCCATTTCGTCGATTAACGAAGGCAAGTACAAAGTCATTTCCCAGGCGCTGATCGGCGTGTTCAACGATGCCGACCGCGCCCTCAAGCCGATACCCATTGGTGAAGAACGGCCCAAGACTGTGACCCCGGCCAAGCCGCTGGTCAACGACAGCGATGAAACCGCAGCCGGTGTAGGCGGCACCAGCGACCCGCTGAAAAGCATCGCCGATGACATCAGCGCCGCCTTTGGCGACCTGATCAGCTCCAACCAGATGACCGTGCGCGGCAATGAGTTGTGGGTGGAGATCGAACTCAATTCCAGCCTGTTGTTCGCCAGTGCCGACGCGATGCCCAGCGACCAGGCGTTCACCATCATCGACAAGGTGGCGGCGATCCTCAAGCCGTTCGAAAACCCGATCCACGTGGAAGGCTTTACCGACAATTTCCCCATCAGCACCGCGCAGTACCCGACCAACTGGGAGCTGTCTTCGGCGCGTGCGGCAAGCATCGTGCGCATGCTCGCGATGCAGGGCGTGAACCCGGGGCGCCTGGCGTCGGTGGGCTATGGTGAGTTCCAGCCGGTGGCCAATAACGCCACGGCCGAGGGCCGTGCGAAGAACCGTCGCGTGGTGCTGGTGGTGTCGCGCAACCTGGATGTGCGCCGCAGTCTGACGGGCACGGGAACGGCAAATGCGACACCGGATGCGGCGTTGAAGCGGGCTGGCACACAAACTGCACCGGCCCCTGCAAAGCCGCCGGTTCGTTCGGGCAACGTCAATTCTCCGTCACCGGCTCAATAACCCTATGCAATGTCTCGGTCGCGCCTGTGCCCACCGGGAGGAACCAACCGAATGAGAGTCTGGGCAGTTGCCAATCAAAAAGGTGGGGTCGGCAAGACCACCACCTCCATCGCCTTAGCCGGCTTGCTGGCCGAGGCGGGCAAGCGTGTGGTTGTGGTCGACCTGGACCCCCACGGCTCCATGACCAGCTATTTCGGCTACGACCCGGATGCGCTGGAACACAGCAACTACGACCTGTTCCTGCACAAGGGCAGCGTACCGGCCGACTTGCCGGGGCAACTGCTGCTGCCCACCAGCAATGAAAGCATTTCCCTGCTGCCGTCCAGCACCGCCCTGGCCACCCTTGAGCGCCAGTCGCCGGGGCAGAGCGGCCTGGGCCTGGTGATCGCCAAGACCCTGGCGCAATTGTGGCAGGACTTCGACTACGCAATCATCGACAGCCCGCCGTTGCTGGGCGTGTTGATGGTCAACGCCTTGGCAGCCAGCCAGCAGTTGGTGATCCCGGTGCAGACCGAGCACCTGGCCGTCAAAGGCCTGGAACGCATGGTCAGCACCCTGGCGATGATCAACCGCTCGCGCAAGCAGGCGCTGCCGTTCAGCATCGTGCCGACCTTGTTCGACCGCCGCACCCAGGCGTCCCTCGGTACGCTGCGCGTGTTGCGCGATGCCTACCCGGACACCATCTGGAACGGCTACATCCCGGTGGACACGCGCCTGCGTGACGCCAGCCGCGCAGGCCTCGCGCCGTCGCAGTTCGACCCGAAAAGCCGTGGCGTGCTGGCCTACCGGGCGTTGCTCAAGCACCTGCTGTCCCAGCAGCTTGTGGCGCAGGTGGCGTGATGAACCGTCCCGTCGAACTCAAGACCCGGCCGCAACTGGCGCTGGAATCCTACCTGGATGCCTTGCTGCAGGATGCGACCGCGGAAGAACTGCCCGAACCGATCCTGGTGCTGGAGCCGGCCGTCGAACCAGACAGCACGTTGGATGAATTCCAGCTGGCCGTGTTGGAAGAACAAGCGCGTGACGCCCAGGTGGTTGTCGCCCCGGTCGTGGTGCCGATCGTCCCCGTGGTGGTGGCGCCGGTAGCGCCCGTGGTCGAGGTGCACCTGCCACCGAGCATCACGCCGCCACCGGTGACGGGCGACGACCGACCGTCCTGGGCGGCCGAGCCGTTCGAGTGCCTGCTGTTCGATGTCGCTGGTCTGACCCTGGCCGTGCCGCTGGTGTGCCTGGGTTCGATCTATTCGCTGGAAGGCCAGGAACTGACACCGCTGTTCGGGCAACCGGAGTGGTTCCTCGGCATCCTGCCGAGCCAGGCGGGCAACTTGAAAGTCCTCGATACCGCGCGTTGGGTCATGCCCGACCGCTACCGCGATGACTTCCGCCAGGGCTTGCAGTACGTGATCTCGGTGCAGGGCTACGAGTGGGGGCTGGCGGTGCATCAAGTCAGCCGCTCGTTGCGCCTGGACCCGAACGAAATCAAATGGCGCAGCCACCGGGGCCAACGGCCGTGGCTGGCGGGCACCGTGATCGAACACATGTGCGCGTTGCTTGACGTCGCCGAGCTGGCCGAGCTGATCGCCAGCGGCGCCGTCAAGTCGATGCCACTGAACAAACACAGTTGATTGAACAATAAGGGTCGCATGCGAATGCGGCCAATGAAGCACACACGCCGTGTCATGCGGCATTTGAAGGGGTCAGGGGTATGAATAAATCAGCGTCCGCACAAGGTTTGGATGATCCGATCCTGCAATGGGTGACCTTCAAACTGGACAACGAGTCCTATGGCATCAACGTGATGCGCGTGCAGGAAGTGCTGCGCTACACCGAGATCGCGCCGGTACCGGGTGCCCCAAGCTACGTGCTGGGTATCATCAACCTGCGCGGCAACGTGGTGACGGTGATCGACACCCGCCAGCGCTTTGGCCTGGTGCCGACTGAAGTCAACGACAACACCCGTATCGTCATCATCGAAGCCGACAAGCAAGTGGTCGGGATCATGGTCGACAGCGTGGCCGAAGTGGTCTACCTGCGCCAATCGGAAGTGGAAACCGCGCCGAACGTGGGTAACGAAGAATCCGCCAAGTTTATCCAGGGCGTGTGCAACAAGAACGGCGAGCTGCTGATTCTGGTTGAGCTGGACAAGATGATGAGCGAAGAAGAATGGTCGGAACTGGAGAGCATCTGATTGTTCTTTGAGGCGGCGGTGATCGTCCTGGCCCTGTTGTGGGCCGGGACGCTGGCATTTGTGCTGCGTTATGTGCGTCAGCAGCGGGAATTGGCTTTGCAGCAGGCCGAGCGTGATGCCGTGCGAGACCGACGCCTGGTGGAGTTGGCCAAGCGGGTTGATCACTTCCAGCAGAGTGCGGTGAAGGTGGGGGACGAGGTGCACGAGTTGCGCGCGATCCTGGGGCCATTGCCGGACAAGTTGGCGCAGTTGGAACAGCGTGATCCTTCCAGCCTTTCGTTTGCGCAGGCGGCGAAATTGGTGGGGATGGGGGCGACGGTGGATGAGTTGACGCAGTCTTGTGGGTTGACTCAGGCTGAGGCGCAACTGATGAGTAAGCTTCACAAGAGTTGACGGTGTACATATCCGTTATTTAGGTAACGGCGTCTTATGGTTCCGCTCTTACAGCGGCTCACTTTTGAAGAGCGCAAAAGTAAGCAAAACGCTCTTGCCCCAACACTCGGCACCTCGCTTAGGCTCGGTGTGCCCGAACGAAGGCTTTGGAGCGTGGGCCGCCGCGATGGGCCATCCTTGGCCCAGCGCGGCTAACCCGGCGTCCTGCCGGGTTACCCACGCTCCAAAGCCTGCGTTCGGCCAGCGTGTTTGACGGGGCGCCCCAGATCAAAATCAAAAGCAAGAGCACGGCGGCCTAGTAGCCGACCTGAGTGGTTAGATCAAAAGCGGATACGTGTAGGAGCTGGCTTGCCGGCGATGCAGACACTGCGGTGAATCAGGTACACCGCGTTGATGCCATCGCAGGCAAGCCAGCTCCCACAGTGATGGCGCCGCGTCAGGCATCTCGGTACACCCACAAGCCCAATCAAACCAGCGATAGCTCTTCGCTCTTGATCTACACCACTCAAGCCGGCTGTCAGGCCGCTGTGCTTTTGATTTTGATCTGAAGCGCCCCGTCAAACACGCTGGCCGGAATTCGGCAGGGATTTGGGGAGTAAACCGGCAGGGATGCCGGTTTAGCCGCCCCGCGCCATGGATGGCGCGTGGCGGCGGCCCCCCAAATCACTGTCGGATTACGGGCACACCGAGCGTGAGCGAGGTGCCGAGTGTTGGGGCAAGAGCCCTTTGGTTACTTTGGGGCTTTTCCAAAGTGACCCGCCGTAAGGGCGGAACCCATACCAGCCGTTACCTAAATAACGGATATACACCCGGTAAACCAAACCAATCCCCCTCCCCAAAGGTCCACATCCTCCAAGCACCTTCGAATCAGGAGATTCACCCCATGACCACCCCCAAAGCCCTACTCATCCTCCACGGCAAGCAAGCCCTGAACGAGGACGTACGCGCCGCCGTGCAAGCCCGGCGTGAACAAGGTTGGGAGCTGGCAGTACGGGTGACCTGGGAAGGCGGCGATGCCCAACGCCTGGTCAACGAAGCCCTGGAAGGCAACTACACCCATATCATCGCCGGCGGCGGCGACGGCACCCTGCGCGACGTGGCCGAAGCCATGGCCTTGGCCAAGACCGACGCCAGCCTGGTGATGATGCCCCTGGGTACCGCCAACGACTTCGCCAAAGCCGCCGGCGTACCCCTGGAGCCCGCCCAAGCACTGGCGCTGCTGGACGTGCCGCCCAGGGCGATCGACCTCGGCCAGGCCGGTGGGCAGATCTTCCTCAACATGGCCACCGGCGGCTTCGGCAGCCAGGTCACCGCCAACACCTCCGAAGACCTGAAAAAAGTCCTCGGCGGCGCGGCTTATCTGTTTACCGGCCTGACCCGCTTCAGCGAGTTAAAGGCGGCCTACGGTGAACTGGAAGGCCCGGGCTTCCATTGGAAGGGCGACCTGCTCGCGCTGGGCATCGGCAACGGCCGCCAGGCAGGCGGTGGGCATGTGCTGTGCCCGGGGGCGTTGGCCGATGACGGCCTGCTGGACATCAGCATCCTGCCGGCGCCTCAGGAGGTGGTCGGCACGCTGCTCACCCTGATGACCGATGGCTGGGGGTTGGACAACCTGTTTGTACGGGCGCGCCTGCCGTGGGTGGAGATCAAGGTGGCCGAAGGCTTGTACATCAACCTCGACGGCGAGCCGCTCAAGGGCGACGACCTGCGCTTCAGCGCTTTGCCCAAGGCGTTGCGCGTGCACCTGCCGGAGGGTTCGCCCCTAGTCGTCCAGGCTGATGATCTGCTCGCGAACGGCGAATAACACCAAACCCGCCACATCGAATATCTGCAGGCGTTTCATGATCTGCGAGCGGTGTGCTTCCACGGTCTTGATGCTCAGGCCCAGGCCGTGGGCGATCTCCCGGGTGGATTTGCCGCGCACGATCAAGCGCAGGATCTCCAGCTGGCGAGCGGTGAGGTTATGGCTGTGGGCGGCAGGGGAGGCCGGGCCCTGGCTGCGCACCAGCGCCTGGTTGATCACCGTATGGGCGATGGCCGGGCTCAGGTAGCGCTCGTTGTTGCGCAGGGCCGCCAGGGCGTGTTCCAGCTCGTTGGCGGTGGTGTCCTTGAGCAGGTAGCCATGGGCGCCGCATTCCAGCGCGCGCATGATCAGCTCGGGGTCGGTGTGCATCGACAGGATCAGCACCTTGCTCTTGGGGTAGGCGGCCTTGAGCTGCTGCAGGGCGTCGAGGCCACCTGTGTGCTTCATCGACAGGTCCAGCAGCACAATATCAGGCTGCAGGGCGCTGAATTTTTCCAGCAATTGCGCGCCATCGCTGGCTTCGCCGATTACCGTATAGCCATCAATATCCTGGACCAGCGCGCGTACGCCGGCCCTGATCAGTGCGTGGTCATCCACCAGGAGTAATTTGCAGGTCACTCGAGAACCTTAGGGGAACTGGCCCGTTCGAGGGCGCGGGGCGCCCAGGGGAAAAGCGCGTCGATCCGTGTCCCTTTGCCTGGTTGGCTGCTGACGGTCAATGAGCCGCCAAGCTGATCGATCCGCTCTGACATGCCGGCCATGCCCCGTTGGCCTTCCAGGCCGGGGTTGATGGCGGGCGAAAAGCCCTGGCCGTCATCGCAGATACTCAGCGACAGGCCTTCGGGCAGGCGTTGCAGGCGTACCAACAGATTGCGCGCCTGGGCGTGGCGTAGCATGTTGGTCACCGCTTCCTGGGTGATACGAAAGGCCGCGACGGCCATTTCTTCCGGGATGCCGGTCAGCCGTTGCTGGCATTCCAGGCTCCAGTGAATCGAGGTGTTTTCCAGGGTCTTGAGCAGGTGCGCGCGCAGGCTCGCCTCCAACCCCAGGCTGGCCAGCTGCCGTGGGTTGAGGATGGCGGACACGTCGCGCACCTTGGCCAGGGTTTCATTGAGGGTGTTGCACAGCACGCTGCATTGGCTTTGCAGGTCTTCGGGCAGGCGACGCTTGAGCCATTCACTTTGCAGCTTGGCGGCGGTGAGCAACTGGCCGATGTCGTCATGCAGTTCGCGGCTGAGGCGATGGCGTTCGTTTTCCTGGACCTGCAGCAGGCGGTCGGCGAGTTCCTGCGGCTGGAACTTGATCGATTTGCGCGAGCTCCACTGTTGCAGGCCCACCACGATCAGGGTCGCCGCGTTGAGCAGCAGGATCAGCAACGGCAGCGGCGCCGAGCGCGCGTAGGCCCACACACTGACCAGCAGCGAACACAGGCACAGGGCAAGGACCATACGGCGTGCATTGCTGCGGGACACGGACCTTGCGATGAGTGACTTGAGGCTGGCGTACATAGCGGATGGAGCCAATGAAGGTTCGCTGCGGGAAGACCGGTCACGGCGGCTGACAGGGCTCTGTTTGGGATGCGGTGCCGAATCGTTTTTATACATGATGAAGTTGAGTCACTTCGAGCGGGGCATAGTACCACCACTATTACCGTTGGTCGCCTGGCGCCTCTCTTGGCCGGCTTAATTAACCACGCAGACGCCCTGGGCGGTAATCCCAGAGTTTTAAAGAGAGGGCAGTTGTATTTATAAAGTTGGTTTGTACCGTTATTGCGCTGATGGCTAATTGATATGTATTGCCCGCAATGACGTAGCGTCCGTTTAGGCTGACGGTCGTTTTTAGATAACTCGCCTATTAATTACGACCTGTTCGACACTCAAGACGCGTGGTGCATGCGCTGCTGCGGTTTATAACCGAAGTCTTTTTGTGGGATTTGCAAGGTGACAGTCGCAATCAGCGTTGTTTGCTCGGTTTCATCCAGCCCTAATTCTCCAGTGCGGATGTCGATCAACTCCAGTTGCCAGGCCAACAACCTCAAACAGTCCTGCAAGGCATCAAGCGCCTGGTCATGCAACTGCATGGGGCTTGCGGCATTGGCAATCAGGTACTGAATGTGACGCGAGAACTCGCTGATCGCCTGCAGGGCCAGGCCTTCGGCCTTTTCGGCCAGTTTGGCGAGGCTGGCTTTCATGCAGTCTATGGCGTCGCTGTCGTTGCGAATCAAGTGCAAATGGTTCAGGCACTCTTCCGACTTGGCCAGCAGCATTTCTGCTTCAAGCAAAAAATCGGGAAGTGCAGTTTGCCATTCGTTCGCGTTATTCATCATGCAAGTCTCCGCAACATTAGGTCCGGTGATGAGATGCCGCATCGGGTGAATGGCTTAAAACTACCGCTGAAATATGACTGAAATCTGTAGCCCGTTTCTGGGATTTCAGTAGGACGCTTATTTGAATGATCACGAAAGCCGTGCGCGGCCCTCATTATCAGGGGCGATTGCACAACTTCAGTTGCCGCCACGTGAATGTCTGGAAGACCCGTGGGCCGAGGGCTTGGGATGGCAAACAAAAGCCTGACTCCATTCATGCAATGAGAATGGCGTCACATTAATGGCTATTAGATATCGCGAATATCAGGTTGGGCCTGATTGTGTATAGGGGAATCCCTTACAGGGTGGAACCTCGCGTCGATTTGAATGTCGCGCGACGTCGCTGTGATGCCGTCTGGAGAGGCCGTTGCAGTAAAGCATGATGTCAGTGTGACATCAATGAATTTACGTGGCATTTTACGGGGGTCAAGGTCTGGCATTTGCCGCCGATAACAAACCTTAGTGAGCAGCACATTCTCTCAGCGCGAACCCACGCGCCCATCAGGAGCTTTTAATGGCCGGCATTCTCGACACGGTAGATCAACGCACGCAACTGGTGGGTGAGAATCGCCTGGAGATCCTCATGTTCCGCCTGTTCGGGCGCCAGCTGTTCGCGATCAACGTGTTCAAGGTGCAGGAAGTTCTGCAGTTGCCCAAGCTGACGTTGATGCCCCAGCGGCACCCGTTCGTCTGCGGCGTGGTCAACCTGCGCGGCCAGACCCTGCCGGTGATCGACCTGTCCCAGGCCATCGGCATGCGCCCGCTGGTGCCGGGGCCGAACAGCACCATCATCGTCACCGAATACAACCGCTCGGTGCAGGCGTTCCTGGTGGGCGGCGTCGACCGCATCGTCAACATGAACTGGGAAGCCATCCTGCCGCCGCCGAGCAGTGCCGGCCGCCAGCATTACCTCACCGCCATCAGCAAGGTTGATGACCAACTGGTGGAAATCATCGACGTGGAAAAAGTCCTCGCCGAGATCGTGCCGTACAACGCCAAGGTTTCCCGCGAAAAACTCGAAGACCCGGTGCTCGAGCGCGCCCGTGGCCGCGAAGTGCTGCTGGTGGACGACTCCAACGTGGCCCTGTCGCAGTTGCGTGACACCCTTGGCCAACTGGGGGTGAAGATGCACATTGCCAGTGACGGCCTCAAGGCGCTGAACATGCTCAAGGCCTGGGCCGACAGCGGCCAGGTGATGACCGACAAGTTGCTGATGATCTTCACCGACGCCGAAATGCCCGAGATGGACGGTTACCGCCTCACCACCGAGATCCGCAACGACCCACGCCTGCGTGGGCTCTACGTGGTGCTCCACACCTCACTGTCGGGCAGCTTCAACGATTCGATGGTGAAGAAGGTCGGCTGCGACAACTTCCTGTCCAAGTTCCAGCCGGACAAACTGGTGGACGTGGTGCGCCAGCGCCTGATGCTCGACCACGCCCCTGCCTGACAGCCCGCACGGTAACTTGTAGTGAGCGGGCTCGCCCCGCGCGGCGTCGTGTCAGGCGGCCCAGCGTTGACTGGCACACCGCGGCGCGGGGTAAACCCGCTCACTACAGCAGTACGCGGTAACTTGTAGTGAGCGGGCTCGCCCCGCGCGGCGTCGTGTCAGGCGGCCCAGCGTTAACTGACACACGGCGGCGCGGGGTAAACCCGCTCACTACAAAGACGGGCGTGTTTGGGATAGGGTGGCGTTTTATTCTTGCAGGAAAGCAGGCCCATGCTTCGTCTCAGCGCGTTGTACCGTTACCCCTTGAAGTCCGGCAAGGCCGAAACCTTGCAGCAGATCGGCCTGGATAAACTGGGGTTGGACGGTGACCGACGCTGGATGCTGGTGGATGAAGCCAGCGGGCGTTTCCTCACCCAGCGCGCCGTGGCCAAGATGAGCCAGTTGTCTGCCCTGTGGAACAGCAGCGGCGGCCTCACCCTGAGCACCCCGGGCCAGACCGCGCTGGACGTGGCATTGCCCGGCAGCGAGGCCGAGTTGCGCGGCGTGACCATCTGGCGTGACACCCTGCGTGTACCGGACGCCGGCGATGAAGCCGCAGCCTGGGTCAGCGATTTCATCGGCAAACCCACACGCCTGGTGCAGGTGCCTTTGGAGCGTGCACGCACCACCGAGGCCGGTTACGGCAAGGATGACGACCAGGTCGGGTTCGCCGATGGCTTCCCGCTGTTGCTGATCGGCCAGGCGTCGCTGGACGACCTTTCCCAACGCATCGGTCGCCCCATGGAAATGCTGCGCTTTCGTCCCAACCTGGTGATCGAGGGCAGCGAGGCGTTCGCCGAAGACACCTGGAAACGCGTGCGCATCGGCGACGTGGAGTTTCGCGTGGTCAAGTCCTGTTCGCGCTGCATCCTCACCACTATCGATCCGGCCAGCGGCGAACGCAGTGCCGACCGCGAGCCCTTGGCCACGCTCAAGACCTATCGCGAGCAGGGCGGTGACGTGATGTTCGGCCAGAACCTGGTCAACGACGGCATCGGCCAATTGGCCGTAGGCATGCCGGTGACGATCCTGGAATAAAAAATGCCCGTCTCGCGAGAGACGGGCATTTTTTTGACGGCCGGAGAAGGTTAGCCGCGGTATTCGCACAGGTAAGCGGTGTCGACGGCGACCTTCAGTTGGAACTTGCTGTTGGCCGGTACGTTGAACTGGCTGCCGGCGGCGAAGGTTTCCCAGTCGGCGGCGTCTGGCAGCTTGACGGTCAGGGCGCCGGACACCACGTGCATGATTTCACGCTGGGCGGTGCCGAACTCGTATTCACCCGGGGCCATCACGCCGATGGTCGCCGGACCTTCTGCGGTGCCGAAAGCGATCGACTTGACGGTGCCGTCGAAGTACTCGTTGACTTTGAACATGGGCGAATCCTCGGAAAATGGGTTAAGGCTTCCCGCCCCCCCGTAGGAGCCGGCTTGCTGTGGCGAGGGAGCTTGCTCCCGTGGACTGCGTAGCAGTCTCCGGCTTTTGGGGGCGCTTCGCACCCCAGCGCAAGCAAGCTTGCTCGCCACAGTTTCCGGCTCCTACGGGTGAGCAGTATTTCGGAAAAGGGCGGCCAGTATGCCCAAGCCAGCGGAGGCTGCCTAGACCGGCAAAATCAACGGCAGCAGGCGTGCGGTGTTGCGCGCGTCTTCCAGCGCCCGGTGTTGCTGGCCATGGAACTGCATGCCCGCCAATTGCAGCGCGCCGTTGAGCCCCAGCGGCTTGTCCAGGCGCCGGGCCTTGGCAAAGCGCTGCTTGAGGTTCACGTGGGGCGTATGGGCCAGCGCACTGGCCAGGCCATGGCGTTGCCACTCCAGCTCCAGCTGCGCGCGGTCGTAGTCGCCCCAGCTGGCCCAGCCTTCCAGGCGTGCCTGGTGCTGGCCCAGCCAGCGTTCGAACAACGGCCACACCTCGGTGATCGGCGCCGCAGCGTCGATGTTGGCCTGGGTGATGTGGGTCAGTTGGCGGCAGAAGGGCGTCAGCAATGGACGGCGCAACGGCCGCACAAAGCGCTGGAAGTGATCCAGCTCGCGGCCCTGGCGGTTCACCAGGCTCGCGCCGATCTCGATGACTTCCATCTCCGTCACGGGCCAGCCGCCTTCATCCGTTGTGGCTTCAAGGTCAATAATCAGCCAATGAGGCATCGCGCAGGTTCCCGTACTCATCCCTTCCTGATGGGGATAGAGCGTAGCCCGGCCGCGTAGTTCCGCCCAGGCCTTATTCGATCTCCAGCAACACTTGGCGATTGCGCACCTGGTCGCCCGTCACCACCTGCAGCGTCTTGATCACGCCATCGACCCCGGCAATCAGCGGGTGCTCCATTTTCATGGCTTCGAGCACCAGCAGCAGTTGGCCTTTGGTCACGCGGTCGCCATGGCTGACATGTACATCGACGATGGCACCGTCCATCGGCGCCTTGACCGTACCGCCGCTGGCATCGGCCTGGCGGCTGGCGACGTGCTGGGTGCGATTGATCACCGTAAGGCCGGGCAGCCACAGGTGGTTGCCGTCGAGGTGGTAGGCGATACGTCGACGTATGCCGTTGAGTATCAGGGTGGCGTGACGACCGTCGGTGCTCAATTGCAGCGGCTCGGCGGTGACGGTGTGGATGTCGCCATGGGCTTCCAGGCGATAAGTGCTGGGGGCGCCAGCGTTGTTGCGCCATCCCGCAAGGCCCTGGGCATGCTGATTGGCGCCGTGCTGATAAAACAGCGCGGCGGCCAGGGCCAGTTGTTCGGCCGTCGCTTTCGGCTGGGTGATGTCACTGAAGTGCTCGGCGATAAATCCGGTGCTGAATTGACCGTCGATAAAGTCCGGATGCTTGAGCAGGTCCACCAGCAGCTGCTGGTTGGTGGTCACGCCCAGCAACAAGGTGTCTTCCACCGCCCGCAGCAGTTTGCGCCGCGCCTCTTCGCGGGTACTGCCATGGGCGATGATCTTGCCGAGCATGGCGTCGTAGAACGGGCTGATGCACTGGCCCTGGCTGACACCGTGATCAATACGGGCATCGGGGGCCGGCTCCCAGCGCAGCACTTCACCGGTTTGCGGCAGGAAACCCTGGGTCGGGTCTTCGGCGTACAGGCGCACTTCCATGGCATGGCCGTTCAGGGTCACCTCCTGCTGGGTCAGTGGCAACGCGTGGCCGGCAGCGATCTGCAACTGCCAGCCCACCAGGTCGAGGCCGGTGATCAGCTCGGTGACCGGGTGCTCCACCTGCAGGCGGGTGTTCATCTCCAGGAAGTAGAACTGGCCGCTGCGGTCGAGCATGAACTCCACGGTACCGGCGCCCACGTAGTTCACCGCGCGCCCGGCCTTGAGGGCGGCTTCACCCATGGCGTGGCGCAGTGGCGCGGTCATCACCGGGCAGGGCGCTTCCTCGATGACCTTCTGATGGCGACGCTGGACCGAGCAATCTCGCTCGCCAAGGTGGATCAGGTTGCCATGGCTGTCACCGAACACCTGGATTTCCACATGGCGCGGCTCGATCAACGCCTGTTCGAGGATCAGCTCGTCGCTGCCAAACGCGTTCCGGGCTTCGGAGCGCGCCGTGTGCAGGTTGTCCAGCAGGGCCTCGGCGCTGTGCACCAGGCGCATGCCACGCCCGCCGCCGCCGGCGCTGGCCTTGATCATCAGTGGGTAGCCGATGCGCTCGGCCTCGTATTGCAACGTGGCGTCGTCTTGGGCGCTGCCTTGGTAACCGGCGATGCACGGCACCCCGGCGTCGAGCATGGCGAGTTTGGACAGGCGCTTGCTACCCATCAGTTCGATCGCCTCGGCGCTGGGGCCGATAAAGGTCAGGCCGGCGTGCTGGCAGACGCGGGCGAATTCAGGGTTTTCCGAGAGGAAGCCGTAGCCCGGGTGGAGGGCGTCGGCGCCGGTGAGTGTGGCGGCGTTGAGGATGGCCTGAATGTTGAGGTAAGACTGTTGCACCGGGGCGGGGCCGATGCACACGGCTTCGTCGGCCATCTGCACGTGCGGGGCCTGGGCGTCGGCGTCGCTGTAGACGGCCACGGTGCGGTAGCCCAAGGCTTGGGCCGTGCGCTGGATGCGGCAGGCGATTTCGCCGCGGTTGGCGATGAGGATTTTGCTGAATGCGGGCATGGGGTTATCCCTTGGCTGGTGGGGTGTCGGGTCTGGCCTCATCGCCGACAAGCCGGCTCCTACAGTTTGAATGTGTGAACACCTTCCTCTGTAGGAGCCGGCTTGCCGGCGATGGCGTCATCTGCACCACCTCGGCTTCCTTTTCTGCACAAACGCCTGTGTCCCCTCTATCCCTTCCTCACTCCTTACGGACTCGGCAAACCACTGCGCCCCGCGATCCAGCACAGCCTCCAGCGGCTCCTCCACACTGGCCAGCAACAAGGCTTTGGTCCGCGCATTTGCTCCCGGTGCACATTTGAGCACCTGGCCCAATACCTCATCCAGCCGCTCCGCCAACGCCTGTGGATCGCGCTCGGTAAAGTGCACGACACCCAGTCGCTCCGCCTCCACCCCATCAAACCGCGCCGCCGTCAGCGCCAGCCGGCGAGCCTGGGTCAAACCAATCCTCTTCACCACAAACGGTGCAATCTGCGCTGGCAGCAACCCAAGGCTGGTCTCCGGCAAGCCGAACTGCGCCTGGTGGTCGGCAAGCGCAATATCACTCACACAGGCCAAGCCAAAACCACCCCCCAGCACCGCGCCTTGCAGCACCACGATGACGACCTGCGGCACGGCTTCGGCCTCTTGCAGCAAGGTGCCGAACGCGCGGTTCAGCGCTTCCAGTTGATTGCCTGCAGTGACCAGGTCCTTCACATCCGCCCCGGCACAGAAATGCCCGCCGGCGCCGCTGATCACCACCGCCCGGGTCTCACCGTCCAGCTGCGCCAGCACGCTGCGCAGCTCGTTGACCATCTCCAGGCTCATCGCATTGCGGCACTCAGGGCGGTTGAGGGTGATGTGCAGCACGCCGTTGTGAGGTTCGAGCAGCAGGGTGTTCATGATTTTTTCCCGGGCAGGGTGCCCATCAGTTTGCAGATGATGCCCAGCATGATCTCGTCGGCCCCTCCGCCAATCGACACCAAACGCACATCGCGATACGCCCGTGCCACCGGGTTGTCCCACATGAAACCCATGCCGCCCCAGTATTGCAGGCAGCTGTCGCTGACTTCGCGGCCCAGGCGCCCGGCCTTGAGCTTGGCCATGGAGGCCAGGCGGGTCACGTCCTGGCCCTTGATGTATTGCTCGGTGGCCTGATAGACCAAGGCGCGCAGGCATTCGATTTCGGTGGACAGTTCAGCCAGGCGAAAGTGGATGACCTGGTTGTCGATCAGCGCCTTGCCGAACGTCTGGCGTTCGTTGCAGTAGTCGATGGTGCTGTCGATGCAATACTCCAGGCCCTTGATCATATTGGCCGCGCCAAACAGGCGTTCTTCCTGGAACTGCAGCATCTGCATCATGAAGCCTGCGCCTTCGTGGCCGATGCGGTTGCGCTGCGGCACGCGCACGCCGTCGAAGAACACTTGGGCGGTCTCCGAGCTGTGCATGCCGAGCTTTTCCAGGGGCGGGCTGACGCTGATGCCGGGGGTGTTCATCGGCACCATGATCAAGGATTTGTTGATGTGCGGCTTGTCGTCGGAGGTGTTGGCCAGCAAGCAGATAAAGTCGGCGCTGGGGGAGTTGGTGATCCACATCTTGCTGCCGTTGATGACGTAGTCGTCGCCGTCTTTGCGCGCATGGGTCTTCAACCCGGCCACATCGGAACCGGCCCCGGTTTCCGACACGCCGATGCAACCTACCTGCTCGCCGCTGATGGCCGGGCGCAGGAACTCCTCGCGCAGTTCATCGGAACCGAAGCGGGCGAGGGCGGGGGTGCACATGTCGGTCTGCACGCCGATGGACATGGGGATGCCGCCGCAGCGCACGGTGCCGAACTCTTCAGCGGCGACGATCGAATAGCTGTAGTCCAGGCCCATGCCGCCGAATTGCTCCGGCTTGGAAATGCCCAGCAGGCCGAGTTCGCCGGCCTTGCGGAAGATGTCGTGGATGGGAAAGCGCCCGGCTTTTTCCCATTCGTCCACGTAGGGGTTGATCTCGCGGTCGACGAAGGCACGCACGGTGCGGCGCAGTTCCTGGTGTTCCTGGGTAAAGATCATTTTTATTGTTCTCCTAAAAACGCCCTACACCGAAGGTATTGGCGTGCAACTCACGCACCTCGGCCTCGTGGCAGATATCCAGCAAAAAGCCGAGCAAGGTGCGGGTGTCCCGAGGGTCAATCAGCCCGTCATCCCACAGGTTCGCGCTGCCATACAGCGCAGTGGACTGGCTGTCGAGCTTCTGCGCGGTGACCTGCTCCAGCATGTCCAGCACCTTGGGGTCGGGCACCAGGCCGTCTTTCAGCTGCTTGGCCTCGGTGACGATGCGCAGCACCTTGCCCGCCTGCGCGCCACCCATCACCGCCGTGCGGCTGTTGGGCCAGGCGAAGATGAAGCGCGGGTCCAGGCCACGGCCACACATCGCGTAGTTGCCGGCGCCGTAGGAACCGCCAACCACCACCGTGAGTTTAGGCACCCGGGCGTTGGCCACCGCCTGGATCATCTTGGCGCCGTGCTTGATCACGCCTTGTTGCTCCGACTCGGTGCCCACCATGAAACCGGTGGTGTTGTGCAGGAACAGCAGCGGCGTGCGGCTCTGGTCGCACAGCTGGATAAACTGCGCGGCCTTGCTCGCGCCCTTGGGCGTGATGGGGCCGTTGTTGCCGATCACACCCACGGCGCGGCCCTGGATATGCAGATGGCCGCAGACGGTGTGGGCGTCGAACTCGCCCTTGAATTCGAGAAACTGCGAACCGTCGGCCAGGCGCGCGAGGATTTCGCGCACGTCGTAGGGTTTTTTCGGGTCGTCCGGGATCAGGCCCAGCAGCTCTTCGATGGGGTACAAAGGCGCTGCATAGGTCTTTTGGGGCGTCAGTGGCAGGCGATCATTCCAGGGCAGCAGGCCCACGATCTCCCGGGCGATACGCACGCCGTCCGCATCGTTTTCCGCCAGGTATTCGGCGGTGCCGGCGATTTGCGCGTGCATCTCGGCGCCGCCCAGTGCCTCATCCGTGGCCACTTCGCCGGTGGCGGCCTTAAGCAGCGGCGGCCCGGCGAGAAACAGCTTGGCCTTGCCGCGCACCACCACTACGTAATCCGACAGCCCCGGCTGATAGGCGCCGCCCGCCGTGGCCGAGCCGTGCACCACGGTGATCTGCGGCAGGCCCATGGCCGACATGCGTGCCTGGTTGGCAAAACTGCGTGCGCCTTCGACAAAAATCTCGGCGGCGTAGTTGAGGTTGGCGCCGCCGCTTTCGGCGAGGGTCACCACCGGCAGTTGGTTTTCCATGGCGATCTGTTGCAGGCGCAGGGACTTTTTCAGGCCGGTGGGGGAAATGGTCCCGCCCTTGATTGCGCTGTTGTTGGCCACCACCAGCATGCGCACGCCGCTGACGTAGCCGATGCCGGCGATCAACCCGCCACCGGCGGCGCTGCCATCCTTGTCGTCGTGGAGTTTGTAGCCGGCCAGGCCTGCCAGTTCCAGAAAGGGTGCGCCGGGGTCCAGCAGCAAATTCAGGCGCTCGCGTGGCAACAGTTGGCCGCGCTTGTCGAACTTGGGCTTGGCCTCATCGGCCTTGGCCAGCAGGTTTTGTTCCAGCTGACGCAGGTGGGTGAGGGCGGCGAGCATGGCCTCGCGGTTTTGGGCGAACTGGGCGCTGTGGCTGTCGATCAGGGATTCAATCACCGGCATGGTTTATTGCTCCGCCTTGAGTACATCCGGCAGGTACGCACGGTGGAAGCCATTGAACGGCTCGCTCGGCGGCTGCGCCTTGTGCAGCGGCCAGGCGCGGTTGCCCAGGCTGGCGGCGCCGTCGATGCGCAGGGTGCTGCCGCTGATGAAGGCGGCGGCGGGGCTGAGCAGGAACACAATGGCCGCGCTGACTTCCGACTCGGTGCCGATACGCTTGAGCGGCACGTGCTCCCGCAATGTCGGGATCACGGCCTTGAACGCGCCTTCGTAGGTGTCCATGCCGCTGGAAGCAATCCAGCCCGGCGCCACGGCGTTGACCCGCACCCCGGCATAACCCCACTCGAAGGCGGCGGTCTTGGTGAAGTTGTCCATGCCCGAACGTGCCGCGCCCGAGTGGCCCATGCCGGGCATGCCGCTCCACATGTCGGCGAGCATGTTGACGATGGCGCCGCCGTGTTTGCTCATCGACTGGTTGAACACCTCGCGCGCCATCAGGAAGCCGCCCACCAGGTTGGTGCGCAGCACGATTTCAAAGCCCTTCTGGTTGATCGAGGCGAGCGGCGACGGGTACTGGCCACCCGCGTTATTCACCAGACCGTGGATCGGGCCATGCTCGTGCAGGACCTGGCTGACCAGCGCCTTCACGGCGTCTTCGTCGCGAATGTCGCACGCCAGCCAATGGGCCGTGCCGCCGTCTTCGCTGATTTCGGCGGCCACCTGCTGCAGCTTCTCGGGCTTGCGTCCCACCAGCATCACCGTGGCGCCGAGTGCCGCCAGTTCATGGGCGGTGCAGCGGCCAATGCCACTGCCGCCCCCGGTGACTATCACGGTTTGCCCCTGGAACAGGTCGGCTTTGAAGATCGAGTCGAAGGCCACGGTGACGGTCCTTTAGCGGAGTTGATCGGCGATGTGTTGCGGCACGGCGATGGGAATTTCCAGCAGCTGCTGGGCGAAGGCCTTGCCCTGGGGGTCGATGCGCAGGCTGGCGATACCGCCGCCGCCCAAGGCGTTTTCCAGCAGGAAGTTGAGGCTGTGGCTGCCGGGCAAATACCAGCGTTCGACGCGGCCCTGCACAGGGTCGAGCACGTGGCCCATCCAGTCGACGATCACTTCCGGGGTCAGCGCCTCGGCGATCCACGGCAGGTAGTCGGGGTGGCGGGCGATCACGCCGATGTTGCTGTGGTTGCCCTTGTCGCCGGAACGCGCCACCGCCAGTTTCACCAGCGGCACGCTGGCGTCGGCGGCGCCTTGGGGTTTGGGCGGATCAACCGGTGCGGCGAGCGGAGCGAGGGCGGTGTCGGCAGGCAATACGCAAACGTGGCGCGCACCTTGGAACTCGACTACGGGCTCGCAGTGGGTTTTGTCGATCAAGAAGGAAAACAGCCGAATCAGCGGGTACACCGTTGGCCGCCCGCCGACGATGCCCGTCAGCCCTGGCGCCATGCCGGTGGCCGCCTGGGCGATCTCGCGGGCGAACAGCACCAGCGCCTGCTTGTTCGGGTGACGCACCGCCAGTTTCACCACCACCTCGCGGCAGTCGCGGCGCAAGGCGTGGGCGCCGTAGGTGGCTTCACTGCCGAGCAGTTCGATATTCACTTCGGTGTAGGGCGCCCAGCCGCGCTGGCTGAACAGCTCCGAGGTCTTGTTGATGATCGCCTGGCTGACGCGCTCGGCCTTGGCCACGGCGTCGATCCCCGCCAGCAGGCAACTGGCGGTGCAGCGAAAACCATCCGGGTAAGTGGCGCTGACCTTGTAGTGAGCGGTGGGCGGCGAGCCCTTGGCGCCGTGCACGCGCACGCAATCGAGGCCGTGTTGCTGCAATTGGACCTGGCTGAAATCGCAGATCACGTCGGGCAGCAAATACGCACGCGGGTCGCCGATTTCATACAGCAGCTGCTCGGCCACACTCAATTCGCTGATCAGCCCGCCCGTGCCCTCGGCTTTGTTCACTGTGAACGTCCCGTCGGCGCTGACCTCGACGATGGGAAAACCGATGTGCTCGTAGTCGGGGACGTCGCGCCAATCGGTGAAATTGCCACCGGTGCACTGGGCGCCACATTCGATGATATGCCCGGCCAGCGCGGCGTGGGCGAGGCGGTCGTAGTCTTGCCAGGACCAGTTGAATTCATGCACCAGCGCTGCGCTGACCACGGCGCTGTCCACCACGCGGCCGGTGATCACGATGTCAGCGCCCAGTTCAAGCGCCTGGGCGATGCCGGGGGCGCCGAGGTAGGCGTTGGCCGAGACGCACATGGGTGGCAACGGCGCGCCGTTGAACATGTCGTGGATGCCGTGCAGGTGCTTGAGTTGGGGGTGAAGGTCGTCGCCCAGCAGCACGGCGATTTTCAGCGGGACTTGCGCCTTGTCGCAGGCAGCCTGGAGGGCGGCGGCGCATGCCTGGGGGTGAATGCCGCCCGCGTTGCTGATGACGCGAATGCCCTGGCGCTGGATATCGGCCAGCAGCGGTGTGAGCACCTCGACAAAGTCCGTGGCGTAGCCGGCCTGGGGATCTTTCATCCGGGCGCCGGCGAGGATCGACATCGTGACTTCCGCCAAGTAGTCGAACACCAGGTAATCCAGCGCGCCGCCGTGTACCAATTGGGCGGCGGCGGTGCAGGTGTCACCCCAGAACGCGCTGGCGCAGCCGATACGAACCGTCTTGCTCATGCGAAGTCCTTCTCCAGAGGGCTGGCGTCGAGACTACCAAGCAAGCGCTTGGTTTGTAAACTCTCGACACAAGTTTTGACCCAAGCGCTTGCTTGGTTGGCGACCACGGCCTAAATTGCCGGCCAAGACGTCAGTAGCAGTGAAGGAGAGAGACATGGATGAGCACAAAGCCCTGCGGGTGATGCGCACCATGGTCGACGAAGGCCGTTTGACCGACCCTGACAGTGCGCGGGGCAAGTTGCTGCAAACCGCGGCCCACTTGTTTCGCAACAAGGGCTTTGAGCGCACCACGGTGCGCGACCTGGCCAGTGCGGTGGGCATTCAGTCCGGCAGCATCTTTCATCACTTCAAGAGCAAGGACGAGATCCTGCGGGCGGTGATGGAAGAAACCATCCACTACAACACCGCGATGATGCGTGCCTCGCTGGAAGAGGCGAAAGACGTGCGCGAGCGCGTGCTGGCGCTGATTCGCTGCGAATTGCAGTCGATCATGGGCGGCAGCGGCGAGGCCATGGCGGTGCTGGTGTACGAGTGGCGCTCGTTGTCGGCCGAGGGCCAGGCGCAGGTGCTGGCATTGCGGGATGTGTACGAAGAGCTCTGGCTGCAGGTGCTGGGCGAAGCCAAGGCGGCGGGCTATATCAAGGGCGATGTATTTATTACTCGACGCTTCCTGACCGGCGCCCTGTCCTGGACCACCACCTGGTTCCGCGCCCAAGGCAGCCTGACGCTCGAGGAGTTGGCTGAAGAAGCCCTGTTGCTGGTTCTGAAAGCCGACTGACGCGCAAGCTATTAATTTGGCGGTGGAAAGTTGTCTCGCCTGACAAAAACGCCTAGCTTATCGCCATCAATGTGTTGAACGGTGTGTGCCTCGATGTTTTCGCCATGGCGGCTGGCTGCAGGACTAACTCTATGGGCACTGGGTACCGCGGGGTGGATGCCGGCTTCGGCTGCGCAATTGGTGAGGATTGGGGCGGCGCATTTTCCGCCGTACACCGTACGCCCTGAACAAGGCGCCGACACCGGTTTGTTGCCGCAACTGGTGGAAGCCCTGAACGCCTTGCAAACCGACTACCAGTTCGTGCTGGTGCCCACTTCCATTCCGCGTCGCTTCCGTGATTTCGAACAGGGCCGGGTCGACATGGCCATCTTCGAAAATCCCGAATGGGGCTGGAAGGCGATTCCCCACACCAACGTCGACATGGGGCTGGAAGATGCCGAAATCTTTGTTGCCCAGCGTGCGACCGGTCGCGATCAGAGCTATTTCGCCGACCTGACCGGCAAGCGCCTGGCAGTGTTCAGCGGTTATCACTACGCCTTCGCCAACTTCAATCCCGACCCCAAGTACATGGCCGAGCACTTCAACGCCACGTTGACCTATTCCCATGACAGCAATTTGCTGATGGTGGCGCGCGGGCGGGCCGATATTGCGCTGGTCACGCGCTCGTACCTGAGTGATTTCATGGTGCGCAACGCGGACATGGCCGGGCAGTTCCTGGTGTCCGAGCGTATCGATCAGGTCTACCACCACTACGCGTTATTGCGACCGAAGGCGCCGATTACCGGCGAAGCGTTTTCCGCGTTGCTCAAGCGCTTGCGGGACAACGGGCAGATGCTGAAGATTTTCGAGCCGTATCGCATCGACGTGATGGCGACGCCCTGACAGGTACACCACATAACCAAATGTGGGGGCTGTTTTTTGTGGGAGCGGGCTTGCTCGCGAAAGCGGTGCGTCATTCAACCGATGAGTGACTGAACTACCGCATTCGCGAACAAGTCGAGTCGTCGCACCGCCGCTCCCACAAGCTGGCCCCTACAGGTTCCTGTGGCGTGTCAGACGCGGCGCGCAAACGTATCGCTATGGCTGCCCGACACCTTGCGGCAGTGCACCAGCGCATCGCGGATCATGAAGTTCACCAGCGTGGGCGAGACGCCCAGTTCCTTGGCGATGTCCTTTTGCGGTACGCCGTGCAGGCGGTACATCTCGAACGCGTAGCGGGTGCGTTGTGGCAGCTCCGTCAGGGCGTCGGCGATGTTTTCCAGGGTGTTGAAATTGATGTGGGAGGTTTCCGGTGAAGCGCCGTGAATGACCACATTCAAGCCTTCCTCTTCCGTCCCGGAGTACTTGAGCTCCAGGGCTTGCTTGCGGTAGTGATCGATCGCCAGGTTGCGCACGATCTGGAACAGGTAACTCAATTGGGCCTTGAACGATGAGGTGATCGTCGGCGCCGATTGCAGCCGGAAGTAGGCGTCCTGCACTACGTCTTCGGCACGGGAGCGGCACCCGGTGATGCGTGCCGCGATCTTCACCAGAATCAGTCGATTGTCGACGAATGCCTGGAGAAGCGGTGAGTCGCACCTGCCTGTGGTTACTTGTTCCGTCATGGAAATCACCTTGTCGCAAAAGAGGTTAGGGGAGGGCGTCCTTGCTGAGGCCTCCTACACATCGGGCAACAAATTATGCTTAATGATAATGATTGTCAAATGAGAAGGCGAACTAATCTTATGCTTTCTTGTTCGGTGTGAACCACGTCTCGCTCGTCCCCGGCGACTAATTATTTGTCGGGGCCGTCCGTTCTTCTGGGTGACAGGCCCGTTAGCCAAACGGCCAAGGATCCGTACCCGCAGGAGAACGAAATGGGTTTTTATCGTGCATACAGCGTGTTTCAGTTTGGAGTCGTCACGCGATGACTACGCCGACTCGACTGCGCCTGTTCTGCCTGCCCTATTCGGGCGCCAGCGCCATGGTGTATGCGCGCTGGCGTCGAGCCCTGCCTGACTGGTTGCAGGTGTGCCCGCTGGAATTGCCCGGCCGTGGCATGCGTATGGATGAGCCTTTGCAGCGCGATATCAAGGCCTTGGCCGCGCAACTCGCCGATGAAATCAGCCGCGACCTGGTCGGCCCTTATGCGCTGTTCGGCCATAGCCTCGGTGGCCTGCTGGCGTTCGAATTGGCGCACGCGCTGAACGCACGCAACGTTCCCGCACCACTGGCCTTGTTTGCGTCCGGCACTGCCGGCCCTGCGCGTCGCGACGTCAGCGAATACGCCATCGAAAAGACCGACGAACAACTCATCGCCCGCCTGCGCGAGCTGCAAGGCACCGCCGAAGAAGCCCTGGCCAACCCCGAACTGATGCAGTTGATGCTGCCGATCCTGCGCGCCGACTTCCTGCTGTGTGGCAGCTTCACCTATGGCGAGCGTGCGCCGCTGGGCATGCCGATCCATGTGTTCGGCGGCAAGCAAGACAGCGTGCGCGCCGACCAGTTGCTCGACTGGCAGGCCGACGCCGCCAGTGGTTTCTCCCTCGACCTGTTCGACGGTCACCACTTCTTCCTCGTGCAGCACGAAAGCGCCGTGCTGCGCTGCATACGCCGTTATGCCGACGAACACCTGGCCCGCTGGCGCAATGGCGCAGCGCGGCAACGCGTAGCTGGCTGAACACGCCCCACGAATTCCCGATTTTCCCGTAAGCCGCTTTCAGGCAGGAACCCCATGATGGACGCCTTCGAACTCCCCCAAACGCTGGTCCAGTCCCTTCAACGTCGCGCCGCGCAGACCCCGGACCAGGTCGCCCTGCGCTTCCTCGCCGACGCTGCCGAGCACAACGTGGTGCTCAGCTACCGCGAGCTGGACCAACGCGCCCGCACCATCGCCGCCGCCTTGCAGGCCAATGCGGATTTGGGCGACCGTGCCGTGCTGTTGTTCCCCAGCGGTCCGGACTACGTCGCGGCGTTCTTTGGTTGCCTGTACGCGGGCGTGATCGCGGTGCCGGCGTATCCGCCGGAATCCACGCGCCGTCACCATCAGGAGCGCCTGCTGTCGATCATCAGCGACGCCGAGCCGCGCCTGCTGTTGACCATCGCCAGCCTCGCCGAGGGCTTGTCGCAGATTGAAAATGCGCCACCGGTCTTGAGCGTCGACAGCCTGGAAAATACCGGCGATTGGACTGGCCCGGTCCTGCACCCCGACGACATCGCTTTCCTGCAATACACCTCCGGTTCCACCGCCTTGCCCAAAGGCGTGCAAGTCAGCCACGGCAACCTGGTGGCCAACGAAGTACTGATCCGTCGCGGGTTTGGCATCGACCTCAACCCGGACGACGTGATTGTCAGCTGGCTGCCGCTGTACCACGACATGGGCTTGATCGGCGGCCTGCTGCAACCGATCTTCAGCGGCGTGCCCTGCGTGCTGATGTCGCCGGCCTACTTCCTCGGCCGGCCGTTGCGCTGGCTTGAAGCGATGAGTGAATACGGCGGTACCATCAGCGGCGGCCCGGATTTCGCCTACCGCCTGTGCAGCGAGCGGGTCAGCGAATCGGCCCTGGAACGCCTGGACCTGAGCCAATGGCGTGTGGCCTATTCCGGCTCCGAACCGATCCGCCTCGACACCCTGGAACGCTTCGCCGAGAAGTTCGCCACCTGTGGGTTCACCCCGAACAATTTCTTCGCCTCCTACGGCCTGGCCGAGGCGACGCTGTTTGTCGCCGGTGGCACCCGTGGCCACGGCATCCCGGCACTGCGTGTTGATGAGCAAGCCCTGGCCGCCAACCGCGCCGAACCGGGGCAGGGCAGTGCGATCATGAGTTGCGGCACCCGCCAGCCGGACCATGCGGTGCTGATCGTCGATCCGCACACCCTCTCAGAACTGGCCGACAACAGCGTCGGCGAACTCTGGGCCACCGGCCCGAGCATCGCCCACGGCTACTGGCGCAACCCCGAAGCCACCGCCAAGACCTTCGTGCAACACGCCGGCCGTACCTGGCTGCGCACGGGCGACCTGGGTTTTATCCGCGACGGCGAGGTGTACATCACCGGTCGCCTCAAAGACCTGCTGATCGTGCGTGGCCACAACCTGTACCCGCAGGACATCGAGCAGACCATCGAGCGCGAAGTGGAAGTGGTGCGCAAGGGCCGTGTCGCGGCATTTGCCGTCAATGACCAGGGCCTGGAGGGCATCGGTATCGCCGTTGAAATCAGTCGCAGCGTGCAGAAAATCCTGCCACCCGAAGCGCTGATCAAGGCGATCCGCCAAGCCGTGGCCGAGGCCTATCAAGAGGCGCCAAGCGTGGTGGTGCTGCTCAACCCCGGCGCCTTGCCGAAGACGTCCAGCGGCAAGGTGCAACGTGCGGCCTGTGCCCTGCGCCACGCTGATGGCAGCCTCGACAGCTACGCACAATTCCCCGACCTGCAGGCGCACGCTGGCGACGCCGCGCTGGAATCAGAATTGCAGAGCCAGATCGCAGCGATCTGGTGCGAGCAACTTCAGGTTGCTACGGTCGCGGCGGATGATCACTTCTTCCTGCTCGGCGGTAACTCCATCACCGCCACCCAAGTCGTGGCGCGCCTGCGTGAGGCCCTCGGCCTGGAGCTGAACCTGCGCATGCTGTTCGAAGCGCCGACCCTGCAAGGTTTTGCCGCCAATATCGCGCAATTGCAGCAGGACGGTGGCGTCGCCCAAGGCGCGATTCATGCGTTGTCGCGCCAGGACGAGTTGCCCCAATCCCTGGCACAGAACCGCCTGTGGATCACCTGGCAACTGGACCCGCAGAGCAGCGCCTACACCATTCCCGGTGCCCTGCGTTTGCGTGGCGAACTGGACGAAGACGCGGTGCGCGCCAGCTTCCAGCAGTTGATCGAGCGCCATGAAGCCCTGCGCACCCGCTTCTACGAACGAGACGGGCAAGCCTGCCAGCGTGTCGACGCAACCACCGGGTTCGACCTGCACGTCATCGACCTCAGCGACCTGCCCGCCGCCGAGCGTGAGGCCCGCGCACAACAGATCCGCGAGGACGAAGCGCGCACCCAGTTCGACCTGGAAAAAGGCCCGCTGCTGTGGGTGACCCTGCTGCGCCTGGACGATGAAGAGCACCACCTGCTGGTGACGTTGCACCACATCATCGCCGATGGCTGGTCGCTGAACATCCTGATCGACGAATTCTCCCAGCTGTACGCCGCGGCCACCCAAGGCCAACGTCTGGAGTTGCCGGCACTGGCCCTGCAGTACGCCGACTACGGCAGTTGGCAGCGCCAATGGCTGGCTGAAGGCGAAGGCCAGCGCCAACTGGCGTACTGGAAAGCGCAATTGGGCGATGAGCATCCGACGCTCAGCCTGGCCACCGACCATCCGCGCTCGGCACAACACCGCCACACTGCCGCGCGCCACACGGTGCGCCTGGGCGCGAGCCTCAGCGAAGCCATTCGCCAGACCGCCCAGGCCAACGAATCCACGCCGTTCATGCTGTTGTTGGCCGCGTTCCAGAGCCTGCTCTATCGCTACAGCGGCCAGCGTGATATCCGCATCGGCGTGCCCAATGCCAACCGCCCACGCCAGGAAACCCAAGGCCTGGTCGGCTTCTTCATCAACACCCTGGTGTTGCGTGCTGCGCTGGATGGGCGCCTGCCGTTCACTGAACTGCTGACCGCAACCCGCCAAGCAGCGCTGGGTGCCCAGGCTCACCAGGACCTGCCGTTCGAACAGCTGCTGGAAGCCTTCCCCCAAGCCCGCGAGCAAGGCTTGTTCCAGGTCATGTTCAACCACCAGCAACGCGATTTGAGCGCCTTGCGCCGCCTGCCCGGCATGCTCGCCGACGAGTTGCCGTGGCACAGCCGCGAAGCCAAGTTCGACCTGCAACTGCACACCGAAGAGGACCGCAACGGGCGCCTGAGCCTGTCGTTCGACTACGCCGATGAGTTGTTCGAAAACGCGACCATCCAACGTCTGGCCGAGCACTACATCCACCTGTTGCAGGCCGTCTGCGAGCACCCCCAGCAAGCCATCGGCGACCTCGTGCTGATGCAGCATGATGAGCAGGCGCGTTACAGCGAGGCTCCCTGCGCGCCGGCCCGGCAGTGGTTGCCCGAACTGCTCAACCAGCAGGTCTCGGATAACACCGCCGTGGTCTGGGACGGCGGCAGCCTGACCTTCGCCCAACTGCACACCCAGGCCAACCGCCTGGCCCATTACCTGCGCGACAAAGGCGTCGGCCCGGACGTGTGCGTGGCCATCGCCGCCGAGCGTTCGCCGCAGTTGCTGATCGGCTTGCTGGCGATCATCAAGGCCGGTGGTGCCTACGTGCCGCTGGACCCGGATTACCCCGCCGACCGCCTGGCCTACATGCTCAAGGACAGCGGCGTGCACCTGCTGCTGACCCAGACCGCGTTGCTGGAACACCTGCCGACGGCCGAGGGCGTGTGCGTCATCGCCATGGACAGCCTGCACCTCGATAGCTGGCCGACCCAGGCCCCCGGCCTGCACCTCGACGGCGATAACCTTGCCTACGTGATCTACACCTCCGGCTCCACTGGTCAACCCAAAGGCGTGGGCAACACCCATGGCGCCTTGGCCGAGCGCTTGCAGTGGATGCAAGCCACGTATCAACTCAACGACACCGACGTGCTGATGCAAAAGGCGCCGATCAGTTTCGACGTGTCGGTGTGGGAATGCTTCTGGCCACTGATCACCGGTTGCCGCCTGGTACTCGCTGGCCCGGGTGAACACCGTGATCCGCACCGCATCGCGCAATTGGTGCAAGAGCATGGCGTGACCACGCTGCACTTTGTGCCGCCGCTGTTGCAGCTGTTTATCGATGAGCCGTTGGTAGCCGAATGCACCAGCCTGCGTCGCCTGTTCTCCGGTGGCGAAACCTTGCCTGCCGAATTGCGCAACCGCGTGTTGGCGCAGTTGCCGGCGGTGCAATTGCACAACCGCTATGGCCCGACCGAAACCGCGATCAACGTGACCCATTGGCACTGCACCGCTGCAGATGGCGAGCGCTCGCCGATTGGCCGCCCGCTGGGCAATGTGATCTGCCGCGTGCTGGATGAACAGCTCAACCCCGTGCCGCTGGGTGTACCGGGCGAGTTGTGCATCGGCGGTATCGGCCTGGCCCGGGGTTACCTGGGGCGCGCCAGCTTGACTGCCGAGCGTTTTGTCGCCGACCACCAGGGCGCACGCCTGTATCGCACCGGTGACCGTGCCCGCTGGACGGCCGATGGGGTCATCGAGTACCTCGGCCGCCTCGATCAGCAGGTCAAGTTGCGCGGCTTCCGTGTGGAACCGCAAGAAATCGAAGCACGCATGCTGGCCCTGGACGGCATCGCCCAGGCCGTGGTGCTGGTGCGTGATGCGCAACTGATCGGTTACTACACCGCCCACGCCGAGCGGGATGAAGTCGACGTAAAAACCGCCCTGGCCGCCGAACTGCCGGAGTACATGGTACCCGCGCTGTTGATGCGCCTGGAGCACATGCCCCTGAGCCCCAGCGGCAAGCTCGACCGCCGTGCGTTGCCCGAGCCCGTGTGGCAAACCCGCGAGCACATCGAGCCCGAAACCCCGTTGCAACAGCAGATCGCTGCAATCTGGCGCGAAGTCCTTGGCGTGCCACGCATCGGCTTGCGTGATGACTTCTTCGCCCTCGGTGGACATTCGTTGCTCGCCACCCAGATCATCTCCCGCACCCGTCAGGCGTGCGATGTGGAGCTGCCGCTGCGCACCCTGTTCGAAGCCAGTGAGCTGGGCGCCTTTGCCGAGCAGGTCGGGCAGATCCAGGCCTCGGGCCAACGCAACCAGCAAACCGCCATTGCCAAGGTCGACCGCCGCCAGCCTGTGGCGTTGTCCTATTCCCAACAGCGCATGTGGTTCCTCTGGCAGATGGAGCCGGACAGCCCGGCGTACAACGTGGGCGGTATGGCGCGCTTGCGCGGCGTGCTCGACGTTGGCCGTTTCGAGGCCGCGTTGCAAGCGCTGATCATGCGCCACGAAACCCTGCGCACCACCTTCCCGAGCGTGGATGGCGTGGCGTACCAGAAGGTCTCGCCACAGACCGGCCTGCGCATGGACTGGCAGGACTTCTCGGCGCTCAACGAAACCGAGCGCCAGCAGCGTCTGCAGCAACTGGCCGATGTTGAAGCCCACACCCCGTTCAATCTGGAAACCGGGCCGCTGTTGCGCGCCTGCCTGGTCAAGGCCGGCGAGCAGGAACACTACCTGGTGCTGACCCTGCACCACATTGTCACCGAAGGCTGGGCCATGGACATCTTTGCCCGTGAACTCAGCGCGCTGTACGAAGCCTTTATCGATGAGCGTGACTCGCCGCTGGCGCCGTTGCCGGTGCAATACCTCGACTACAGCGTGTGGCAGCGCCAGTGGCTGGAGTCTGGCGAGCGCCAGCGCCAACTCGACTATTGGACGCAGCAGTTGGGCAACGAACACCCGCTGCTGGAACTGCCCGGCGACCGCCCACGGCCACCGGTGCAAAGCCATCAGGGCGAGCTGTACCGCTTTGACTTGAGCGATGACCTGGCCGCCCGCGTGCGTGCCTTCAATGCCGAGCGCGGCCTGACCTTGTTCATGACCATGACCGCCACCCTGGCCGTGTTGCTCTACCGCTACAGCGGCCAGACTGACCTGCGCATCGGCGCGCCGGTGGCCAACCGTATCCGTCCGGAAAGCGAAGGGCTGATCGGCGCGTTCCTCAATACCCAAGTACTGCGTTGCCAGCTCAACGGGCAGATGAACGTCGGCGAGCTATTCGAGCAAGTGCGTCACACCGTAATCGAAGGCCAGTCCCATCAAGACCTGCCGTTCGACCACGTGGTGGAAGCCCTGCAACCGCCGCGCAGTGCGGCGTACAACCCGCTGTTCCAGGTGATGTGCAACGTGCAGCGCTGGGAATTCCAGCAAAGCCGGCAACTGGCCGGCATGACCGTCGAGTACCTGGCCAACGATGCCCGCGCCACCAAGTTCGACCTCAACCTGGAAGTCACCGACCTCGACCATCGCCTGGGTTGCTGCCTGACCTACAGCACCGACCTGTTCGACGAGCCGCGCATTGCACGCATGGCCGAGCATTGGCGCAACCTGCTGGAAGCGCTGATCGCCGATCCGCAGCAGCGACTCAGCGAACTGCCCTTGCTCACCGTCGTCGAGCAACACGCGTTGCAAGACAGCCTGGGCATCGAAAAGGGCGAGCATCGCCTCGACCAGTGCATTCATCAGCTGTTCAGCCAACAGGCCGCAGCCCGTGGCGATGCCCCTGCACTGACCTTTGCCGGCGCTACCCTCAGCTACCGCGAACTGAACGAACGCGCCAACCGCCTGGCCTGGATGCTGCGCGAGCGTGGCGTGGGCCCGCAGGTGCGTGTCGGCCTGGCGTTGCCGCGTTCCCTGGAAATGGTGGTCGGCCTGCTGGCGATCCTCAAGGCCGGCGGCGCCTATGTGCCGCTGGACCCGGAATACCCGCTCGACCGCCTGCACTACATGATCGAAGACAGTGGCATCGGCCTGCTGCTCAGCGACGCGGCGATGTTCGAAGCCCTCGGCGAATTGCCGGCGACGGTGGCGTGCTGGTGCCTGGAAGATGACCTGCCGGTGCTCGCCAACTACCCGTCGGATGAGCTGCCGTTTATCAGCCTGCCGCAACACCAGGCGTACTTGATCTACACCTCCGGCTCCACCGGCAAACCGAAAGGCGTGGTGGTGGCACACGGTGAGATCGCCATGCACTGCGCGGCAGTGATCCAGCGCTTCGGCATGCGTGCGGACGACTGCGAGCTGCACTTCTACTCGATCAACTTCGATGCCGCCACCGAGCGTTTGCTGGTGCCGTTGCTCAGCGGTGCCCAGGTGGTATTGCGCGCCCAGGGCCAGTGGGATGCCGAGGAAATCTGCGGGCTGATCCGCACTCATCGCATCAACATCCTGGGCTTCACGCCCAGCTACGGCAGCCAGTTGGCGCAATGGCTGGCGACCCAACAACAGACCTTGCCGGTGCGCATGTGCATCACCGGCGGTGAAGCACTGACTGGCGAACACTTGCAGCGCATTCGTGCGGCCTTCCAGCCCGAGGTGTTCTTCAACGCCTATGGCCCGACGGAAACCGTGGTCATGCCGCTGGCCAGCCTTGCGCCCGAGCAACTGGAAGAGGGCGCTGGCAGCGTGCCGATCGGCAGCATCATTGGCGATCGCGTGGCCTACATTCTCGACGCCGACCTGGCGCTGGTGCCCCAAGGCGCGACCGGCGAGCTGTACGTCGGCGGCGCGGGTTTGGCCCAGGGTTATCACCAACGCCCGGGCATGACGGCCGAGCGTTTTGTCGCTGACCCGTTCGCCCATGACGGCGGGCGCCTGTACCGCACCGGCGACCTGGTGCGCCAACGCGCCGATGGCTTGGTGGAGTACCTGGGGCGGATCGACCATCAGGTGAAGATCCGTGGTTTCCGCATCGAGCTGGGCGAGATCGAAACCCGCCTGCTGGAGCACGAAGCCGTGCGTGAAGCCGTGGTGCTGGCGCTGGATTCGCCGAGTGGCAAACAGCTGGTGGCGTACCTGGCCAGCGATGCCGAACACGGCGCGCTGCGTGACGCGCTGAAGGCTCATCTCAAGGCGCAACTGCCGGACTACATGGTGCCCGCGCACCTGATCGTGCTCGACAGCATGCCGCTCACCGCCAACGGCAAACTCGACCGCCGTGCCTTGCCGCAACCGGACCCGGAGGCCAACCGTCAACACTACGTGGCTCCGCGCAATGAACTGGAAAGCACGCTGGCCGCCATCTGGTGCGCGGTGTTGAACGTGCAGCAAGTCGGCCTCGACGATAACTTCTTTGAACTGGGCGGCGACTCGATCCTGTCGATCCAGGTGGTCAGCCGTGCGCGGCAGGCGGGCATTCATTTCAGCCCCCGCGACCTGTTCCAGCACCAGACCGTGCAAACCCTGGCGGCCGTCGCCACGCGCTCCGAGCAAGTCACCGCGGAGCAGGGCGTGCTCACCGGCCGCTCGGGGCTGACGCCGATCCAGCATTGGTTCTTTGACACCGAGATCCCGAACCGCCAGCACTGGAACCAGGCGCTGCTGCTCAAGCCGTTGCAATTGCTCGACCCACACCGCCTGGAGCAAGCGCTGTTGGCGGTGCTGGAACACCACGACGCCTTGCGCCTGAGCTTCACCTCGCGTGATGCGCAATGGCACGCCGAACACTTGGCGGTGCCGCAAGGTGGCGTGTTGATGCAGGCGCAGGTGCGTGACATGGCTGATTGCACCGCGCTGTTCACCGATACCCAACGCAGCCTCGACCTGGAACACGGCCCGCTGTTGCGCGCCTTGCTGGTGGACGGTCCCGAGGGCCAACAACGCCTGCTGATTGCGATTCATCACCTAGTGGTGGACGGCGTGTCCTGGCGTGTGTTGCTTGAAGACCTGCAAAATGTCTATCGCCAACTGAGCGACGGCCAATCCGTCAGCCTGCCGGCCAAGACCAGCGCGCTGCGTGACTGGGCCGCCCGCTTGCAGGCCTATGCTGGCAGCGAATCCCTGCGTGAAGAGTTGAGTGTGTGGCAACACCAGTTGGCCGGGCCTGACGCGGCATTGCCGGTGGCACGCCCACAAGGCTCGCTGCGCAACCGCGATGCCGACACCGTCAGCGTGCGCCTGGATGCCGAGCGTACCCGCCAGTTGCTGCAACAGGCCCCGAGTGCGTATCGCACCCAGGTCAACGACCTGCTGCTGACCGCCCTGGCCCGTGTGCTGTGCCGTTGGAGCGGCCATGCGTCGGCGCTGATCCAGCTGGAAGGCCACGGCCGCGAAGCGCTGTTCGATGACATCGACCTGACCCGCAGCGTCGGCTGGTTCACCAGTGCTTACCCGCTGCGCCTGACGCCGCAAGCCGGGCAGGGCGACTCGATCAAGGCGATCAAGGAGCAACTGCGCGGCGTGCCGCACAAAGGCTTGGGGTATGGCGTGCTGCGTTACCTCGCGGAGGACGGGGTCAAGCACGCCATGGCGGCATTGCCGACGGCAAGCATCACCTTCAACTACCTCGGCCAGTTCGACCAGAGCTTCGGCAGCGATGCGCTGTTCCACCCGCTGGACGAATCCGCAGGTTTGGCCCACGACCCCGACGCGCCGCTGCCCAATGAGTTGAGCGTCGACAGCCAGGTGTACGGCGGTGAACTGGTATTGCGCTGGACCTTCAGCCGCGAGCGCCACGATCAACACACCATCCGTGAACTGGCGGATGCGTACCTGGCCGAGTTGCAAGGCCTGGTCGCCCATTGCCTGCAGGACGATGCCGGTGGCCTGACGCCGTCCGACTTCCCCCTGGCGCACCTGACCCAGCTGCAACTGGATGCGCTGCCGGTGCCGGCCGGCGTCATCGAAGACGTGTACCCGCTGACCCCGATGCAGGAAGGCCTGCTGTTGCATACCTTGCTGGAGCCGGGCACCGGCCTCTATTACATGCAGGATCGCTACCGCATCAACAGTGCCCTCGACCCCGAGCGTTTCGCCCAGGCCTGGCAGGCGGTGATCGCCCGTCACGAAGCCCTGCGCGCGTCGTTCTGCTGGAACGTCGGCGAAGACATGTTGCAAGTGATCCACAAGCCGGGCAGCACGCCGATCGAATACCTGGATTGGAGCAACGACCCGGAAAGCGAACAGGAGCCGCGCCTGCAAGCCTTGCTCAAGGCCGAGCGGGAAGCCGGGTTCGATCTGCTCAACCAGGCACCGTTCCACCTGCGCCTGATCCGCGTCGGTGCCGAGCGCTACTGGTTCATGATGAGCAACCATCACATCCTCATCGATGCCTGGTGCCGTTCGTTGCTGATGAATGACTTCTTCGAGATCTACAGGGCCCTTGGCGAAGGCCGCGACGCGCAGTTGGCCACGCCGCCGCGCTACCGCGACTACATCGCCTGGCTGCAACGCCAGAACCTTAATGAAGCGCGCCAGTGGTGGCAGCAGAACCTGCAAGGCTTCGAGCGCACCACGCCGATCCCGAGCGACCGGCCATTCATGCGTGACCACGCCGGCCACGGCGGCATGGTGGTGGGCGACTGCTACACCCGCCTCGATGCCCGTGACGGCGCACAACTGCTTGAGCTGGCCCAGGCTCACCAACTGACGGTCAACACCTTCGCCCAGGCGGCATGGGCCTTGGTGCTGCGCCGTCTGAGCGGCGATCGCGACGTGCTGTTCGGCGTCACCGTGGCGGGGCGCCCGGTGGAAATGCCGGAGATGCAGCGCACCGTCGGCCTGTTCATCAACAGCATCGCCCTGCGGGTGAAGCTGCCCGAGGACGATCAACCCTGCAGCGTGCGCCAGTGGTTGAGCAACCTGCTCGACAGCAACATGCAGTTGCGCGAGTACGAATACCTGCCGCTGGTGACCATTCAGGAGCACAGCGAACTGCCCAAGGGCCAGCCGCTGTTCGACAGCCTGTTCGTGTTCGAAAACGCCCCGGTGGAGGTCTCGGTACTGGACCATGCACAAAGCCTGAATGCCACCTCGGACTCCGGCCGCACCCACACCAACTTCCCGCTGACGGCCGTGTGTTATCCGAGCGATGACCTGGGCTTGCACCTGTCTTACGACCAGCGCTACTTCGACGAAACCACCGTGCAAGGCATGCTCGGCGAGTTCAAGCGCCTGCTGCTGGCGTTGGTCCAAGGCTTCCATGGCGACATGGCCGACCTGCCGCTGATTGGCGAGCAGGAGCGTGAGTTCCTGGTGGAGGGCTGCAACCAGAGTGAGCATGTTTACCCGCTGGGGCGCAGCTACATCGAACTGTTCGAAGAACAGGTCGCCGCGCATCCACAGCGCATTGCCGCCAGTTGCCTTGATCAGCAATGGAGCTATGACGAACTGAACCGCCGCAGTAACGGCCTCGGCCATGCGCTGATAGCCGCGGGTGTCGGTCTGGATCAGCCGGTGGCATTGCTGGCCGAACGTAATCTCGACCTGCTCGGCATGATCATCGGCAGCTTCAAGGCCGGTGCAGGCTACTTACCGCTGGACCCAGGCCTGCCCAGCCAGCGCCTGCGCAGCATCATCGACCTGAGCCGCACGCCGTTGCTGGTCTGCACCGAAGCATCCCGCGAGCAGGCCATCGAATTGCTGGAGGGTTTCGACTGCCAGTTGCTGGTGTGGGAAGAAATCCCGGCGCGTGGCGAAAATCCCGGCGTCTACAGCGGCCCGGACAACCTCGCCTACGTGATCTACACCTCCGGCTCTACCGGCCTGCCCAAAGGCGTGATGGTGGAGCAGCGCGGCATGCTCAATAACCAGTTGAGCAAGGTGCCGTATCTGGACCTGAGTCCGGTGGACGTGATCGCGCAGACTGCCTCGCAAAGCTTCGATATTTCCGTGTGGCAGTTCCTCGCTGCGCCGTTGTTTGGCGCACGGGTGGATATCGTGCCGAACACCCTGGCCCATGATCCCCAGGGCCTGCTGGAACATGTGCAGGCCCAGGGCATCACGGTGCTGGAAAGCGTACCGTCGCTGATCCAGGGCATGTTGGCCCAGGACCGCATCGGCCTGGACGGTCTGCGCTGGATGCTGCCGACCGGTGAAGCCATGCCGCCTGAATTGGCGCACCAGTGGTTGCTGCGTTACCCAGGGATTGGCCTGGTGAACGCTTATGGCCCTGCGGAATGCTCGGATGACGTGGCGTTCTTCCGTGTCGATCTGGCCTCTACCCGTGGTACTTACCTGCCAATTGGCACGCCGACCGACAACAACCGCTTGTACCTGCTCGATGGCGCACTGGAGTTGGTGCCGCAAGGCGCCGTGGGTGAGTTGTGCGTGGCGGGCACCGGTGTCGGTCGCGGTTACGTCAGCGACCCATTGCGCACGGCACCGGTGTTTGTGCCGAACCCGTTCGGCGCACCGGGTGAGCGGCTGTATCGCACCGGCGACCTGGCGCGCCGCCGCGGTGACGGCGTGCTGGAATACGTTGGGCGTGTCGACCATCAGGTGAAGATTCGCGGCTACCGCATCGAACTGGGTGAAATCGAAGCGCGCCTGCATGAGCAACCGGAAGTCCGGGATGCGGCGGTGGGCGTGCAGGAAGGCGTCAACGGCAAGCATCTGGTCGGCTATCTGGTGGCGGCGGATGAAGCGCTGAACCCAAGCGAACGCCTGGACCGCATCAAGCAGCGCCTGCGTGCCGAATTGCCGGAATACATGGTGCCGCTGCACTGGCTATGGCTCGACCGCCTGCCGCTCAACGCCAATGGCAAACTCGACCGCAAGGCGCTGCCGGCCCTGGAGATCGGCCAGTTGCACAGCCAGGATTACCTGGCGCCGCGTAACGAACTGGAAACCACCTTGGCTGCGATCTGGGCTGAAGTGTTGAAAGTGGAGCGGGTGGGGGTGCAGGACAACTTCTTCGAACTGGGCGGGCACTCGCTGTTGGCCACGCAAATTGCCTCGCGCGTACAGAAGACCTTGCAGCGGGATGTGCCGCTGCGGGCGATGTTCGAGTGCAGCACGGTAGCGGAGTTGGCCGAGTATATCGACGGGTTGGCGGCCAATGAGATCAGTGCCGAGAAGGTGGATCGGTTGAGTGATTTGATGGCGGAGTTGGAGGGGCTTTAATCTCGGCAGTCCAGACGGGCCTCATCGCAGGCAAGCCAGCTCCCACATTTTGAATTGCGAATACATTCAAATGTGGGAGCTGGCTTGCCTGCGATGGCGTTTGCCTAGGCGCCGCTTATTTTGGCCCCAGGATCTTCACCAACTTATCCGGCGACGGCGCCCCTTGCTGCTGCTGAAGCCCACCCTTGTCGTCCAGATAGAAAATCGCCGGCGTCGCCGACAATTCCAGCTCATCCATCAACTTCATGTTGGCATCCAGCTTGGCTTCGATATCGGCCGGGATCTTGTCCAGTGCCTGCAACTTGCTGCCTTTGCCAGCGGCTTCGTGTTCTTCCAGGGCTTTTTGCGGGTCTTTGGCGGCGAACAGCGCGGCGGATTTGCCCGGGCTGTCTTCGCGGATGATGCCGACCATGATGTGGCGCAACTGCACCTTGCCGGCCTTCACCCACGGGCGAGCCTGTTCCCAGAACATGTTGCAGTAGGGGCAGTTGGGGTCGCTGAACAGGTAGACGATGCGCGGCGCTTTCACGTCGCCATCCTGGATCCAGCTGCTTTTTTCCATCTTGGCCCAGACTTCCTTGGCCATCGGCGCGTACACCAGTTTGTCCAGGGGCGCGCTGCTCAGGTCATTGCCCTGGGCGTCGTACAGGTTGCCGGCGATTACACTTTTGCCGTCGGCGGTCAGGTACAGCGCCATGCCCCGGTTCTGGTATTGCGCGGCGTAGCCGGTGAGGCCGCTGGGGGCGTCGAATTTGCCGAGGATCTTGGCCCCCTTGGCCTCGATCTGTTTGATCGGAGCGGGCCACTCTTCGGCCTGGGCCAGGGTGGCCGCGAGCGTCAGCGGCAGCGAGATCAGCAGGTGGCGGAGGCTTGGCATGTCGGTTTCCTTATTGTGGCGTCGAAGGGTTCCATGGCACGGGCCAGGCTGGCCTGGGACAGTTCGCCCAGATGGCTGTTGATCAGCCGCCCATCGGCTTGGTAGAAGAGGGTAGTCGGCAACGCCATGGAGCCCACGGCCTGGCCGAGGCGGCCGCTGGCGTCGAACAGCACGTTGTCGAGGGTCAGGCCCTGGGTGGCGAGGAAGGTGCTGACGCTCTGCATGCTTTCGGCCTGGTTGACGAACAGGAAGGTCACGTCGGGGCGTTGGTGTTGCGCGCGCTCCAGCACCGGCATCTCGCGCCGGCACGGCGGGCACCAGGTGGCCCACAGGTTGATCACCAACGGGCCGCCTTTGTAATCGGCCAGTTGCACCACGTCGCCATTGGCATTGCGCAAGGTGATGTCCGGCAGCTGCGAGCCCTTGTCGTAGAGGCTCAGGGACAAACTGGTCAGGCCCCAGAACACCAGGCCGGTCACCACCCCGGCACCCAGCGGCTTGCGCAGGGCCGGGCGGCGCCAGCCGTAGGCCAAGGCACCGAGTATCAGCACGATCACGCCGGGCCAGGCGAGGAAACCCCCGTCGCGCAGGTCGACCATCTGCAGCCAGTCGTTGCGGTAATCGCTCCAGTACATCAGCACAAAGCTGATGCGCGCCGCCAACATGCCCAGCAGGAACAGGCTGAACAGCACCGATTCCGGGTTCTCACCGCCACGCTTGGCCACGCGCCAGCCCACCACGGTGGCCAGGATCAGCGCGCTGATCAGCAGGATGTGATTCAGGGCGATGGCGAAAGTACCGATGGTCAGGGTCAGCATCAGCGCGCGTCTCGGGTTTGCGTCCAGCGTTGCAGGAAGGCGGCGGCATCCACTTCGCCGGTGATGCGTTGGGCGCGGCGTTCTTCACCGTCCGGGCCGATCCACACAAAGCTTGGCGGCCCTGGCACTTTGTAGCGGCCGAGCAGCTCGCGGCTGGCGGCGTTGTCGGCGGTGACGTCCAGGCGCAGCAGGCGCACGTCCTTGAGGGCGTCCATCACCTCAGGTTTACCGAAGACCTGTTTTTCCATGATCTTGCAGGACACGCACCAGTCGGCGTAGTAGTCCACCAGCACCCATTGGCCCTGGGCCTTGGCGGCGTCGAGCTGGCTTTGCAGCACGGCCGGGTCGTTGATCGTCATGAAGGCGTCGTGGGCGCTAGGCGCAGCCGCCATTTTCGAGCCGCTGTAGACCTTCAGCGGTTGCCACAGATCATCGCTGCCACCGGCCGCACCCACCACCAGTACCGCGCCCCACAGGCCCAGCACCAGGGAGCCGGCACCGAACACCTTGGCGGCCAGGCCGTATTCGCGGGCCAGGGTCCAGCCGCAGTAGGCCATCACCAGCGCCAACACGCCCCACAGGCCGAGCCACAGGCTTTCGCCGATGACCGGGCGAATCATCAGCACGGCAGTGCCCAGGAACAGGAAACCGAAGACGCCCTTGAGCACGTTCATCCAGGTGCCCGGTTTGGGCAGGAAGCGGTTGCCCACGGTCACCAGCAGCAACAGCGGAATGCCGATGCCGATGCCCATGGCGAACAGGATCAGGCCGCCGTGCAACGCGTTGCCGCTCTGGGCGATGTACAGCAGGGCGCCGGCCAGGGGCGCAGTCATGCACGGGCCCACCAGCAGGCCGGACAGCGCGCCAAGGATGCCTGCACCCACCAGGCTGCCGCCGCTTTGCTGGCGGCTGACGTTGTCCAGGCGATCACGCAGGAAGGCGGGCAGTTGCAGTTCAAAGAAGCCAAACATCGGCAGGGCGAGGATCACGAAGAGCGCGGCGAAACTGCCAAGGATCCACGGCGTTTGCAAAAGTGCGGCCAGGTTGCTGCCGGCCAGCGCGGCCAATACACCCAACGCTGCATACACCAGCGCCATGCACACCACGTAGCTGCTGGCCAAGGCGAAACCGCGACGCGGGCTGGCGCCACTGCCTACCACCAGGCCGGCCAGGATCGGCAGCATTGGCAATGAACACGGGGCAAATGCCAGCAACAAGCCGAGGCCAAAGAACACCAGCAGGCTCCAACCGAGGCTGCGCTGTTGCAGGCCGCTGGCCAGGCTCTGGTCCTGGGCTTGGGCGGTGGCAGCCACGGCAGGGTTGCCGCCCAGGTCCACGGTGATCGATTGCGGCGGGTAGCACAGGCCAGCATCGGCGCAGCCTTGCCAGCCCAGCTTGACCTGACCGGTGGCCCCGGCCGGGATCTTCACTTCCAGGCCCTGGCGATACACTTGCTGTTCGCCAAAGAATTCGTCGCTGTGGGCTTCACCTTGGGGCAGCGTCGGTTTTTCGGCCAGGCCGTCGAACTTCATGCGCTGCTGGTACAGGTAATAACCGTCGGCAATCTGCCAATACAGCTGGGTTTCGCCACTTTCCAGGCGTTCGGAGGTAAAGGTGAAGGCTTTGCCCACCGGGAGGAAGTCGGGTTTGGTCTCAAACGGATTGCCCGGCGCTGCCTGGGCGAATCCCGCGAACAACACCAGCAAAAAGGTAAACAGATGCCGCATGGTCAAGCCTTAGTTCGTTGCAAGTCAGCACACAATGTGTGGCGTTGATTAACCGATGATTAACCAAGGCTATTCTAAAGTGTAGGGAAAGTCTGAGCGCGCCTCTTTTCACGGCATAATCGGCGCTTAATCCGTGGCCTCTTTAATCCTCCCATCTTTCATGAAGGGTTCAGCATGCACGTACTGGTCTGTGAAGACGACGAACTGATCGCCAGCGGTATCGTGGCCGGCCTCACCGCCCAGGGCTTTACCGTGGAGCGCGTGGGTACAGCTTCTGCCGCGCGCGCGATGCTCAAGGCGGCCACGTTCGACATCATGGTGCTCGACCTTGGCTTGCCCGACGAAGACGGCCTCAAGCTGCTGCAGCAACAGCGCAGCCAGGGCCTGGAGATTCCGGTGCTGATCCTCACCGCCCGCGACTCGGTGACCAACCGTGTCGACGGCCTGCAAGCCGGTGCCGACGACTACCTGCTCAAACCCTTCGACCTGCGCGAACTCGCTGCGCGCCTGCAAACCCTGCTGCGGCGGGTGGCGGGGCGCAGCGTCAACCTGATCGAGCATGGCCGCCTGGCCTATGACCCAAGCAGCCGCGAGACTTTCCTGGGGGGCGAGCCGGTGGACCTGTCCCGCCGCGAGCAGGCGCTGTTGCAAGCCCTGCTGCACAACAAGGGCCGCGTGCTGTCCAGCGAACAGCTCAAGGACAGCGTCTACGGGTTCAATGACGAGCTGGAAAGCAACGCGCTGAACGTGCACATCCACCACCTGCGCCGCAAATTGGGCAACGGCATCGTCGAAACCGTGCGTGGCCTGGGTTACCGCCTTGGGCCGGCAGATGCGGGTGGAGAGGACGCTTCGTGAAAAGCCTGCGCCTGCGCCTGACGTTCAAGCTGGGCGCTGCCTTTGTGTTGATCTGGGCCCTTGCCGCTGCCTGGATGCTCAACGACCTGCGCAACCAGATGATGTTTTCCCTCGACCAGCGCCTGGTGGCGTCGGCGCGCATGGTGGCCGGGCTGACCGAGCAGATGCCCGGCCTGGCCAGCGTGAGTGGCGGCACGCATCTGCGCACCGAGCAATTGAACGTGCCGGGCGGCATGGCCTGCCAGGTCAGCTCCCTGCGCGGCGAAATCCTGGCGCGCAGCCACACCACGCCGGATGAAGGGCTGGAGTCACGCAAAAGCGGTTTTCGCGACCAGATGATCGATGGCGTGGGCTGGCGCAGTTTCACCCTGTCCCGGGGCGACCTGCTGATCACCACCGCCGACCGCCAGGTGGAGCGTGAGGCGCTGAACCTGTCGATCCTGCTCGCGGCCTCGGTGCCGGTGGGCGTGGCGTTGCTCGGTTGCCTGTGCTTGCTGTGGCTGGGTATCGGCCAGAGCCTGCTGCCACTCAACCGCATGCGAGACGCCTTGATGCGCCGCAGTGCCGATTCCCTCGAACCGCTGCAGATCCATCCGTTGCCCAGCGAGCTCAAGCCGCTGCTCGACACCCAGAACCAACTGCTGCAACGCATCGCCAAGACCATCGAGCGCGAGCGCCGCCTTACCGGTGATGCCGCCCATGAGTTGCGCAGCCCGTTGACGGCGATCAAGACCCACCTGCAAGTGGCGCGCATGACCGACGGCGCCGCGCGGGATCAATCCCTGGCCCACGCCGAGGAGGGGGCCGACCGCCTGCACCGCACCCTCGAACAATTGCTGCTGCTGGCGCGGGTGGAAGGCAGCCTGTCGTTCGACGACGGCTTGCAGTCCAGTGCCGAACAAGTAGCACGTCTGGCGATCCAGGACGCCAACGCCGGGGACAACTCGCGCATCGACCTGATCCTGCCGGAAGGTCTCAGTGACCGGCCGGTGGAAATGCCCGTGGGCCTGGCGGTTGCGGCCCTGCGCAACCTGCTGGACAACGCCTTGCGCCACACGCCAGCCGATACCCGCGTGGAACTCAGTGTGTCCACCGACGCCGAGCACGTGGTGTTCCGCGTGCGTGACCACGGCAAGCAGATCTCTGCCGAAGACCTGCAGTACCTCACCCAGCGTTTCTGGCGTAATGGCAACAGCGAAGGCTGCGGCCTGGGCCTGGCCATCGTGCAAGCGATTGTGCAGCGCTGCTCCTGCTCGCTGAAGTTCGACAGCCAGCCCGATGGCCTGCGGGTCGACCTGGGTATGCCGCTGCGTCGCTGATCAACGTTCTTTCAGGTGCCAATTAGTTACTGCCCGCTTGAGGTTCAACGCTTCAGGATGGCGGTAATTTTTTTGTGCTTGAACGGGCCGAATGAGTCGGCCTGTAGTGAAAAGGACGGCTTTTTATGTTGGTCATCGATACCAGTTTTCCTGCCATCGGCTTCAACGAACGGTGCGGTGAGCCCGTGCAGCAGGTGATTTTGCATTACACCGCGGCGCCCTTTGCGTCATCCCTGCGCACCCTGACCCAGGACGGGGTGAGTGCGCATTACCTGGTGCCCGACCCGGAAGAGCCCAGCTATCGCGCGGCTGGCTATGACGAGTTGCGTGCGTTCCGCCTGGTGGAAGAAAGCCAGCGAGCCTGGCATGCCGGGGTCAGCCACTGGGACGGGCGCGACAACCTCAACAGTCGCTCGATCGGCATCGAGCTGGTCAATCTGGCGCGGGATGACGCGGGCGTCGTCACCTTCCCCGCGTACGCCGAGGAACAGATCGAGGTGCTGACCGCGCTGCTGCGCGACATCGTGAGTCGCTACCCACAGATAGAGCCTGTGGGCATCCTAGGGCATTCGGATGTGGCGTATGGGCGCAAGAGCGATCCAGGGCCGAGGCTGCCGTGGTGGCGTCTGCACGAAGCAGGCATCGGCGCCTGGTTCGATGAGACGACGCGGGCAATGTACCAGCGCCGGTTTTGCGTCGGGTTGCCGCCAGAGGTGGAGCTGGAGCGGGCGTTCCAGCGCTATGGGTATGCACCGGCGAAGAATCGGCAAGGCTTTGAACAGCGCACGCGGGCGTTTCAGATGCACTTCCGGCCCCGGGATTATTGCGGTTTCCTGGACGCGGAAACCTGCGCGATTTTGTACGCACTGAATGAAAAATACCGAGGTCTCTAACGTCTGGCTCCTACGGGTCTATGGATTCACACCGTCCAAATGTGGGAGCGGGCTTGCCCGCGAATACGGTGGCCCAGACAACATTTCTGGTGGCTGACACTGCGCCTTCGCGAGCAAGCCCGCTCCCACCTCTGGATCTTCACCCCTCAGTTAAAGATCAGTGGCCACTAAATCCCTCCCGCGCTGATGCGTTTCCAGAACAGGAAATCCGTGCGCATGCCCCTTGGGCCCGATGAGGGATCTTGTAATGTCCGTCGCTATCAGCCATATCGAAGACACCCCGCTTCAAGAAACGCTTTACCAGTTTGACGAGTCCCCGCTGCTGGCCCGTCAGCGCCAGCAGGAGTCCAACGCCCGCAGCTACCCTCGGCGTATCCCCCTGGCGCTCAAGCGCGCCAAGGGCCTCTATGTGGAGGACGTGGAAGGTCGTCGTTTCATCGACTGCCTGGCCGGCGCTGGCACCCTGGCGCTGGGGCATAACCACGCGGTGGTGATCGAGGCCATTCAGCAGGTGTTGAGCGACGAATTGCCGTTGCACACCCTCGACCTGACCACGCCGGTCAAGGATCAATTCGTGCAGGACCTGTTCGGCCTGCTGCCGGCCGAGTTGGCGCGCGAAGCGAAGATCCAGTTCTGCGGCCCCACGGGCACCGATGCGGTGGAAGCTGCGTTGAAACTGGTGCGCACCGCCACCGGTCGCAGCACCGTGCTGTCGTTCCAGGGCGGTTACCATGGCATGAGCCAGGGCGCGTTAAGCCTGATGGGCAGCCTGGGGCCAAAGAAGCCGCTGGGCGCACTGCTCGGCAATGGCGTGCAGTTCCTGCCGTACCCGTACGACTACCGCTGCCCGTTTGGCCTGGGCGGCGCCGAAGGGGTTCGGGTGAACCTGCATTACCTGGAAAACCTGCTCAACGACCCGGAGGCGGGCGTCTTGCTGCCGGCGGCGGTGATTGTCGAGGCGGTGCAGGGCGAGGGCGGCGTGATCCCGGCCGATCTCGACTGGCTGCGTGGCCTGCGGCGCATCACCGAGCAGGCGGGTGTGGCGTTGATCGTCGATGAAATCCAGAGCGGTTTCGGCCGCACCGGCAAGATGTTTGCCTTCGAGCACGCCGGGATCATCCCGGATGTGGTGGTGATGTCCAAGGCCATCGGCGGCAGCCTGCCCCTGGCCGTGGTGGTGTACCGCGACTGGCTCGACACCTGGCTGCCAGGCGCCCATGCCGGCACGTTCCGTGGCAACCAGATGGCGATGGCGGCGGGTTCGGCGGTGATGCGCTACCTCAAGGAGCACGACCTGGCGGGCCATGCCGCCGCCATGGGCGAACGCCTGGGTGAACACCTGCGCATCCTGCAACGGGATTTCCCGCAACTGGGGGATATCCGTGGCCGTGGGCTGATGCTCGGCGTGGAGCTGGTGGACCCGAACGGCAAGCCCGATGTTCAGGGCCATCCACCGGTGCATCGCCAACTGGCACCGCTGGTGCAGCGCGAATGCCTCAAGCGCGGCCTGATCCTGGAGTTGGGCGGGCGCCATGGCAGCGTGGTGCGCTTCCTGCCGCCGCTGGTGATCACCGGCGCCGAGGTCGACCGCGTCGCCGAGATTTTCGGCCGGGCGTTGGCCGCAGCGGTCGCCAGCCTCTAATTTTTTTGCCGTTTGGTACGTTTCTACAGATATCAGCGCTGCGCAGTGTGCGCAGCCAGCCTTTTTGCGATGGAGAACAGCAATGACCTCAGTATTTGACCGCGACGACATCCTGTTTCAGGTAGTGGTCAACCACGAAGAACAGTATTCGATCTGGCCCGACTACAAAGCCGTGCCGGAAGGCTGGCGCACCGTGGGCAAGAGTGGCCTGAAGAAAGAATGCCTGGCCTACATCGAAGAAGTCTGGACCGACATGCGCCCGTTGAGCCTGCGCCAGAAGATGGACAGCGCCGCCCTCGCCTAAACACCACCCATCCCATGTGGGAGCTGGCTTGCCTGCGATAGCGGTGTGTCTGGGCCAAATCTACTGGCTGGCCCACCGCTATCGCAGGCAAGCCAGCTCCCACATTAAGGTTGCGTTGCCTTTTAGGTGTTCTTCTCTTTTTCCAGCCCGCCAGAAGCCCCCGTCACCACCTGCACGCTCAAGCGCGGCGTCGCCAGGTCCAACCCCGCTTCATCCAGATGCCGCTTCAACGACAAGTTGAACGCCCGCGACACTTCCCACTGCTTGATCGGCGCCGTCTTGAACCGGGCGCGCAGGATCGCGCTGCCCGACTCGAAACTCTCCACGCCCTGGATCTCCAGCGGCGACCAGATATTGCGGCGTTGCAGCGGGTCGTTGCGCATTTTCTGGCCGACGTCGCGCATCAGCTTGATGGCATCGTCGATTTCCATGTTGTACGGGATCGCCACCCGGAAGATCGCGTAGCCGAACTCCCGCGAGTAGTTCTTGATGCTCTTGATCTCGCTGAACGGGATGGTGTGCACGATGCCGTCGATGTCCCGCAGGCGTACAGTGCGGATGGTCAGGCCTTCGACCGTGCCGAGGTGACCGCCGACATCCACGTAGTCATCGATGGCCAGGGAGTCTTCGATGATGATGAACAAGCCGGTGATCAAGTCTGCCACCAGCGATTGCGCACCAAAACCGATGGCCAGGCCGATCACACCGGCACCGGCCAGCAGCGGCGTGACGTTCATGCCCATGTTCGCCAGGGCGACGATGGCGGCGATGATGAAGATGGTCACGAACAGCACGTTACGGATCAACGGCATCATCGTCTGCGCGCGCGCGTTGGCCAGGCCTTTGCGCGAGCGGGTGAGGGCATGGTGGATGGCGGTGTCGCTGAGGATCCAGATCAGCCAGGCAAACAGCAAGGTCCCGGCTAGGCCGAACAGCTTGACGCTGACTTCATGGCCATCGCCTTCGGTAAAACGGATCAGTGACAGGCCCCACACCCGCAGGCCCAGTTCGATAAACACCAGCCACACCATCAGGTGCGCCAGGGTGTAGACAAAGCTTTTAAGACGTTCGGAGTACAGCGCATGGCGCTTGTGGCCGCGTTGCGGCTTGAGGGCGTGGCGGCGTACCAGGCCGTTGATCACCATGCACAGCACCAGCAACACCGTGCATAACAGCGACTGACGCAGGGCGGTGCTGGTGTCGCCGGCCGACACGAAGGTGGCGAACAGCGAGATGCCCACCAGCAGCAGGGCCGGGATGTACCAGAACGAGCCGATGATCTCGATGGTGTCACTGAGGGCGCGGCGGGTCAGGCGACGCGACAGCGGCTGGTTGCGGATCAGGTGGGCGATGGGGCGGCGGAAACGCAGGATGAACACGCCGGTAGACAGCGCTGCCATCACATTGGCCACCGTCGCGGCCGTGTGGGACAAGTGCTGGCCCAGGGCCTGGACCAGTCGCGGGTCGCTCAGGGCTTCACCAAAGGCGGCAAAGCTGCCGATCCACCACAGCGGGCGGAAGGCCTGGTGGCGCAGGATGTACAGCGCGCGATGGCGGTGCGGGCCGTCGAGCAGGGAAAACGCGATCACACAGATGGCCGAGAAGCAGGTGCCCACCACCAGCGCGTAGGCCAATACCATCGCCAGGGACTTGCCCAGGGAGGAGGGCAGGGCGTAACTCAGGTACACCGTGATCACCAGGGCGATCAGCCACGGCCCCAGTTTGCGCAAGGCGAAACGCACCATATCCCAGGTGCGCGGGTGCTGCGGCAGTTCTTCGGGCAGGCCGAAGCGCTCGCGCACCCGGTGGCTGAGCCAGATCAGCGCGGCGGCCAGCAAGCTCCATACGGCCAGGATCAGGGCAAAACCGAAAATGATCGGCAACCATTCGCTCGCCGGCAACATCAGGGCGTCAAGTTCGTCCTTGGCCTGGTCGATTTCATTGGACCAGCGCCCCAGCGGGCTGTCGGCCCCGGAAAACTGCGCTTCGAGGTTGGCCAGGGTGCCGCCGATCAAACCCAGCACACCTTCTTCGGTGGCCGGTTGGGCTTTTTTCGTGGCTTCACGGAGTTTTTTCAGGTCGCTCAGCAGCTGGGTGCGCTGTTGGTCGTTTTCCAGGGTCTTGATCACCTCGTCCAGCGACTGCCCCAGCGGCACATCTGCCTGGGGTTGGGACTTGGTGGCGTTACCCAGCAGACCGGGCAGGCTCACGGCCTGGGCAGGCGCGAGCGGCAGCAACATGAGCAGGGTGATCAGCAGGGTGCAGGGCAGGGCGAACAGACGGGAGAACACTAGGCGGTCAACCTTGGAAACGACGGGTTGATCGAGTGTACGAGGCCGCTATGCCAGATGCGAGTGCATTTGTCATTCCGCCAGTTTGGCGAGGATCTTGTAGACCACGGTGCCCAGGATCAGCAGCATGCCGATCCACATGCCAAACACGCCCAGGGGCTTGTCGCGAAAGTTGAAGCCCGTCGCCAGCAGGATCATGCCGATCAGGATCGGGATAAGCATGGCGTGGAACGAGGACATGGAGATCATGGGACGACGGCCTTGTCGGAGTGGGAATACTGACAAGTCTAGGTCGGATTACAGAAAGTGCAGGTGATGTAGATCAGGTGTACACAACACTAAATGTGGGAGCGGGCTTGCTCGCGAATGCAGGGTATCAGTCAATATAAGTGTGACTGATCCACCGCTTTCGCGAGCAAGCCCGCTCCCACATTTTTTGACCGTGTCAGCCCAAATTATTAGGGCAAATCACGACTGGCGTAAAACGCCCCCAACACCTTCACCAGATGCGCCAAATCATGGCTGCCGCACAACTCACGAATGGAATGCATGGCAAACGTCGGCAAGCCGATGTCCACGGTGCGCACACCCAAATGGCTGGCGGTGATCGGGCCGATGGTGGAGCCGCAACCCATGTCGCTGCGCACCACGAAGCTCTGCACCGGCACTTCCTGGGCCATGCACAGGTGGCGGAAGAAGCCTGCGGTTTCGCTGTTGGTGGCGTAGCGCTGGTTGCTGTTGACCTTGATCACCGGGCCGGCATTGAGCTTGGGGCCGTGGTTGGCGTCGTGCTTCTCGGCGTAGTTGGGGTGCACGCCGTGGGCGTTGTCCGCCGACACCAACAGTGATTTCTGGATGGTGCGTACGAACTCATCACCTTCGGGCAGCAGGCGGCGCAGGGTCTGTTCCAGCATCGGGCCGTCGGCACCGCAGGCCGAGCAGGAGCCGACTTCTTCGTGGTCGTTGCACACCAGCACGCAGGTTTCGTCGCTGTCGCTGGTGAGCAAGGCCTGCAGGCCGGCGTAGCACGACAGCAGGTTGTCCAGGCGTGCGCCGGCGATGAAGTCGCCATTGAGGCCGATCACTGCGGCGCTCTGGGTGTCGTAGAAGCTCAGCTCGTAGTCGAGCACCACGTCGGCGTTCAGGCCGTGTTCGCGTGCCAACTGCTCGGTGAGCACGGCGCGGAAGTCCACGCGCTCGTCACCGGCAAATTGCGCGAGGATCGGCGGCAGCTCGGTCTGGGCATTGATCGCCCAGCCCTGGTTGGCTTCACGGTTCAGGTGGATGGCCAGGTTGGGGATGATGGCGATGGGCAGCTTGAAGTCGATCAGCTGGCTTTCGACCTTGCCGTCACGGCGGAAGGTGACGCGGCCGGCCAGGGACAGGTCGCGATCGAACCACGGCGCCAGCAGCGCGCCGCCGTAGACTTCCACGCCCAACTGCCAGAAGCCCTGGCGTTGCAACTCGGGCTGGGGCTTGACCCGCAGGCACGGGCTGTCGGTGTGGGCGCCGACCAGGCGAATCCCGCCCAACAGTGGCGAGTGGCGGCCCAGCTTGAAGGCAATGATCGAGGAATCGTTACGGGTGACGTAATAGCGACCGTTGGCTTCGGTGGCCCAGGTTTCGCGCTCGTCGAGCCGCTGGTAACCCGCCGCTTCCAGGCGCTGGGCCAGGGCAGCAGTGGCATGAAAAGGAGTAGGGGAGGCCTTGAGGAAGTCGATCAGGCCTTGATTCAACGCTTCGCGCATAAATAGCTCCAGACAGCAGTGCGCGGAGTTTACCGTATTGGCTCTACATTTGAAGTGAAGCTACCTTCTTGAGCACAACACAAAACCACTGTGGGAGCTGGCTTGCCTGCGATAGCGGTGTGTCAGTTCCACATTTTTTGCAGAAAGACCGCTATCGCAGGCAAGCCAGCTCCCACATTGAATGCGTTTGCAGCTTTAGAAGGGAGCAGGGCACTCGAAGCGCAGGCGTTCGCCACTCTGAGGATGGGTGAAGCTCAGCATGCTTGCATGCAGGCACAGGCGCGGCCAGGCGGCCAGGGCTTGTTCGTGGGCATAAAGGCCATCACCCAGCAGCGGGTGGCCGATGGACAACATGTGCACGCGCAGTTGGTGCGAACGCCCCGTGATCGGCGTCAGTTCCACGCGGCACCAGTCGCCGCAACGTTCCAGCACCTTCCAGAAGGTCAGCGCATGTTTGCCGAACTCATGGTCCACCACGTGGCGTGGCTTGGTCGGCGGGTCGTAGCGCAGGGGCAGGTCGATGCTGCCGCTGTCCAGCGCCGGTTGGCCCCAGGCCAAGGCGGTGTAGGCCTTTTCGGTTTCGCGGTCATGAAACTGGCGGGACAGTTCGCGGTGGGTATCGGCGTCCCGGGCCAGCAGGATGATCCCCGAGGTTTCCCAGTCCAGGCGATGCACGATGCGGGCTTCGGGGTAGCCGTTTTCCTGCAGGCGGGTGATCAGGCAGTCCTTGTTGTCGTCGGCGCGACCGGGCACCGAGAGCAGCAGGGTGGGCTTGTTCACCACCAGGACGGCGGCGTCCTGATGCAGGATATGAATATTGGACAGCGGCATCAAACAGCCTCGTAACAAACGCCAACGGCGGCACGGTCACCGGTTCCCTTGCGGGATCCTGTGACCGTGCCGCCGTGGCGGCCGCCTGTTCGATCAACGATCAGGCAGGGTGATATTGAGTTCCAGAATCGAGCAGCTGCCGTCGTTTTCCAGGGCGACATGCACATCGTCGTTCCCGATATTGACGTACTTGCGGATCACCTCGACCAGTTCCTTCTGCAAGGCTGGCAAGTAGTCCGGCGTGCTGCGTTGGCCGCGTTCGTGCGCCACGATGATCTGTAGACGCTCTTTCGCTACCGACGCGGTCGTTGGCTTTTTGTTGGCGCGAAAGAAGTCGAGAAATTTCATTGTTTAGTTGCCTCCAAAGATACGCTCGAAGAATCCCTTCTTCTTGACATCGAGGAAGCGATGTTCCACGGACTTGCCCAGCAAGCGGTCGACGGCATCGCTGTACGCCTGGCCGGCGTCGCTCTGGTCGTCGAGGATGACCGGAACACCTTGGTTGGAGGCTTTGAGTACGGCCTGGGATTCAGGGATCACGCCCAGCAGGGTGACGGCGAGGATTTCCTTCACGTCTTCAACGCCGAGCATTTCGCCGTTGCTGACGCGCTCAGGGTTGTAGCGGGTGAGCAGCAAGTGCTCCTTGATCGGGTCTTCGCCTTTTTCGGCGCGCTGGGACTTGCTGGCCAGCAGGCCCAGCATGCGGTCCGAGTCACGTACCGAGGAGACTTCCGGGTTGGTCACCACGATGGCTTCGTCAGCGAAGTACATCGCCAGGTGCGCACCGGTTTCGATACCGGCCGGCGAGTCGCACACCACGTATTCGAAGGTCTCCTTGAGCTCGGCCAGGACTTTGCCTACGCCTTCTTTGGTCAGCGCGTCCTTGTCACGGGTCTGGCTGGCGGCCAGCACGTACAGGTTCTCAAGGCGCTTGTCCTTGATCAGGGCCTGTTGCAGGTTGGCTTCGCCGTTCACCACGTTGACGAAGTCGTACACCACGCGGCGTTCGCAGCCCATGATCAGGTCGAGGTTACGCAAACCGACGTCGAAGTCGACGATGACTGTCTTGTGGCCGCGCAGTGCGAGGCCGGTACCGATAGCGGCGCTGGTGGTGGTCTTACCCACACCACCCTTGCCGGATGTAACCACGAGAATCTTGGCCAAGGTGTTTCACCCCTAAGGAAAAAGGACTTTTCGGTCCCTGAAAAACATCTCTTGGAACTCGCTGCAGGCGGACAGCCTTGTAGGAAAAATAATTCCTACACAAGTAATGCCGGTTTCGCTGTGCTATCAGAGTCTAGAGATGCTTGGAAAATGCGGCAGTATCCGTTAAAGACGGATGATGTTCAACACATCGCCCGACAGGTTGACCTGCACCGAAGCCCCCCACAGCGGATCACGGCGCAAATCTTCTGAAACCTTGTACTGGCCTGCGATGGACACTAGCTCAGCGGTCAACTGCTGGCAAAAAATACGGGCCTTGGTATCACCCTTGATGCCGGCGAGGGCGCGTCCGCGCATCGGGCCGTATACATGGATGTTGCCATCGGCGAGAAGTTCCGCCCCTGGGCTGACCGAGGAAATCACCACCAGGTCGCCGCCTTGGGCGTAAATCTGCTGCCCGCCGCGTACGGGCGAGGTGATGATCTTTGTAGGCTTGATCGCAGGCTCGGGTGGTTTTTCCGGTTTTTTCTTCTCTTCACCGACCAATGGTTCCAGCGGACGCTCGCGCGCACCGGACGGTGGCAATACTGGCAGTTCAATGGCGATGGCGGCGGCAATGTCTTCGATACGGCTGGCACGGATCGCCAGGGTACGCAGGCCATGGGAACGGCACACACGCATCAGGCCGGGCAGGTCGATGGCGCCCTGGCCGGCTGGCAGTTTGTCCAGGGCCAGCACCAACGGGGCATTGTTGAAGAAGTTCGGCGCCAGGGCGACCTTGGCGGCCAGTTGGCGGTCCAGGGCATCGAGGTCGTTGCGGGCCAGTTCCAGCACGGTAATGGCGAGCATGCTGCCTTTTAACTGGAACACGGGATCTTGGTCTAGCGGTTCGGTTTGGCTCATGGTCGGCAAAAGCGGCTTGTCACGAAAAGTGTCGAGACTTATAACGAGAACATCCACGGGCCGCAAGCCGGGTCGAACCGTTGTAGAATGCGCGGCCCTTGTCTTTACCGGAATCTGTAATGGATCGCCCGCGTTTTCGAGCTGTATTTTTTCACCCACGTTTTTGGCTGTTATGGCTGGGACTCGGCCTGTTGTGGCTGATCACCCAATTGCCCTACCGCGCCTTGTTGACCATTGGTCGCCTGCTGGGCGCCGGCATGTACCGTGTGGCCGGCGAACGCCGCCGCATCGCTGCGCGCAACCTGGAGCTGTGCTTCCCGGAAATGTCCGCCAAAGCACGCAAGCAGTTGCTCAAGGAAAATTTCGCCTCCACCGGCATTGCCTTCTTTGAAATGGCCATGAGCTGGTGGTGGTCACGCCAGCGGCTGGCACGCCTGGCCCATGTCGAAGGGCTCGAGCACCTCAAGCAGGCGCAGCTGGACGGCAAGGGTGTGATCCTCATGGCCCTGCATTTCACGACCCTGGAAATCGGCGCAGCCCTGCTCGGGCAAAAGCACACCATTGATGGCATGTACCGCGAACACGGCAATGCGTTGTTCGACTTCGTGCAGCGCCGTGGCCGTGAACGCCACAACCTCGACTCCCTGGCCGTCGAGCGCGAAGATGTGCGCGGCATGCTCAAGCTGCTGCGTGCCGGCCGTGCGATCTGGTACGCGCCGGACCAAGACTACGGCGCCAAGCAAAGCATCTTCGTGCCGCTGTTCGGCATCCAGGCAGCCACCGTGACCGCCACCAGCAAGTTTGCCAAGCTGGGCAAGGCGCTGGTGGTGCCGTTCACCCAGGAGCGCCTGGCCGATGGCAGCGGCTATCGCCTGGTGATTCACCCGCCGCTGGAAGACTTCCCTGGCGAATCCGATGAAATCGACTGCCTGCGGATCAACCAATGGGTCGAAGCCTCGGTACGTGAATGCCCCGAGCAATACCTGTGGACGCACCGGCGCTTCAAGAGCCGGCCACCGGGTGAGCCCAAGCTGTATGAGAAACGCCGTCGATAAAGTTATTGCAATTGTAAGGACCAGGACTGCTGCGCAGTCGAACGGGAGCAAGCTCCCTCGCCACACATAACGACCCTTCCCCACATGGAGTGACGCGATGCGCCCAGCTGAACCGGTTACAGGCTTGATTCTTTCCGGTGGCGGGGCGCGGGCGGCGTATCAGGTGGGGGTGTTGGCGGCGATTGCCGAGTTGCTGCCGCCGGGGGCCCCCAACCCTTTTCCGGTGATCGTCGGTACTTCGGCCGGTGCGATCAATGCGGTGAGCCTGGCCAGCGGCGCCATGGACTTCACCGCCGCCATCGGGCGCCTCACGGCGTTCTGGCAAGGCTTTCGCAGCCACCTGGTGTTGCGCAGCGACTGGCCCGGGGTGATCCGCCAGGCGGGTCGCTTTTTTATCCATAGCCTGCTGGGCTTTGGCGCACAGGTGCCCGTGGCGTTGCTCAACAGCACGCCGCTGCGCGATCTGCTCAACGACAAACTGCACCTGCACGGCATTGATGAAGCCATCCGCAATCAGCACCTGCACGCGGTGGCGGTCACGGCGTTCGGCTATGAGTCCGGCCAGGCGGTGACCTTCTACCAGGGCGGCGGCACCATTGACGCCTGGCTGCGTCATCGACGCATCGGCGTACCCACCCAACTGACGGTTGAACACCTGCTGGCCAGCTCGGCGATCCCCTTGCTGTTCGCCCCGGTGAAACTCGACCAGGAGTATTTCGGTGACGGCGCCGTGCGCCAATCGGCGCCCATCAGCCCTGCCTTGCACCTGGGGGCCAGCCGCGTGCTGGTGGTGGGTGTCAGTGGCAACCCGCGTGGCAACGAGCCGGCCACACAACGCACTTTCACCGGCCAGGAGCCGACCCTGGCGCAGATCGGCGGGCACATGCTCAACAGCACGTTCATTGACAGCCTGGAAAGCGATATTGAATTGCTGGAGCGCTTGAACCAGTTCAGCCATGCCGCGCCCGGGTTGGCGGCGGTGGACGTGCTGGTGATTGCGCCGAGCCAGCCGATCGACGAAATCGCGGCACGGCATCGGCAGGAATTGCCGGCGGCACTGCGCCTGTTCCTGCGCGGGCCGGGGGCGACCAAGACGAGCGGGGCGGGGGTGTTGAGCTACCTGCTGTTCGAGGCGGGGTATTGCAGCGAGTTGATCGAGTTGGGGCGACGCGATGCGTTGGCCAAGCGCGAGGAAATTACTCGGTTTCTGGGACTACCCCCAATCTAAATGTGGGAGCGGGCTTGCTCGCGAATGCGGTGGATCAGTCAGCACATTAGTCGACTGGCACACCGCATTCGCGAGCAAGCCCGCTCCCACAGGGGGGATGCGGTTTTCAGTTAGAAATGGTATTTGACCAGCAGGCTTGCCGTGTCCTGGTTGGTTTCGAACGCACCGGTATCCTGGATCCCGTACTTGTTCTTCCAGTAGTCATACTCGATACCCACGTACAACTGTTTGTCGCCCCAGTGCAGCGCCTTGCCCAAGTCATATTTGATCTGTGGGTTGAAGTGCAGGTTGGCGTGGTAAGTGCCACGAGCGTTCTTGTCGTTGTCCACGACCCAGTCCATGAAGCCGTCGATCAGCACGTTGGAGTTGCCCACGGGAATGGTGTACGACCACACCGGCGTGATCTGCCACACGCCGTCACCCGGGCGATTGCCTTCGGTCTGGCGCTGGTAGAAGTTCAGCTGGAAGTAGTCGAAACCCGGGATGTTCAAGTCAAAGCCAGGGCCGAGCAGGTAGGACTCGTTGTCGCCTTCGCCGAACTCGTAAGTGAAGGCCAGCAGCACGTCCTTGATCGGGCCGAACGACAGGTCCTTATCGAAGATCTTGCCGAACGACAGGCGTGGGCTGAACTCGCCGTAGTAAGTACTGGGGCCGACGTTGCCGTCTTCCTTGCCGTTGTAGAAGATGCGGTCGACGAACAGGAAGTTGTCGCCGTACTTCCATGCGTCGGCATGTTCGAACGTAACGGTCTGCTGGATCTGCGGGTTGACGGTGAAGTTCTTGCCCCACAGGTAAGTCAGGCTGTTGTTCTGCCACTGCAACAAGTCACCGGCCACGGCTTGGCCACCGGCCAGCAGGGATCCCGCCAGCATCAGGCCTTTGAACATAGGTTTCATTCGGTTGCTCCCGAGTTAAAGTTTTATGGTTTTTTTTCTACGCAGGCGCTCTGATGTGGCGCCTTTTGGTTCGCTGCAAAAATCGTCTGTTTGGTCAGCTTTAGTGCTTTTAGCAAGACCTGCGCCAAGGTATTTAAAAAGCCAAAAAATCCCCGTCGGCTGCATGAGATGCAGTCGATCCGGAGGACTTTTTGCGTAGGTTGGCCGCAGACAACAGGCCGGGATAAGTTGGCCTTGCAGTCAGCTTTTACATCTGCTGTTTTTTTTTGAGTCGATTCGAGCGGGCGCGGAGAATACTGGCTCCCAGGCCTGGGCTCAAGTGCGCTGTAACAGAGCGCGTGGGGCGAGAATGGGGCGCGGCTTGTGGCCGGCCCCAGGTGGAGGATGTGCATGCGTGTGTTCCCGTTTCGTTATTGTTTTTGTGCGAACGAAGGAATCAATGCGTGTGGGCAACGGCAGGTCGTTCAGAACCACCGAGAATGTTGAACAGGATATTCAGCGACAACGCGCTGAGCGTGGCCATGGCGATACCACTGTGGGTAATCGGGCTCATCCACAGCGGCAACTGTGCGAAGAATTCCGGGCGTACCACGGGGATCAGGCCCATGCCGATGCTCACCGCCACCAGCAACTGGTTGCGGCGGTCGGCGATGTCGGCTTCTTGCAGGATCTTGATCCCGGTGGCCGCTACCATGCCGAACATGGCAATCGCCGCGCCGCCCAGCACCGCCGGTGGAATCGACGCGACCAGGTAGGCCGCCTTGGGCAGCAGGCTCAGCACAATAAGGAACACCCCGGCCATGATCGTCACCGAGCGGCAACGCACGCCGGTCATCTGCACCAGGCCGATGTTCTGGGCGAACGAGGAGTGGGTGAAGGTGTTGAAGAAACCGGCGAAGAACGACGCACCGGCATCACACAGCAGGCCACGGCGCAGCATCTTCGGCGTCACGTCCTGGCCGGTGATCTTGCCCAGTGCCAGGAACATCCCGGTGGACTCGACAAAGATGATTACTACCACCAGGCACATCGACAGGATGGGGGCCAGCTCGAACTTGGGCATGCCGAAGTGCAGCGGCGTTACCACTTGCACCCAGGGCGCCATCGCCAGGCCACTGAGGTCGACCATGCCGAGCGCACCGCACAGGGCGTAGCCCAGGCCCATGCCGATCAGCACCGAGATATTCACCCAGAAGCCGCGCATGAAACGGTTGATCAATAGGATGGTGGCCAGTACCAGTGCGGCAATGGCCAGGTAGATCGGCGAGCCGAAGGTGGCGGCCGCGCTGCCGCCACCCGCCCAGTTCACGGCCACTGGAAACAACGACAGGCCGATGGCGGTAATCACCGTACCGGTCACCAACGGTGGAAAGAAGCGCACCACCTTGGACATGAACGGTGCGATCAACATGCCGAAGAACCCGGCGGCGATGGTCGCGCCGAAGATCCCCTGCAGACCGATGCCGGGCATGCCGGCCATGGCGACCATGCTGCCGACGGCGGCGAAACTGGCGCCCATCATCACCGGCATGCGAATGCCCACCGGGCCGATACCGAACGACTGCACCATGGTGGCGATGCCGGCCACGAGTAGGTCGGCGTTGATCAGGAAAGCGATTTCTTCACGGCCGAGGCCTGCGGCCTGGCCAATAATCAGGGGCACGGCGACGGCGCCGCCGTACATCAGCAAGACGTGTTGCAGGCCTACCAGAATCAGTTGCAAGAGGGGCAGCCGCACCATGGCGGGCGCGGCAGGAATCTGCGGTTCGGCTAACTCGGTCATGCAACACCTCGAATCTTTTTTATTGTTGTGTTGTTTGGCAACCGCTGCGCGGTTGATCGCTGGCAAGCCAGCTCCTGCAGGTTTGCGAATCCCCTGTAGGAGCCGGCTTGCCGGCGATAGCGGCCGTCAAGCCACCGAAAATCTAATTGGTACGCGCCCCCTGGTTGATCCAGGTGCCAATCAAATCCCGCTCCTGCTGGGTCATCTGGGTGATGTTGCCCAGCGGCATGATCTGGCTGGCCACGGCCTGCGCTTGGATGCGCGCCGCCTGCTGCTGGATCTGCGCCGGGGTGTCGAACATCACCCCGGCCGGCGCGGTGCTGAACAGCGGGCTGGTCGGCTTGGCCGAGTGGCACACGGCGCAGCGTTCCTGGATCACACCGTGCACCTTGTCGAAATCAATCGTGGCCTGTGCCGGGGCAGCGGGCGCTGCAGCCGGTTCGGCAGGTGCGGCGGGAGCGGCCGGTTTCAAGCCACCGCCCAGCGCCGTTTCCGGCAACGGTTGGTACTCGATGGCGGCAGGCGCCTTGGCGACATCCGGTGCGGTCGACACAGGTTTGGGGCCGGTCACATAGGCCAGGCAAATCATCGCCAACGCGCCGACGGGCAGCGTCCACGCATATTTCTGGCTGTCATGGCGGGTGTTGAAGTAGTGACGCACCAGCACCGCAGCCACGGCGATACCGGCCAGGATCAGCCAGTTGTATTGGCTGCCGTAGGTGCTCGGGAAGTGGTTGCTGATCATGATGAACAGCACCGGCAGGGTGAAGTAGTTGTTGTGACGTGAACGCAGCAAGCCCTTGGCCGGCAGTGCCGGGTCCGGTGTGCGGTTTTCGGCGATCGCCGCCACCAATGCGCGTTGCGCCGGCATGATGATGCGGAACACGTTGCCCACCATGATGGTGCCGATCACCGCACCCACGTGCAGGTAGGCGCCACGGCCGCTGAACACCTTGCTGAAGCCATAGGCCGCCGCAATCAACAGCACGAACAGGATGAAGCCGAGCAGGGCAGGGCGTTTGCCCAGGGCCGAGTCGCACAGGAAGGAGTAGATGAACCAGCCGGCGAACAGCGAGCCGATGCCCAGCAATACGCCTTCAGGCCCACTGAGGCTGCTGCCCGGGGCCAGCAAGTACAGGGTGGGGTTGGAGTAGAACACCACGCACAGCAGCGCGATCCCCGACATCCAGGTGAAATAGGCTTCCCATTTGAACCAGTGCAGGTTGTCCGGCATGGTCGGCGGGGCCAGTTTGTATTTTTCCAGGTGGTAGATACCGCCACCGTGGATTGCCCACAAGTCACCGGCCAGGCCGTCCTTGGGGTTGACGCGATTGAGGTTGTTTTCCAGCCAGACGAAGTAGAAAGAAGCGCCGATCCACGCGACGCCAGTGATCATGTGAACCCAGCGCACGCTCAGGTTCAGCCATTCCAACAGATGTGCTTCCACAGTCTTTACCTCTCGCCTGTCACCCTTGTTGTCGGGTGATCAGACCTTCTCTTATTGGTGGGGGGCGAGGATCAACCGCTCATCCTCTTTGAAAAAATGCTCATCGCAGTTATTGCCTGTGCCACTGCGATCAACCACCAGGAAGTCATCCCGCTTTTCGATCGTCAGCACCGGGTGGTGCCAGACGCCGCGATGGTAATTAATGCCCTGCCTGCCGTTGGTAACGAAGGCGCGGACCAAGCCCGATACAGGTTCATCGCCAAGTGGCGCGACCACGATCAGAAAGGGGTTGCCGAGCAGCGGAATGAAAGCCTGGCTGCCCAGCGGGTGTCGTTCCAGCATGCACACGGTCAGCGGCATGTCCTGCGCGTCTGCGCGGAAGATGCTGATGATCGCGTTGTCCTCAGGCTTGGCGGTTTCCACCGTGGCCAGTTTATGGAAGCGCATGGTCGACCCGTTGTTGATCATGAAGTGATCGCTGCCATCGGTTTCGATAACGTCTCCGAAAGGGGCGAAGGCTTCTTTGGTCAGGGGTTCGATCACGAGTGTGCGCATGGCTGTCTTCTTATCCGAATTTTGTGTTGTTTGATCTGACGCCTTCGCGAGCAAGCCCGCTCCCACAGGGGAATGCATTTCAAATGTGGGAGCGGGCTTGCTCGCGAATGGCATCACCGCTTACTTCGCTACCTTGCCCAAAACGCGCAGGCGGCTCACGCCACCATCCGGGAACACGTTCAGGCGGATGTGGGTGATGGGCCCCAGCGCCTTGATCTGCTCGACGAAGGTGTGTTCAGCGTGCATTTCCAGTTTCTGCGCCGGCAGCAGTTCGCGCCAGAACAGCGATTGGGTTTCGATCTGGCTGTCGGTGCCGCCCTTCACGAAGGCGCCCTGGATCGAGCAGGTGTCCGGGTAGTTGCCCTTGAAGTGCAGGGTGTCGACGATGATTTTCTCGATCTCACCCGGGTGGCCCAGGGCGACGATCACCCAGTCATTGCCCGGCGTGCGACGACGTGCGGTTTCCCAGCCATCGCCCATGTTGATGCCACGGCCCGGGTTGAGGATGTTGCTCATGCGGCCGAAGTGTTCGTCGGAGCAGGCCAGGGCACGGCCGCCGTTCAAGGCGGCGGCCAGGTCGACCTGTTCGTTGTCGCCCACCGAGGACCAATCGCGGAACGGCACGCCGTACACACGCAGACGGGCCACGCCGCCATCCGGGTAGATGTTGAAACGCAGGTGGCTGAACGCCTGGTCGTTGTTGATCTCGTGGAAGTGATGGCTGTTGCCTTGCAACTCGACGGCCGACAGTACTTCTACCCACTGGGTGTTTTCATCAGGGTCGCCCGAGGCCAGGAAGCAGGCTTCCAGGGAGGCCGACGGCGGGAAGTTGCCGGTGAAGAATGAAGTGTCGATGTCCACGCCTTTGATCGAGCCCGGTACGCCCAGGCGGATCACGGCGCTGTCGTAGCCTTCGAAGCGCTTGCGGCGCGATTCCCAGCCGTCCATCCACTTGCCGTTGTCATCGAAAACGCCCTCCTTCCACACGGCCGGGGTCGGCTGGAACAGGCGGTTGGCGTCGGCGAACCAGTCATCGGTCACGGAGAGGATCTTGGTGCCCAGGCGGGCGTCGGCCAGGTTGACGAACTTCTCGAAAGGTACGGGTTGCGCTTTCATTCTTCTTGTCTGCCTTAAATAGAGTGGCTTGGGATGCTCACCAGGCCCTGGGTGCTCATGAACACTCGGGCGAGGGTTGCTTAAAGAGTCAGTAAACGGAACAACGCGATCTTGTTGATCTCGGCCAGTGCGCATTTGAACTCGGTGTCGACCGAGTGGTGGATGCGCGTTTCGAACGCGGCAAGGATCTGATGCCGGTTGCTGCCTTTTACCGCCATGATGAAGGGAAACTTGAACTTGGCCTTGTAGGCATCGTTCAGCTCGGTGAAGCGAGAAAACTCTTCGGCCGTGCATTGGTGAATCCCCGCGCCAGCCTGTTCATCGGTGCTGGCTTGGGTCAGTTGGCCCTGGACGGCGGCTTTGCCGGCCAGGTCCGGGTGAGCGTTGATCAGGGCCAGCTGACTGGTGTGATCGGCGCTCAACAGGATGTCGCTCATGCGTTGGTGCAGGGTTTCGATCTGGTCGATCGAAGGGTCCTGGCCCAGGTCGAAGGCCTTTTCGGCCACCCATGGCGAGTGTTCGTAGATGTCGGCGAAGGCCTGGACGAATGCGTCGCGGCTCAAGGTCGAGGGCTTCAGGGTGTGGAACGCAGTCATTTCGCCGCTCCCGTGTGGGGGTGGGTTTGGTGCCAGTGACGGGCAATGTCCACTCGGCGAGTGAACCAGACCTGCTCGTGACCTTTGACGTATTCAATAAAGCGCTTCAGCGACGCCAGGCGCGCAGGGCGGCCAATCAGGCGGCAATGCAGGCCGATGGAGAGCATCTTCGGTGCCTCGGCGCCTTCAGCGTAGAGCACGTCGAACGCGTCCTTGAGGTACTCGAAGAAGTCGTCGCCCTTGTTGAAGCCCTGCACCTGGGTGAAGCGCATGTCGTTGGTGTCCAGGGTGTAAGGGATCACCAAGTGCGGCTTGCCAGTGGGGGTGTTGGGCTCCCAGTAGGGCAGGTCGTCGTCGTAGGTGTCGCAATCGTAGAGGAAGCCGCCTTCCTCCATCACCAGCCGGCGCGTGTTGGGGCCGGTGCGCCCGGTGTACCAGCCCAGTGGGCGTTCGCCGGTCAGTTCGGTGAGGATGCGGATGGCTTCGAGCATGTGCTCGCGCTCCTGGGCCTCGTCCATGTACTGGTAGTCGATCCAGCGATAGCCGTGGCTGCAGATCTCGTGGCCGGCCTCGACCATCGCGCGGATCACGTCCGGGTGGCGCTGGGCGGCCATGGCCACGGCGAAGATGGTCAGCGGAATGTCGAACTCTTTAAACAGCTTGAGGATGCGCCACACACCGGCACGGCTGCCGTATTCGTACAGCGACTCCATGCTCATGTTGCGCGCGCCTTGCAGCGGCTGGGCCGAGACCATTTCCGAGAGGAAGGCTTCGGACTCTTTGTCACCGTGCAAAATGTTGCGTTCGCCGCCTTCTTCGTAATTGAGTACGAAAGACAGCGCAATGCGTGCCTTGCCCGGCCAGTGGGGGTGAGGAGGGTTACTGCCGTAACCGATCAGGTCGCGTGGGTAGTCAGCGCTCACTGCAGTCTTCCTTCTTGTTCGTGATCATTCATGTGGCGGCCGGGCAGTGAAATGACTGGGTGGCGTCACAGCGATGAGTGATTGTATACAACTTATTGCCAACTTTGTAAGCCTGCATTTCTGCATTTTTTCTGTCACACCCCACTCAAAGGTACTGCAAGAAACTTGCCTGCCTGGTCAGCTAAACCACAAAATCTTTCTACACAACACCGATTTGTAAGAGCCGGCTTGCCGGCGATCGCCTCCCAAGGGACTATCAGGCACACCACCCCCGTCGGCAACCCGGTTCGAATGGCGATCCGGTAATTTGTTTAATTTATTGTGTACAATTTTTTTAAAAAGTGTCTTAATCAGTCATCGCCGGCTTTTTTGATGCCCCGGAAAAGTGCGGACCTTTCTTCTACTGGCTTAAGGAGGCGCGTAGACGCCATGGGACGTTTGACCACACACGTTTTGGACGCCGCACACGGCTGCCCCGGCAGCGCAATCAAGGTCGAGCTGTACCGCGTCGAAGGCGCGCAGCTGGAACTGGTTGCCACGGCCCTGACCAACAGCGATGGCCGGTGCGACGCCCCCTTGCTGCAAGGTGACGACTACCGCAGCGGTGTCTACCAGCTGCAGTTCGGCGCCGGCGATTACTACCGCGCCCGCGGCGTGCAATTGCCTGAACCGGCTTTCCTGGATGTGGTGGTGCTGCGCTTCGGCATCAACGCCGAACAGGATCACTACCATGTCCCGCTACTGATTTCGCCCTACAGCTACTCCACGTATCGCGGTAGCTAGCGTCACCTCGCTTCACACCCCCAAAGCTCTTCGTTGGATTTTCGCCCGCCCACACTGCGGGCTTTTTTTCGTCTGCCAATTATGTAACGCACCGGCACAGGAGAGAGTGCCTAGGCTCGGCTGTTTCAGCCTTGAAGAGCCGTCATGAGTCCAGACACGCCCGATCCTATCTCGCCCGCCTTCGATTTCGACGATCCCGCCGTGACCCGGGAGCAGCGCCTGGCGGCGATTCGCGCACTGCTGACACGGCGGGTCAATCGTGCGCGCGAACCCAGCCGTACGATCAACCAGATCCATGCCGCCCACGCGCGCTGCATGCACCACGCGAAAGAGCTGGGGCACCTGGCGGGGCGGGCGCCGCGCATTTTGTCCATCATCCGCCATGCCTTGCGCGAAGCGTTCGCCCTGGACCCGGACACCCTGCTCTTCAGCGAACCGCCACCGCCCCAATCGCCCCTTCACGTCAACAGCTTGACCGATCGGGCGCTGGCCTTGTTCAGCGACCCCGGTGTGCCGATCAACCTGCACCATTTCACCGCCTTGAGCGTGCAAGGCCAGCCTACGTGCGCGCTGGCGTTCAATGCCTGGCAGGCGCTGGAGCGTGTCCGACAGTTGCGGCTGTTGGACCGTATCAATAGCGCCACGGCGGACTACTGGCAGCAACTGGCCCAAGGCACCTGGCTTTCGCGTCGCGAACGCTGGGTCGAATTGCGCAAGGCGTTGTTTGCCGACCAGGCTTTCCTCGCGCATCAGCTGTTCCACCTGTCGGATAACGGTTACGCCATGCTCGGGCAACTGATCGACGCCCCCGACGCAGAGACGCGCCAGCGGGCCGGAGGGGCCTGGGCGACGGTCCAAGTGGCAACAGTCTCATGGCCCCATGCCGAGCACGGGGTGCTGGCGCTTCCGGGTGCCTTGCACATCAGTCGGGCAGGGGCCGTTGATGGGCTGCAGGTCATCTACCTGCCAGGGTTATCGCGCGGGTTTCATGAGTTCAGTTCCGGGGCCCAGATGCAGGCGCAGTTGCCCGACCTCGTGCATCGATCGTTGTTGGGGCAATGGTGGCACTACCTGCCACTGCATCGTCAGGTGCAGGCGCCGATGCCGGTCGGGAGTGCACTCACGCAAGACGCGTTGGCCCACAGTGCGCAGGCCTTGCTGGAGGGCCAATGGAACAATGAATGGGGCTGCGTGCTGTCCCTTCATTACGCTGCGCCGACAGCGCCTGACGATCCGTTGCCGAGTCGATGGCTCGCGCGCCTGCTGCGGACGGTTGAGCAGGGCCGCACGCGCCTGGGCAACGGCCTGCCATTCGAGACGGTCCTTGACACCTTGCTGGAGTGGGATCGCCAGCGTCGCCAGGCAGACATCGTGTTCTCCCGAGTGTCGGGCGACCTTTCGCGCGGTGCCTGTGAGCGTCAGGTGCAGCGTTACGAAAGTGGCATGGAGGCCTTGCTGCAGACGCCCGGTGACGATACGGCCTACCAGGCCTTTGCACGCCGCGAAGCCCAGCGCCAAGCCCAGGCGCAGATCATCGGGCATTCGACCCAGGCTGAGGAGGGGCGTCTGTTCGAGACAGGGTTCTGGCTGGAACGGCTTGATGACACCCACAAGCGCGCCACGCGGGTATTGAATGCCCGGCGCCTGGCGTTGCGCCTGGACGCCCAGCTTGATCACAGCCTTGGAATCATCAAGCAGACCCACCTGGACCGGTTGCTGGAAGTCCTCAGCAAGCCTCTGGCCAGCCAGCGCCTGGGCAGTGACACCCGTGTGCTGCGTATCGCGATGGGCAGCCACCGTTTGCAGGGGGCTTTCGTGGTGACCACCGCCCGCGCAGTGATCGAACCGACCTGGGTGCAACCGGTGATCCTGGTGGTGGCGGGCGGCTTCGGCGGGACTGCGGTGTTCGATCACTTGGAGGCCTTGTCCCAAGCGCTTCGGGCCAGCTTTGCCAGCCGTGACGGCTCGGTGTTGTGGCGGTGCATCGCTCGGGATGAGCGCGCCGCTGCACGTTTGGCCTTCTCCCGACCGACCGTGCCGGACTATCGAATCACTGAAAATGACGTACTTCACGAAGACTTCAAGGCAACGGTTGAACACTATGCGCGGTTGCGCAAACAGCTGGAGGCGGACAGGCGAGTGTTCAGTGAGGTCAGTGACCCGGCCCAGGGCCTGCAATGGCTGGCGATGGAACTGCGCGAGCACCTGCAGGTGCCGGGCAATGATGCGCGGACCCTGGCCCTGGCCAACGTCGACTTTGTTCGTTTTGCCGCCGAGCAGGCGAAAAGCCGACCGGCCTGGCTGGCCACGGCCACCACCGCCCAGCGTCAGGTCTATGGACGTTTGCAGCGGCGCTACCTGTCCAGTGCCCTGGCGCTTGAGGATCGGCTGTGGCAGGTCCTGCCGCCGTTGCACACCTTTGCACGCGAGCGGCTGGTAGCCCAACTGACCCAGGATGGTTTTTACCCGGAGCTGGACGTGGACCAGCCGCTGCTGGAGATGCCGGATGATGTCAGTGCCCAATTCTGCGGTTGGTCGAGCCAGTGCGTGCCCGGCGAGCGCCAGGTCAAAAAGGTCGCCAGCGCACAGCGCACGCCGTTCAGCCTGCTGGACCTGGCATTGCACAATCTGGACGCCCAGGCGCCGTGGACCGAATGGCGACTCAATCGCGCGCGTTATCTGCAACCTGCGTGGAAACAGCGCCTGACCCCGCGTTACCTGATCAAGACCCTGTCGGCACTGGACCTCGGTGGCCAATACCAGCGCTTGATCCAGCGCGTATTTGCGCCGGGCCCGCGCGCGCTCCCACCAGGGCTCATCGATCGCACCACCTTGCAGCTGGCGCAGATGCAGGTGTATTCGGCGGTGCGCCAGGGGCTTTCGGCAGCCGGTAAAAGCCTGTTCGACACGGCCATGACCACCAGGGGGGCGGATCACGTCAGCCTTGGTTTCTTGCGCTTGCGCGGCCATACGCTCGCCCATGACCGACATATTGCCGGCGTGCTGGTCATCACCGATACCCTGTCCCAGCGTTGCCTGGTGTATTGGCCGGGTGCCATGGGCTACCCGGTGCTCGCCGAATACAGCAGCCAGGCCGAGGCCCTGGCGCATTTGAATCGAGCAGGTGCCAACGCAGACTGTATCAAGGCGTTGGCGCAACGGGTCGCACCTGGCTGGGAAGAGGACGCCTTGGCCACTTATCCCGGGCAACCGGTACCCTTGCGAACGCCCCTGGTACTGTTGATTGCCGTCGGGTCCAGGCCTGTTCATGGCTATGGGATTCTCAGGGTGTACGAAGCGATCCGACGACTGGTGCGCAGCTTCAAGATCAGGCACAAACTGCCGGTTGCCACGCTGTCCGCCATCGAGGCGCAAATCCAGGAACAGATCGATGCGCAGCCGGGCGCCTGGTTGGCGATCGTGCCCACCTCCCAGCGCGACGCCCTGGCCCTGTTCGTCCACGCGCGCAGGCTTGAGCTTCAGCAGCAGGCCCACGCCAGTGCCAACACCCGTGCGACGCTGGCGCGCTACCGCGAGCTGCGTCTGGGCGAACAGGCGGACGCCACGGTGCGCGGTCTTTTGTCCTTCATTCCGGTGATCGGTACGGTTGTCAGCCTGTATGAACTGTTGCTGGCTGCCGGGCGCTACCACCTTAGCGGCACGCCCGAGGATGCGGTGGACGTGGCGTTTCTGACGCTGATGGCGTTTATCGATGTGCTGACGGCATTTGCCCCCGGCACCCGACCAGGCGGCAGCACCGGACTGCGCAGAGGGCTGCGCCAGCTCCATCGCCGGGGGCGCGGGTTGACTCGGCTGCCGCCAGCCCCGCGCCCCGTCACGTTGCTGGAGCGCTTCAGGAAACCCTTCTCCAGCGACGGCGCCGTGCCCCTGAGTGGGCCGGGCAACAAGGGCGTATACGTTAAAAACGGCGAGCTGTTCATGGCCGATGGCGAACACCATTACCCGATCTATCGGCGCGGGGATGAGCAAGCATGGCGGGTGAAAAGCCCGGGCGGCGAAGCGGAGGGGGAGCTGGTGCTGCAGATCCGCGAAGATCGCGACTGGGCGCTGGGCGCGGATGCGCCACCGCCATCCCCACAACCCGGCCCGAGTTCAGCGGTATGGCGGCCTTTTGCAGCGTCGCACACCACAGAGTGGGTGCCGCCGTCATTGGGGGCGCTAGAGCAACGCCTGTCCCAGGTGACCATGGCGCCCAAGACCTTTGAAGCCTGGGCGATCAATACGCCCATGACCTTGACCAACGCTGTCCCTGAACTCGGGATCTTCGACGTGTCCGGGCCGCCCTCGGCGCAGCGTTACAGGGTGCTTCAGTATGACGCTCGCCACTACCGACTGCTGCCTGACGGTTCCCAGGTGTCGCCACGTAAAGTGGTGTTCATCATTCGTGATCGTCCGCTGGAACATGCGGCCTCGTTGGACATTGCCTATTGGCTGGAGGCCGGGACCTTTGATCAACCGATACCGGCCACCTTGGGGGCGGACGGTCGCTGGACGTTCCATCGCCCGTTGTTCAGCGAGTCGTTACGGGTGTCGCTGGCGCGGGGCTTTCCGGGCATGACCGCCAACAGTCGCACGTTCCTGATCGACCGCCTGCTGGAGTTGTCTGACCCCAGCCGCCGCCTGACCGCTACCCATCTGCTGCGCCTGAAGGCGACCCTGGAGCGGTGGGGGGTGCCCAGCACTGCCGGGCAAACCGATGATCTGCTCAAGTTGTTGCGGCCCCTGCACAGTGCCAGCAGTACCAGTGTCTATATTGGCCGCGAATCGACCACACCGGGGTTTGACCGGTTGGACTTCATTCTGCGGCAACCGCCGCCACTTGATCTGCGAGCGCCCACCCAGCACAACCTGCTCGAGCGGTCCCATATGATGCAGCATGCCGTCAGGGATATCCTCGAACAACAGGGGTTCAGCGTACTTAGCGTCGAAAAGAAAGCCGGCTCTGGCGCGACCGTGGATTTCAGCTGTACCCATCCACAGTCCAACAACCTGTATTTCGTGCTCACACGCTGGGCCAATACCGCTAGCTTCAAGTTGTATGCGGCGCGTGCCATGCAACTGACTGACGAGTGGTTCAACTACCGCGCCGCCACAGCGAGCTTTGCCACGGCGTTCGCGCCCATCAAGCAAGCGATGGACGAAGGGCGCCTGGTGAGGATCATCGCAGGCATCCAATGGACACCCACGACAGCCCCGACGGTGTTCTTCGTGCGGTTCGGCAGCCTCAGGCCCGCGCCAAGGCCGCACCGCCGGCGCCAGCAAACAAGGCCGCGCTCACGCGATTGAACCAGCCCTGGCCCTTGCCGCTGCGCAAGTAACGCGCAGCGCCGTGGGCGCTGAGTCCGTAGAACACCTTGCACAGCAGGTCCAGTACGGTCCAGGTGGCGATCATGATCAGCAATTGCGGGATGAAGGCCTGCTCACTGTGGAGGAACTGCGGCAGGAATGCGGCGAAGAACAGGATGTCCTTGGGGTTGCTGGCGCCGAGTACGAAAGCCCGGCCAAACAGCGCACGAAAGCGTGGAACCGGCGCGCTGTAGGGCACTTCTGCGGCCTTGGCCGGTTGCCGCGATTGCTGCCAGCTCTGCCAGGCGAGGTAGAACAGGTACACCGCGCCGACGATCTTCAGGGCGCTGAACAACTGTTCCGATGCCAGCAGCAGCGCACCAAGGCCCAGTGCCGAAGCACTGAGCAGGAGGATCGAAGCAGATACCCCACCGAGAAACGCTGGATACGAACGGCGCAGGCCGTAGTTGAGACTGTTGCTGATCATCAACAGTGACAGTGGCCCGGGTATCAGGATCACCACCCATGCTGCGCCGCTGAACAGTAGCCAGGTTTCCAGGTTCATCCGTTGCTCCTTTATAGAAATATGAATTTGGCGATAAAGATCGCGCACAGCACCCACAGGCTCGCGGAGATTTCACGGTACTTGCCGGTGCCGGCCTTGAGCGCCACATAGGTGATGAAACCCAGGGCGATCCCGTCGGCCACCGAGAAGGTCAGCGGCATCATGATCGCAGTGACAATCGCCGGGATGCTGTCGGTGGCTTCATCCCAGTTGATGTGCGCCATGCTTGCCATCATCAGCATTGCCACGTAGATCAGCGCACCTGCCGTGGCGTAGGCCGGGATCATGCCGGCCAGCGGGGCGAAAAACATCGCCGCCACAAACAGCACACCCACGGTTACCGCCGTGAGTCCGGTACGACCACCGGCTGCCACACCGGCAGCACTTTCCACGTAGCTGGTCACGGGCGGCACGCCGACCATGGCACCGAATACGCTGGAGGCGCTGTCGGCCTTCAAGGCGCGGGACAGGTTATCGATGCGCCCATCGGCGTTCACCAGGCCGGCGCGCTGCGCGACGCCCATCAGTGTACCTGCAGTGTCGAACATGTGTACAAAAAGAAAGGCAAATACCACGCTGATCATGCTGATATTGAATACACCTTTCACGTCCATGGCCATCCAGGTCGGTGCCAGGCTCGGTGGGGTGGAGATCATGCCGTTGTAATGCACCAGGCCCAGGCCCCAGCCCGCGAAGGTGACGGCGATGATGCTGATCAGGATCGCGCCGAACACACGGTGATAGCTGAGGATGGCGATCAGCAGGAAGCACACGGCTGCCAGTAACGGTGCGGGCTCATGCAGCGAACCGAGCTTGATCAGGGTGGCGGGGCTGTCGACGATGATGCCGGCGGTCTTCAAGCCGATTACACCGAGGAACAGGCCGACACCGGCGCCCATGGCGTGGCGCAGGCTGACCGGAATGCTGTTGAGCAGCCATTCGCGCACGCGGGACAGGGTGAGGCCCATGAACAGCACGCCGGAGATAAACACCGCACCCAGCGCGGTTTCCCAGTGGTAGCCCATGGTGCCGACCACGGTGTAGGTGAAGAACGCGTTCAGGCCCATGCCGGGCGCCAGGCCCACGGGCCAGTTGGCGTACAGGCCCATCAGCAGGCAGCCCAGCGCGGCGGCGATGCAGGTGGCGACGAACGCCGCGCCGTGATCAATGCCGGCGTCGGCCATGATGTTGGGGTTGACGAAGATGATGTAGGCCATGGTGATGAAGGTGGTGAGGCCGGCGATCAGCTCGGTCTTCACTGTGGTGCCATGCACGCTGAGCTTGAACAGGCGTTCTAGCCAGCTGTTGTTGGGCGGGGCGATGTCCAGCGTCGGGGCTTCGGATTTGCGGCTTTCCACAGCGAGTACTCCTCAAGAGTTTTATTGTTATTTCCAGCGCCGGTCACAAAGGTGGGCAACAGCGCTTTGAGGTGCTGGCAAGTTTGTTGACCAATAGGTCAAGAACTCACTCGATGTGGATTATGCTTTTGTATACAAATAAAGCAAATAATGTTTTCAGTACGACAGATGAATGGCTCCTGTAGGAGCCGGCTTGCCGGCGAAAAACGCTTAGGCGCCTGGTTAATCAGGCATGCGACCGTTACACATTACGGGTAGCACACAGCGCTTGATTGACCGCCAGCCAGCCACTGACCGCCTCTTCCCCGGCGTCGCTGAAGGCCCGCTGCAACAGCTTCACCTGCTCACGCCGCAGCGACTGCTCCAGGCGTACGCCTTCCTCACTCAATTGCAGCAGGCGTTTGCGCTTGTCAGTCTCGGACGCGACGCTGTCCACCAGGTGCATTTCCTGCAATTGGCGCAGCGGGATGTTCAGCGCCTGCTTGCTCACGCCGAGCAGTTCCAGCAACTCCTTCACGCTTAAGGCCGGGTAACGCGCAATAAAAAACACGATGCGCTGGTGCACCCGGCTCAGGCCACGGCGCTCAAGCATTTCATCGGCCTTGGCGGTAAAGGCCTGGTAGCCGAAGAAGAAGGCTTCCATGGCTTCTTGCTGGCTGGCGGGATTTTTAAGGTCAAGCATATTGACGTATCCGTTGAAGTCGTCGTAATTTCGGTCAACCAGTTTGACGTATTTCCCACAGGCTTCGCTAGCGGTGACCTTATGGCCTTCTCAGAACGTGTTACGCGCCTCAAAAGCTCCTTGATCCGTGAAATCCTCGCGGCTGCCCAGCGTCCGGAAGTGATGTCGTTTGCCGGCGGCCTGCCGGCCGAAGCGATGTTGCCGGCATTGAACTGGGACGCCATGCCCTTGACCATCGGCCAATACGGCATGAGCGAAGGCGAGCCGCAACTGCGCGAATTGCTCGCCGCCGAGGCCCGCGCCCTGGGCGTGCCGTGCCAGGCCAGCCAGGTGCTGGTGGTCAGTGGCTCCCAGCAAACCCTCGACCTGGCGGCCAAGCTGTACATCGACAAGGGCACGCCGATCCTGCTGGAAGGCCCGACCTACCTGGCCGCGCTGCAAATCTTCCAGCTGTTCGGCGCCGACTGCCTCACCGTGCCGTTGGAAGCCGATGGCCCCGACCTGGCGGCCTTGCGTGCCAGGCTTGAGCGCCACCGCCCGGCGTTCATCTACCTGATCCCGACCTTCCAGAACCCTTCGGCCGTGCGTTACAGCGAGGCCAAGCGCGCGGCGGTCGCAGCCTTGCTCGATGAATTTGGCGTGACGCTGATCGAAGACGAGCCTTACCGCGAGCTGACCTTCGACGGCGGCAGCGCCAAACCCATCGCCGGGCGCCTGAAAAAAGCCAGCTGGATCTACACCGGCACAGTGTCCAAGACCTTGCTGCCGGGCCTGCGTGTCGGCTATTTGATCGCCAGCCCGGACCTGTTTCCGCACCTGCTCAAGCTCAAGCAGTCGGCGGATCTGCACACCAATCGCGTCGGGCAATGGCAGGCAATGCAGTGGATCGGCAGCGAAAAATACCAGCAGCATCGGGTGGAACTGCGCAGCTTTTACCGTGAACGCCGCGATGCATTCCAGGCTGCGCTGGAGCGTCATTTTGCGGACCTGGCCGACTGGCAGGTGCCCCAGGGCGGATTATTCTTCTGGCTGACCTTGAAACAGCCGCTGGATACCCGCACTTTGTTGGCTCCATCGCTCGATCAGGACGTCGCGTTCATGCCCGGTGAACCGTTCTTTTCCGAGCCGGACCAGCACCATGGTTCGCTGCGACTCAATTTCAGTCATATCGACCCGGCCCGTTTGGACGAAGGTCTCAAGCGTTTGGCCGCAGTGGTCCGTCAAGCACAGCACGCGCAAGCGGCATAAGGGGAAGGTCCATGTACAAGGTTTATGGCGATTACAAGTCGGGCAACTGCTACAAGGTCAAATTGATGCTCAACTTGCTGGGCATCCCGTATCAATGGATCGATGTCGATATTCTCAAGGGCGACACCCAGACCCCTGAATTCCTGGCCAAGAACCCCAACGGCAAGATCCCGGTGCTGGAGCTGGAAGACGGCACCTGCCTGTGGGAATCCAACGCGATCCTCAACTTCCTGGCTGATGGCAGCGAGTTCCTGCCCAGCGAGCCACGCCTGCGCACCCAGGTGCTGCAATGGCAGTTCTTCGAGCAGTACAGCCATGAGCCGTATATCGCAGTGGCGCGCTTCATTCAGTTTTACCTGGGACTGCCAGAAGATCGCCTCGAGGAATACAAGAAGCTGCACAAAGGCGGCTACAAGGCGCTGAAAGTCATGGAGCGCCAGCTGCAACTGACGCCGTACCTGGTGGGTGAGCAGTTCTCCATTGCCGACGTGGCCTTGTATGCCTACACCCACGTGGCTCACGAGGGTGGTTTTGACCTGGACGCCTACCCGGGCGTGCAGGCGTGGCTGGCTCGCGTTGCCAACCATCCAAAACACGTCGCGATGCTGGACTGATAATACGGTTCAGATGTGGGAGCTGGCTTGCCTGCGATGCGGGCAACTCGGTCTGTCAGTTGTGCCGAGGTGATGCCATCGCGGGCAAGCCCGGCTCCCACACAAGCCTGCTCTAATTTTAGTTCTGCGGTGTATCAGATAATTGCTCGTTCAGCAGGTCAAAGCACCGCTGCGCCGCCGGGCTCAAGCCCATCCCGCTGCGCGTGATCAAGCCGATTTCCCGGTTCACGCCGGGGTGATCGATGGGGATGCGCTTCAACCCCTCCAGGCTGTCCGCCGCCGATTCCGGCAGTACACTGATCCCCAATCCCTGACGCACCAGTGCCAATACTGTCGACATGTAGTTGGCTTCCATGCCCGCGTTCAGCGTCAGTCGCGTCTCATCGAACAACCCATCCACTTGCTCACGCACGCTGCTGTCGCGCCCGGTCAGGATGATCGGCTGGTCTGCCAGTTGCTCAAGGGTCAGTTGGCGGTGACGAGTGAGGGGGTGGCTCACCGGTACAAACGCACACAGGCGATCATTGAGCACCGGCACGAACCCCAGCCCGTGGCTGAGCCGCGCCCGCACGCCAATACCAAAATCCACTTCGCCGGAACGTACCTGGGCGTGAATGCGGTGGGCTACCAGGTCATGCAGGCGCACTTCGATCCCGGCAAAACGCTCGCGGAACAGGCGCAGCACGGGCGGCAAGGTGCCGGCGCATACCGAGGGCAGGGCGGCAAGGGTGACCACGCCCCGGCGCAAGGCCGCCAGGTCGCGGGAGCCGGTGACGATGTTGTCCAGGTCCAGCAGCAGTTTTTCCATGGGCCCACGGGCGTCCTGGCCGGCCGCAGTGAGGCTGACATGCCGCGGGCTGCGGTCGAGCAGGGCGACGCCGAGCCAGTCTTCCAGCTGTTGCACCTGCACAGTCAATGCCGAAGGTGACAGGTGCAGTTCGTTGGCCGCCTTGGTGAAACTGCCCGTACGGGCCACGGCAAGAAACGCTTGAATGTGTTGGATGCTGTTCTTCATTTTGTTTTTCCGAACACTGACCGGTGAATATTCCAATTTACAAAGACTAACCCGCTTCCAATACTCCAGGGAAAACAATAACCGGCCACCAAGGCCGCTCTGGAGTAACCCATGCTCGCAACCCTGGGTGTCATCACCATCCTGTGCCTGCTCGCTGCCGTCATGAGCAAACGCCTCTCGCCCCTGGTAGCCCTGATCGCGTTGCCGATCATCGCTGCGCTGCTCGGCGGTTTCGGCCTGCAAACCAGCGCCTTTATCATCACCGGCATCAAGAACGTCGCCCCCGTGGTGGGCATGTTTGTGTTTGCCATCCTGTTTTTCGGGATCATGACCGACGCCGGCATGCTTGACCCCATCATTGATCGCATCCTGCGCACGGTAGGGACGCGTCCTACGCGCATTGTTGTAGGCACCGCCACCCTGGCGTTGCTGGTGCACCTGGACGGTTCCGGCGCAGTGACCTTCCTGGTCACGGTGCCGGCGATGTTGCCGCTGTATACGCGGCTGGGCATCGACAAACGCATCCTCGCCTGTGTGTGTGCGATGGCGGCCGGGGTCAACTTCCTGCCATGGACCGGCCCCGTCCTGCGCTCCTCGGCGGCCCTGCATGTGCCGGTGGCTGACCTGTTCCAGCCGTTGATTCCGGTGCAGATCGTCGGTTTGATCTTTGTGTTCGCCTGCGCCTGGTGGCTGGGGCGCCGTGAGGAAAAACGCCTGGGCCTGGGCGCCGGCTCCTCGGTGGGCGCGGTGCCGCAACGGGTGCTCAGCGACGACGACATCAAGCTGCGTCGCCCGCGTCTGTTCTGGGTCAACCTGGTACTGACCGTGCTGGTGATGGTGGTGATGATCGCCGGCTGGGTCGATCCGGTGGTGATGTTCATGCTCGGCACCGTGGTCGCGCTGTGCATCAACTACCCGAACGTGGACGCCCAGCGTGCACGCATCGACGCCCATGCGAAAACCGCCCTGACCATGGCCAGCATCCTGCTCGCCGCCGGCGTGTTCACCGGCATCATGCAAGGCACCGGCATGCTCAAGGCGATTGCCGAAGTGGCGGTGGCGCAGATCCCGGCCGGCCATGGCAAGTTGATCCCGGCGGTGGTGGGCTTTATTTCCATGCCGCTGAGCATGCTGTTCGACCCCGATTCCTACTATTTCGGCGTGATGCCGGTGATCGCCGAAGTGGGCAAGGCCCTGGGCGTCGACCCGCTGCAAGTGGCCCAGGCCTCGTTGCTGGGCGTGCACACCACCGGTTTCCCGGTCAGCCCGCTGACCCCCGCAACCTTCCTGTTGGTGGGCCTGTGCAAGATCGAATTGGCCGATCACCAGCGCTTCACCATTCCGTTTCTGTTTGCCGCGTCGGTGCTGATGACCCTGACCGCGTTGCTCCTGGGAGTAATTTGAGATGAAAACCTTGCGCATCGGTTCCGGCGCCGGCTACTCCGGCGACCGTATCGAGCCCGCCGTGGAACTGGCCGAACAAGGCGATCTGGATTACCTGGTGTTCGAGTGCCTGGCTGAACGCACGATCGCGTTGGCGCAACAGGCACGGATCAACGACCCACAGGGCGGCTACGACCCGCTGCTGAGTGAACGCATGCGCCGCGTGCTGCCCTTTGTCGGCACGAAGGCCGGGCGCCGACGCTTGCGAGTGATCACCAATATGGGCGCGGCCAACCCGGTGGCGGCGGCTGATGAAGTGCGACGGATTGCGGCTGAGCTGGGCCGGGCTCTCAAGGTGGTTGCCGTGGTCGGCGATGACGTATTGCAGGCCTTGCAACCCGAGTTTGTGCTGGATAACGGCCAGACCGTTGGCTCCTTGGGCGAGCGGCTGCTTTCGGCGAACGCCTACCTGGGCGTCGACGGCATTCTGCAGGCGTTGCACGCGGATGCGGACGTGGTGATCACCGGGCGCGTGGCTGACCCTTCGCTGTTCCTGGCGCCGCAGATGTTTGAATTCGGCTGGGCGCAGGACGATTGGCAGCGCCTGGGGCGCGGCACGCTGGTGGGGCATTTGCTTGAGTGTGCCGGGCAGGTCAGCGGTGGTTACTTCGCTGACCCCGGGTTCAAGGATGTGGATGACCTGGCGCGCCTGGGTTTTCCGTTGGCCGAGATCGATGCCGAGGGTGAAGCGCTGATCACCAAGGTCAACGGTTCAGGTGGTCGCGTCAGCCGCGCTACGTGTACGGAGCAATTGATCTATGAGGTGCATGACCCGTCGGCGTACCTGACGCCGGATGTGACGGCCGATTTTTCCAAGGTCGGGTTTGTTGAAGAAAGCGTTGATCGGGTGCGTGCCCAGGGCGCGGGAGGGCGTTCGCGGCCCGAACAGTTGAAAGTCAGTGTCGGTTATCTGGACGGTTGGATTGGCGAGGGGCAGATGTCCTACGGCGGGCCTGGCGCTGTCGCACGGGCCCAACTGGCGCGGGATGTGGTGCTCAAGCGCCTGGAATTGATGGGCGTGAAGATGCAGGACGTACGCGCCGAATTGATCGGCATGGACTCGCTGCACGGCCCACGCAGCGGCGTTGAACCCTGGGAAGTGCGCCTGCGCGTAGCGGCCCGTTGTGAAGCGCGCAGCGAAGCGGTGCGCGTGGGCAATGAGGTGGAAACCCTCTACACCAACGGCCCGTCGGGCGGCGGTGGGGCGAGTAAAAGCGTGCGGCAGGTGGTGGCGGTGGCGTCGTTATTACTGCCACGCGATAAGGTCAATCCGAGGATTCAAGCATGAAGCTGCACACGCTGGCCCATTCCCGTACCGGGGACAAGGGCGACACGTCGAACATCTCGATCATTGCGTACCGGGCCGAAGATTATCCATTGCTGTGTGAGCACCTGACCGCTGAGCGTGTGGCCGAGTACTTCGCGGGCTTGCGCGAGCCAGGGGAGGCGCCGGTGCGACGGTATGAATTGCCCAATGTGCAGGCGCTGAACTTCGTGCTGCCGGGGATTTTGCGTGGCGGGGTGACACGTTCGCTGGCGCTGGATGCCCATGGCAAGTGCCTGGGCTCGGCGCTGCTGGAACTGGATTTGATAACACCGAACTAAATGTGGGAGCTGGCTTGCCTGCGATAGCGGCGGGTCAGCTTGCACTTTTGCTACTGATACACCGCTATCGCAGGCAAGCCAGCTCCCACAAGGGTTAACTCGCGTGTATCAGACCGCGGCGAAGCGCTTGTCCAGGTAGTCGATGATCACCTTGGAGTCGTACATCCAGGTGGTCTGGCCGTTCTCTTCGATGCGCAGGCACGGCACCTTGATCTTGCCGCCTTGCTCCAGCAGGGTCTGGCGGTCCTGCTCGTTGTTCTTGGCGTCCTTCAACGCCACCGGCACATTCAGGCGGTGCAGGGTGCGGCGGGTCTTCACGCAAAACGGGCAAGCGTGGAACTGGTACAGGGTCAGGTCCTTGGCGGCCTCGTTCACCTGTGCCTGCTGTTCGGCAGGGCGCTGCTTTTTACGTGGACGGGTCAGGAAGTCGCCCGCGATGATGACGTGGCCGAGGCCCACTCGAAGTGCTTTGACGAACATGGCTTGAACCTCTTGCCCAGGACAGAAGGGGTCGCAGCTTACAGCAATTCTGCGGGCGAAAAAAAACCGGCGATGAGCGCCGGTCTTTTCCTGCCCAGCCGATTACTTGATCAGGCTGAGGAATTCGCTGCGGGTGGCCGCGTTTTCGCGGAACTCACCGAGCATCACCGAGGTGATCATCGACGAATTCTGTTTTTCGACGCCACGCATCATCATGCACATGTGCTTGGCTTCGATCACCACGGCAACGCCCAGGGCACCGGTCACCTGCTGGACCGCATCGGCGATCTGGCGGCTGAGGTTTTCCTGGATCTGCAGGCGGCGGGCGTACATGTCGACAATCCGCGCGACCTTCGACAGGCCCAGCACTTTGCCGCTCGGGATATACGCCACGTGGGCCTTGCCGATGAACGGCAGCAGGTGGTGTTCGCACAGCGAGTACAACTCGATGTCCTTGACCAGCACCATTTCGCTGTTGTCGGAGCTGAACAAGGCACCGTTGGTGACTTCTTCCAGCGTCTGTTCATAACCGCGGCAGAGGTACTGCATCGCCTTGGCGGCACGCTTTGGCGTGTCGAGCAGGCCCTCGCGGGAAACGTCCTCGCCGAGCTGGCCGAGGATCGCGGTGTAATTCTGTTCCAGGGACATGAAACTACCTGTGGGATTTTCGCAAAGCGCAAGGTTACGGTGGCGGACACATCGCTGCAAGCCTGACGATGGCAGTTGTTACTCGTCGCGGCCTTCCATCATGGTGCGCTTGAGCATCACATACACGGCACCCGCGCCGCCGTGGCGGGCCTGGCACGAGGTAAAGCCGAGCACCTGGGCGTGTTGGCGCAACCAGGTATTGACGTGACTCTTGATCATTGGCCGCTTGCCATCGAGCCGCACGGCCTTGCCGTGGGTGACGCGCACGCAGCGGATTTCGAACCGGGTGGCTTCGGCCAGGAAGGCCCAGAGGGTCTCCCGGGCTTTTTCCACGGTCATGCCGTGCAGGTCCAGGCTGCCCTCGAAGGGGATCTGGCCGACCTTGAGTTTGCGCATCTGGCTTTCCTGCACGCCATCGCGGGCCCACATCAGCTCGTCTTCGGGGCCGACGTCGATCACAAACTGGTCCGACAGGCCGTCCACGGTGGTGGCATCGGTGCGCACGGTCGCGGCCTGGCGCAGCTTGGCGATCTGCGCGCGGTCAGCCTTGGGTTTACCGGTGTCGGCACGGTCGTGCTTGATCGGCTTGACGCCGCGCAGCTCGTTTTTGAACAGGGAAAAATCGTCGTCTTGCATGTCAGCCTCCGCGAAGGGCGGGCAGTTTACCTAAATCGCGGCGGCCGGGGCGCAGGAAACGCTATCCAAGCGCCATCAGTCGTGCTTTTTCATCAGGTGCGAAGCGATATTGAGCGACAACGGCTGGCGCATTTTTCGACGACTACGGCGCCACAACCAAATGCCCAACCACAGCACCAGCAGCCCGATCGCCAACAGGATAGCCGAACCGCCAGGGCTGGCGTTCAATTCGCCCAGGGCGGGCGAGTGACCTAACAACCCGGCGCCACCCGCGCCAGCCATCAACAAACCTACAATCGCCAGCAGCGCGGCAAAGCCAGCCACCAGGCGCAGACGCCAGTTGCTCGGGCCCTTGGGGCGCAAGCGACGAGCATCAAAACCATCGGATATCTTCATTCCGACCTTTCCTCCAGGGTATCGGCCCTTCGACCGGACAATACACAGGTTGTTCCGGGGGGAGGGGTAAATGCGCCAAATGAGAGGGCTTTGCGGATGAGCGGGGCCGTAGACAGGCCGCGCCGCTCACCGGAAGGTCGATCAGATCAGATCTTTGGTCAACGCCAGGGTGGCGAAGTTATCGGCCATGATGGCCATTTCGGTCTGTTGCACGTGCTCGGCGCTCAGGATGCCGCCTTTGTAAGGCAGGTCGCGGGTGGCGCAGGCGTCTTCCACCAGGGTGCAGCGAAAGCCCAGGTTCTTGGCCGCGCGCACGGTGGTGCTGACACTGGAGTGGCTCATGAAACCGCACACGATCAGGTCGAGGGAGCCCAGGTCTTGCAGGTGTTTTTCCAGGCCGGTGCCGTGGAATGCGCTGGGCAGCAGCTTACCGATGATGGTTTCGTCACCTTCGGGTTCCAGGCCGGGAATGAACTGGCCGCGCTCGCCCTGGGGGTCGAACAGGCCGCCCACGGTACCGAGGTGGCGCACATGCACGATGGGACGTCCGGCGTTACGTGCTGCAGCGACCAGCTGCTTGATGTTGCCAACCGCCGCATCCATGCCCGAGAGGGCGAGTGGGCCGCTGAGGTATTCCTTCTGGGCGTCGATGATCACGAGGGTCGCATGGTTCAGGTTGGCTGCTGCGTAACCGCGACCGCTGAGTTGAAACATCGTCTTTGGAACGGACATTCTGGGGCTCCTGTGAGGGGGGCTTTTGCGACATTGTCCACTGGCTGAGCGGTTCTGTGAACCGCTACCATCGTAAGGTACGCCGTTGTTGGCGTTCAGCCATGTCAAGTGGGCGGGTTGTTTAGCGCAATGATGGCAAAATGGATGAAATCCGACGGATGGCGAAGGATTTTCGTACATCGAAGGGACAGGCGAAGGCTGTTAGAATCGCCCGTCGTTTTTTCCAGGAGTTCTCCCCCGTGATCACATCCCGCCTGCGCACCTTGCGCGACCACATCCGTTGGGCTGTCAGCCGTTTCCATGGGGAAGACCTGTTTTTCGGCCATGGCACCGATAATGCCTGGGACGAAGCCCGGCAATTGGTGCTCGGTGCCTTGCACCTGCCATGGGAAATTGCTGACAGCTACTTGGATTGCAATCTCGAAGAAGAGGAAATCTCCCATGTGCAGCGTCTGCTGCATCGTCGTATCCATGAGCGCGTGCCCACCGCCTACCTGCTGAAAGAGGCGTGGTTCTGCGGGCTGTCGTTTATTGTCGATGAACGCGTGTTGATCCCGCGTTCCCCGATTGGCGAGCTGATCGAAAACCGCTTCGAGCCCTGGCTCGCGCAACCACCGGCGCGCATCCTCGACCTGTGCACCGGTTCCGGTTGCATCGGTATTGCCTGCGCCTATGAGTTCCAGGACGCCGAAGTGGTATTGGGGGACTTGTCCTTCGAAGCGCTGGAAGTGGCCAACCAGAACATCGAACGTCATGGCGTCGATGAGCGCGTGTACACCGTACAGGGCGATGGCTTCGACGGCCTGCCGGGCCAGCGTTTTGACCTGATCGTGTCCAACCCGCCGTATGTCGATGCCGAAGATTTCGCCGACATGCCCGACGAATACCAGCACGAACCGGAACTGGGCCTGGCCTGCGGTGATGATGGCTTGAACTTGGTGCGGCGCATGTTGGCCGAAGCGGCAGACCACCTGACCGAGAAGGGGTTGCTGATCGTTGAGGTGGGCAACAGCCAGGTGCACGTCGAGGCGTTGTACCCGGAAGTGGACTTTGCCTGGCTGGACTTCCAGCGCGGCGGTCACGGCGTATTCATGTTGACGGCCGAGCAGTGCCGCCAGCATCAGGCCGTCTTCGCCGCCCGCATTTAACCCAATCGCAAGATAGAACGCGGTCAATGTGGGAGCTGGCTTGCCTGCGATAGCGATGGTGAATTCACTGCCGCTATCGAAGGCAAGCCAGCTCCCACCTGTTTGACCGCATTTCAGCCGCTGTCAGCGGTGCGTGGCAATCCAGATCAACAGCCCCGCCTGAAACACGGTAAACGCCACCAGGCAGGTGATGGTAAAGCGCAAGCCGCTGTCTTCACGCTTGAACTTGGTGACCTTTTCCTCTTCCTTGCGCAGCTTCACTTCCTGCTCTGCCAGGTTCTGTTCGGCCTGCTGCAGCATCTGCGCGGCTTCGAGGATCTCCACGAACTGCAGCTTCTCAGTGTTCCAGCTGTCCAGTACGTCGCTGACCTTGCCCGGTTGCACGTTGCCCTTTAGGTGCTGCACATCGGCGTAAGCCACATCAAACCCCTGGATACGCAGGAAGTGGTCGCGGCGCAGGCGCGTGGCTTCGTTCAGTGCGTCCTTGTTGGCCAGGTCCACACCGTCGACGCGGTAGTGGGACCACTTCTTCTTCGCCCACGCCGCCCCTTGTGCCACCAGGAAACGGCCGATGCCACGGTTGGCGGGTTCGATTTCCAGGCTGTTGCCCGGGCCGAAATGCACACGATGGGTGTCGTGGTCGACCCAGATGTCCAAATGGTTCTGCTCGCGGCGCACCCGTTGCCCCGGCAATTGAATCACCATGCGCAACAGGCTATGGCGTTTATCGTGGCGCTCGGCGTAGCCGAACTGCACGAAGCGCAGTGGTCGCACGCCGGTGGCGCGATCCGTGGCCAGGGGCGCCAGGCGCAGCATCTTGAAACGTTCGGCCTGCACGTCCGCCCACGGCAAGGCGGCCGCGTCGTTGGCCTCGGTTTTTTCAGCCGGGGTTTCGGCGGTCGGTTCCGGTGTTGCTTCAGTGGTTGTCATGCGGCGCGATCCTGTCCAAGCCCAGCGAGTCGGCAGTCTTTTTACTGTCGACACTGGGCTTATCGGCCGCTTTCTCCAGGACTGGAGGCAAATAGTCGCTTAACGGGGCCCAAGTCCGCCGATAAAGCGCACCACACGCTCACCCAGCTCGGCGGCCAGGGGTAATTGCGGGTCGTTGTAGGAGGCCAATTGTTCCTTCACGTTGTTGGGCACGATGCGCATCACGTGGTTCATGCCTTCGATCACCGCCAACTGCGCATCGGGCTTGGCCTTTTTCAGTTGCCGGGCATCGCCCACGCCCACCTGGATATCGTTGGTGCCCTGGAGGATCAGGGCCGGCATCTTCAACTTCGCAAAGGCGGCTGAGGGATCGGCGCGGAACAGGCTGATCAGGTAAGGCTGTACGCTCGGCCGGAATATCCCCTCCAACGGGCCCGGCACATCGGCATCCACCTGGCCAGCCTTGAGGTGGTCGAGGATTTCATTGCTGCGCAGTAGCAGGGCAGGGGGCAGATGGTCGGCCAGTTGCTGGCGGATCACCTGGTCGACCGGGCGGGCGCTGCCGGACAGGGAAATGACCCCGGCCGGGTCGAGTTGCGGTGCGGCAAGGGCCGCCACCAACGCGCCTTCACTGTGGCCCAGCACGATCAGCGGGCCCATGCGTTTGTCGGCCTTGAGCAGCTTGCCCCAGGCCACGGCGTCAGCCACATAGGCGTCGAGGGTCAGGTTGCGTTCGTCCGGGGTGGCGGCCAGGCTGGCGGCCACGCCGCGCTTGTCGTAGCGCACGCTGGCGATGTTATGCCGGGCCAGCACCCAGGCCAGGCGCTTGAGGCTGTCATTGCGTGCGCCGTCGGCGCTGTTGCCATTGCGGTCCGTGGGGCCGGAGCCGGCGATGATCAGCACCACCGGCACCGGGGTGTCGGACTGGGGCAGCAGCAACGAGCCAAACAGCTCGCCGCTGCCGGTGTCCAGGCTGATGGGACGTTGCAGCACGACGGGGGAGGCGGCCTGGGCCACGGCGGTAAACAGGGTGAGGGTAAACAGCAGAACTCGCAGCATTATCGCGCCATTATGAGAGAGGTGCCGGTTGGACAGAGGTCTACCGGTAAGGTTTCGAGGATGAACTAGTCGATTAGCCTGCGTATACTGGCGCCCTTAAGTTATTACGGTTGACTTGATTCAACTGATTTCACGGAGCGCCCTGCATGTCCGGCAATACCTTCGGCAAACTGTTCACTGTCACCACCGCGGGCGAAAGCCATGGCCCGGCGTTGGTCGCCATTGTCGACGGCTGCCCGCCGGGTCTGGAGCTGTCTCTGGAAGACCTGCAGCGTGACCTCGACCGCCGCAAGCCCGGCACCAGCCGCCACACCACCCAGCGCCAGGAGCCCGACGAAGTCGAGATCCTCTCCGGCGTGTTCGAAGGCCGCACCACCGGTTGCGCCATCGGCCTGCTGATCCGCAACACCGACCAGAAGTCCAAGGACTACTCGGCCATCAAGGACCTGTTCCGCCCGGCCCACGCCGACTACACCTACCACCACAAATACGGCGAGCGTGATTACCGTGGCGGTGGCCGCAGTTCCGCGCGCGAAACCGCGATGCGCGTAGCGGCCGGTGCGATTGCCAAGAAGTACCTGGCCACCCAGGGCATTGTGATCCGTGGCTACATGAGCCAGCTGGGCCCGATCGAAATCCCGTTCAAGACCTGGGACAGCGTCGAAGACAACGCCTTCTTCAGCCCCGACCCGGACAAAGTGCCAGAGCTGGAGGCCTACATGGACCAGCTGCGCCGCGACCAGGACTCGGTCGGTGCCAAGATCACCGTGGTGGCCGAAGGCGTCAAGCCTGGCCTGGGCGAACCGATCTTCGACCGCCTGGACGCCGAACTGGCCCACGCGCTGATGAGCATCAATGCCGTGAAAGGTGTGGAAATCGGCGCCGGTTTCGCCTGTGTGTCCCAACGTGGCACCGAGCACCGCGACGAGCTGACCCCGGAAGGTTTCCTCAGCAACAACGCGGGCGGCATCCTCGGTGGCATTTCTTCCGGCCAGCCGATCGTGGCGCACCTGGCACTCAAGGCCACGTCGAGCATCACCACGCCGGGCCGTTCGATCGATGTGCACGGCAACCCGGTGGACGTGATCACCAAGGGCCGTCACGACCCCTGCGTGGGCATCCGTGCCACGCCGATTGCCGAGGCGATGATGGCCATCGTGCTGATGGACCACCTGCTGCGCAATCGCGGACAAAACGCCGACGTGCGCGTGAGTACCCCGGTGCTGGGCCAATTGTGACAGCTCTGTGTGATGAGCGAGCTTGTTGTGGCGAGCGAGCTTGCTCGCGCTGGGCTGCGAAGCAGCCCCTTAATACACCATGACCCAAGCCCTCCCCTACTGGCGCCTCTCCAGCTTCTACCTCTTCTACTTCGCCCTGCTGGGCGCGACGGCACCGTTCCTGGCGCTGTATTTCGATCACCTGGGGTTCTCCAGCGCGCGCATCGGCGAGCTGGTGGCCATCCCCATGCTGATGCGTTGCGTGGCGCCCAACCTGTGGGGCTGGCTCGGGGACTACACCGGTCGGCGCCTGGCCATCGTGCGTTTCGGCGCGGTGTGCACCCTGGCCAGTTTTTCGCTGATCTTCGTCAGCAAGACCTACGCTTGGCTGGCGCTGGTGATGGCGCTGCATGCGTTCTTCTGGCACGCGGTGCTGCCGCAGTTTGAAGTGATCACCCTGGCCCACCTGTACAAACAGACCTCACGCTACAGCCAGGTGCGGCTGTGGGGCTCCATCGGTTTTATCCTCACCGTGGTCATCATGGGCCGTCTGTTCGATTGGCTGAGCCTGGACATCTACCCGGTGGTGGTCGTGGTGATCATGGCCGGTATCATCGGCGCCAGCCTGTGGGTACCAAACGCACAGCCCACCACCCACGGCAATCGCCTGGCCGGTGATGGTTTCCTCAAGCAACTGCTCAGCCCCGGCGTGCTGGCGTTCTATGCCTGCGTGGCGCTGATGCAACTGAGCCACGGCCCGTATTACACCTTCCTCACCCTGCACCTGGAACACCTGGGCTACAGCCGTGGTGTGATCGGTATGCTCTGGGCGCTGGGGGTGGTAGCTGAAGTGCTGATGTTCCTGGCCATGAGCCGTATTCTCACGCGCTTCTCCGTGCGCCGCGTGCTGCTGGCCAGCTTTCTGTTGGCCGCGCTGCGCTGGTTGTTGCTGGGCTCGTTTGCCGAATACCTGTGGGTATTGCTGCTGGCGCAAGTCATGCACGCCGCGACGTTCGGCAGTTTTCATGCGGCAGCGATTGCTTTTGTGCAACGCAGCTTCGGCGACCGCCAGCAAGGCCAGGGCCAGGCGTTGTATGCCGCGCTGGCCGGCACCGGTGGCGCGTTGGGCGCCCTGTATGCCGGCTACAGCTGGAACCTGCTGGGGCCGACCCTGACATTCAGTATCGCCAGCGTCGCGGCCCTGGCGGCCGCCGTTATCATTGGCCTGCGCTTGCAAGAGCCGAATAGAGGAACCGTGCAATGAGTTATGTCGCCGTTTATCACATCGCCACGCCTGATACCCCGAACAAGGTGCTCACCCACTTCGACGATATTGTGTCGACCCTGGCCGAGCACGGCGTGCGGTTCGAGCGTTGGCAGCCCAGCCCGATAGAGAAGGGCGCCAGCGCGGCTGAAATGATTGCGGCCTACCAGCCGCAGATCGACGCCCTGGGCTACCGCTCGGTCGAGCTGCTGAGTGTCACGGGCGACCACCCGCAAGCGGCCGAAATGCGCGCCCAGTTCCTGGATGAACGCCGCTACAGCGAAGACGATGCGCGTTTTTTCCTGGCTGGCCAGGGCCTGTTTTGCCTGCATGTGGGTGACTATGTCTACGCCGTGCGCTGCGAAAAGAATGATTTGCTGGTGATTCCGGCCGGCTTGCCTCACTGGTTCGACATGGGTGAAAACCCGCACTTCGTGGCACTGCGCATGTTCGATACAGCCCAAGGCTGGGTACCGATGTTCACCGGCGACACCCTGGCCTCGGGCTTTCCAGGGTTGGATGACTAGGCGCAAACGTAAGAATGATCAACCCCGGCCAGTTGGAAGTTGGTGTGGGAAGCGGCCTAACAATCTGTGAGACCCTGCTGTTTATTCGGCACCCTATGCTTTCATTCCTTTCATTATGTAACTCTCTCCTGCCCCTATGTTTATAACGTCTGTCAATCGGAGGAATCCGAAGATGGGCGGGGGCATCCGATAATAAGAAGGAGAGAGTCATGAGCGGCCCCGAGGATTCATGCCGTAAGCCGGTTACTGCGCCGATCGCGACAAGAAGGCGCCTGAGCCAGTCGGGCAAAACCCTTACGGTTAGAGAGCTTGAGATCTTGCGCTGGGCGGCAGAAGGGAAAACCGTCTGGGAAATCAGCCAGATTCGCGCGGTCTCCGAAGCCACCGTGAAGTTTCACCTGCGTAATATCTACGGCAAGCTGCAGGTCACCAATCGTGTGCAGGCAATGAACGAAGCGGCCCGCCTGGGGCTGTATTGAGGGCAAAAAAAGGGCCGCGACGCTCAACGGCGTCGCGGCCCTTTTTTGTGCCGGTGCTTAGGCCGAATGGTAAGTCGGCAGGGCAAAGCGGTTCTGGCTTTGCAGCATCGAAATCTGTGGCAGCTCGCTGGCTTGCTCGGCCAGGTCGCGGCGAATAGCGCTGATCACCCAGGTCAGTTGATCGGCGGTGTGCAGCTGTTGGTACGAGATCGAGCGCTTGACCTGTTTGCCTTCGCTGTTGCGCAGGGTCAACAGGATGCCGCCGTCCGGGCGCGGCTGGGTGGTGACGTCGTATTGGGAGAATACAGAAGCGAATTTATCTTGGATCAGGCTCATGTCTATCAGCTCCGTTGGCTCAAGTTGGCAAGCATGGAGTGATAGGTGCAGTGATTGTGCCAGTATTGGCTCTCTATAAAAAACCTTATAAATCAATTGCTTATAAAAATATGCGATTTTCGTTTTCGTGCAATTTGCATGAATGGCCATCGTGCATCCTGCATTTTGCGCTATCCGGGCCGGGTTTTTTCCGTGACGTCTCGGCGTCCTGTCCTTCTATCGACTGCTGCCTGCGGGGGTAATTCCATTTAACTGAACGCAGGGGTTCGGGATACAAAACTTTTCAAATCCCGCATGTACAGTCCAAGAATGGCTGGCGTATTTTCCTGCAAGACATTCGACCTCCTGCCTACAGAAGCGTCGCTGTTTCAGGATCCTACGAAGAATAAGAAAAAGGACGTTCCCCATGAGCCAACCGCCAAACGACATGATCACCTGGGGCATGATGCTGCGTAAGGTGCCCACCATTGTCCGGGCCCTGCCTCGGGTGGTGCGCGGCATGCGCGCGGCCAATGTCACCGACCCCGCGCAGCCCTGCGGCCTGGGCTGGCATTTTGAGCAGGCCACATTGCGCAACCCCGATGGCGTCGCGCTGCTGTATGCCGATACCTGCCTTACCTACCGTGAGGCTAACGGTCGCGCCAACCGCATTGCCCACTACCTGCATGACCAGGGCATCCGCAAGGGGGATGTGGTGGCGTTGTTCATCGAGAATCGCCCCGAATTGCTGCTCAGCGTCCTGGCCGTGGCCAAGCTGGGCGGTATCTGCGCCATGCTCAATACGGCGCAGACCCAGGCCGCGCTGGTGCACAGCCTGAACCTGGTGAGCCCGGCAGCGATTGTGGTGGGGGCGGAACTGGTGGCGTCCTATGAAGCGGTGTGTCATCAGGTGCAGATTCCCGCCGAGCACACCTGGTTTGTCGCCGACCAGCAGGCCAGCGCAGTGCCCGACGGCTATGTCGACCTGATCACCGCCAGCGCCGAGTCCCCGGCGGACAACCCGCCGAGCACCGCGCAAATCTTCTTCAACGACCCCTGCTTCTATATCTACACCTCCGGCACCACGGGGTTGCCCAAGGCCGGCATCATGAAGCATGGCCGCTGGACCAAGACCGCCGTCAGCTTCGGCAGCATTGCCCTGGACATGGGGCTGGAGGATGTCCTTTATTGCACCCTGCCGCTGTACCACGCCACCGGCCTGTGTGTGTGCTGGGGCTCGGCGATTGTCGGTGCGTCGGGGTTCGCCATCCGGCGCAAGTTCAGCGCCAGCCAGTTCTGGGATGATGCCCGCAGGTTCAAGGCCACCACCCTCGGTTATGTCGGTGAGTTGTGCCGCTACCTGCTCGACCAGCCCGCCAGCGAAAAAGACCGTGATCACAGCGTGACCAAGATGGTCGGCAACGGCCTGCGGCCTGGGGTGTGGGCGCAGTTCAAGGCGCGTCATGGCGTGGCGCATATCTGCGAGTTGTATGCCGCCAGCGACGGCAATATCGGCTTCACCAATATCTTGAATTTCGACAACACCGTCGGCTTTTGCCTGCAGCACTGGGCGCTGGTGGACTACGCCCACGACACGGGAGAGCCGGTGCGTGGCAGCGATGGTTTCATGCTGAAAGTGAAAAAAGGCGGGCAGGGCCTGTTGCTGGCCAGGATCGATGAAAAGTCACCCTATGACGGCTACACCGACCCGGAAAAGAACCGCAAGGTGATCCTCACCGACGTGTTCGAAAAGGGCGACCGCTACTTCAATACCGGCGACCTGGTGCGCAGCATCGGCTTTGGTCACGCGCAATTCGTCGACCGCCTGGGGGACACCTACCGCTGGAAGGGTGAAAACGTGTCCACAACCGAAGTCGAGAACGTGTTGCTGCAACACCCGCAGATCGCCGAAGTGGTGGCCTATGGCGTGGAGATCGAAAACACCAACGGCCGTGCCGGGATGGTCGCCATCACGCCGAGCGAGTCCCTGGCCTCACTGGACATGCGTGAATTGTTGCGGTTCGCCCACGGCCAGTTGCCCCACTATGCGGTGCCGCTGTTCCTGCGGATCAAGGTGAAGATGGAAACCACCGGCACGTTCAAGTACCAGAAGGTCAAGCTCAAGGAGGAGGCCTTTGACCCGGAGAAGGCGGGCAATGACCCGGTCTATGCGTGGCTGCCGGGTTCGGACTGCTACGTGCCGGTGACCGGTCAACTGTTGGCGCAGATTCAGGGTGGGCACTTTCGTTATTAAAGGCGGCGTTATTGATTCTGCCTATGGCCGCTTTTGACAAAAAAGCCATGACAGGTGGGAACTCCCTCGCGACACTGGGCGCCTATAAAGCACCAGACAAGGAGCCCCACATGTCAGACCACGCCAAACAAATGACCGAAGACGAAGCCGCCGAATTTGCCGAACAGGTCTTCGACGTGGCCCGCCGCGGCGACGCAGCCATGCTCGCAGCGTTGCTGGCCAAGGGCTTGCCCGCCAACTTCCGTAACCACAATGGCGACACGTTGCTGATGCTCGCGGCCTATCACGGCCACGCCGAGGCGGTGAAAGTGCTGCTGGAATTCAAGGCCGACCCACAGATCGCCAACGACAAGAACCAATTGCCCATGGCCGGTGCGGCGTTCAAGGGCAACCTGGCGGTGGTCAAGGCGCTGATTGAAGGCGGAGCGCCGGTGGATGCGGCCTCTTCCGACGGGCGTACGGCGTTGATGATGGCGGCGATGTTCAACCGTGTCGAAATGGTCGAGTACCTGCTCGGCCAGGGCGCCAACCCCAAGGCCGCTGATGCCCAGGGCGCCACCGCGTTGGCAGCGGCGCAAACCATGGGCGCGGTGGATACGGCGGCGCAGCTGCAGAAACTGGTGTAGGCTACGCGCCCTCGAAAACCCGCCCGCCACAGGATCGCTCCATGAAAACCGCCCTCGTCGAACTCATCAGCAAAATCAGCGCCGGCGTCATGGGCGAGGACGAAGTGGCGCGCATCGCCGATGAAGCGGCCCAGGCCTACGCCGACCCTGCGGCCTTTCTGGCGGCCAACCCGGATATCAACTACGACGACACCTTCCCTATTCCGCTGGGGGAGTGGGTCGTGGTCGGCAGCCTGCCCGATACCGTGCTGTTCCAGGCCGACACCTACGGCGACCTGTTCGCCCAGATCGTCGCCTCGTTCGGCCCTGGCGTGGCGTTCAACCTCAAGCCCAAGCAACTGGCCAAGGCCGAAGACCTCACGGCGCTCAACCGTATCCAGATCCAGATGAGCGCCCTCAGCCCGGAAGACGGTGGCTACGTGCTGCTCAACTTCAGCCAGTTGCTCGATGACGAAATCCAGGCCGTGCTGGTCTACGGCAACGACTTGCCGCGCGTGCTGGAGCTGTGTGCCGAAGTGGGCATCAAGGGCGAGCCATCGTTGGAAGCGTTGCGCATTGCCCTGCACGTCTGAAATAAAACGGAACCCCTGGCAGGGCTGACTATCCTACAAGTGCATGCCCCTCACTAAGGAGCGACACCATGGGTTCCACGTTTAATAGCCTGATCGGGCTGATCATTCTCGCCCTGGACATCTGGGCGATCATCAACGTGTTCAAAAGCGGCGCGAGCACGGGTGCCAAAGTGCTGTGGATCCTGTTGATCCTGTTGTTGCCGGTATTGGGCCTGATCATCTGGGCGATTGCCGGGCCGCGTGGCAACGTGCGGATCTGATCCCCCCTCGATTCGAAGCGGACACAGTCAATGTGGGCGCGGCGGTGCGACGATTCGACTTGCCCGCGAATGCGGTGGATCAGTGCCAGAAACTCAGGCTGACACACTGTTTTTGCGGGCGGCTCGTTCCCACATTGTTTTGTATGCGTCCAGAAATTTATGTGTCGAAATATTCGCTGCACAGAATTTTCACAACTCCCCTCGGATAATTCCCACGCTTCGACTCTCTGCCGGAAAGATCTTTTTCATGCCAGGGAAAACACCACAAAGAAGCGCTAATCCTCAGTAAACCATAGCGTTGCTGGCAGTGATGGGGCACCATTCGCGCCAAAGCGCCGCCTCTGTTTTCCTACATGCTTGAGTGTCGGTAGGAAGACGCTGCAATATTTCGCAACTTTAACTTCCAATGGGTCCTTAAACGACATGGCAAACCCGGACGCCCTGAGTCAGCAGCGAGCTTCTAATCGCTTGCTGCAACCGACCGTCAAATCCCATCTGGCGTACACGCTGCTCTGCGCACTGGTCATGATGGTGATGTTCTCCCTGCTGCGCCTTGCGCTGCTGGTCTACAACCGCGAGATGATCCTCGACACACCGGCCTCGACATTCCTGGAAGCGTTTGCCAACGGCCTGCGCCTGGATATCCGCCTGGTGATGTACGTGCTGGTGCCGCTGCTGTTGGCTCTGTTCAGCGTGCGGGCCATGGCGGCACGTGGGTTCTTCCGTTTGTGGCTGACCGTCGCGTCCAGCATTTGCCTGTTCCTGGGCCTGATGGAAATGGACTTCTACCGTGAGTTCCACCAGCGCCTCAATGGCCTGGTTTTCCAGTACGTGAAGGAAGACCCGAAAACCGTGATGAGCATGCTCTGGTACGGTTTCCCGGTGGTGCGCTACCTGCTGGCGTGGGCCGTAGGCACGCTGATCCTGAGCATCGCCTTCAAGGGCGCCGACCGTGCAACGCGCCCCCGTGGCCCGTTCAGTGGCGGCAGCATCGGCACCCGCCAAGTGGCGCCGTGGTACACACGCATTGCGGTGTTCGTGGTCTGCCTGTTGATCGCCGTGGTCGCCATCCGTGGCACCCTGCGCCAGGGCCCGCCACTGCGTTGGGGTGACGTCTACACCACCGAATCGAACTTCGCCAACCAACTGGGCCTCAACGGTACTCTGTCGCTGATCGCCGCCGCCAAGTCGCGTTTCTCCGAAGAGCGTTCCAACATCTGGAAGGCCACCCTGGAGCAGCCGCTGGCCACCCAGACCGTGCGCGACATGCTGGTACTGCCGGCCGAGAAGCTGGTGGACACCGACACCGCTGCCGTGCGCCGTGACTACACGCCACCGGCCGAGAAAACCCTGCCGATCAAGAACGTGGTGGTGATCCTGATGGAAAGCTTCGCCGGTCACTCGGTGGGCGCCTTGGGCCGTCCCGGCAACATCACGCCTTACTTCGACAAGCTGTCCAAGGAAGGCCTGCTGTTCGATCGCTTCTTCTCCAACGGCACCCACACCCACCAGGGTATGTTTGCCACCATGGCCTGCTTCCCGAACCTGCCGGGCTTCGAATACCTGATGCAAACCCCGGAAGGCAGCCACAAGCTGTCGGGCCTGCCGCAGCTGCTCAGCGCGCGCAAGTTTGACGACGTGTACGTCTATAACGGCGACTTTGCCTGGGACAACCAGTCGGGCTTCTTCAGCAACCAGGGCATGACCAACTTCATCGGCCGCAATGACTTCGTCAACCCGGTGTTCTCCGACCCGACGTGGGGCGTGTCCGACCAGGACATGTTCAACCGTGGCCTGGAAGAGCTGAAAACGCGCGGTGAAAGCGGCAAGCCGTTCTATGCGCTGCTGCAGACCCTGTCCAACCACACCCCGTATGCCTTGCCGACGCCTTTGCCGGTCGACAAGGTCACCGGCCGTGGCAGCCTGGACGAGCACTTGACCGCCATGCGCTACTCCGACTGGGCCTTGGGCCAGTTCTTCGAGAAGGCGCGCAAAGAGCCGTACTTCAAGGAAACCCTGTTCGTGGTGGTGGGTGACCACGGGTTTGGCAACGAGCAGCAGATCACCGAAATGGACCTGGGCCGTTTCAACGTGCCGATGCTGATGATCGCACCGGGTATCCAGGAAAAATTCGGCCAGCGTGACCACACCGTGGGCACTCAGATCGACATCGTGCCGACCATCATGGGCCGCCTCGGTGGCGACACCCTGCACCAGTGCTGGGGCCGTGACCTGCTGAACCTGCCGGAAGGCGACAAGGGCTTCGGCGTGATCAAGCCATCGGGCAGCGACCAGACCGTGGCCTTGCTCACTGCTGATCGCGTGCTGGTATTGCCCAAGGAAATGCCACCCAAGCTGTGGGAATACGAATTGGGTGAAAACCCCACGGGCAAAGTGATTCCTGAATCGCCGGACGAGGCGGCGCTTAAGCAGAAACTCGAGTCGTTCCTGCAAACCGCTACCAAGAGCCTGTTGGATAACACCGCGGGTGTGGTTGATGGCAAGCCGGACTAACTAATCGGCAATAAAAAAGAGGCCTCTTGGAGGCCTCTTTTTTTTGCCTGGGTTTTATATCCGACCGAGTAACAACAGCACCAGAAGCACCACCAGTACAACACCGAGGATACCCGAGGGGCCGTAACCCCAGTTACGCGAGTGCGGGAACACTGGCAGGCCACCGACCAGCAGGAGGATCAGGATAATGATCAGAATGAGGCTCATGGTTTATCTTCCTTATAGGCCTTCTGCAAAGACCGGTTATTTAAAGTAAGGTCCGTTTATTTACGAACGCCTTAACAACTCCGACTCTGGCACTTCGCAGAAAATTCACTATTTTTTTAAAGCATTTTGCACGCCGTGTTATTTCTTTTAATACGCTCGCAACTTCATCTGTCTAGTTGAAAATTATTGAACTTGCGCTATAGGCCGCCGTCGCACCCGGGCGCCGGTTTGCCTGAGGCATTCATCAATTGGATGGTACGTGGGTGTAGGAAAAACCTTCGCTACACTGCCGATCACTTCTTCCGTGAACCACAAGGCTACTTCCTATGCAAAATCGCATGATGATCACTGGCGCCGGGTCCGGCCTGGGTCGCGAAATCGCTCTGCGCTGGGCGCGCGAGGGTTGGCAACTGGCCTTGTCGGACGTCAGCGAGCCGGGCTTGCAGGAAACCCTGAAGCGGGTGCGCGAGGTCGGCGGTGACGGCTTTGTGCAGCGTTGCGACGTGCGCGACTACAGCCAGCTCACGGCATTTGCCCAGGCCTGCGAGGTCAAGCTCGGCGGTATCGATGTCATCGTCAACAACGCCGGCGTGGCCTCGGGCGGCTTCTTCGCCGAATTGTCCCTGGAGGACTGGGATTGGCAGATCGCAATCAACCTGATGGGCGTGGTCAAGGGCTGCAAGGCGTTCCTGCCGCTGCTGGAAAAGAGCAAGGGGCGCATCATCAACATCGCGTCGATGGCGGCCTTGATGCAAGGCCCGGCGATGAGCAACTACAACGTGGCCAAGGCCGGCGTGGTGGCTTTGTCGGAAAGCCTGCTGGTGGAGCTCAAGCAGCAGGAGGTGGGGGTGCACGTGGTCTGCCCGTCGTTCTTCCAGACCAACCTGCTGGATTCCTTCCGTGGGCCAACCCCGGCAATGAAAGCCCAGGTGGGCAAGTTGCTGGAAAGCTCGCCGATCTCAGCGGCCGATATCGCCGATTACATTTACCAGCAGGTGGCCCAGGGCGAGTTCATGATCCTGCCTCACGAGCAGGGCCGCATGGCCTGGGCGCTGAAGCAGAAAAACCCGCAGCTGCTGTACGACGAGATGACAAGCATGGCGGACAAGATGCGCGCCAAGGCCCAGGCAGCCAAAGGCTGATTGGGTCGCAGTCTGTCAGGTAAGTTACCTTGTGGTGTAGGTGCGGCCTGATTTGGCCGCAAGGCATTGATGCCCGCCTGCTCTAGCGCGCATGGTCAAGGTCCTGTCACTGAATAAGGACAACCGCCATGCTGGTCTTAAGCCGCGCCGTAGGCGAAGTCATCTCCATCGGCGATGACATCACCCTGCACATCCTCGAGTTGAATGGGCCCCAGGTGAAATTTGGTGTGGAAGCACCGACCGGGGTGCACGTGCACCGGGCCGAGGTGTATCAGAAAATCCTTGAGCGCCAGGGCACCGCTGCCCACGCGGTGCCCAACCCCTGAGCCTCCCTCAGTCGAGCAGATGCTTGGGCACATCGTGCTTGAGCATCAATTGGCATTGCTCGCTTTCAGGGTCGAACACGATCAGCGCCTGGCCCTTGGTCAGTGCCTGACGCACACGCAGAACACGGGTTTCCAGGGGCGTTTCATCGCCGTTGTCGGTGCCGTCGCGGGTGACGAAGTCTTCGATGAGGCGGGTCAGGGTGTCGACTTCAAGTGCGTCGTAGGGAATCAGCATACAAGCCTCGGGTAGTGAGTCCCGGCGATCCTACTGCGCCGGGGCTCTTGTGACCAGCAGTTGCCCGTGTCAGGACTTCTGTCCGACCAGGCTGTCCACCGACGGCACTCGCGTGTCGCTCTCCATCTGTGTCTCATGTTCCAGCTGGTGGCTGAACCGGTCCAGGGAGCCCTGGGCGGGCTGCGCATCGCTGGCGAACACGGGTGGGCTGAGGATGTAGGCCCCCAGCAAGCGGCTCAGCGCCGCAAGGCTGTCGATGTGCGTGCGCTCGTAACCGTGGGTCGCATCGCAACCGAATGCCAGCAAGGCAGTGCGGATATCGTGCCCGGCCGTGACCGCCGAATGCGCATCGCTGAAGTAATAACGGAACAGGTCTCGACGCACCGGCAGCTCGTTGTCCGAGGCCAGGCGCAGCAGGTGACGGGACAGGTGATAGTCATAAGGGCCACCGGAATCCTGCATCGCCACACTCACCGCATGTTCGCTGGAATGTTGCCCGGGGGCGACCGGGGCGATGTCGATGCCGACAAACTCACTCACGTCCCATGGCAAGGCGGCTGCCGCGCCGCTGCCGGTTTCCTCGGTGATGGTGAACAGCGGGTGGCAGTCGATCAGCAAGGGCTCGCCGCTGTCGACGATCGCCTTGAGCGCGGCGAGCAGGGCGGCCACGCCGGCCTTGTCGTCGAGGTGACGGGCGCTGATGTGCCCGCTTTCGGTAAATTCGGGCAGGGGGTCGAAGGCCACGTAGTCACCGATGCCGATCCCCAGGGAGTCGCAGTCGGCGCGGGTGGCGCAGTAGGCATCCAGGCGCAGCTCCACGTGGTCCCAGCTCACCGGCATTTCATCCACGGCGGTGTTGAACGCATGCCCGGAGGCCATCAGCGGCAGCACGCTGCCCCGGATCACGCCGTTATCGGTGAACAGGCTGACGCGGCTGCCCTCGGCAAAGCGGCTCGACCAGCAGCCCACCGGGGCCAGGCTCAGCCGGCCATTGTCCTTGATGGCGCGCACGGCGGCACCGATGGTGTCCAAGTGTGCCGACACCGCGCGGTCGGGGCTGTTCTTCTGGCCTTTGAGGGTGGCGCGAATGGTGCCGCGCCGGGTCATTTCAAAGGGGATGCCCAGTTCTTCCAGGCGCTCGGCGACGTAGCGCACGATGGTGTCGGTGAACCCGGTGGGGCTGGGGATGGCGAGCATTTCCAGCAGCACTTTCTGCAGGTAGTTGAGATCGGGTTCGGGGATGGTTCGGCTCATAAAGACTCCTATTGGCTTGTCAGGATGTAGTGCCTGTAAAGGCCTCATCGCGGGCAAGCCCGGCTCCCACAGGTGATCGCATTCCAATGTGGGAGCTGGCTTGCCTGCGATAGGGCCAGTGCAGGCACCCCACCTCTCAAGCAGTCAGCTAACTGTGGGGAAACAGCAGGTCCACAAACCGCTCAGCCGTTGGCTGCGGCTCATGGTTGGCCAGTCCGGCCCGTTCGTTGGCTTCGATAAACACGTACTCGGGTTGATCGGCGGCCGGCACCATGAGGTCCAGGCCCACCATGGGGATATCCAGTGCACGGGCGGCACGCACGGCGGCGTCCACCAGCGTGGGGTGCAGGATCGCGGTGACGTCCTCCAGGCAGCCCCCGGTGTGCAGGTTGGCGGTGCGGCGCACGGCCAGGGTCTGGCCACGTGGCAGAATGCTGCTGTAGTCGTAACCGGCCGCGTGGAGGGTGCGCTGGGTTTCGGCGTCGAGGGGGATCTTGCTCTCGCCATCGGTGGCCGCCTGGCGGCGCCGGCTCTGGGCCTCGATCAGCGCGCCAATGGAGTGATGACCGTCGCCGGTCACCTCGGCCGGACGGCGGATCGCGGCGGCGACCACCTCAAAACCGATCACCAGGATGCGCAGGTCCAGGCCTTCATGAAAGCTTTCCAGCAGCACGCGGCTGTCGAACTGGCGCGCCGCTTCAATGGCTTTCTGCACCTCTTCGATGTTCTGCAGGTCCACTGCCACACCCTGGCCCTGCTCGCCATCGAGTGGCTTGACCACGATGCGCTGGTGCTCGTCGAGAAACTCCAGGTTGTCATCGGCACTGCCCGCCAATTGCTGCGACGGCAGTTTCAAACCGGCGGCCTTGAGCACCTTGTGAGTCAAACTCTTGTCCTGACAAAGGGTCATGCTGATGGCGCTGGTCAGGTCGCTCAACGACTCGCGGCAGCGCACACGGCGCCCGCCGTGGCTCAAGGTGAACAGGCCGGCATCGGCGTCGTCCACCTGCACATCGATGCCGCGCCGATGGGCTTCCTCGACGATGATCCGCGCATAGGGGTTGAACCCTGCCTGGGGGCCCGGGCCAAGGAACAACGGCTGGTTGATGCCGTTCTTGCGCTTGATCGCAAAGGTGGTCAGTGCACGAAAACCGAGCTTGGCGTAGAGGCTCTTGGCCTGGCGGTTATCGTGCAACACCGACAGGTCCAGGTAGCTCAGGCCACGGCTCATGAAATGCTCCACCAGGTGACGCACCAGTACCTCACCGACGCCTGGGCGCGTGCATTGCGGATCGACCGCCAGGCACCACAGGCTGCAACCGTTTTCCGGGTCATGGAAGGCCTTCTGGTGGTTGAGACCCATCACGCTGCCGATCACCGCGCCGCTGTCTTCGTCTTCGGCCAGCCAGTACACCGGGCCACCTTGATGGCGCGGCGTAAGGCGTTCAGCGTCCACCGGCAACATGCCGCGTCCCTGGTACAGCTGGTTGACCGCTGCCCAATCCGCCTCGGTCTGCACCCGGCGAATGCGAAAGCCGCGAAACACCCGGGTGGCCGGGCGGTAGTCGGTGAACCACAGGCGCAGGGTGTCGGAGGGGTCGAGGAACAGTTGCTGCGGGTCGATCCCCAGGATCTGCTGGGGCGCGGCCACGTACAACGCGATATCCCGCTCTCCGGGCTGCTCGTTGAGCAGCTCCTGGGCCAGGCTCGCAGGGTCTGGGAAGGTATGCCCGATCAGCAACCGGCCCCAACCGCAGTGCACGGCAATCGGTTCGGCGCTCGAAGGACTGCCGTCTTCGGCCAGCCGGGCTTGCAGGCGCTCGTAGGAGGGCGCCTGGCCCTTGAGCAGGCGTTGGCTGTAAGCCGCTGCATGGGGTTTCATCGATCAGATTCCTTGTTCACTGAGCCACAGGTTCAGCGCCGCCAGTTGCCACAGCTTGGAGCCGCGCAGCGGTGTCAGTTGGCCTTGCGGGTCGGTGAGCAGGCGGTCGAGCATCGCAGGGTTGAACAGGCCACGATCCTGACTCGGGTCCAGCAGCAGTTCGCGCACCCAGTTCAGGGTGTCGCCTTGCAAATGCTTGAGGCCCGGCACCGGGAAATAGCCCTTCTTGCGGTCGATGACTTCACTGGGGATGACCCGGCGCGCGGCTTCTTTCAACACCTGTTTGCCGCCATCGGGCAGCTTGAACTTACCCGGCACACGGGCCGAGAGTTCCACCAGGCGGTAATCGAGAAACGGCGTGCGCGCTTCCAGGCCCCAGGCCATGGTCATGTTGTCGACGCGTTTGACCGGGTCGTCCACCAGCATCACCGTGCTGTCCAGGCGCAGGGCCTTGTCCACCGACGCATTGGCACCCGGCATCGCGAAATGCTCGCGCACGAAGTCACCGGCCGCGTCGTTGGCGGTCAGCCACTTAGGCGCGACGGTGGCAGCGTAGTCGTCGTAGCTGCGATCAAAGAACGCCTCGCGGTACGCCGCATACGGATCGCTGGCGCCGTCCACCTGCGGGTACCAGTGGTAACCGGCGAACAGCTCATCGGCGCCCTGGCCGCTTTGCACCACCTTGCAATGCTTGGCCACTTCCCGCGACAGCAGGTAGAAGGCGATGCAGTCGTGGCTGACCATCGGCTCGCTCATGGCACGGAACGCGGCTGGCAGTTGCTCGATGATCTCGCGTTCGGCAATCCGCAACTGGTGATGGCGTGTGCCGTAGTGCTTGGCGATCAGGTCCGAATACTGGAACTCGTCACCGCGCTCGCCGCCGGCGTCTTCAAAGCCGATGGAGAAGGTCGACAGGTCTTCCACGCCGACTTCGCGCAACAGGCCGACGAGCATGCTCGAATCCACACCGCCTGACAGCAGCACGCCCACGTCCACCGCCGCACGTTGGCGGATGGCCACGGCTTCGCGGGTGCTGTCCAGGACGCGGTCGGTCCAGTCTTCCAGCGTCAGGTGCTTTTCGTCTTCACGCGGGCCGTAAGGCAGGGTCCACCAGGTTTTCTGTTCGGTCTTGCCGCTGGCGTCGATGCGCATCCAACTGGCCGGTGGCAGTTTTTCAATGCCCGCCAGCAGGGTACGCGGGGCCGGCACCACGGCGTGGAAGTTCAGGTAATGGTTGAGCGCCACCGGATCGAGGATCGGGTTGATATCGCCGCCCTTGAGCAAGGCTGGCAGTGTGGAAGCAAATCGCAGGCGCTGGCCGGTGCGCGACAGGTACAACGGCTTCACGCCGAGACGGTCGCGGGCAATGAACAGCCGCTGAGCGTCACGCTCCCAGATGGCAAAGGCAAACATGCCGTTGAGCTTGGGCAGCAGGGCTTCGCCCCAGGCGTGGTAACCCTTGAGCAGCACTTCGGTGTCGCCACCGGAATAGAAGGCGTAGCCCAGGGCTTCCAGCTCTTCTCGCAGTTCCGGGAAGTTGTAGATGGCGCCGTTGAAGGCCAAGGACAGGCCCAGGTGGGCGTCGACCATCGGTTGGGCCGAGCCGTCCGACAGGTCCATGATTTTCAGGCGTCGGTGGCCCAGGGCAATCGGCCCTTGGGCGTGGAAGCCCCAGGCGTCGGGGCCACGGGGGGCCAAATGATGGGTGATGCGCTCAATCGCAGCCAGGTCGGCAGGTTGGGCATCGAAACGTAATTCTCCAGCTAATCCGCACATAAATTCCTTACCGGTTTTTCCGTTGGGGAGGTTTTTAAACTCAATACGCCCTGAGGGCGCGTACCCAGAAACTGACCCAGTGCTATCCGTGGAGTTTTAGACCGATAAGTTATAAGGCACATAGCCGTAGGCGCCGCGACTGCTGTGCAGGCGTTGCGCGGGCTGCACACCTGTGGCGGTAACAGCTGCTGGTTTAGAACCAGAATCTTGAGCATGTGGGCGCGCAAAGCATGGGAATTTGAATCTTTCAGGGCGACAGCCGGGCTTATCGTATCCGGTCATCATTGACGGCATGAGGGACGGTTGGGATGACTGAAACACGAGATGTACAGGCGCTGGTTGCGCCGATGACCGCCGATGAGCTGGACGCGGGGTTGCTGGAGATCACCGGCGACCTGGACAAGGCCCGGGTGTTGCGCGAGCGACTGCCGCTGTGGATGGTTCAAGCGCCACCGCAGACGCTGTCGGCCATCGAGCAGGCGCACAGTCACAGTGAAACGTCGAGAAGGGAATTGACCGAACGCCTGCGCGCGCTGCAGCCACTGGACCGTTTTTGCGCGGAAAAACTGCGCGCTTACCTGATCGCCCAGGGGCATATCGGGCTGGATGTGCGCCTCGATTACCTGGAGCGATCCCGACGCCAACCCTTCGGAGTGGGGCTCTACGTCACCGGCGTTTTGCTGGAAACGGCGAGAGTGGAAAGGCCCAGCCTGTTGCAGGCGGCCATGCAGAACTTCACGGCCGCGGAAGCCGAACCCGGTGGGTTGCCGGACGATACCGTGATTCGCCGGGGCGAGGACGCAAGCCTGGCGCCTGGAATGACCGCGCGGCAGTTCGTGGGCTATTGCCGCGCACTGGACCTGGGCAGTGCCTACCAGGCCCATCTGCGAGAAGTGTTCAGTTTGCCGGCCCCCGGTGAACCTCCACTGGGGCTGAGCTACAACGCGATGGCGGTGGCCGTGGGTTCGGTCAAGCGTTCAGACGTACTGATCGACCTGCATATTGCCCTGGGCAAGCAACATATCAGCGCGGCCATCCATGCCCGGTTGCTGTCGTTGATCAACGCCGATGTTCCGGCCGGCCAGGTCGTCCAGGCGACGGCCGCGCAAACGCCTCTGATCTGGCAAGGCTTGAACATCGACGGCGCCTGCCTGTGGAGCGTCGTGGTGTTCGGCGAGGCTTCGCCGGGCGAGTTGCCGGCCAGAGACCTGATCGTCTACATGCCCAATGAACCCGTACGCCCCTGGTATGAGTACCCGTCCCTACAGGATTTCGAGCAATACCTCACCCTGAAATTGCAGGTGGCCTCGTATCGACAGGTGTTCGGGCAATACCTGGACGAATCCGAGCGCCTGAATTTTTTCACGCAGTTTGATCAGCGCCAGGCCTTGGGCGCCATTACGGCGGTGCCGGTGCTCAGTAACCTCAGCGATTTTTTCTTTCGTGCCTATGTCGGCAAGCTCCAGTTGGACGCCCGGTTGCTGGCCGTACCCGTCGAGCAGGTGGATGAAGATGCCCGGCAACAACGCTGGCTGGATTACCTCGGCGTTGGGTTGGACGTGTTGAATGTGGCGTCCTTCGTCGTGCCGGTGCTGGGGCAATTGATGATGGGCGTGGCCATTGGGCAGCTGCTGGGGGAGGTGTTCGACGGGGTCGAGGACTGGAGCCACCACGACAACGCCCAGGCGCTCCGGCATCTGGTGAACGTGGTGGAGGACATTGCGGCCATGGTGCTGTTTGCGGCAGGAGGGCGCGTGGTGGGTTCGCTCAAGCGTAGCCTGAGTGCCTCGACACCCTTTTTCGACGGGGTGGAGGCGGTCAGGCATGTGGATGGCCAGCCACGCCTGTGGCGCCCACGCCTTTCATCGTACCGGCCGGGGGTGGACCTGCAGGTGCCCAGGGTCAATAACAGTCGCGGGGTGTACCAGGCCAATGGCAAGTCTTACATCCGCATGGATGGGCACGTCTATGACATCAGCTATGACCCCGCCATCGGCCTGTGGCGGATCAACCATCCGCGGAACCCGAAGGCGTATCGGCCGCCGCTCAAACATAACCACCAGGGCGGATGGCAGCAAACTCACGAGCGTCCGCAAAGCTGGACCGACCCTGTGTATCACCTCCGGCGCCTTGCACCAGGTCTGGCCGACGTGCCTGCCGAAAGCCTGCAGCGTATTGCAGCCATCAACCAGGTCGACCTGGAGGTGCTGCAGCAGTGGGCGCAGGATCACCAGGCGCTGCCACAACGCTTCCAGGACGGCGTGGCCCGATGGCGCCAGCACCGCAAGGTGCTGGACCTGATCGAGACCCTGGAAAACGGCCACGCCCCGGATCCCGTCACCGCACGCACCCAGATTCTGGCCCTGGCGCTGATGCCCGGGTGGCCGGAAGGGCGTTTCTTTGAGGTGTTGGACGAAGAGGGCTACCTGTTGGTCAGCTACCCGGACCTGGCGCCGTTCGACTACGAAGACCGGAGCATCCATATCACCGAGCAGCAACTCAGGGACGGCCAGGTCACCGACACCTTGCTGCTGGCCTTGACCGAGGATGAGCGCCATACGCTGCTGGGGCAAACCGTTGAACTCAAGGAGGCGCCGGCGTTGCTCACACGCCGTTTGCTGGACACCGTGAAAGATCAGCACCACGTCCTCTATCGCAAACTGTATGAACACTACAATGGCTTCGCCTTTGGCGAATGGGCGGCCCTGTGTGCGCACTTTCCACGTTTGCCGCGTCGCGTCGCCTGGGAATTGTTCTGCGATGCCCCTGGGGTGGAACGTCATTACCTGCGCAAAACCGGCCGAGTGTCACTGGGGTTGGCGCAGCGCAGCCGAGTGATGCTCGACCTGATCGATGAGGACCAGGCCCTGATGGGCCTGTACTGGCCTGAGTTGGCCGATGCGTCGACCCGGCGCGCGGTGTTCGGCATGCTCGGGCGCCTGGCGCATTGGCCCAAGGACCTGCTGCTGCAACTGCGCGAGGGAAGCCTGGCCGGGCCTGTGCTGGATCAGGTCGGCGCTGCCACTGCCGCAGTGCGCCGGACGATCTTGCACACGGCCGAGGGCTTCCAGGCCTTCGATGAGCGCGCAGCAGACCTCAATACCCGCGTCAACGGGCCCGATGGCCTGCTCCAGGCCGTGGTGGATTGTCTGTCGGCCGCCGAGCGCCGGACGATGAACCTGGTGGGTGAGCAGTCGGTCGATCACCTGCGCAGCCAGTTACGCTTCAAGAGTCAGGATGAACGTGGGCGCATTGCGCGTTACCTGTGGCCTGAACGGGTGCAGATGGAAGAGGACGAGCCCGTTGTGTGCATTCAAAGCCAGTTGCAAGGCAAGCCCGGCCCCGCGGTCGAGTTTGCTCCGGCGCTGGTGCGCAAGGTCGGCAAGCTTTACCCGGGCATGTCTCCGGCACAGATCTGCGTGTTCCTGCAGGGGGCAGGCCACGATCACTTGAGCCGCGCCAAGGCTGTCCAGGGGCTGGAGGTGGAACTGGGCGCGCTGCAGCAGGCACTCAAACGCTGGGCCAGCGACCGTCGTGGCCACACAGACGCCGATGGCCCCTTGTTGGACTACCGCCTGCGACGTGCCCAGGCCAGTAAAGCCATAGAGCGTTGCTGGCGCGGCCAATTCATCGTGCATGACGCGCAGCGTCTCGATGTGCCCGGCTTGACGCTGGATGGCATGACACTGGGCAGCCTGCCGCCTCTGCCGCCCCAGGTGCGTTTCGACAGGGCCCGGCAGGTGTCCCTGCGCAACATGGAGTTGGGCGATGACGTGACCTACTTTCTCAAGCACTTCACTCGCCTGCGTTCGGTGGACCTGGCGGACAATCGGCTGACGCGCCTGCCAGAGGCGCTGTCCCTGATGCCCGATCTCGACCATCTGCGCCTGGCTCGCAACCGCCTGCAACTGACCCAGCACACGCGCAAGAAACTCGCCGAAATGCGTGGCCTGAAAAGCCTCGACCTGGCTGGCAACCCGCTGATCGACTCCCCGGATGTAGGCCAGTTGCGGGGCTTGCGCGAATTGATCCTGCGGGACTGCCGGCTCAAGGACTTTCCCGCCAGTGCCCGTGGCTTACCCTATCTGGAACAGGTTGACCTGCGCGAAAACGACATCGCCGAGTTGCCCGACTGGCTGCTGGCGTTGCCCCGGGAGAGGGCTCGGGCGTTCAACCTGCGCCATAACCCGTTGTCCACCGTCAGCCGCGCGGCGCTGGGCGACTACCGTCAGCGCGTGGGTGTCGGCATGGGGTTCCTTGAAGATGACATCAGTCGTTTGAACGAACAGCGGGCCCGGGATACTTGGCTGGCGGATGAGCATGTGGCGGATTACGCCGACAAGGACCTGGCCTGGTCCGGCCTTAAAAACGAACCCGGCAGTGACGGGTTATTCACCTTGCTGGCTGAACTGGGCCATACCTCGGATGCCCGGCAGGTGCGTGAGGACATGAGCCGACGGGTGTGGCAGGTACTCGACGCTACGGCGGCCGATGCCGATCTGCGTGAAGAGATTTTTCAGCGCGCGGCCACGCCCCTCAATTGCGACGATGCGGTGTCCGTGAATTTCAGCAGCCTGGAAGTGCTGGTGGAAATCCATCAGGCGTCGCGTGCGATCAATGGCAAACCCCTGACTGCCAAGCCGCTGTTGAAATTGGCCAAGGGCTTGTTTCGACTCGACCAGTTGGAACACATCGCCCGGCGTCATAGCCTGGAGCACCCGGGCGCCGACCCGTTGGAGGTCAGCCTGGCGTTTCGCACCGGGCTGAAGGGCGTCGTGTATCTGCCAGGGCAGCCCCAGGGCATGCTCCACAGCGATTTGGCCAAGGTTTCGCGCACGGCACTCGACCAGGCGCAACTGGATCTCAAAGCCGCAGAGCTGTCACCGGCGCTGTTGAAGTACATCGTCGAATTGCCGTTCTGGCGGGAGTATTTGAAGCGCACCCATGCCAGCCGTTTCGAGGCGTTGAATGCGCCATTCAGCCAACGTATGCAAGACGTCTTCGACAACGCGCTGGAACTGCAGGATGCCGAGTATCGCGCGCGCATGAACGAGGTCCATAGGGATCAGCGCCAGGCCGAAGTCAGGGAAGTCGAAACCCTGACTCAGGATGCGTTGCGCCTGGACGACTTCAGCCTGTGCGCGCCGTCGGCCAGTTGATCAACGCGCTGGCGCCTTGCCACGGATCAACGTGCGCAAGGCAAACCGGTTCGGATGGCACGCCTCGGCGACACTGGCCGGCACGGGCAGCGGTTCGTCATTGAGCCAGGCTGCCAGCAGTTCGCCGCACAACGGTGCGGTGATCAGCCCGCGCGAGCCATGGCCACTGTTGATGTACAGGCCAGGCAGCCAGGGGCAGGGAGTGTCCGGCACTTGCCGGGCATCCTTGCCCAGTACGGCATAGGCCTGGTTGAACGCAGTGAAATCGGCCAGTGGCCCGACGATGGGCAGGTAGTCGGGGCTGGTGCAACGAAACGCGGCGCGGCCTTCCATGTGTTCGGGCGCCAGGGTTTCGGCGCCCAGGCGATGCAGCAAGTCTTCGGAGATCTCCCGCAGCATCGTCAGGTTGCCCGCGTGCTCGGCGGCTGTGGGTGTCAGGTCGTCGTTCTTGAAGTCGAAACTGGCGCCGAGGGTATGCTCTCCCAGGCGTGCCGGCGCGACGTACCCTTCGGCGCACACCACCGTAGTCAACGCTTCGCTCGCCGGGGTTTGCGCCAGCCGCGTGATCTGCCCGCGAATGCGTTTGAGGGGTAGCTCGCGGCTGGCGGGGAACTGTCTGATCTCGGCGGCGCCGGCCAGTACCACCACGCTGGCGCTGGCCAGCAGCGTGTCGCCGTCATGGGCCTGCCACTGCTGATCGACGCGCTGCAACTCGACGGCATGGTGATGGGTGAGGACATTGATCAACGGGTGCGTCGCCTGCCATTGGCACAGCGCCGGCGGGTGGACCCAGCCACCTTCGGGGAAAAACAGCCCACCGTGGGCCAGCTCGATGCCGGCTTGTCGCTGAGCCTGGTCGCGGTCCAACAGGTGCAGCAGCTCAGGCGCAAAGGCCTCGGCCAGTTGCGCCTGACGCTCAGCTTCCTTGGCGTCGAACGCCAGTTGCAACACGCCGCAGCCCTCCCAGTCGAGACCCCGGTGCAGGTGTTCCAGCAGACGCCGGGTGTGGCCGAAACCACTCAGGATCAATTGCGACAACGCCGTGCCGTGGGCCGACAGCTTGAGGTACAGCACACCCTGGGGGTTGCCTGAGGCTTCCTGGGCTAGGGCGGCATGCCGCTCCAGCAGACTGACACGCCAGCCACGGGCGGCGAGGCTGGCCGCGGTGGCGCAACCGGCCAGGCCGCCGCCGATGACCATGGCATGGCGTTCGCCATCGAGTGCCGGCGGGCGTGAGAACCAGGGTTTGGCGGGCGGCGGCGCAGGTGCTTGCGAGGGCCAGCCGAGGAACTCACCGCGCAGGATCTCCCACTTGTGGCCGATGCCTGGCGTGCGCTTCATCTTGAAACCGGCCGCATTGATCAAGCGGCGAACCCAGCCGGTGCTGGTGAAGGTGCTGATGGTCGAGCCGGGGGCTGCCAGGCGTGCCAGTTGGGCGAACAGCTCGGCGGTCCACATCTCAGGGTTTTTTGCCGGGGCGAAGCCGTCGAGAAACCATGCATCGATTTGCGCGTCCAGCTGCGGCAATTGCTCCAGCACGTCGCCGATCAACAGGGTCAGCGTTACGCGGCCGTTGTCCAGCACCAGGCGTTGGAAGCCCTGGTGGATGGCGATGTACTGCGCCAGCAATTGCTCGGCAAAGGGTTGCAGCTCGGGCCAGAGGGCGAGGGCCCGTTGCAGGTCGGCGTGGCTCAGCGGGTATTTCTCCACGCTGACAAAATGCAGGTGCGCACCGGCCACCGCCTGCTGCTCGAACAATTGCCAGGCGCACAGGAAATTCAAGCCGGTGCCGAACCCCGTTTCACCAATCACCAGTCTCCCGCCCACCGGCAAAGCCGCAAAGCGCTCCTGCAAGCGGTTTTGTTCAAGGAACACATAGCGGGTTTCTTCAAGGCCGGACTTGTCGGAGAAGTACACATCGTCGAAGACCCGCGAGTGCGGGCGGCCTTGTTCGTCCCAGTCGAGCTGGGCAGGGGTGATGGGGGTCATGGGCGGCTCGGTAAAGGCAAGGCGGCCATTCTAGCTGATCAATGGGCTTTGAATTGACCCACGGCAAGCGCAGGTGGAATTTCCTGCCGCGCGTTGTTGCCCAATCCGCTAGTCTTGATCCATCTTGACACGGAGCTGCCCATGTTCGAATCCGCCGAAATCGGTCACGCCATCGACAAAGACACCTACGACGCCGAAGTGCCGGCGCTGCGCGAAGCCTTGCTGGAAGTGCAGTACGAGCTGCAACAGCAGAAGCGCTTCCCGGTGATCATCCTGATCAACGGTATCGAAGGCGCTGGCAAGGGCGAGACCGTCAAGCTGCTCAATGAATGGATGGACCCGCGCCTGATCGAGGTGCGCACCTTCGACCAGCAGACCGACGAAGAACTGGCTCGCCCACCGGCGTGGCGCTACTGGCGGCAGCTGCCGGCCAAGGGGCGCATGGGCATCTTTTTCGGCAACTGGTACAGCCAGATGCTGCAAGGCCGGGTGCACGGGCAGATCAAGGACGCGCGCCTGGACCAGGCCATCGCCGGTGCCGAACGCCTCGAAAAGATGCTCTGCGACGAAGGCGCGCTGATCTTCAAGTTCTGGTTCCACCTGTCCAAGAAACAGATGAAGGCGCGGCTCAAGGCCCTGGCCGACGACCCACTGCACAGCTGGCGCATCAGCCCGCTGGACTGGCAGCAATCGGAGACCTACGACAAGTTCGTGCACTTCGGTGAGCGCATCCTGCGCCGCACCAGCCGCGACTACGCGCCCTGGCATGTCATCGAAGGGGTGGACGCCCATTACCGTGGGCTCACCGTGGGCAAGCTGCTGCTGGAAGGTCTGCAGAATGCCCTCAAGCTGCCCAAGGGCAAGGCTAGCGGCATGAACCCGGCGCCGCTGATTGCGTCGGTGGACAAAAAGAGCCTGCTCGACAGCCTGGACATGACCCTGCGCCTGGAGAAGGACGACTACGAAGAACAGCTGATCACCGAGCAGGCGCGCTTCTCTGGCCTGATGCGCGACAAGCGCATGCGCAAGCACGCCCTGGTCACGGTGTTCGAGGGTAACGATGCGGCGGGCAAGGGCGGGGCGATTCGCCGTGTGGCCGCAGCGCTGGACCCGCGCCAGTACCACATCGTGCCGATTGCCGCGCCCAGTGAAGATGAACGCGCCCAGCCTTACCTGTGGCGGTTCTGGCAAAAGATCCCGGCGCGGGGCATGTTCACCGTGTTCGACCGCTCCTGGTACGGCCGCGTGCTGGTGGAGCGCATCGAGGGTTTCTGCACCCCGGCAGACTGGATGCGCGCCTATGGCGAGATCAACGATTTCGAGGAGCAACTGCGCGATGCGGGGGTGATCGTGGTCAAGTTCTGGCTGGCCATCGACAAGGACACCCAGCTGGAACGTTTCCAGGCCCGCGAAGAGATCCCGTTCAAGCGTTTCAAGATCACCGAGGACGACTGGCGCAACCGCGACAAATGGGACGACTACCGCGCGGCAGTCGGCGACATGGTCGACCGCACCAGCACCGAAGTGGCGCCCTGGACCCTGGTGGAAGCCAATGACAAGCGCTGGGCGCGGGTCAAGGTATTGCGCACCATCAACCTGGCGCTGGAGGAGGCCTTCGCCAAATCCGACAAGCACGACAAAAAGAAAAAGAAATAACCCGTGGCCCGTCATCATGGGTTTGCATATCCGGGGTGAATGATCGTCGCGGTTGGCGGGAGCGGGATCTATCCTCGATCCATCTCCTGACAACCACAAGATCGAGGTAGCCCATGCGTGAAGTAGTGATCGTCGACAGCGTGCGAACCGGCCTGGCCAAGTCCTTTCGCGGCAAGTTCAACCAGACGCGCCCGGATGACATGGCGGCCCATTGCGTCAACGCGTTGCTCACCCGCAACGGCATCGACCCGGCGACGGTGGAGGACTGCATCGTCGGCGCCGGCTCCAACGAAGGCGCCCAGGGCTACAACATCGGGCGCAACGTGGCGGTGCTCTCGCAATTGGGCACCGGTACGGCAGGGATGACCCTCAACCGTTTCTGCTCTTCGGGGCTGCAGGCGATTGCCATCGCGGCCAACCAGATTGCGTCGGGGTGCAGCGATATCATCGTTGCAGGCGGTGTGGAGTCCATCAGCCTGACCATGAAAAGCGTCAACACCGATCACCTGATCAACCCGCTGCTCAAGGAGCAGGTGCCGGGCATCTATTTCCCCATGGGCCAGACCGCCGAGATCGTCGCTCGTCGTTACAACGTCAGCCGCGAAGAGCAGGACCTGTACGCGCTGCAAAGCCAGCAGCGCACGGCCCAGGCCCAGGCCGACGGCTTGTTCAACGATGAAATCGTGCCCATGGCCGTCAAGTACAAGGTCGAGGACAAGAACACCGGCGCCGTGCAGGTGCTCGACGGCGTGGTTGATCGCGATGACTGCAACCGCCCTGACACCACCCTGGCCAATCTGCAAAGCCTGAAACCGGTGTTTGCCGAAGACGGCTCGGTGACGGCGGGCAACTCTTCGCAGCTCTCCGACGGTGCGTCCATGACCTTGGTGATGAGCCTGGAGAAAGCCCTGGCCCTGGGGCTCAAGCCCAAGGCGTTTTTCCGAGGTTTTACCGTGGCCGGCTGCGAGCCGGACGAGATGGGCATCGGCCCGGTGTTCTCGGTGCCCAAGCTGCTCAAGGCCAAGGGCTTGCAGGTGGCGGACATCGATCTGTGGGAACTCAACGAAGCGTTTGCGTCGCAGTGCCTGTATGCGCGTAACCGCCTGGAGATCGACAACGCCAAGTACAACGTCAATGGCGGCTCGATCTCCATCGGACACCCGTTCGGCATGACCGGCTCGCGGCAGGTGGGGCACCTGGTGCGTGAGTTGCAGCGACGTAACCTGCGCTACGGCATCGTCACCATGTGCGTCGGCGGCGGCATGGGCGCGACCGGCTTGTTCGAAGCGGTACGTTGATCCGTTCCTGACGAAACCGGATCAAATTGTGGGAGCTGGCTTGCCTGCGATAGCGGAGTGTCAGACAAGAATACGTTGGCTGAACAACCGCGATCGCAGGCAAGCCAGCTCCCACATTTGATTTGCGTAATGCTGAAAAAAACGCTCGCCAGCGCCCCCCTTAGTCCCCCTAGAATGCCCCTTCCACTTCCTCTGGTATCTGGGGCATTCATGCACATCTCTTCCGGCCGCTGGGTCTACGGCTTTTGCTTGACCCTGTTGACCGCGCTGCTCTGGGGCATCCTCCCGGTGAAACTCAAACAGGTGTTGCAGGTGATGGACCCGATCACCGTGACCTGGTTTCGCCTGATCGTCGCCGGCAGTTGCCTGTTCATCTACCTGGCGCTCACCAAACGCCTGCCCAGCCGCAAGGTGCTCGGGCCCAGAGGCGGTTGGCTGGTGGGCATGGCGGTGTGCGGCCTGGTGGGCAACTACGTGCTGTACCTGGTGGGCCTGAAAATGCTCAGCCCTGGCACGGCGCAGTTGGTGGTGCAGATGGGGCCGATCTTCCTGATGATCGCCAGTGTCTTTGTGTTCAAGGAGCGTTTCAGCCTGGGGCAAGTGGCCGGGCTGGTGGTGCTGGTCGTGGGGTTCGGCCTGTTCTTCAACCAGCGCCTGGAGGAAATGCTGACCTCGTTGGGCACCTACACCGCCGGCGTGTTGACCATCCTGCTCGCCACCACCATCTGGGTGTTCTACGCCCTGGGCCAGAAGCAATTGCTGACGGTGTGGAATTCGCTGCAGGTGATGATGGTGATCTACCTGTCTTGCGCCGTGCTGCTCACGCCCTGGGCCCATCCTCTGGAAGCCCTGGACCTGAGCCCGCTGCAAGGCTGGCTGTTGCTGGCGTGCTGCATGAATACCCTGGTGGCGTATGGCGCGTTCGCCGAGGCTTTGGCCCATTGGGAAGCCTCGCGGGTGAGCGCCACCCTGGCCCTCACGCCGTTGGTGACATTTGTCGCCGTGGCGCTGGCCGCCTGGCTGTGGCCGGACTTTGTGCAGGCCGAAGAGATCAACGCCCTGGGCTATGCCGGGGCGCTGGTGGTGATGCTGGGGTCAGCGACCGTGGCGCTGGCGCCGTCGCTGATTGCCGGGCTCAAGGCCCGGCGCATGCGCTTGGCGTCTTAGTTGCCCAGCATGTTTTCCGGGCGTACCCACTGGTCGAACTCTTCATCCGTGAGGTAGCCCAGCTCCAGCGCGGCTTCGCGCAGCGTCAGCCCCTCGGCGTAGGCCTTCTTGGCAATCTCTGCCGACTTGTCATAGCCGATATGCGGGTTGAGTGCAGTCACCAGCATCAGCCCACGCTCCAGGTGTTCGGCCATCTGCGCAGCGTCGGGCTCAAGCCCGGCCACGCAATGCTCCTGGAAGTTATTGCAGCCGTCCGCCAGCAAGCGGATCGATTCCAGCAGGTTGTGGATGATCACCGGCTTGTACACGTTCAACTGCAAATGCCCCTGGCTGGCGGCCATACCGATGGTCACGTCGTTGCCCAGCACTTGGCAGGCCAGCATCGACAGCGCTTCGCACTGGGTAGGGTTGACCTTGCCCGGCATGATCGAGCTGCCCGGTTCGTTGGCCGGCAACTTCACTTCGGCCAGCCCCGCACGTGGACCGGAGCCCAGCAGGCGCAGGTCATTGGCGATTTTCATCAGGGCCACCGCCAGGGTTTTCAGCGCGCCGTGCAGGGTCACCAGGGGTTCGTGGCCGGAGAGGGCGGCGAACTTGTTCGGCGCGGTGACGAACGGCAAGCCCGACAACGCAGCCAATTCGGACGCAATGGCCTCGCCAAACCCGTGGGGTGCATTGAGCCCGGTGCCCACGGCGGTGCCGCCCTGGGCCAGCTCGCACACGGCGGGCAGGGCGCTGCGAATCGCGCGTTCGGCGTAATCGAGTTGGGCAATAAAGGCTGAGAGTTCCTGGCCGAAGGTGATGGGCGTGGCGTCCATCATGTGGGTGCGGCCGGTTTTTACCAGGGTCATATGGCGCGCAGCCAGCTCGGCCAGGCCACCGGAAAGCGTGGCGATGGCCGGCAGCAGGCGCTGATGCACGGCCTGCACGGCGGCGATACTCATGGCCGTGGGGAAGCAGTCGTTGGAACTCTGTGAGCGGTTCACATGGTCATTGGGGTGCACCGGGCTCTTGCCGCCACGGGTCTTGCCCGACAGCTCGTTGGCGCGGCCGGCGATCACTTCGTTGGCGTTCATGTTGCTCTGGGTGCCGCTGCCGGTCTGCCAGACCACCAGCGGGAACTGGTCGTCATGCTGGCCTGCGAGCACTTCATCGGCGGCCTGTTCGATCAGGCGGGCGATGTCGGCGGGCAGGTCGCCGTTGCGGTCGTTGACCCGTGCGGCGGCCTTCTTGATCAGGGCCAGGGCGTGCAGTACCGCCAGGGGCATGCGCTGTTCGCCGATGGCAAAATTCACCAGCGAACGTTGGGTCTGGGCGCCCCAGTAAGCGTCATCCGGGACATGGACGTCTCCCAGGCTGTCGGTTTCGATACGGCTCATCGGGCACACTCCTTCAGGTCTGTTTGCGCAGTTTAGGCCGTGATCGACCGGGCGGGTTCCCTAAAAGACTTTTCATCGGGCAATCCAGGCTCTACCAGGCTCGGGGTTGAGCCATAAGGTTTTTTAGGCGCAGAATGGGCGCCCTTGGGGTCTTACCTCGCCTGCTAGAAAAGGAAACTCGATGACTCGTCTTCGTGCCATCTGTACCGCGGTTGCTCTGGTTTGCGCCAGCGGCCAGGTTTTTGCCGATACCGCCAGCCACAACGCCAGTGCCGAAGCCTTCCTTACCCTGGCCCATGCCGACAAGCTGGGTACCCCGGTGTACATGCAAGTGCAGCAAATGTTCGCCCAGCGTTTCGAACAGACCAAGGCGCCTGCCGCCAAGCAGTCCGTACTGGACAGCTACCAGGCCAAGGCCAACGCCGCCCTGGACCAGGCCATTGGCTGGCCCAAGCTGAAGCCGGACATGGTCAAGCTCTACACCAGCAACTTCAGCGAGTCCGAGCTCAAGGACCTGGTGGCGTTCTACCAGTCGCCACTGGGCAAGAAAGTCCTGGAAAAAATGCCGCAGCTGACCCAGCAATCGGCCCAGATGACCCAGGCCAAGCTGGAAAGCGCCGTGCCGGTGGTGAACAAGCTGCTGGAAGACATGACCAACGAGCTGACGCCTAAAGCCGCCGCTCCGGCCAAGAAGAAGTAAGCAGGAATGACCATGCAACAGCGTATCGAAACGGCGCTTGCCGCCCTGGGCACCGACCATTTGAGCGTGCTGGACGAAAGCCACATGCACAGCCGTGGGTTGCAGACCCACTTCAAGGCCGTGCTGGTCAGCTCGCAGTTCGAGGGGCTCAACCGCGTCAAGCGCCACCAGAAGGTCTACGCCACCCTGGGTGACCTGATGAGCGAGTTTCATGCGCTGGCGCTGCATACCTACACGCCTGAAGAATGGGCGAAAATCGACGCAGCCCCGGCCTCGCCGACCTGCGCCGGCGGGCATGACTGACGCACGGGTGTCTCTGGCACCGGGCATTTGTTAGAATCCGCAACGCGCCGCTTAGCCGGCGCGTTTTTTTTGCATCCGGTTCACCCCTTACGAGGGTAGCCACCTGGAGAGAACACCCATGACTCAACCGATTGTCGTGGCGGCACTGTATAAGTTCGTCACCCTCGAAGATTACGTCGCCCTGCGCGAGCCCCTGCTGCAGGCGATGGTCGACAACGGCATCAAAGGCACCTTGCTGATCGCCGAAGAAGGCATCAACGGCACGGTTTCCGGCAGCCGCGAAGGCATCGATGGCCTGATCGCCTGGCTCAAGACCGACCCGCGCATGGTCGACATCGACCACAAGGAATCCTACTGCGACGAGCAGCCGTTCTACCGCACCAAGGTCAAGCTCAAGAAAGAGATCGTGACCCTGGGCGTTGAAGGCGTGGATCCGAATAAAAAGGTCGGCACCTACGTCGACCCGCAGGACTGGAACGCGCTGATCAGCGACCCGGAAGTGCTGCTGATCGATACCCGTAACGACTACGAAGTGTCCATCGGCACCTTTGAAGGCGCGATCGACCCGAAAACCACCAGTTTTCGCGAATTTCCCGACTACATCAAAGCCAACTTCGACCCGGCCAAGCACAAGAAGGTCGCGATGTTCTGCACCGGTGGCATCCGTTGTGAGAAGGCGTCGAGCTACATGCTCAGCGAAGGCTTCGATGAGGTCTACCACCTCAAAGGCGGCATCCTGAAGTACCTCGAAGAGGTGCCGCAGGAGGAAACCAAATGGCAGGGCGACTGCTTTGTGTTCGACAACCGTGTGACCGTGCGCCACGACTTGAGCGAAGGCGACTACGATCAATGTCATGCCTGCCGCACACCGGTGAGCGTGGAAGACCGTGCGTCCGAGCACTATGTGGCGGGCATCAGCTGTCCACATTGCTGGGATAAGCTGCCGGAGAAGACCCGTCGCAGCGCGATCGACCGGCAAAAGCAGATCGAGCTGGCCAAGGCCCGCAATATGCCGCACCCGATTGGCTTCAACTATAAGCAAACTCCTTTCGAGGCCTGACCCATGCCCGCACGCCTGCTCTATGTGATGGACCCGATGTGTTCCTGGTGCTGGGGCTTTGCCCCGGTGGCCGAGGCGTTGGTGGAGCAGGCCCAGGCCGCTGGCGTCGAGCTGCACCTGGTGGTGGGCGGCTTGCGCACCGGCAGTGGCGCGGCCCTGGAGCCGGCCACCCGGCGCTACATCCTCGAACACTGGCAGGCGGTCACCGAGGCCACTGGCCAGCCGTTCAACCGTGAAGGCGCGCTGCCCGACGGTTTTGTGTACGACACCGAGCCTGCGTGCCGCGCGATCGTCACCGCGCGCAGCCTGGCGCCGGATTGTGCCTGGAAGCTGCTGGGGCTGATCCAGCGTGCGTTTTACGTCGAGGGCCGTGACGTGACCCTCGCCAGCGTGCTGGTGGAACTGGCGGAGCAGGCCGGTATCCCGCGTATCGAATTTGCTGGTGCCTTCGACCGTGCCGAGCAACACGCCGCCACGGCGGCCGATTTCACCTGGGTGCAGGACCTGGGTATCGCCGGTTTCCCGACGCTGCTGGCCGAGCGCAATGGTCAACTGGCCTTGCTGACCAACGGCTACCAGCCGTTGTCCGAGCTGTCGCCGCTGTTGGGCCGATGGTTGGAGCGAGCAACCTGTGCATGACCAGCCCGACCTCACTGAGCGGCCCAAACGCACTGATCGTCTGACCTGGGCGGAAATCCGCCGCCTGGCCCTGCGTCACAAGAAATCCCTGTGGATTGCCAATGGCGTCGCCGTCCTGGCGACCCTGTGCAGCGTGCCCATTCCGCTGCTATTGCCGTTGCTGGTAGACGAAGTGCTGCTGGGCCATGGTGATGCAGCCTTAAAAGTCATGAATCACGCGCTGCCCCTGGGCTGGCAAAAAGCGGCGGGCTATATCGGCCTGATGCTGCTGGTGACCCTGCTGCTGCGTTGCGGCGCGCTGGTGTTCAACGTGGTGCAGGCGCGGTTGTTCGCACGGTTGGCCAAGGACATCGTCTACCGCATCCGCGTGCGCCTGATCGAACGGCTCAAGCGCATTTCCCTGGGTGAGTACGAAAGCCTGGGCAGTGGCACGGTCACCACGCACCTGGTTACCGACCTGGACACGCTGGACAAGTTTGTCGGCGAAACCCTCAGCCGCTTCCTGGTGGCGATGCTCACGCTGGTGGGCACTTCGGCGATCCTGGTATGGATGCACTGGCAGCTGGCGTTGCTGATCCTGCTGTTCAACCCGTTGGTGATCTACGCCACGGTGCAGTTGGGCAAACGCGTCAAACACCTGAAAAAACTGGAGAACGACAGCACCTCGCGCTTCACCCAGGCCCTGACCGAAACCCTGGACGCGATCCAGGAAGTGCGCGCCGGCAACCGCCAGGGCTTCTTCCTCGGCCGCCTTGGCCAGCGTGCCCAGGAGGTGCGTGATTATGCGATCAACTCCCAATGGAAGAGCGACGCATCGAGCCGCGCCAGCGGGCTGCTGTTTCAGTTTGGTATCGACATCTTCCGCGCGGCGGCGATGCTCACCGTGTTGTTTTCCGACCTGTCCATCGGCCAGATGCTCGCGGTGTTCAGCTACCTGTGGTTCATGATCGGCCCGGTGGAACAACTGTTGAACCTGCAATACGCGTACTACGCGGCAGGTGGGGCGCTGACGCGGATCAACGAGCTGCTGGCGCGTGCCGACGAGCCCCAATATCCCGGCGGTGAGGACCCGTTCATCGGGCGCGAAACCGTCGGTATCGAGGTGCGTGGCCTCAACTTCGGCTACGGCGAAGACCTGGTGCTTGACCAGCTGAACCTGGCCATTGCGCCCGGCGAGAAGGTGGCGATCGTCGGTGCCAGCGGTGGCGGCAAGAGCACCTTGGTGCAACTGCTGCTGGGGCTCTACACCCCGCAGGCGGGCAGCATTCGTTTCGGTGGCGCGACCCAGCAGGCAATCGGTCTGGAGACCATTCGCGAGAACGTCGCCGTGGTGCTGCAACACCCGGCGCTGTTCAACGATACAGTGCGCGCCAACCTGACCATGGGCCGCGAACGCTCGGACCAGGCCTGTTGGCAGGCACTGGAAATCGCCCAGCTGGATGCTACCGTCAAGGCATTGCCCTTGGGCCTGGACAGTGTGGTGGGGCGCTCGGGGGTGCGTTTTTCCGGGGGCCAGCGCCAACGCCTGGCCATCGCGCGGATGGTCCTGGCCGAGCCCAAGGTGGTGATCCTGGACGAGGCCACTTCGGCCCTGGATGCGGCTACCGAGTACAACCTGCACCAGGCGCTGGCGCGGTTTCTCAGTGGCCGTACTACACTGATCATCGCCCACCGGCTTTCAGCGGTGAAACAGGCTGACCGGGTGTTGGTGTTCGATGGAGGGCATATTGCCGAGGATGGCGACCATCAGCAGCTGATTGCCGACGGTGGTCTCTACGCCAAGTTGTACGGGCACTTGCAGCAAGTTCGTTGATGTCGGGTGTGCACGGGTTTTTATGTAATAAGTACGAGAGTCTCCCCAGGAAATAGTGGCCTTCCCTCTCCGGACGACGGCGTGGGCACGTAAATCGGCGCGATCCGTTTGGTCGGTTCGAGCGAATTCAGCCAAGGCCGTGCTGTCAGGAGCGTTAACCACTCGCCGTTTTTTGGTAGTGCTTGTGCAAGGGACCTCATGAAGCAAAAGCGGACTCTCGGAACGACGTTAAGCACGCCTCGACTATTGGGCATCGTCTGGCCCTTTATCGCGGTGGTGCTGTTCCAGGCATTATTGGGCTGCGTCAGCCTCTACGTGCTCTCGGCCGTGCGCGGTTATGTGGCGGGCGAAAGCTTGTGGTCCAAGGGCCAGAAAGACGCCATCTACTACCTGACGCTGTACGCCGACAACCGCGACGAAGCCACGTTCCTCAAATACCAGCAGGCCATCGCCGTGCCCCAGGGCGGGCATGAGCTGCGCATTGCCCTGGATCATTCCACGCCGGACCTGACCGCCGCACGCCTGGGCATTCTCAAGGGCGGTAACCACCCGGATGACGTGTCCAGCCTGATCTGGCTGTACCTCAATTTCCGTCACTTCAGCTACCTGGAAAAAGCCATCGAGCTGTGGACCGTGGGTGACGGCTACCTGGTGCAATTGGATGACCTGGCGCAGACCATGCACCGGGCGATCAGGGCCAATCAAGTCAGCAGCGGCGATGTGCGAGAGTGGAAGGCGCGCATCATCGGCATCAACGACGGCGTCACCCCGGCTGCCAAGGCCTTCAGTGATGCGTTGGGCGAAGGCTCGCGGGTCATCCTGAGGTTGCTGTTGATCACCAACCTGGCCACCGCCCTCGGTCTGATCGCCCTGGCGCTGTTGCGCACCCACAAACTGCTGACCCAGCGCCACGCGTTTGCCGACGCCCTGCAGGTGGAAAAGGAGCGGGCGCAGATCACCCTCGAATCGATTGGCGACGGGGTGATCACCACCGACGTCGACGGCGCCATCGCCTACATGAACCCGGCCGCCGAGGCGCTCACTCACTGGAAGTCAGCCCAGGCCCAAGGCTTGCCGCTGGCGGCGCTGTTCAACCTGCTGGATGAGAACGCCGAGCCTGACGGCTTCACCTTGATCGAGCACATCATCAAGGGCCAGCTCAGTGGCGGCAGCGAGCATTCCAAACTGATCCAGCGCCTGGACGGCAGCACGGTCTCGGTGACCCTGGTGGGGGCGCCGATCCGCAGTGCGGGCAAAGTCAGCGGCGCGGTGCTGGTGCTGCATGACATGACCCAGGAGCGGCAGTACATCGCCAACCTGTCCTGGCAAGCGACCCACGATGCGCTGACCGGCCTGGCCAACCGCCGCGAGTTCGAGTTCCGCCTGGAGCAGGTGTTGCAGCAGGTGGGGCGTCAGCCGGGCGGTCGGCATGCGTTGATGTTCCTGGACCTGGACCAGTTCAAGCTGGTCAACGACACCTGCGGCCATGCGGCCGGTGATGAGCTGTTGCGGCATATCTGCGCGCTGCTGCAATCGGACCTGCGCGAGGGCGATACCCTGGCACGGCTGGGGGGCGACGAGTTTGGCATCCTGCTGGAGAACTGCCCGGCGCCGGTGGCGGAAAAGATCGCCGAGAGCCTGCGCCATACCGTGCAGAGCCTGCATTTTGTATGGAAGGGCCGGCCGTTCATGACCACGGTCAGTATCGGGCTGGTGCATATCTCGCAAGCGCCCACCACCCTGGAGACGTCACTGCGCGCCGCTGACATGGCCTGCTACATGGCCAAGGAAAAAGGCCGCAACCGCGTGCAGGTCTATCACGCCGATGACTCGGAACTGTCGCTGCGTTTTGGTGAAATGGCCTGGGTGCAGCGTTTGCACATGGCGTTGGAGGAAAACCGTTTTTGCCTGTATGCGCAGGAAATCTCGCCCCTGGGCCACACCGACGGCGGGGACGGCCATGTCGAGATCCTGCTGCGCCTGCACGATGAGGCCGGCCGGATCATCCTGCCGGACAGTTTCATCCCGGCCGCAGAGCGTTACGGCTTGATGACGTCGCTGGACCGCTGGGTGGTAGAGAACGTCTTCAAGATCATCGCCAACTGTATGCGTGAGCGCCCAGGCCGGCCTATGGCGATGTGTGCGATTAATCTGTCAGGCATTACTATTGGTGATGATGACTTTCTTGGTTTTCTGCATGAGAAGTTTGCCGCTTATAACATTCCACCGACGATGATCTGTTTTGAAATAACAGAAACCAGCGCTATAGCGAATTTAGGTAGCGCGATCCGTTTTATCAATGAACTCAAGGCGTTAGGTTGTCATTTCTCCCTCGATGACTTTTGTGCCGGTATGTCCTCATTCGCCTATCTCAAACATTTACCTGTAGACTTCCTGAAGATCGATGGAAGTTTCGTAAAGGATATGCTGGACGACCCGATTAACCGCGCGATGGTCGAAGTGATCAATCACATTGGCCATGTCATGGGTAAGCGCACAATTGCCGAGTTTGTTGAAACACCGCAAATCGAACAGGCTTTACTTGAGATAGGTGTGGATTACGCTCAGGGTTACCTGATTGAACGACCGCAATTGTTTACCTTTGATAGCTTGCAGTGTCGACCTGTGCGGCCGCAGCCTCTGCTGTTCAAGGCGCCCGGCACATTCCGCTGAAAACTTTGCTGGTCTGTACAATCACACTTAAAAAGGAGCCCTATAGTGATCGACACATTCAACAGAACCGGCCCGCTTATGGAAGCCTCGAGTTACCCCGCCTGGGCGCAGCAATTGATCCAGGACTGTAGCGAGAGCAAGCGCCGAGTTGTCGAGCACGAACTGTACCAGCGCATGCGCGACAACACGCTCAGCGCCAAGACCCTGCGTCACTACCTGATCGGTGGTTGGCCCGTGGTGGAACAGTTTGCCTTGTACATGGCACAGAACCTCACCAAGACCAAGTTTGCCCGCCATCCTGGGGAGGATATGGCGCGTCGGTGGCTGATGCGCAATATTCGCGTGGAACTGAACCATGCCGACTATTGGGTGCATTGGGCGCGGGCTCACGGTGTCAGCCTCGAAGAACTGCAAGCGCAGAATGTTCCGCCTGAGTTGCACGCACTGAGCCATTGGTGCTGGCACACCAGCTCGGCCGACGCGTTGATCGTGGCGATTGCCGCGACCAACTACGCCATCGAGGGGGCTACTGGGGAGTGGTCCGCCGTGGTGTGCTCCACCGGTGTGTACGCGGCAGCCTTCCCTGAGGAAGACCGCAAGCGCGCGATGAAGTGGCTGAAGATGCACGCCCAGTACGACGATGCTCACCCGTGGGAAGCCCTGGAAATCATCTGCACCCTGGCCGGAATGAACCCGAGCAAGGCCCTGCAGGTTGAGTTGCGCCAGGCGGTGTGCAAGAGCTACGACTACATGTACCTCTTCCTGGAGAGCTGCATGCGTCTGGAAAAAGAAAAGGAAAAGGCGCCCGTAGCCGTTCGCGAGCGTCAGGCGCGCGTGGCCAGCGAAGCGTGATGTAAGCGTGATGGCGGGGGACTTACCCCGCCATTGCCAAGCGGTTGCGGCCTTCGCGCTTGGCCACGTACAGCGCATTGTCGGCGCGGCGCAGCAAGCTGTCGGCCGTTTCCGCCGCCAACAATGTCGAGCAACCCAGGCTCACCGTCAATTCGATTCGCGTACCGTCCGCCCAATAATCTTGGGCCTGTGCCGCCTGGCGCAGGCGCTCACCGACCATCGCCGCCGCCTCCCGGCCGGTGTTCGACAGCAGGATCAGAAACTCTTCCCCGCCAAAGCGAAACACCATGTCCACATTCCGCAACTGGCTTTTGATTGCTCCGGCCACGGCGCGTAGCACGTTATCGCCGGCAGCATGGCCGTGGGTGTCGTTGATTTTCTTGAAGTGGTCGATGTCCAGCATCAGCAAGGACAGCGGGCTCAGGTGTCGGCGTGCCATGTCGATTTCCCGTTGCAGGGTCTGGTCCATGGCGATGCGGTTACCGGTTTCGGTCAAGGGGTCACGCAGGGCGCTGCGGGTGGCGGCGCGGTAGAGCAGGGCGTTGCGCATCGGGTACAGCAGGGTGGCCAACAACGATTCTAGCTGCCCGAGTTCTTCTTCGACCAAGCGTTGGTTGCGACGGAAAATCAGCTCACCCAGATGCTCGCCTTCATGGCTCAAGGTATAGCTCACCGAGTGATGGCCGCGATGACCAAACTCCAGGCGCAGGTCGCTGGCTTCGTGGCGATAGTGCATGGCATCCAACGGCACCAAGCGTTGAACCTCACGGAAAAACAGGCCGAGGATGCGCTCCGGTTCCAGGCTGGTCTGCAAGTGCAGGCCCAATTGCTGGCGCAATTGAGCGATCGACGCGGGGCGGCGAATGGGGAGGAGGGAAGGCTGACCAAAGCCCAGGCGTTGCAATTTGGCACTGTCGAAGTCAATTGCGTGGGTCTGGGTCGGTGTTTTCATAAGCGATCGGCCTCTAAGCACTTACTGTCTTACAGGCTCGATGAGAGTGGCGAGTGCCAAGCGTCTTACTGTTCCTTCAGTTCCGTAAAACATTGGAAACAGTTTAAACCGCTTTGCCAAGGGTTATAACCCCTGGGTACTGCCGCACGTCTTGTCATCGCTTAACCTGCTTGAAAAAGGTTAGAGCGAGATTCATGCCAAATCGTTGTATAAAAATAAAACCCTTTATAAATCAAGCGACTGTTTTCAGATTCGAAAACAGTCGCTGAATGATGACGCCAGTTATTTGGCAACTAAGCGGGCGGCCTTACTGTTTCTGTGGGTCGAACTGCTTATCGCGAATAAACATCGCGGGGATCACACCACAAATAAAGTACGCGCCCCCCATCACCAGGAAGCCCATGCCGATGGAGCCATGGGACGCCAGGAAACCGATGGCTGCTGGCGCTACGGCCGCGCCAATACGCCCGATGTTGTAGGCCCCGCCCACCGCCGAACCGCGAAATTTCGCCTCGAAGCTTTCAGTCATGTAGGTGGCGTTCACACCATAGGGAATCCCGTACAGGAAGCCGAACACCACCAGCATCCACAGGATGTTCTCAGGGCTCTGGTACAGCACGATCACCGGCAGGAAGATCGCTGTGCCCAAGGCACCGAACGCGAACACGGTGCGCCGGCCCAGGCGGTCGGCCGCGAGGCCGGCGAGGATCTTGCCGAAGATCATCGCCGCGTAGGTGCCGACCATGTAGCTGGTCATCGACTTGAAGTTCATCCCCAATTCGCTTTCCAGGTAGGACGGCATCCAGTTGTTCACGCCGTAGTAGCCGAACTGCAGGAAGCCTGCGGTCAGCGCCCACAACAGGAACATGCGGCTGGCTTTCGGGTCGCTGAAGATCAGCTTGAACATGCCGTCGGGCTTTTTCTGCGTGGCTTGGCGTATGCCGTTGGCTTTCTGCTGGGCGCGTTCAGCCTGGGCAGTGATCCAGGCCTGGGGTTCCGGCACGAGGCGTTGCATGAGCACCGCCAGGATCACCGGGATGATCGCCACGTAGAAGAGCCAGCGCCAGCCGTGCTCCGGCAGGATCCAGCCGGCGAGCAGGGTGGCGACGATGTAGCCCACCGACCAACCGGCTTGCAGCGTACCGAGCACCGTGGTGCGGTAGCGAGTGGGCACGTATTCGGCCATCAGGGTATTGCACGCCACGTAGAGGGCGCCCAGGCCCAGGGAGGCGAAGAACCGTGTGCTCGCGAACTGCCAATAGCTGTGGGTCATGCCCAGCACCGCCGTACCGACGGAAAACAGCAGGATGCTCCACACCACGGTTTTCACCCGGCCGAAACGGTCGCAGGCCCAGCCGCCGTAGATGCCGCCGATGGCCATGCCGGCCAGGGTGAAGCTGCCCAGGCTGCCGGCTTCGACGCTGGTCAGGCCGAACTCGGCTTTCAGGCTGCTGAGGCTGTAGGACAGCAGCATCAGGTCTGCACCATCGATCAACAGGCCGAGGAAGCAGAAGGCGAACACAACAATCCACAGTTTGCTTTTTGCAGGCGACAACGCGCCCGCCGATGCGGCGACTTCCATAGCGATACCTTGTTTGTAGTTGTTAGGGCATTGGGTATGGGTGAAGCGGTGAAACCTAGCGTTGCGCCGCGCGAATCATGTTGCGGGCAATCACCAACTGCTGGATCTGCGTGGTGCCCTCATACAGGCGGAACAAGCGTACATCCCGGTAGAAACGTTCGATGGCGTATTCGCTGATGTAGCCGGCGCCGCCGTGGATCTGCACGCAACGGTCGGCGACGCGGCCGCACATCTCGGTGGCGAACATCTTCGAGCACGAGGCTTCGGTGCCGATGTCCTGGCCTTCGTCACGCTTGCGCGCAGCGTCCAACACCATGCAGCGGGCGGCGTAGATCTCGGCCTTGCTGTCGGCGAGCATCGCCTGGATCAACTGGAACTCGGCGATGGGCTGACCGAACTGCTTGCGTTCGATGGCGTAGTTCAGCGCGTCATTCAACATGCGTTCGGCGGCGCCGACGCTGACGGCGGCGATGTGCAGGCGACCCTTGTCGAGCACCTTCATGGCGGTCTTGAAGCCCACGCCTTCCACGCCGCCAATCAGTTGGCTGGCCGGCACGCGCACGTTGTCGAAAATCACGTCGCTGGTATGGGCACCTTGTTGGCCCATCTTGTGGTCGCGCTTGCCGAGGGACAGGCCGGGAGTATCGCGCTCGACGATAAATGCGCTGATGCCGCCCGAGCCTTTGATCGCCGGGTTTGTGCGCGCCATCACGGTGAAAATGCCGGCGTGGGGCGCGTTGGTGATAAAGCGCTTGGTGCCGTTGATCACGTAGTGGTCACCCTCGCGCACGGCAGTGGTTTTCAACGAGGCGGCGTCGGAGCCGGAGTCGGGTTCGGTGAGGCAGAACGAACTGAGCAACTCGCCGCTGGCCAGCAACGGCAGGTAGTGTTCCTTCTGTGCGTCGGTGCCGTCGAGCAGGATGCCGATGGACCCGATGCCATTGTTGGTGCCGAAATAGGAACGGAAGGCCGGGGAGGTGCGCCCCAGTTCAAAGGCGATGGTCACCTCTTCTTCCATGGTCAGGCCAAGGCCGCCGTAGGCTTCGGGAATGGTCAGGCCGAACAGGCCCATGTCCTGGAACTGGCTGACGATGTCCGCCGGGATGTCATCGGTCTCGGCGACTTCGTTTTCCCGTGGGATCAGCGCTTCATCGACGAACTGCGCGATGGCGTCCACCAGGATATGAAGCGTTTGTGCGTCTCGGATCATGTGCATTCCTCAGCGGCCCGTTCGGCGGGCCTGTTATCGTCGATCTGCCGAGGCCATGCACCGGTCCAGCTAGCGGGTGGCGGCCTCGATGTTGTTCACCATGTGCTTGAGGCGTGGGCCGATGTCGTCTTCGAGTTTCTCCCGCGAGAGGTGGAAACTCGGTCCGCCACAGTTGAACGCCAGCAAGCCGTGTTGTGCGTGTCGCAGTGGTACGGCGATGGCGTTGACATCGCGGTGCCACTCACCGATCGACATGCAATAGCCGAAATCGGTGTAGTCCCGGAAGGCGCGTTCCAGCCCCTTGCGGATGTTCGGCCAGTCCTCCAGATGGCGCTGGCGGATGTGGTCGAGAATGAACTCCCGCTCGTTTTCCGGCATTGCTGCCAGGCAGGCGCGGCCTGCTGAACTCAAGTGCAACGGCAACCGCGTGCCGACCTGGCGGCGCATGGTCATGTTCGCTTCACCCTGGACCACGTCCAGGTACACCGCATCAAGGCGGTCCCGGGTGGCCATTGCGACGGCGGCCTGGGCGTACTTGGCCATGGTCTCCATCAACGGATGGGCCACAGCCCGGATCGACAGGTTCGACAACATGGCGTAACCGAAGGCCATCACCCCCACGTCCAGCTGATACCGACCCGACTGCGGCATTTGCTTGAGATAACCCAAGCGCGTCAGTGTGTGGGTCATCCGCGTGATCGTCGGCTTTGGCAGCCCGGTCTTGCGCGCCAGTTCCTGGTTGCCCAGCACACTCTCGCTCGGCGTGAAGCAACGCAGCAGTTCCAGGCCGCGCGCCAGGGCGGTGACGAACTGACGGTCCTTGTCTTCCTCCTCATCGTTGTTCATCGGATCAATCAACACATGCTCGAAGGCGGTGTTGCCTGCAGGCACTTCGGTGCTGTCCGCATCCAGGTTTCGACGGCGCATGGTAAGCCTCATTTTTTTATAAAATCAACAAAACAAAATAGTATTCCGCACAGCGAAACTAAGCAAGTTTTCGAAACCTGCACCTGGCGACTGATAAATACCTTTAAAACAAAGGTTTATAGGCCGTTTTCAAATGTGTTCTGGTTTTTACGTTTACACCTGCAGAGTCGATACCTATGATTATCGATAAATACGGAATGTTATTTCGCATAGCGAAACAAATAACAATCCCACTAACAAGAACGTTGCAGCAGGAGTGAATGTGACCAGCGCAAACCCATCTGTGGTGACCCTCGACGTCCATGACAATGGCGTGGCCGTAGTACGTATCCACCGCCCCGAGGTGAAAAACGCCCTCAATGCCCAGGTGCGCGAAGCACTGGCCGAGCACTTTCGTGACTTGGCCAAGCGTCGGGAGGTGCGTGCCATCGTGCTCACTGGTGGCGAGCAATTTTTCGTGGCCGGCGCGGACATCAAGGAGTTCGCCAGCGCAGGCGCGATCGACATGTACCGTCGCCACACCGAGTACCTGTGGGAAGCCATCAGCCGCTGCCCCAAGCCGGTGATTGCGGCGGTCAACGGATTTGCCCTGGGCGGTGGGTGCGAATTGGCAATGCACTGCGACCTGATCGTGGCCGGCGAGTCGGCGCGCTTTGCCCAGCCGGAAGTGAAGTTGGGCCTGATGCCGGGGGCGGGCGGCACCCAACGCTTGATTCGGGCGGTGGGCAAATTCCAGGCGATGCGCATTGCGCTCACTGGCTGCATGGTGAGTGCGCCGGAAGCCCTGGCCATCGGCATGCTCAGCGAGATGGTCCCTGACCACCAGACACTGCCCCGCGCACTCGAATTGGCCGCGCAGATCGCTGCCTTGCCGCCCTTGGCGGTGGAGCAGATCAAGGAAGTGATGTTGGCCGGCGCCGACTTGCCGCTGGAAAGCGCCTTGGTGCTGGAGCGCAAGGCGTTCCAATTGCTGTTCGATTCCAAGGACCAGAAGGAGGGCGCCGCCGCGTTTTTCGAGAAGCGCACGCCGCACTACCGGGGGGAATAAGCATGAGCCACACGATCAATACCTTGGGCCTCGTGGGCACCGGCGTCATGGGCGCCGGCATTGCGCAGATCGCCGCCCAGGCGGGCGTGACGGTACGGTTGTTCGATGCGCGTGAAGGTGCTGCGCAATCGGCACGGGAAAACCTCGGCGCGACATTCGCCAAGCTGGTGGGCAAGGGCAAGATCAGCCAGGCGGTGATGGATGGGGCACTCGCTAACCTGCAGATCGCTGGCGTGATCAACGATCTGAAGGATTGCGACCTCATCGTCGAAGCCATCGTGGAAAACCTCGACGCCAAGCGCGGCCTGTTGCAACAGCTGGAAGGCATCGTCAGCCCGACCTGCATCCTGGCCACCAACACCTCTTCACTGTCGGTCACGGCCATCGCCACCGGTTGCCAGCGCCCCGAGCGTGTGGCCGGGCTGCACTTCTTCAACCCGGTGCCGTTGATGCGTGTCGTGGAGATCATCGACGGCCTGGCCACCACGCCAGCCGTTGGCGATGCCTTGCTGGCCCTGGTTGCCCGCATCGGCCATCGCGGTGTGCGCGCCAAGGACACCCCCGGTTTCATCGTCAACCACGCCGGTCGCGCCTACGGCACCGAAGCCTTGAAGATGCTCGACGAGGGCATTGCCGAGCGCGGTGATATCGACCGCATCCTGCGTGACGGCGCCGGGTTTCGCATGGGGCCGCTGGAGTTGCTGGACCTCACAGGTTTGGACGTGTCCCACCCGGTGATGGAGTCGATCTATAACCAGTTCTACCAGGAGCCGCGCTACCGGCCATCTGCCCTGACCCGGCAGATGTTGGTGGCGGGTCGCCTGGGGCGCAAGACGGGGCAGGGCTTCTATCACTATGAAAACGGCCAGCTCATCAACGGCCCGCAACCTCAGCCGGTGCCCACGGTACAGCCGCAGCCACCCGTGTGGATCGCCACCGAGAACAGCGAAGACTACGAGCGCCTGAGCGCCTTGGTGATCGACCTCGGCGCCCATCTGGAGCATGCCGCGCAGCCGTCGGCCCAGGCACTGTGCCTGCTGGCGCCGTACGGCCGTGACGCCACCAGCGCCTGCGTGCGTTTCGACACCGACCCGGCGCGCACCCTGTGCATCGACCTGCTGACGGACCTGTCGCGTCATCGCACCCTGATGCAAAACCCGCTCACATCCCCCGCCATGCGCGACGCTGCCCATGCCTTGCTGGCAGCGGATGGAGTAGGGGTGACGGTGATCGGTGACAGCGTGGGTTTTGTCGCCCAGCGCACCTTGGCCATGGTGGTCAACCTGGCCTGCGATATTGCCCAGCAGCGCATCGCCAGCGTCGACGATATCGACCAGGCGGTGCACCTGGGCTTGGGCTATCCACAGGGCCCGCTGGCCTGGGGCGATGCCCTAGGGCCACGGCGCCTCCTCACGATTTTGCAGCGCATGAGCGAACTCACCCACGACCCGCGCTACCGCCCCAGCCCCTGGCTGCGGCGGCGGGCGATGCTGGGTGTTTCCCTGCGCCATGAAGAGCCGACTGCCGGCTGATTTGCCAACCTCACAGGATAAGAACAATGGGTGCTTTGACAGGTTTGCGAGTATTGGATTTAAGCCGGGTGTTGGCCGGCCCCTGGTGTGGGCAAGTGTTGGCGGACCTGGGTGCGGAAGTGGTGAAGATCGAGCGCCCTCAAAGCGGTGACGACACCCGTGGTTGGGGCCCGCCCTGGATGAAGACCGACACCGGCGAGTCGTCCGGCGAGGCGTCGTATTATCAATCGACCAATCGCGGCAAGTTATCCGTGGCCATCGACCTGGCCAGCCCTGAAGGCCAGGAGCTGGTGCGGGCGCTGGCGGCCAGTTCCGATGTGCTGATCGAGAACTACAAGGCCGGCTCCCTGGCGCGCTACGGCCTGGACTACGCGACCTTGGCCGAGATCAACCCGCGCCTGGTGTACTGCTCCATCACCGGCTTCGGCCAGACCGGCCCGCGTGCCGAAGAGCCGGGTTATGACTTCATCATCCAGGGCATCGGCGGCTTGATGAGCATCACCGGCGAGCGTGATGACTTGCCGGGCGGCGGTCCGCAAAAAGTCGGCGTGGCGTTTTCCGACCTGATGACCGGCCTGTATTCCACCGTGGCGATCCAGGCCGCGCTGCTCAGCCGGGAGCGCACTGGCGTCGGTCAGTACATTGATATGGCATTGCTGGATGTGCAGGTCGCCACCTTGGCCAACCAAAGCATGAACTACCTGGCCTCGGGCAAGGTGCCGCAGCGCTACGGCAATGCCCACGCCAATATCGTGCCGTACCAGGTGTTCCGCGCCGCCGACCGCGACTTCATTATTGCCTGCGGCAACGACAGCCAGTTTATCGCCCTGTGCCAGAGCATCGGTTTGCCGCACTTGCCGGATGACCCGCGCTTTCGCCGCAATGCCGACCGCGTGGCCCACCGTGAAGAAATCGTGGCGTTGCTTTCGGCGCACTTCCTCGGGCGCAGCGCCGATGAGTGGGTGGCCTGCATTCACGCCTCGAAAGTGCCGGTGGGGGCGATCAACTCCATCGCGCAATCCCTGGAAGAACCCCAGGTGATTGCGCGCAATCTGATGGTGAAGATTCCCCACCCGCAGAACCCGGACTTCGCCATGGTCGGCAGCCCGATCAAGATGTCCGGCACCCCCGTGGAATACCTGCGGCCGGCGCCGAGGCTGGGGCAGCACACCGACGATATCCTCGGGCAGCGCTTGGGCCTGTCAGCCGAGCAACTGGCCCAGCTCAAGGCCCGTGGGATCGTCGAGCAGCAGGGCTAGACCAGCGTCGAGCGGTCGATCTGCGCGATGGAGGTGACCCCGGTAAGGGTCATCGCCACGCGCATTTCCTTGGCGAAGATGTCCAGCAGGTTTTCCACGCCGCTCTGGCCATCGGCGGCCAGCGCGTAGGCGGTGGCGCGGCCCAGCAAGCACGCCTTGGCACCCAGGGCGAGCATGCGCACCACATCGAGCCCGGAGCGGATGCCCGAATCCACCAGCACCGTGAGGTCATCGCCCACCACGTCGGCAATCGGCGGCAAGGCCTTGGCGGTGGAGAGCACGCCGTCCAGCTGGCGGCCGCCGTGGTTGGACACCACAATGCCGTCGGCGCCGAAGCTCACCGCGTCCTTGGCGTCTTGCGGGTCGAGGATGCCCTTGATGATCATCGGGCCCTTCCAGAACTCGCGGATCCACTCCAGGTCTTTCCAGCTGATGGACGCGTCGAAATTATTCGCCAGCCAGCCGATGTAGTCTTCCAGGTGCGTAGGTTTGCCCAGGTACTTGGAGATGTTGCCCAGGTCGTGAGGGCGGCCCATCACGCCCACATCGAAGGCCCATTGCGGCTTGGTGACGGCCTGCAACATGCGCCGTGAAGCCGCGAACGGCCCGGACATGCCCGAGTGCGCATCCCGATAACGTGCGCCTGGGGTCGGCATGTCGACGGTAAATACCAGGGTGGTCACGCCCGCCGCTTGCGCACGCTCCAGCGCATTGCGCATGAAACCGCGGTCCTTGAGCACATAGAGCTGGAACCAGATCGCCCGGGCGCTTTGTGACGCCACTTCTTCAATCGGGCACACCGACACGGTCGACAGGCAGAACGGAATGCCCTTGTTTGCCGCCGCCTTCGCCGCCTGCACTTCACCGCGTCGCGCGTACATGCCGGTCAGGCCCACGGGGCTGAGGATCACCGGCATGTCCAGTTCCTGGCCGAACAGCGTGGTTTTGAGGCTCAGGTTGTCGACGTTGCGCAGGATGCGCTGGCGCAGGCTGATCTCGGCCAGGTCCGAACTGTTCGCGCGCAGCGTGTGTTCGGCGTAGGCGCCGCCGTCGATGTAGTCGAACAGAAAGCGCGGCAGCTTGCGCTGGGCGGCTGCGCGGTAGTCGGAGGCGGACGAAATGATCATGAACAGTGGCTCCACAAGGCAAGGTGGCTCAGGATAGGCAAACTTCTGGCATGATAAAAACAACTTTTATCGCTAGTAGCCAGTCGCGAAAGGAATACCGATGAACCTCAGAACATTACGCGCCTTTGTCGAGGTGGTGCGCCAAGGCGGTTTCTCCCAGGCGGCTGAAGTGGTGTCGTTGACTCAGTCGACGGTGAGCAAGGCGGTCAAGACCCTGGAAGACGAACTGGGCGTGCCGCTGCTCAATCGCCTGGGGCATCGCAACGAACTCACCGCAGCCGGCGAAATCGCCTACCGCCGCGCCCTGGTGCTGCTTGCCGAGCGCAACGACCTGGTCGCTGAAATCAACGACCTGCGCGACCTCAAGCGCGGCCTGCTGCGCATCGGCTTGCCACCGGTGGGCTGCGGTGTGTTGTTTGCGGCGATGTTCGCCACTTACCGCAGCCGCTACCCTGACATCGAAATCGAACTCACCGAATACGGCAGCAAAAAACTGCGCGAATGCCTGGAAGCGGGGGAGATCGACCTGGCGGCGCTCTTGTTGCCTATAGATGAAGGCTTCGACTATCAGCCGGTGCGCAACGAGCCGTTGATGGCAGTACTGCCCGTGAGCCACCCGCTGGCGCAGCGCACACGTATCGACTTCACCGACCTCGCGGATTCGCCGTTTATTCTGTTCGAAGCCGGTTTTGCCCTGAACGCCAAGATCCTCGCCGCCTGTGAGCGCAAAGGTGTCACGCCCCGGGTGACCGCCCGCAGCGGGCAGATCGACTTTATCGTCGACCTGGTGTCCGCCGGGCTGGGCGTCGCCTTCCTGCCGCGCATGCTCGCCCACAAACACCAGCACCCGGGCATCGCCCTGATCCCCCTGGACGAACCCCACACCGACTGGCACATCGCCCTGGCCTGGCGCGCCAGCGCCCACCTGCCACCGGCCGCGCTGGCCTGGTTGGAGTTGGCCAGGGAACACCCGCTTTCAACCGGCCATCCGGTTTAATCGACCCAATTGCCAGAGAAAGCTTGACTTCCCCTTTTTAATCAGTAACATACGGCGCATTCCGCGATAGCTCAGTTGGTAGAGCAAATGACTGTTAATCATTGGGTCCCTGGTTCGAGTCCAGGTCGTGGAGCCAGATAGAGAAAAGCCTGCAGAGATGCAGGCTTTTTTTTGCCTTGGATTTCTCCGGGGCGATCAAAGCGCACTGAATCGCCCCGGGTTTCCTAGACACCTCTTTGCCTTAAACTGAGGCCTATTAGGAGGTGCCATGAGCAACCCGCGTTACCCCGAAGAATTCAAAATACAAGCGGTCAATCAAGTGACCGAAAAGAAGCTGCCTGTCGCTGATGTGGCGGCCCGTCTCGGCGTGTCGACGCATAGCCTCTATGCCTGGATAAAGCGCTACAGCAAACCTCAAGAAAAACGGCAGCAAGACGAAGATCAGCACGCTGAATTGCGTCGTCTGCGAGCCGAACTAAAGCGTGTTACTGAAGAGCGAGACATCTTAAAAAAGGCCGCCGCGTACTTTGCCAAGGAGTGCGGTTGAAGTACGCCTTTATCAAGCAGCGAGCCGGCGACTATTCCATTCGACGGCGTTGCCTGACGCTGAAAGTCCATCCCAGCGGCTATTACGCATGGTTGTCTGAGCCGCAATCTGCACGTGCTAAAGACGACCAGCGACTGCTGGGTTTGATCAAGCATTCCTGGCTGGAGAGCGGCGGCGTTTATGGCTATCGCAAAATCCATGACGATCTGCGCGAGGTCGGTGAAGTTTGCGGGCGCCATCGTGTGGCAAGGCTGATGCGTCTTGAAGGGCTGCGCTCTCAGACAGGTTATCGACGCCGCCCTGGAAAGTACGGCGATAAGCCAGCGGTCGCTTCACCCAACTTGCTGAAGCGCCAGTTCGATGTCGTAGAACCCAACAAGGTTTGGGTCACCGACATCACCTACATTCGTACCTATGAAGGCTGGCTGTATTTGGCAGTGGTGCTGGATCTGTTTTCTCGTCAGGTCGTTGGCTGGTCAATGAAGTCGCAGATGACCAGTGATTTGGCCATTGATGCGTTGTTGATGGCGGTTTGGAGGCGTAAACCGAAGCAAGAGGTGATGGTTCATTCCGACCAGGGCAGCCAGTACAGCAGTTCCGATTGGCGCAGCTTTTTGAAGGCAAACAATTTGGTTGCCAGCATGAGTCGTCGAGGCAACTGTCATGATAACGCCGTGGCCGAGAGCTTTTTCCAGCTTCTGAAACGAGAACGGATCAAGCGGAAAATTTACACCAGACGTGAAGATGCTCGTAGCGATGTGTTCGATTACATCGAAATGTTCTACAACTCAAAACGTCGACATGGTTTCAACAATCAGCTGTCACCGGTAGAGTTTGAAAAGCGTCACGCAATGAGCTTGCAAGGTGTCTAGAGAACCCGGGGCGATTCAGCCTATGGAATGAGTTTCTATATCCCTGGAATTGGCAATGAAGGTGATGATTCGATAGTTGAGAGTGTTTATATCGATTTATCCTTTACGGACGTCTCGTCTGTACATCAATTTAAGGACTAATATGAAAATTGATTTCTTTGTAGAAAATTCAATGGGTGATCCAACACCCTGGTGCCGCACGGATGTGGTGGGGCCTGACCAAGTCGATCTTCTTGCATGCCTCTTGCTTGACGATGGAGGACTGTCTTTAGGGCACACTATTTCTTGGCTGGATGAGGGGTTGAGCCGAGTAATGTCTGTGAGAGACGCGCAGCAAGCCTTTGTTGACTGGTGGCGTGAAACGTGGGGTGCCGATATTTACAATAAAGAGGTTAAAATCTATTCACTTCATGATGAGACGTTCGCAGTCACAATTAGTCTGGATGACTTCGAAAAGGCTTTGCGGGATTGGAAGGCGTTCCTTTTGTCATTTTAGTAATGAGGAGACAGAGTTGGTTGACGAAGACTTTGAGTTGGTAAAGCAAATTTTTACGATCGTTGAATCGGGTATTGTTCATGGTTATGACGCCTTCATCTACAAGGTTGAGATGGGGCCAGGTTGTATGGAGTCTGAACTTTCTATTCAGAATAATGGTGTTGTAGTCAATGATGCCGAGAATGATTTTGATGGTTTTGCGCTGTTTGAGCTAGCGACGCAGCTTAGGGAGAATGCAGTGAGACGCGGTGAGGATTGGCGATTCTTTGCAATGTCTTATATTCGCGGTGGTGAAGTGAAAAGTAATTTTAAGTATTGAGTCAGTGGTGTGAAGGATGGGAATGTTTAGCTGACTAGCTTGCCGTGGGCAAACGCATATAAGTTCAGATTTTTTTTGCCTGATTCGGTCACTATTGCTGTCAGTGGTATCTGATTAGAGAGGTTGGGTGGTTTCTAAGGGAGGGGAAATGAACATTCCAAATAAGCAACCGAAAGAAAAGTTTCGAGTTTATAAACGGCGGATCAGGTGCGGCGCTTTAGGGATTGGCCGGTAAGTTAAGCGGTCGATCAGATTATAATACTGGCTTTGCGGCTCGATCCTCTCGCAAGCTGCAAAAAAATCAAGCAAAAAGTGTAGAGTAGTCCAAATGAAATCCTACGATTTATACAGCGCAAAGGAAATTAGCCTGGACGTCGCTAGAGATCAGATCGAGGAATCTTTGGGGATTGCTCTTGAAGAAAGAAATAGTATTTATCAAGGAGGTGTTTACTATCGTTTGCGTAATAGCTACTCTGGAAACGTTGTGCTGAAAAATAACCTCGACCCGTTTGATAGCGAGGCGGTAGAACACGAATTTCCCAACTGACTTATTCTTTTGTATGTGAATGCAACGGAACGCTCTTCTGAGTTTTTCATAAACTAAAAGGAAATTTTATTTTGCTTCGCATGAGGAGTTAGATTGACTTCAAACGTATTGACGGGGCTGCAGATGGATGACGAGTTTCTGGAGGTAAATGACCTGGATTGGTTTGCATCTTATCGGGATGGAGCACTTGCGCATTTTGCTACTGCGGGGCATGGCTTTGTCCCCGACTCTGTTCGGGTTTCAATGTCAAAATATGAATTGGTATATGATTATTTTCATTCGTTAACCGAGGTTTTTGAGTGCGAAATTGAAGAGAGTCATCTTGAATTTTTTGAGTCTGAGGCTAAGCGTGAACGCTATTTACGGTCGTTTGTTTCGATGGCTAAGAAAGGGTTGTATAGCTATGACGCTGAGAGCGAAGGTTACACGCTAATCGCTAAGCCTAGAGGTGGGTTGAAACTTGTTGACTTGCCGAAAGAGATCAAAGCTGCTCTTGGGACAATTTCAGTTGATTTTTCAGATAATATCAAAATTATAAAGAGTTTTTCTGTAGAGTGGCGCCTAGAGTAAGTTTGTCCGAATTGTTTTTGGCTAGAACTCTGGCCTTCAAGAGTTTTGTATTGTTTTTTTGGAACTCCCAGAGAGGGTGCGATAGTGTTTACAGTACAACGTCACTCGCTAGATAGGGCAGCATGATAGATTCGATAACCGGCCAAAAAATCTTCCTGATCGAACACCCTACGTATGGTCCCTATGTTCGCGTGTCGAGCTACGAAGACAGTATGGATCTTGAAGACTTGCTAGATGACAAGTATTACGTACCTTACTGGATCGGCAAGCCCAAAGACTTACAGTTTCTCGGAGGGGCTGAGTACTATTTTGGCCCGGTGGTAGATGTGGAAAAGCTGCAAGCAATACTTGACTTGATCGATTCGGATTAATCGCGAGCTAAAATAGGGGGGCGTATGATTCGCAGTGTGTCTGGTAATCGGGTTCTTGTATGTGTAGATCTGACATATGGACCTTATTTTGAGATGGTGGCAGACGCTGAGCCGCTTTGGTTAGAGGCTATCCTTCAAGGACGATTTTATATTCCTTATTGGGTCGTTAAGAAAAAGTCTGAAGAAACCCCTACGAAGCTGGCTTATCATTTCGGTGCTGCTGCTGATCCAGAAAAATTACAGAAAATTTTAGATATGATTGATTTTGAAAGAAAATCTATCTTTCAAGGTGGCGGCATTGTATTGCGTTGGCCAGGGAAATGTTAGCAGTTGGGAGCGAAGTCTATGCAGAGAATTAATTGCATCAATGGAAGTGAAGCAGTGATGCTGCTTATTATCGAGCCCTGGGCTGAAGAATACCTGATTGAGCCTGGAGCGTCAGTTGACATTGTTGGGCAAGGAGGGTGTTTTGAAACGGGATTCGAGGTGGAGCATGTTGATAAAGGTATGATTGTCTATGGCTGGGAAGGATCTATAGTCTCTGTCTTTTCGAATGGAGAAATAGTTGAGCCTGGTTTTCAACAGTAATGGGTCATGATAGTTGTCCGGCGTGACTAACTTTCGTGTTACAAGTGCGCTAGCAATTAGCAAGTTCGGGTTAGAGCGCCTCAGTACTTTTTAAGCGCCTGCGTCCCAGAAGACGTATCACCAGCGGTTTCAACGAGATTTCAGCCGCACTCTATTCAGAGCCCCTCCAACGCCCGCCACAACTTCCTCATCGTCGGATTCTGATTCTCCACCGCGCAATACGAGCGAATCTCCAACCGCGTACTCCATTCCTCCCCACCAGCCCTTACCAGCACGCCTCGCTCCAATTCATCCACCACCGCACTCTGCGGCAACCACGCCACGCCATAGCCCTCGATGGCCATGCGCATCAACAACATCGCCATATCCGCCTCATAACAGCGCTCCAGCACAACGGGTGACGGCCCGTTCTTGATCACGATTTCAGCCACACGCCCCAAAAAAGTCGTCGCGGTGTACGCCAAATGCGGCACCGGTTTGCCGGCCGTTCCGGGCAAGCGGTACAGCGGGCGACCGCGTTTATCCGGAGCACACAACGGGATAAACGCATCATGTCCCAGGGCCAGGCTGCCAAAGCGTTGCGGGTCGAGCAGGATCGGCGCCAGCGGGTGGTGGTAGACGATCATCAGGTCGCAGCTGCCTTCTTCCAGCGCGATCACCGCGTCATGAATATTCGCGGCAACCACGCGCGCATTGAATTGTTCGGTCTGGCGCTGAAACTGCGCCAGCCATTTGGGCAGGAAGGTCATCGACAGGCTGTGTCCCGCTGTCACCTGGATCGAGCGCCCAGGCATGCGTTCCACTTCGCGCAGGCTGGCGCGCAGGCGCATCAGGCCGGCGAGGGCGTCACGGCTTTCGGTGCAGAAGGCTTGGCCGGCGGCGGTGAGTTGCACCGGGTAGGTGCCTCGGTCGACCAGTTCGGCGCCCACCCATTCTTCCAGTGAGCGGATGCGCCGCGACAACGCCGATTGGGTCACGCATCGCACTTCGGCGGCGCGGGAGAAATTCTTCCACTCGGCGATGGCCAAGAGGTCGTCCAACCATTTGATCTGCATGCCCGGTCTCCAGGGTGTGAGCCTTGAGTGTATGCCGCCGCGCCCAGGCCAGGCGTGGCTTTTCGCTAACTATTCCAAAAGCGCATGGGGTTAGCCGGATTACTCATCAAGAGGCCTGTGAGCTGTCCCTAGAATTTCTGCCCATCACCCACACAACAAAAACCACATGAGGGCAGCACTGTGAAGCACAACAAACTTCCCCGTCGAATTGCAGCCGGCATCGCCTTGGGCGTGCTGGTGGGTTGGGCGTGTCATCACTATGCAGGGAGCGAGCAGGGCGCCAAGGAGCTGGCCGGGTATTTCTCGATGGTCACCGACATCTTCCTGCGCATGATCAAGATGATCATCGCGCCGCTGGTCTTCGCCACGTTGGTGGGCGGCATCGCCAGCCTGGGCAGTTCGCGTTCGGTGGGGCGTATTGGCCTGCGTGCGATGCTGTGGTTTGTGACGGCATCGCTGGTCTCATTGCTGCTGGGCATGGGGCTGGTCAACCTGTTCCAGCCCGGTGCGGGGATGAACCTGCAAGTGGTGCAAAACGCGGCGGCGGCGGTGCCGGTCAATACCGGTGACTTCAGCCTCAAGGCGTTTATCAGCCACGTGTTCCCGCGCAGTATTGCCGAGGCCATGGCCAACAACGAGATCCTGCAGATCGTGGTGTTTTCGCTGTTCTTCGGCTTTGCCCTGGCGGGTGTGAAGCGCGCCGGTTACACGCGCATTACCGACACCGTGGATGAGCTGGCCAAGGTGATGTTCAAGATCACCGACTACGTGATGGCCTTCGCGCCGATCGGCGTGTTCGCGGCGATTGCGTCGGCGATCACCACCAATGGCCTGGGCCTGCTCGCCGATTACGCCAAGCTTATCGCCGAGTTCTACTTGGGGATTGTTCTGTTGTGGGGGCTGCTGTTCACGGCCGGCTACCTGTTCCTCGGGCGCTCGGTGTTCACCCTCGGCAAGTTGATTCGCGAGCCCATCCTCTTGGCATTTTCCACCGCCAGCAGCGAGTCGGCTTATCCGAAAACCATGGAGGCCCTGGAAAAATTCGGTGCCCCCAAGCGCGTGTCGAGCTTCGTGCTGCCGCTGGGCTATTCGTTCAACCTCGACGGCTCGATGATGTACCAGGCCTTCGCGATCATGTTCATCGCCCAGGCCTACAACATCGACCTCAGCTTCACCCAGCAACTGCTGATTTTGCTCACGCTGATGATCACCAGCAAAGGCATGGCCGGCGTTGCCCGGGCGTCGGTTGTGGTGGTGGCGGCAACCTTGCCGATGTTCAACCTGCCCGAAGCCGGGTTGTTGTTGATCATTGGTATCGACCAGTTCCTCGACATGGCCCGCACCGCTACCAACGTGGTTGGCAACAGCATCGCCACGGCGGTGGTGGCGCAATCGGAGGCCGAAGAAGAGCCCGCCGAAGCACCACAGGCGGTGCGCACATGAGCAGTACGCGACGGCTGGGTATCGTCGGCGGGCTGGGCTCGCTGGCCGGGGCAGACCTGTTCTACAAGCTGGTCAAGTCCCGGGCGGTGCTGGAGGACCAAGGCCGCTATCACTTCCTGTTTGAGCAGCACCCTTTCAAGGATGTGCTGCTGCCGCTGGACCGCAACGCCAGCATGACGTCGCGCAAGTTCTACGTGTTCCAGGTGTGCAAAACGTTTGAGAACAGCGGCGTGGACGCGGTGCTGCTGCCGTGTTTCGCCAGCCAGACCTTTCGCGAGGAGATCCAGCAGGAGCTGGGTATCCCCGTGCTCGACATGATGCAGGCGCTGGTCCAGCACATCACTCGCAGCGTCGCGCCCGGTACAAGCCTGGGCGTGATTGCGTCGGACTTCGTGCGCCACTGCGGCCTGTTTGAAAGACACCTCGGCCAGCACTTCAACCTGCTGTACCCCGACGCCGAGGCGCAGGCGGCCTTGATGGAGGCGATGTACGGCGTCAACGGCATCAAGGACGGCCATCTGGAAGGCGTACCGCTGGAGGGCGTGTACCAGGCGTGCCTGTCCTTGCAGGAACAGGGCGCCACGCTGATCGTGCCGGGTATGACCGAGCTGTCACTGGTCTGCGGCGACTTGCAGCGGCGCGGCATCAGCGCGCTCGACATCAACCAGCTCTACGCCGACTTCGCCACCCAGGCCGATGGCCCGGCGCGCCAACCGCCGTTCAAGCTGGGCATCGTCGGCGGCGTGGGCCCGGCCGCCACCGTGGACTTCATGGGCAAGGTGGTCGCCCACACGCCGGCCGGCAAAGACCAGGACCATATCAAGATGGTGGTCGAGCAAAACCCGCAGATCCCTGATCGCACCGCCAACCTGCTGCGCGATGAAACCGACCCGACCCTGGCGCTGTACGCCACCTGCAAACGCTTGGAAAGCGCCGGCGCCCAGGCCATTGCTATTCCGTGCAACACCGCCCATGCGTTTGTCGAGCGCCTCCAGCCGCACCTGCGCGTGCCCATCGTCAACATGCTCAGCGAGACCGTGGAGTGGATCGCGCAGCACTACGGTAGTGGCCAGGCGGTCGGGCTGCTGGCCACCTCCGGCACGGTACAAAGCCAGGTCTATCACCACGCGGCGCGGCGTGTGGGGTTGCAGCTGATCACGCCGGGCTTTGACTACCAGGCGCTGGTCATGGAGGCGATCTACGGTGAGCGGGGGATCAAGGCGGGGTTTACTGAAGGCATCTGCCGCGAGCAATTGCTGCTGGCGGCCGAGCACTTGTGTGAGCAGGGGGCGAAGGTGTTGATCCTCGGCTGCACCGAGTTGCCTTTGGTGCTGGCCCACAGCGAGGCTTTTGAGATCAACAGTCACCGCGTGGCGCTGGTGGACCCCACCACGATCCTCGCGCGCCAGTGCATCCGGCTGTCACAGGTGAGCGTTGATCGATAGGTGTTGCACCCCTATCCCCGTCGCACAGGCACTGCCTCTATGACCGGTTGACGCTCATGCCCCTCCCATTTGGCAATCACCAGCGGCGCCAAGGCATTGCCCAGCACGTTCAACGCCGTGGTGGGCATTTCCATCAAGCGGTACACCCCGGCGATAAACGCAATACCTTCCAACGGCAGGCCGGCGCTGGCCAGGGTGGCCGAAAGAATCACGAACATGAAGCCCGGCACCCCGGCCGCGCCTTTGGAGGTGAGTACCATGGTCACCACCAGCAAGGCCTGGTCGCCCAGGCTCAGGTCGATACCGTAGAGCTGCGCGACAAACAACGTGCCGATGCCCAGAAACAACGAGGCGCCGTCCAGGTTGAACGAGTAACCCACCGGCACCACAAAACTCACCAGCGAAGGTGGCACGCCGTAGGTTTCGAGCTTTTTCATCAGCTGTGGCATCACCGCTGCGGAGCTGGCGGTGGAGAAGGCCAGGGCCAGTTCGTCCTTGATATGGCGCATCAAGGCAAACAGGTTGATCCCACACAACCGCGCAATCAGGTTCAGCACCACCAGCACAAAAAACACGATGGACACGTAGCTCACCAGGATCAGCTTGGCCAGCGGCAGCAGCGAGCCAAACCCGAAGTTGGCCACAGTCACTGCGATCATCCCGAACACGCCAATCGGTGAGTACGCCATGATCATCGACGTGACCTTGAACATTGCATCGCTGACACCACGCAGCAGCGCGATCACCGGGTCTTTGCCTTCGGCGGGCAAGCGCGACACGCCCAGGCCGAACATCACCGCAAAAAACAGCACCGACAGCAGGCTGCCCTGGGCCATGGCGCTGATCACGTTGTCGGGGATGATCCCGACGAGAATCTGGCCCAGGCTATGTCCGGCGCCGCTGCTGGTAGGCAGGCTGATAGTGGCGGCGTGCAGGCTGGAAAGTTCGGTGCCGGCACCTGGCTTGAGCAGGTTGCCCAGCACCAGCCCGACGATGATCGCCAGGGTGGTGATGCAGAAGAAATAGCCCAGGGACCTGACCCCGATGCGGCCCAGGGATTTGCCGTCACCGTGGCCGGCAATGCCCACCACCATGCAGGAAAACACGATCGGCACGACGATCATCTTCATCAGCTTGATAAAGATGTCGCCCGCCGGTTGCAGCACGTTGTCCACCAGCCATGGGCGGGACTCGGGAAAGCGGTGCAACAGGGCACCAATGGCGATGCCGGTGAGCAAGCCGATAACGATTTGCCAGACCAGCGCGATGCGGGGCGTGTGCATAGGAATGCCTCATTTGAGATCAATGATTTTTAAGTTGTTGTTCTAGGCAGTCGAAAGGCGGCCGTGGTGGGCCGCCGGGTGCAGCGAGAAGCCGTCAGCGCAGGTCGTGGCATGCGTCTTTGAGACGACGGCATCCTTCTTCGATCACGTCCAGGGCGCTGGCAAACGACAGGCGCACATACGGCGACATGCCGTAGGCCGCGCCGCTGACCGTGGCCAGGCCGTAGTCACGCAGCAGGTAGTCCACCAGCTGCGTGTCGTCCTCCAGGCGGTCGCCCGCCGGGGTGAGCTTGCCCATCAGCGCGCTCACATTGACGAACACGTAGAACGCGCCGTCCGGTGGGGTGCAGCTCACGCCGGGGATGTCCGCCAGTAACCCCAGCATGTGCGCGCGACGTTGCTGGTATTGCGCACGCATGTCGGCGATGGGCGCCTGCTCGCCGGCAAAGGCGGCCACGGCGGCGGCCTGGCTCAGTGAGCTGGGGCAGGTGGTGGTTTGCGACAGCAGCTTGGCGATGGCGCTGATCAACCATGCCGGGCCGGCACCAAACCCCAGGCGCCAACCGGTCATGGCGTAGCCCTTGGACGCGCCGTTGACGATCAGCGTGCGCGGCTTGAGGTCGGGCGCCAGGCGCGTCAACGGCACATGCCGGGCGTCACCGTAGACGAAGTGCTCGTAGATCTCATCGGCCATGATCAGCACATGGGGATGGCGCCGCAGCACGTCGGCCAGCGCCAGCAGTTCGGCCTCGCTGTACACCGCGCCGCTGGGGTTGTTGGGGCTGTTGAGGATCACCCATTTGGTGCGCGGGGTGATCGCCTGCTCCAGGGTGTCGGGCGCGAGTTTGAAGCCCAGGCTTTCATCGCCGGGGATGATCACCGGCGTGGCATCGTTGAGCCGCGCGATGTCCGGGTAGGACACCCAATAGGGCGTGTGCACGATCACTTCGTCGCCACGGTTCAGGGTGGCGGCCAGCGCGTGATAGATGATGTGCTTGCCGCCACAGCCGGCCACGACTTCGTCCAGGCCATAGACCAGGCCATTGTCCCGTGCGAGCTTCAGGCAGATGGCCCGGCGCAGGGCCAGGGTGCCGGTGGTCGGTGTGTAGTGGGTGTCGCCACTGTGCATCGCCAGGCTGGCCGCTTGCAGGATATGCGGCGGGGTGTCGAAGTCCGGCTCGCCCACGGTGAAATTGACGATGTCACGGCCCTGGGCACGCAGCTCGCTTACCAAGGCATTGGCGGCAACGCTGGGGGAGGGCGCAATGCCCAGGACGCGGTCGGAAAGAAATGCAGTGCTCATCAGGGTGTCCTTCAGTCCGCCAGGCCGGCGTTGGCCAGCACCTTGTCGATCCAGCTCTGGCGCACCGCGCCGGTGGCGATTTCGGCCTTCACCGCTTCTTCATGCTCGGCATGTTGCCCGGCGCGGCGCAGCACCTCGGCGGCATCGGCTTGGGAGAACGCCACCAGGCCATCTTCATCGCCCACCAGCAGGTCGCCCGGGTTGATCAGCATGCCGCCGATGGACACCGGCACGTTCACCTCGCCGGGGCCGGTCTTGTAAGGGCCGGTGTGCACCACCGCACGGGCGTAGCAGGGCGTGTCGTCGAAGCTGGCGACGTCGCGGATCGCGCCGTCGATCACAAACCCGACGCAGCCGCGCTGCTGGGCGTAGAGCTTGACCAGCTCGCCGATCACCGCGTTGTTGGTGTCGCCCTGGCCGTCCACCACCAGCACGTGGCCGGGTTGCATCATGCTCATGGCTTTGTAGATCAGCAGGTTGTCGCCGGGCCGAGTCTTCACGGTGATCGCCGTGCCCACCAGCTTGCCGGTGCGGTTGTAGCGCGTCAGGCCACGGGCGCCGATGTGCCGGCCCAGGTTGTCGCTGATGTGCGGCGTGACCACATGGGCGAACGCCTCCACCAGTTCGGCCGGGGCCATCGGTGCGTTGGGAAGGATGCGGGAACCGGGCAAGGACATGGCAAATCTCCAGAATCGTGGGATAGCGACGGGCTATGGCCAAATCTTAGGAGCGATGAACGGACAGTTTTAGCGATATTTTATGATGTGTTAGCATCGCTTTTTCTCATGAGTTGACCGGCATGATCACCTTCAAGCAAATCGACGCGCTCTACTGGATTGCCGAACTGGGCAGCTTCGAAGCGGCGGCAAACAAGCTGAACATGTCGCAGTCGGCGATCTCCAAACGCATCCAGGAACTGGAAGAAACCTTCGATGTGGAGATCTTCGACCGCAGCAAGCGCAATGCACGGCTGACCGAAAAGGGCGGCGAACTGCTCGACTACGCCCGCGACCTGCTCAACAGTCGCGATCAGTTGCTCGAACGGGTCAGCGCACGCAACGTGCTGGTGCGCAGGTTTCGCCTGGGGGTCACCGAGTTGACCGCGCTGACCTGGCTGCCGGCCCTGGTGGAGGCGTTGCGCCAGGCGTACCCGAAGGTGCAGATCGAACCGTCGGTGGAACTGAGCAGCGAGCTGTTCCGCAAACTGGAAAGCGACCAGTTGGACCTGGTGATCGTGCCCGACGCCTACAGCGACTCGCGCTTTCACAGCACCCCGCTGCAAAGCGTGGACAACGCCTGGATCTGCTCGCCCGGGCTGATCCCCGACGCCGACCCGGTCAGCCTGGAAACCCTGGCCAGCTACACCGTGCTCACCCAGGGCTCGCAGTCGGGCACCGGCTTGATCTACGAGCGCTGGATGGCCACCCACAACGTGCAGATGCCGCGCACGCTCACCAGCCACAACCTGCTGGTGCAAGTGGGCTTGGCGCTGTCGGGGATTGGCGTGAGCTACCTGCCCAAGGCGTGCCTGTCCCATCTGATCGAGCAGGGTTCGCTACGGGCATTGGTCACCGAGCCGGAATTGCCCAGCGTGCGTTACGTGGCGTTGCACCGGGTCGATCGCCAGTTCGGCTTGAATCAGGACGTGGCGCAGATGGCCCAGGCCTGCTGCGATTTTTCGCGGCTGTTGCTCTAACGGCGGGCATCGCCCTGGGTCGACTGGCGCGCCAGGTCGGCCAGGGTGTCAATCAGCGCGGTGCGCCCATGCTTGAGAAACGCCAGGTGATAGTTCACGGCGGCCGGTGGCACTTCCAGCGTCACCTCCTGGAATTCCCCGCGCTCGATCTCGTCCACGAACAAACCCCTCGGCAAACAACTGATGCCCCCCCCCGCACGGATCAACGCCAGCAGCGCGAACAGGCTGTTGCTGCCGTACACGTGGTTGAACTCGATACCCTCTTGGGCAAACAGCTGCTCGCAGCGTTGGGTGATCCCCGAGTCCGGGCCTTGCACGATGATCGGCCACAGCGCCAGTTGCTTGAGGGAGAGGGTGGTGCCTTCGGGGAACAGCCGTGGCGGTGCCAGCCAGGTGAAGGTGATCGATTGCAGCGGGATCGAGGCCATGGCGGCGGTGACGTAGTCCTGCGGGATCACGACCAGGTCCAGGTCACCGTCGAGCAGCTTGCGTTGCAGGCGTGCGGACAGGTCCACGTCCGGGTGCAGGCTGATGTCCGGCAGCTCGGCCTTGGTGCGCGCAACGAAGTCGGTGAACCAGGTGATGGTCACCAGCTCCGTCAACCCCATGCGCACGGCGCGCTGCACCTGGTGGGCGGCGCCGCGCAAGGCGTCCAGCCGGGCCAGGCTGGCGATCAGGCCTTCGCTGGCCTCCAGCAATTCGGCGCCCTTGGGGCTCAGTTGCACCTTGTGGCTGCCGGGTTCGAACAGCGGCAGGCAAGCCTGTTTTTCCAGCTCCTGCAGGCGCTTGGTGGCGGCAGACTGGGTGATAAACAGGCGCGTGGCGGCCCGCTGCAGGGTGCCGAGCTTGAGGGTCCAGTAAAAGGTTTCGATCTGCTTGATGTTGATCATGCCGGGCGTCCATAGGCCTGTTGCAGGTCGCAATGTTCGCCGAGCAATTCCATCACATGCCGGTGAAACGGGCTGTAGCTGTCGGCCCGTGCCAGCGCTACATAGGGCGTGGTGGGCAGCGGCGGCGTCACGTCGAGCTTCACCAGTTGCCCATTGAGCAAATAGGGCGCGGCGGTGATGTCGGGCAGGTAGGTCACGCCCAGGCCGGATACGGTCAGGCCGATCAGGGCCGCCAGGCTGCTGCACGGAATGTGCGCGCTGGGGCTGGCCTGGTGCGTGGCGAGCCAGGTGTCTACCAGCAGGCCGGAACCCGACAGCCGGCCCTGGGCGAGCAGGGTGCAGTGGCTCAAATCTTCCAGGGTCAGGGGTTGCTGGTGATCGAGCAGACCCGGTGCGCAGAACCAGTTGTTGCGCACCTCATCGAGTGCCACCTTGATCAGGCCATTGCTGCTGAACGCATCCGGCACCACGATCACATCAACCTGGCCGGCCATCAGCAACCCATGCAGACGTACGCTGAGGTCGACCTCCGGCTCGATGCGCACCTTGGGGTAGTGGCTGGAAACCGCCTTGATCAGCCGTGGCAGCCAGGTCAGGGCGCTGAGTTCGGTGATGCCGATGCGCAACCGGCGGCTGAGCACCTGCGGGCTGATCAGGCAACTGTTGACGATGTCGCGCTGCAACAGCACGTCGCGGGCCTGGGCCACCACCGGTGCGGCCAGCGCGGTGAGCCGGGCGCCACGGCCGCTGCGGTCGAACAGCGCGAACCCCAGCCAGTGCTCCAGTTCCTGGATCTGCCGGGAAATGGCCGACTGCACCTGGCCCAGGCGGTTGGCCGCGCCGTCGAAGGTGCCGTGGTCGACCACGGCAATCAGCGCTTCGAGCTGTTTGAAGGTAGGCACAGGATGAATCCCATCTGGTTTTGGAATGTTTTTAGTTCACGGAATATCTCTATGTCTACTTAAATTTCCTCGGCACTATCCCGCTCACGGCCTACTGGCGTGAGGGTTTCTTCACGGCGTACCGACCATAACTCCAAGAAAGATCGGTGAAGAAATGAAAGCTGACTCCAAATCCACCAGCCGTTTTCGCTGGGTCGTGGCGGCGCTGTTTTTCCTGGCCTACATGGTGGCCGGTGCCGACCGTGCCAACATCGGCGTGGTGGTGCCCTTCATCAAACAGGAATACCACCTGAGCAACACCGACATCGGCGCCCTGGCGAGCCTGTTCTACCTGACCTACGCCATCGTGCAGATCCCCGCTGGCTACCTGTTCGGCCGCTACGGCATCCGCAAGCTGCTGACCGGTTCGCTGGTTTTGACCTCCCTGGCCACCTTGCTCATCGGCTTCACCTCCAGCGTGCTGCAACTCAAGCTGGCGCGTGCGTTGCTGGGGGCGGCGGAAGGGCCGATCAACATCGGCATCGTGTCGATCATCAACCGCTGGTTTCCGCCGAGCGAAAAGGGCCTGGCCACCGGCATCTTCATGTCGTCGATCAAGGTGGCGCCGGCCATCGTGCCGCCGCTGTGTGCCTACATCGTGCACCTGTACGGCTGGCGCGAAGTGTTCTTTTTCTTCGCCATCCCGGGGTTCTTCGTGGCCCTGTTGTGGTGGTGGCTGGTCAAGGACGACCCGGCTGACAGCCCGCACTGTTCGGCCAGCGAGTTGCAGCATATCCAGGGCAGCCACGCCCAGGGCGCGGCCTCGGTCCAGCCGATGGTACGCATCCCGGTGTGGTTCGACCGGCTGATCCGCACCCGCCAGGTGCCGCTGCTGGCCGACAACAAAAGCATCCTCGCCTCATGGAACGTGTGGGCCTGTGCCATGGGCTACTTCCTGATGGTGGGCATCACCTATTCGATCATGACCTGGGTGCCCACCTACCTGATCACCGTCAAGCAGTACTCGGTGTTGAAGATGGGCATGGTCGCCTCCGCGCCGTGGGTTGGCGCGATCATCGGCAACCTGCTGGGTGGCTGGCTCTCGGACCGGGTGTTCGACCGTCGGCGCAAACCGGCGATGCTGATCGGTTCGCTGGCCACGGTGCTGATGATGGTGGTGCTGCTCAACGCGCCCAGCGACCCCTTGCTGTTGTCGGCGGTGTTCCTGCTGGCGGGCATCCTGCTCAACATCGGCTACTCCACGTTCCTGGTGTACCCCATGGGCCTGGCCACCAAAGAGCGCGTGCCGTTCGCCGCGTCCATCGTCAACACCGGCGGTTCCCTGGGCGGTGCCTTCACGCCGTTCGTGGTCGGCGTGTTGCTCGATCATTTCAATTGGGACTACGTGTTTGGTTTTCTCGGGGTGAGCTCGCTGATCACCTTCGCCATCGTGCTCACCATGGTCGAGCCACGCCCTCCAACTGCCGCCAACCCACAAGCCTAGGAGCCCGGATGAACCGAGTGATGCAGGTGTGCCGCCTCGATTTCTGGATCAACCCCGTCTTTGACGAAATGATTCAGGCCAACCCCCAACTGGCGCTGCAGGTGCTGCCGCGCCAGGGGGACGATGAACGTACTCTGGCCGCCTTGCGCCAGGCCCACGCGTACCATGTCTCGGCCGCCAAGGACGAGTTGCCCAAGCACTGGTTTGCCGGCCAGGCGTTGATCGAGCAGTGCCCGGCACTGCTCTGCGTGTCGTCGGGCGGCGCGGGGTTCGATACGGTGGACGTGGCCGCCTGCAGCCGTGCGGGCATCGCCGTGATGAACCAGGCGGGGGCCAATGCCCACTCGGTGGCCGAGCACACCTTTGGCCTGCTGCTGGCGGTGGTCAAGCGCATCGTCGAGTCCCACAACACCCTGCGCCACGCCACGGGTTTCAGCCGCGAAGACCTGATGGGCGAGGAGATCCATGGGCGCACCCTCGGCCTGATCGGCCTGGGGGAAATCGGCCGGCGTGTGGCGACCATCGCCCGGGGTTTCGGCCTCGAGGTGCTGGCCTACGACCCCCATCTGCGCGATGAGCAGGTGCAGGCCCAGGGCGCGCAACCGGTGACCTTGGCCGAGCTGTTGCGGCGCAGTGATGTCGTGTCCCTGCATTGCCCGCTGGATGCCAGCACTCGCCACTTGATGGGCGCCGAGCAGTTCGCGGCGATGAAGCGGGGCGCGGTATTCCTCTCGACCGCCCGGGGTGGCATCCATGATGAGGCGGCGTTGTACGTGGCCCTCAAGAACGGCCATTTGAGCGGCGCCGGGCTGGATGTGTGGGCCTGCGAACCCCCGCCCCAGGATGCACCGCTGATGAGCCTGCCCAATGTGGTCGCGACCTTTCACACGGCAGGCGTTACCCATGGGGGCCGGCGCAACGTGGCGCGTTCATCGGCGGCGCAGATCGCGGCGTTGCTGCGCGGCGAGCGTCCATCCCATCTGCTGAACCCCGAAGCCTGGGGGCTGATCAGCGAGCGGGTAGGGCGTGTGGTGGGTGTTTGATTGGCATATCTTTAAAGTATCCAAACCCCGTTATTTAGATATTTTTAATAGGTGGACAGCACTGATAGGCTCTTAAAAAAACAAGAGAAGTGCCCGGTCATGTTCATAAGCCTGCCCACCGCCTTGAAACCCTTTACCGCCGTTTTGGCCTCCCTCGCCCTGATGGGCACCCTGAGCAGTTGCGCCAAGGTCGACGTGCACAGCGAGGGCGTCGACAAGCCTGAAGCCGATGCCCGCCAGGTCCTGCGCCTGGGCCACGATGACCGCGCCTACCCGTTCCCGATCTACGCCAACGCCGACCTCTACAACCCGCCCAAGACCCTGGAGCGTGCGGTGGTGATTTTGCACGGCGTGCAACGCGACGCCGACCAGTACTTCAACACCGGTCGCAAGCTGCTGGGCAACGCCCGTCTGCCGAGCACCACCACCTTGTTGCTGGCGCCGAATTTCCTCACCCCCACCGACGCCGGTGTAAGCAATGACATGCCGCTGTGGCCCCGCGACAAGTGGATGCACGGCATCGAATCGCAATTCGGGCGCAAGGGCATTCCGGCGTTCCAAGTGCTCGACGATGTGGTCGGCTACCTGTCCGATCGCCAGCGTTACCCGGCGCTCAAGGAAATTGTGATGGTCAGCCATTCGGCCGGTGCGCAGCTGATGCAACGCTACGCGGTGATGAATGACCTCGACGCCAGCCTCAAGGCCCACGGCCTGACGATCCGCTACGTGGTCGCCAGCCCGTCGAGCTACGTGTACTTCGACGAAAACCGCTTGCAGGACGGCGTGTTCAAGCCGGTGGTGAGCATCATGTGCCCCAGCTACAGCCGTTATCGCTATGGCCTCGACAATGCACCCGCCTACCTGCAGAACCAGCACCTGACGAACCGCCAAGTGTTTGCCCGCTATGCCGCGCGCGACATCACCTACCTGGTCGGTGCCCAGGACAACAACCCCACCAGCCGCGTGCTCGACAGCTCCTGCGGGGCCAATTACCAGGGCGATACCCGGCTCGACCGGCAACTGAATTTCGTCAGCTACGAGCAGTTCCTGTCGAGCCAATGGCAGATTCCTTTGCGCCATCCCCAGCACACGATTCCCGGTATCGGCCACAACGCGGCGCGCCTCCTGGGTGACAAGGCGGTGGCGCGAATGCTGTTTCCCTGAGTTTCACGCTGTTTGCCCAACGCTGCGTCTCGATAAAAACAATAAGAGAACTGTATGAGCCCAACTCTCCCCACTGCCCGGGCGCCGCGCGCCTGGGGGCCTGGCGCATTGTCGCTGCTGGCCGCCGCCCTGATCGCTGCCCAGGCCCAGGCCGACACGCTGCCCTCGTCCGGCACCCTGTTCGATAATAGCCGCTCGGTGCTGCGCCCCACCGACAATGCCCAGCCGGCTACCCCTGGCAGCGTGCGCATCGAAAGCCAGGACGACACGCCAGCGCCCAAGGTGGGCAATTCAAGCGTGCAGGTGCAGGTCAAGCGCTTCGTGGTGAAAGGCAACCGCGAACTCAGTGATGCCCAGTTGCAGCCGGTGCTGCTGCCCTACGCCGGCAAGACCCTGAGCCTGGATGGCCTGCGTGACGCCGCCGCGCAGGTCACGGCGCTGTACCGGGCGCGGGGTTACCTGGTGGCGCGGGCCTACCTGCCGGCCCAGGATATTCAAAATGGCCAGGTGACCCTCGGTGTTTCCGAGGGCGTGATCGGCCAGGTCAGCGCATTGCCGGACGCCAATGTGCGCCTGCGCCCCGAAGTGCAGCAGCAGTTCGTCAACGCGCTGCCCTCCGGCACCATCATCCGTGAGCAGGACCTGGAGCGCGTGTTGCTGCGCCTGTCGGACATCACCGGCGTGGCCGTGCACGCGATCCTGCGGCCGTCGCAGCAGCCCGGCGCCGCCGACATCGTGCTCAAGCTCAGCGAGATGACCGCCTGGACCGCCCGCGCCGCCATCGACAACTACGGCAACTACTACACCGGCAGCAATCGCCTGACTTCAAGCGTCAGCCTCAATGATGCGCTGGGCCTTGGCGACAGTTTTACCGCCACTTCGCAGAACTCCTTTGAAGGCCTGGACATCAAGGGCATCGGTTACCAGCAACCGCTGGGCGCCACCGGGATCTCGGTGGGCGCCAACTATGCCGAGCTGGAATACAGCATCGGCAAGAACCTCAAGGGCCTGGATGCCGACGGCACCGCGCAGGTGTCTTCGGTGTTCATCAACAGCTCGCTGTTGCGCTCGCGTGACAGCAACATCAGCTTCAACCTGGCCGAAGATCACCGGCGTTTCGAAGACTCCGCCGGTGGTTTTACCGTGAACAAGTCGGCGGTGTTTCGCAGCGCCACGCTGTACGGCAACTGGCGCGATGACTGGCAGGGCAGCAACACCTGGAGCCTGGCCTACGGCATTGGCGACCTGGATAAAAAAACGCCGGCCGACGCCGCGTTGGATGCGCTCACCGCCAACGCCGCCGGGCACTACAAGAAAGCCAACCTGAGCTTCAGCCGCCTGCAATACCTGGGCAATGGCTACTCGCTGTTTGGCTCGGTGACCGGGCAGTGGGCCGACAAGAACCTCGACTCCTCGGAAAAACTCAGCCTCGGCGGGCCCAACGGTGTGCGCGCCTACCCCGTCGGTGAAGTGGCCGGCGATGAAGGCGTGCTCGGCCGCTTGGAGCTGCGCAAATACCTCGGGCGCTTCAACGGCGCCATCGCCGAGGGCACGTTGTTTGCCGATGCGGGCAAGGTCACGGTCAACAAGAACCCGTGGGACGCCAGCGAAAACACCCTCACGCGCTACGGCTACGGCGTGGGCCTGAACCTCTATCACCGCGACCTGGTGATGAACACCAGCCTGGCGTTCTCCCCGGGTACCGACCCCACCAGCGACGACCGTGCGGCCAAGCGCCTGTGGTTCTCGATTTCCGGTTCGCCCCAGGCGTTCGCCGGGCTGGCCAGCGACATCGGCTCCAAGGGCGAAGACTTCGAAGTGGCCGAGACCGACACCGTCATCTACGGCAACTTCGGCATCGTTCCTGAATACGTCGACCGCCATGGCTCCACCCCGGCAGCACCGGCTGACCAGAGCCGCCTGGCCACGCCGAACGGGCGCAACATGGCGAGCTTCTGGCGCGCCCGCGACAACGTGTCCGCCCTCGGCGTGCACGGCGGCTACAGCCTCAGCGATGACTGGAAGCTGCTGTGGCAGCTGGAATACGGCATCTCGATGAACTACACCGCGAGCAACGACAAGTCGGTGAACCCGTCGGCATCGCCGAGCACCAAGCTGCGCAACACCGGCGCGGCGTTCAATAACACCGACTACGGCACGTTGCTGTATGGCGTGTGGGACATGCCGATGAAAGAGTCCACCACCACCCTGGATCCGTTCAACGGCAAGACCAGTGCGGCGTACTTCAACATCATCGGCTCGCCGGGCTTCAGCGCTGGCCTGTCGACCAACGTCAACGGCCCGCAGAGCTACAACGACACGGCGGTAAATGGCGACGCGGCGTTCAACCGCCGCCAGGCCGGCGTGGTGGAATACTGGACCCCGGAGTGGAACGGCTTGCAACTCAAACTGGCGTATTCGAACAACGGCATGAGCGCCGCCAGTGATGTGGACAAGGGCTATGTCTACGGCAGCAGCCTGACCTACAACAACGGCGGCTTCACGGCGGTGTTCGCCACCGAGCGGCACATCAATTATTTCGGCATTGCCGACTTGGGCCGCAACGCGCGCGGGCTGGGTAGCAGCACCCACGTCACCGATGGCACCTCGTCGGATGATTTCAGCTTCCGCTACGGCTTGGCCTACGACTTTGGCGCGACCAAGCTGTCGCTGATCGCCGATGACCTGTCCTATTCCGAAGACGGAGTGATCAACACCAGCACCACCACCAGCGACCTTTCCAAGTACCGCCGCCGGGCCTACCTGGTGGGCGCGTCCCACAAGATCGGCCCCTGGACATTGAAGGCCAGCTACGGCAAGGCCTTGCCCGGCAAGTGCGAGATGATCCGCGCCACCCCGGTGGAATGCGACACCCACGGCATGGGCGCCACCCAGTACGCCATCGGCGCCAACTACAAGCTGACTAAGCGCATCGACCTGTTCACCCAGTACGTGCTGCTGAAGAACAACTCCCTGGCCAACTACAACTTCGCCCTCACCGGCGTCACGGCGGCCAGCGGCTACTCACCCGGCGCGGGCACTACCATCAGCGCCGTCGGCACTGGCATCAACTATTCGTTCTGAGGAGAAGGCTGTGAGCACACAACAATTCCAAACCGCGCTGCCTGTTCTCAAACCCCTGAGTTTCGCCGTGCTCTGCGCGCTCTACAGCCTGACGCCGCTGCCCGCGCTGGCCCTGGACAGCAACGCGTTGCCCACCAACGGCCAGGTGGTCGCCGGCAGCGGCACCATCAGCAGCAGCGGCAATGTGATGACCGTGCACCAGAGCAGCGACCGCCTGATCACCACCTGGGACACGTTCAATATCGGCAGTGCCGCCCAGGTGAATTTCCTGCAGCCGGGGGCGTCTTCGGTGGCGCTCAACCGGGTCACCGGCAGCGACGGTTCGCAGATCCTTGGGCACCTGAATGCCAATGGCCAGGTGTTCCTGATCAACCCCCAGGGCGTGCTGTTCGGCGCGGGGTCGATGGTGGACGTGGGTGGGCTGGTGGCCAGTTCGCTGAACATTTCCAACAGCGATTTCATGGCCGGCAAATACGTGTTTTCCGGGCCCAGCGGTGGCGCGGTGATCAACCAGGGCACGATCAGTGCGCGGGATGGCGGCAGCGTCGCGCTGCTGGGCAGCCAGGTGCGCAACGAAGGCACGGTGGTCGCCAAGCTCGGTTCGGTGGTGTTGGGCGGTGGGGAAAAAATCACCCTGGATTTTACCGGTGACGGCCTGATCAACGTCGAGGTCAACGACCCGGCGATCGGCGCCAGTGTGATCAACCGCGGGCTGCTCAGTGCCAACGGCGGTGCCGTGGCCATGACCGCCCGCGACTCCCAGGCGATGCTCAGCAATGTGGTGAACAACGAAGGCGTGATCGAAGCCCGCAGCCTGCAACAGCGTAACGGCCGCATCATTCTCGATGGCGGTGACAGCGGGGTGGTGGTCAACAGCGGCGTGCTCGATGTGTCGGGCAAGAACGCCGGCGAGCGCGGCGGCAACGTGACCATGACCGGCCAGTACGTGGGCCTGTTCGACAGCGGCCGCATCGACGCCGATGGCGACATCGGCGGCGGCACGGTGTTGATGGGCGGCGATTACCAGGGCAGCGGCAACCTGCACCAGGCCGACAGCACCTTCATGGGCAGCGATGCGCGCATCAGCGCCAATGCGTTGAGCCAGGGAGACGGCGGCAAAGTGATCCTCTGGTCCAAGGACAACACGCAATTTTATGGCGGCATCAGCGTGCGCGGCGCCGGCAGCCAGGGGCGTGGCGGGTTGGTGGAAACCTCCGGGCATGCGCTGGATGTGATGGGCGTGGTTGACCTCAGCGCGGTGTCGGGGCAGGGCGGCACATGGCTGATTGACCCGTTCAACATCAACATCACCCGCACCGCCAGCACCGGCACGTCCAGCAGCACACCCTTTACGCCGAATGCGGGGGCCAGCTCCAACCTCAGTTCAGCAACCCTGAATGCCTCGTTGTCGGAAGGCGCGAACATCCTGGTGACCACCTCGTCGGGCGCCGGCACGTCCGGGGACATCAACGTGCTGGACAACGTCAAGGGGGTGGGCAACGCGACCCTGACCCTGCAGGCGCACCGCAATATCGTGATGACCAACACCAGCATCAGCAATGGCACCGGCAAGACGCTTAACGTGTCGCTGGTCTCCAACTTCAACAACAGCGGCAACGGCTCGGTGGCCCTGAGCAACGCGAGCATCAGCACCAATGGCGGCAACCTCACCATCAGCGGCGTGGTCGACCCGGCGACCTCCTGGGCCAGCACCAACGTCAGCAATGGCGTGGGTATTTCGTTGACCAACGGCACGCGCATCAGCACCAGCGGCGGTGACATCACCTTGCGCGGCGCCACGTCCGCCAGCCTGGCCGCCGGCTCCACCGCGACGGCGATCAACATCAGCCGCAGCACCCTGGACGCCGGTGGCGGCAACATCAGTATTACCGCCGTGCAGGCCAGCAGCACGGGCAGCGGCGATGCCTTCGTGCTGACCGGTGGCAGCAATATCGTGACCTCGGGTGTGGGCTCCATCACGGTGGACAGCACTAACCTGGGCAGCGGCAACGGCACGCGGATCTTCAGCACCAGCAACACCATCGCGGCCACCGGCAGCGGCAATGTCACCCTGCGTGGCAGCGCGGTGTCGGGCAGCGGTGTGCTGGTGTGTTCGACGGCGGCGTCGTCGGCTCAAACCCTGAGTGTGGGCAGCGGCACCTTGACGGTCCAGGGCGCTGCGGCATCGGGCCGTGGCGTATTCCTGGCGGCCTCCACCACCGGCGCGGTGACGCTGAGCGCGGGTGCGGGGGGCGATATTGTGGTTGATGGCCGCAGCGCCGGCGACTCCGGCACGGTGGTCAACTCCACCGGCACCGCGTCGGTGATCAACCTGACCACCCTGGACGGCAACCTGTCGCTGAGCGGGACGGCCGGCGCGGCGTCTGCTGCGCCGGGCTTGAGTATTCGCAGCGGGGCGTCGGGGGCGGGCAATGGGGTGAATATCCTGTCGGGCAGCGGCGATATCCGCCTGCAAGGCACGGCGCTGGGCTCGGGGCAGGGGCTGCAATTCACGGCCACCAACGCCCGGGGCTTTAACAACGTGATGACCGGTGGCAGCGGCGACCTCACCGTCACTGCGCGCAGTGCCAGTGGCGCGGCGTTGAGCTTCGACAACGGCACCAACACCTTGCAAGTGGTGGACGGCACCCTGCGCCTGGACCTCGACACGCCGTCGGGCAATTACCTCAACCAGGGCAACGGCACCTCCTCGATCCTGGCCACCGGCAGTGGCGCGGTGCTGATCAGCCGTGGCGGGCTGATCCACAACAGCCTGCTGGACACCACCTCCGAGCCGACGCGCCAGTATCACCAGAGCCAGATGGTCGGTGATACCTGGCGCCAACCGCTGACCGGTGACTACCACCTCACACCGCTGGGCAGCGCTGCGGACCAGGTGAACATCGACGTGGCCCAGGGCACCGCACCATGAACGACCCGGTGTTTTCCCTCGAAGCCTTCGAGTACCTGTGCTACAGCCGCGACCACGAGGGCGGCGCCCGTGAACTGGTGCGCCTGCTGCAATTGATCGACCGCAACTACGGCAAGCTGTCGGAGCAGTTTTCCCTCAGCGTGTCGCCTGCGCTCACGCCCGGGGAGCTGGAAAGCCATGTGCTCACGCGGCTGACTTGCGCGATTACCGCGTTGTTCTCCGACCCGGGGTTCAGCATCAGCCCGGGTGGGTTCGGCCAATTGATCAACCTGCAACGCTGGCTGTCCTCGTTGTTTGCCGCCAGCGCCTTTATCAACGCCGACCACATCCTGCGCTCACTGAATTTGCTCGGGCCTGGGGGCAACGGCTACCGCATCGCCGAACAGGACCTGGTGAAGTTCTGCCTGCTGTATTCACCGGAATCCCAACTGCCGCTGGATGTGGAATTGCTGTGGGCACAGAACCCGACCCTGGCGGCGGCGCTGTTCATGGCGCTGATGTCGCCGCGTTTTCTCGGCACGCCGGCTGCGCACTCCAAGCGTGAAGCGCTGCTGGCCTGGTTGCCCGGGCGCCTGGAGCAGCTGGATAGCCTGGATACGCTGCCGCTGAACGTGCTGCACGACGTGTACATGCATTGCAGTTACGCCGATTTGCCGCAACGCCACCGCATCAAGGCCTCGATCAATACGCTGATCGAACGCAAGCTCGACAGCGTGGGCATTCACAGTGTGCCTACGGGCGTTGCGCCGACGCGTGAAAAACCGTTGATGCTGGTGTTGCTGGAATGGTTCTCCGGTGGGCATTCGATCTATCGCACCCACTCGTTGACGCTGGAAGCGGCGCGGCGGGATTTTCACGTGGTGGCGGTGGGGTACGCGGCCAATGTGGATGCTCTGGGTCGCGCCGTGTTCGATGAATTCATCGAGTTGCGCGAGCCCGACGACCTGTTTGCCTGCCTGCGGCAACTCACCAACCTCGCTACCGTGCGCCAGCCCGACGTGTTCTACATGCCCAGCGTCGGCATGTTCCAGATCACGATGTTTGCCAGCAACCTGCGCTTTGCGCCGTTGCAGGTGGCGGCGCTGGGGCATCCCGCGACGACCGCGTCACGGCACATCGACCGCATCAGCGTCGAAGCGGATTTTGTCGGCGACCCGGCGTGTTTCACCGAGCGCCTGCTGCAACTGCCCGCCAATGGGCAACCCTATCGGCCCTCCGCCATTGCGGTCGACCTGCCGGCTGCCGTGCGCGAAGACACGCCCTGGGTCAACATCGCCGTCGCCGCCACCACCATGAAACTCAACCCGACCTTCCTGCGCGCCTGCCAGGCGATTGCTGTGCGCACCTTGCACAGCAGCGGCAAGCGCGTGCGTTTTCACTTTCTGGTGGGGCAGGCCCAGGGCTTGTTGTTCCCGCAACTGGTGCGGTTGATCGAGCGCTACGTCGGCGACGCCACGGTGTACCCGCACCAGCCCTACGCCGACTACATGGCCACGCTCAATGGCTGCGATATGTTCCTCAGCCCGTTCCCGTTCGGCAACACCAACGGCATCATCGACGCCTTCACCGTCGGCCTGCCGGGCGTGTGCAAGACCGGGCCGCAGGTATTCGAACATATCGACGAAGGCCTGTTTCGCCGCGTGGGGTTGCCGCTGTGGAGCATTGCGCCTACCCATGAAGACTACGTGGACGCGGCGGTACGGATGGCGGGGAGTTATGCCGAACGCAGTGCCCTGTATCGACACCTGGACAGTTGCAATCCACTGGGCGTGCTGTTCAACGGTGACCCCCACGCCCTAAGCGCCGCCCTATCGACGGCTGTAGTGAGCGGATTTACCCCGCGCCGCGGTGCGTCAGATACACATGAGGTACCTGACACACCGCGGCGCGGGGCAAGCCCGCTCACTACAAACTGATTCAGGCCCTTGTGGTGAAGGGCCATTGAGCAGGATCATCACCGCCTCAATCGTCGTGGAGCCGGTGTCACTCATGAAGCGCCATTTCGAAGACTTGCAGCTGGGCAGCATCGAGTTGTTCTGCCTCGCCGCCGAAGCCAGCAGTTTCACCGCCGCCGCGCAGGTGGCGGGCGTGACGCCGGCGGCTGTGAGCCGCAGTGTCTCGCGCTTGGAAGAGCGCCTGGGCTCGCGCCTGTTTGTGCGCACCACCCGCAGCATCCGCCTGACCGACAGCGGCCGCACGTTCTTCGAACAATGTCGCCAGGCGTTGGGCCAACTGGTGGAAGCGCAACAGGAAGTGATGGGCGCGCAGTCCGTGCCGTCCGGCCTGTTGCGCATCAGCATCCCCACCACCTATGCGCACCACCGCTTGCTGCCATTGTTGCCGACGTTTCGCGCGCTGTACCCGCATGTCAGCGTGGACATCCACATCAGCAACCGCAACATCGACTTCGTCGCCGAAGGCTACGACTTGGCCGTGCGCGTGCGGGCCCAGCCGGACTCATCGCTGATCGCGCGCCTGCTGGAAGACGCCGAACTGGTGGTGGTCGCCGCGCCGTCCTACTTGCAACGCGCCGGTGTGCCGCAGAGGCTGGACGACCTGCCTGGGTTCGAATGCATCCAGTACGAACTGCCGAGCAATGGCCGGCGCATTCCGTGGCTGTTCCAGGTGGACGGCAAGGATCGAGAGTACGCGGGGGAGGCGGGCTACAGTTGCTCCGACGATGTGCTGGGCGGGGTGACCCTGGCCAAGCACGGCGCCGGGTTGTTTCAGACCTACAAGTTCATCGTCGAGCAAGAGCTGGCCGACGGCAGCCTGGTGGAAGTGTTGAAACCCTTCGGCGGCCGCTCGCGACCGTTTACCTTGCTGTATCCCCATGGGCGCTTTGTGCCCCATCGGGTGCGGGCGTTTGTGGATTTCCTGATGGCGTGTCGTGACGAGTGGGCGGCGCCGTAGAGGCGGCAATGTCCCATGTCAGCAGGAGCTGGCTGATCGCCGCGTTGATGGTTGCGTGCGGCACGTTATCCCGCGCCAAAATCGAAACGCCCTGCAAAAAGCTGTCAAACACCGTCGCCATCGCCGCCACGTTGAGCGTGTCCGGCAACTGCCCCGCGTTCACCGCCCGTTCAATGCACGCCACGATGCCCGCCCGGGTTCGTGCCCGTGACTGGGTCAACGCGTCGGCTACCCGCGCATTTTCCGGGCTCGGGGCGCTCATCACGCCCAAGGCCACCATGCAGCCTTTTGGGTGCCCGTCCTCGCACTGCATGCGGGCCGACTGGCGCAAGGCGGTTTCGACGGCCTGGCGGGGTGGCAGGGTTTCGTCCCACAAGCATTCGGTGACTTGGGCGTAGGTCGCCAGGTAGCGCTGCACGCACTCATCGAACAGCGCCTCCTTGGAGCCGAACGCCGCATAAAAGCTCGGCGCGGAGATACCGCCACCCAGGCCGGCCTTGAGCTGGGCGAGGGAGGTGGCGTCATAACCGTGCTGCCAGAACAGGTGCAAAGCCTGGTCCACAGCCTGGTCACGGTCGAAATTGCGGGGGCGGCCCATGGTTGCCATTACCGATCTCCGGTGGAAAACGAGATAAATACTAGTCGATACATAAGTCGTTGACAACGCGTCGTGTGCGCCTGCAACATTTGTATCGATCAGTATTTAAGTCTGCCCAAGGAGCTTACCGTGACCCCCTCAATCACCTTATCGGCCGCGTCCGACCGCCTGCCTATCGGCGCCTTGCTTGCCCTGGCGATGACCGGCTTCATCTGCATCGTCACCGAAACCCTGCCGGCCGGCCTGTTGCCGTTGATCAGCGACGGCCTGGCGATTTCACCGTCGATGGCCGGGCAGATGGTCACCGCCTATGCCCTGGGCTCGGTGCTGGCGGTGATTCCCATGACCATCGCCACCCGGGGCTGGCGTCGGCGCAATGTGCTGCTGCTGACCATCGTCGGGTTTCTGCTGTTCAACTCCATCACGGCGCTGTCGTCCCATTACGGCGTGACCCTGGTGGCGCGGTTCTTTGCCGGTGTCGCAGCCGGATTGGCCTGGAGCCTGCTGGCCGGTTACGCCCGGCGCATGGTCGCGCCCCATCAGCAGGGCAAGGCGTTGGCCCTGGCGATGGTCGGTACGCCGATTGCGCTGTCGCTGGGCGTGCCGCTGGGCACCTGGCTGGGTGGGCTGGTGGGTTGGCGCACCACGTTTGGCCTGATGTCGGCGCTGACGTTGATGCTCATTGTGTGGGTGCTGGTGAAGGTGCCGGACTACCCGCCACAGGCTGCGCACCAGCGCTTGTCCCTGGGCAAGGTGCTGACCACGCCCGGCGTGCGCCCAGTGTTGGCGGTGGTGATCAGTTGGATGTTGGCGCACAACATTCTGTACACCTACATCGCGCCGTTCGTGGCGCCTGCAGGGTTGGCGGAGCGGGTCGACCTGGTGCTGCTGGTGTTCGGTATCGCCGCGCTGGCCGGGATCTGGCTGACCGCCAGGCTGGTCGAACCGCTGCTGCGCAACACCGTGCTGGTGAGCCTGGCGACCTTTGCGGCGGTGAGTGTGTTGTTCGGCTTGCTGGGCAACGTGCCCCAGGTGATTTACCTCGGGATCGCCGTGTGGGGCCTGAGCTTCGGCGGTGCCGCGACCCTGCTGCAAACCGCCCTGGCGGACGCGGCGGGCGACGGCGCGGATGTGGCACTGTCGTTGAATGTGGTGGCGTGGAACAGCGCCATCGCCGGCAGCGGCGTGGTGGGCGGGGTGTTGCTGGATACCTGGGGCGTTGCATCGTTTCCGTGGGCGATGGTGCTGTTGATCGGTGTGTCGTTTGCGATTGCCTGGGGCGCGCGCAGCCATGGGTTCAAGCCAGGGGCGCGAGCGGTAGGAAAACCTACAGTCGTCGGGCACTAATCGTACAATGCTCTGTCAATAATTCCCGCAATATCATCCACTTGGCTCCGCACCGCGGAGCCTGCCGCTTCATTCCTATTCGAAGATTTAATGCATGCACCTACGCAAAATTGCCGTTGGGCTGTCCGCCCTTGTTTTGCTCTCCACCGGGGTCAGCGCCCGCAGCCTGCCCGACCTGTATTCCGCGCAGGAAAAACGCCTGTCGTTTGACGCCTGTGCCGACCTGTTTCCCGCTGCAACGCCCATCAACACCGCCACCGTGCCGGCCAGCATGAAACCCCTGGCGTTGTGTTCCGATCACTTCGCCGTGCTCTACTCGCAAACCAGCAAGACTCCGCTGGTGGTGGTTGAACGCCTGAACGCCGCGCAGTTGAAAGACGCCAAGGGCGAAGAGCGCACCAACCAGTTCTACGCCGACCCGCGCATCCCCAAGGGTGGGCGTGCCGAGTTGAGCGACTACCGCGCCCAGCACATGGACCGTGGCCACCAGTCCCCGGCCGCTGATGCGCCGAATGCCAATGCCATGGCTCAGTCCTTTGCCCTGTCGAACATGGTGCCCCAGGACCCCACCAACAACCGCAAGATCTGGAGCAAGGTCGAGGCCGACGTGCGCAAGTTCGCCGTGCGTGCCGGCGGCGACGTGTATGTGTTCACCGGGCCGCTGTTCGATGCCGGTTACGGCACCATCGGCGACAACCAGGTCTGGGTGCCGACGCGCCTGTTCAAGCTGGTGTATGACGCGTCAAGCCAACGTGCCTGGGCCTATGTGTTGCCCAACGCCGAGACGCGCATTCAAAAACCGATGGACTATGAGACCTTCGTGAAGAGCACCGGGCTCAAGTTGCTGGGCAACCTTCCGGTGTCGGGATCGGTCGGGCGCACCTGACCGTCATTTGGACTTTTTCAACGCCTTCAGGCGCTGGGTCGCCCGCTGTACGGCGGCCATCTTCTCGGGGCGTTTCATGCGTTTCCATTTGCGGATGTCGTCCTTGCTGCGCCCACAGCTGAGGCAGAGGTCGCCGCTGAGTTGGCAGATGGAAATGCACGGGTTCTCGATGTCTTTGGCCAACGTATTTTCACCAAAAAATAATTGTAGTGAGCGGGCTTGCCCCGCGCGGCGGTGTGTCAGGTACAACGCGGCGCGGGGCGAGCTTGATCATTGGGGTGTATCGGGTGTATCGGGTGGATCGGGTGTACCGCGGCGCGGGGCTAGCCCGCTCACTACAGGGTCCAGGTGGTGTTTGAGGGTGTAGAGGGCTACGCCGACGGCCAGGATACCTGAGACGGCGCCGACGACCAGTGCCCAGCGCGGGCCCAAGTGGTCGGCGACCCAGCCGACGATGGGCGCGCCGATGGGGGTGCCACCGAGGGCGACGGCGACGCGCAGGGCGATCACCCGGCCGCGCATGTGCGGTTCGGTGGTCAGTTGCATCAGGCTGTTGGTGGTGTTGCTGAAGGTCATCGCGCCGACGCCGATGATCACCAGCGCAATCGCGAAGGTCCAGTAGTTGGGCGCCAGGGCCGCCAGGGTGCAGCCGACCCCGAACACGGCCGCGCCACTGAGCAGTGATTTGAACTGCGGCCGCTCGCGACCGGCAGCGAGCAGGGCGCCGGCGATGGTGCCGATGGCCAGGGTCGAGGTCAGCAGGCCGTAGCCGCGTGCATCGGCGTGGAACACGCTGACGGCCATGGTCGAGATGAAGATCGGGAAGTTCATGCCGAAGGTGCCGATCAGAAACAGCATCAGCAGAATCGCCTTCAGGTCCGGCCGTGCCCACACGTAGCGGATGCCTTCGGTGAGGCTGCCCTTGGTGCGCAGTGCCCGCACCTTGGTGCTTGGGTCCGAGACCCGCAGGAAGAACAGCGACACCAGCACGGCAAAGAAACTCGAACCATTGAGCAGGAACGCCCAACCGGTGCCCACTGATGCAATCGTCACACCGGCCACGGCCGGGCCGATCATGCGCGCCATGTTGAACGAGGTGGAGTTGAGCGCGATGGCGTTGGACAAGTCCTTCTCGGCCACCAGTTCGGCGACGAAGATCTGCCGCACCGGCGCATCGAACGCTGACGCGCAGCCGGACAAAAACGCGAACACATACACCTGCCACAACTGCACCAGTCCGGTGACGGTCAGCACGCCCAGGGTCAGTGCCAGCAGGCCCATGACCGCCTGGGTCACGATCAGCATTTTGCGCTGGTCAAAGTGGTCGGCGGCAAAGCCGGTCCAGGGCAGCAACAGCAGTTGCGGGCCGAACTGCAGCGCCATGACGATGCCCACGGCCGACGCGTTGTGCGGCGTCAGTTGGGTGAGGACCAGCCAGTCCTGGGCGGTGCGCTGCATCCAGGTGCCGATATTCGACACCAGGGCGCCAGCGGCCCAGATGCGGTAGTTGGCGCTGCGCAGGGAACGGAAGGTGCCAAGAGCACTCATGATGGCTGCGACGTGTTGCCACCGTGGAAACGGCCAAAGTGCCGCGCCATGAACAGGCTCATCAACAGCGCGCCAAGCCCGGGCGCGAGCAGATGGCTGGTGTGCTTGAGGTCGAACTCACCGACGCGGCCGAGCAGCAGGTAGGCGACCAGCAGGTTGAAAAAGCCCCACACCACGTTCACCGTCGACGACGACAAGCCTTCACCACGAGGCCGCGCAAAGGGCGTCTGGAACGCTTCGCCCCTCACGCCACTGACGCAATGCGGCACCGCATTCGCCAGGAACGCGCCACCAAAAAAGTAGGACAGCAGGTCAAGCCATTGCATGGTCAGGCACCTCGTGTGGCAGGTCGGTCAAAAATCGGCGAGACGCTCCAGCAGTTTCACCGCAGCGGCGAGTTCATCGTGTTCATGGGGCGACAGTTGTTCGTGCAGGGCGCGCAGCAGCCAGTCGTCTTTGGCGGCGCGGCTTTCGGTCAGGTGCTTGCGCAAGGCGGGCGTCAGGGTGATCAGCGTCTGCCGGCCATCGCTGGGGTCTGGCTGGCCGCTGACCGCCTGCATGGCCTCAAGCCCGGCCACGGTGATGCGCATCGATTGCGGGCGCACGCTTTCGGCGCGGGCGAGGGCGGACACGGTGGCCGGGCCGTCGCGATCCAGGCGCAGCAGTACGGACTTTTGCGCCGAGGTGAAATCGTTGGGGTGGGTCTGCTCGCGCAGGCGGCGGCTCAGTTTGCCCAGGGAAATGCGCAGTGCCGCGGCCAGGGCGGCGGAGTGGGGGGCGGACGTTGCAAAAGAGTCGGTCATGCCTGAACCCTAGCACCCATGCAGGAAAACTGTACAGTTTGACTGCATTAAACTTTTTTCATAAAACGCAGTGCTTCATCAAAGGCCAATAAACCAAGGCTGGCGCCACCTTGCGGTTTATACTTGCCCCCCTCGCAACCCACCCATTCACACGAACCGAGAACCCCATGAGCACCTCTCTTCCCATCGCCCCCGTGCGCAAGCCCGTCGCGCCGTTGGTGGCCTTTATTTTCCTGGTGCTTGGCGCCGTGTTCCTGCAAACCAGCGTGGGCGCGCACCAGGTGCTGTTGCTGGTGGTCGGTGCGGCGCTGGGCCTGACCCTCTATCACGCCGCCTTTGGCTTCACCTCGGCGTGGCGCGTGTTCATCAATGATCGGCGCGGCGCCGGCTTGCGCGCCCAGATGGTGATGCTGGCGGTGGCGGTGTTGCTGTTCTTCCCGGCGCTGGGTGCAGGCACTCTGTTCGGCCAGCCGGTGGTCGGGCTGGTGGCGCCGGCCGGGGTGTCGGTGGTGTTTGGTGCATTTATCTTCGGTATCGGCATGCAGTTGGGCGGCGGCTGTGCGTCGGGCACCCTGTTCACGGTGGGCGGCGGCAATGCGCGCATGCTGGTGACGCTGTTCTTCTTTATTTGCGGTTCGTTGATCGCCACCCACCACGTGGACTGGTGGTTCTCGCTGCCGGCGTTCCCGGCGATTTCCATCGTCAAGAGCTTCGGCGTGGCGCCGGCCATGGGCCTGAGCCTCACGGTGTTTGCCCTGATCGCGGTGATCACCGTACGTCTGGAAAAAGGCCGCCACGGCCAGTTGGAAGCAGGCGTCACCAGTGAGCACACTGGCCTGCGCCGCTTTCTGCGTGGCCCGTGGCCGTTGGTGTGGGGCGCGATTGGCCTGGCACTGCTCAACTACGCGACCCTGGCCCTGGCCGGTCGCCCATGGGGCATCACCTCGGCGTTCGCGCTGTGGGGCGCCAAGGTGGCGAGCGGCCTGGGGGTGGACGTGGCCAGTTGGGCGTTCTGGCAAATGCCGGGCAATGCCAAGGCCTTGGCCGCGCCGGTGTGGGAAGACATCACCAGCGTCATGGACATCGGCATCGTGCTCGGTGCGCTGCTGGCGGCTGGCCTGGCCGGGCGTTTTGCGCCGAGTCTCAAGATCCCCACGCGCTCGCTGGTGGCCGCGGTGATCGGTGGCCTGCTGCTCGGCTATGGCTCGCGCCTGGCGTATGGCTGCAACATCGGCGCGTACTTCAGCGGCATCGCCTCGGGCAGCCTGCATGGCTGGGTGTGGCTGGTGGCGGCGTTCATCGGCAACAGCGTGGGCGTGCGCCTGCGCCCGTTCTTCTTTGCTGGCGAGCGGCCGCAGGTCGCCTTAAGCGGCTGCTGAACCTTCAACCACAGGGTGCCTGGATGATTCGAGAACTGCGGACTTTCGTATGCGCGGCGCGCAAGGGCACCTTTGCGGCCGCAGGCCAGCAGGTGGGGCTGACGCAATCGGCGGTGAGCGCGCAGATCAAGCACCTTGAAGACGCCCTGGGGGTCAAGCTGTTCGACCGCACCGGACGCTCCGCCACCCTCAATGCAGCGGGGCAGCGGGCGGTGCCGCTGGCGGAAGAGATCCTCGATATCTTTTCGCGCATGGGCACGCCCGACAGCGCCAACAACTTCCAGGGTTCGTTGCGCATCGGCGCCATCGGCAGCGTGCAGACCGGGCTGCTGCCTCAGGCGTTGGTGGCCTTGAAGCGGCGTGCGCCGTTCATCGAGGTCAGCCTGGTGCCCGGCGTTTCGCTGAACCTGCTCAGCCAGGTCGACGCCGGTGATCTGGACCTGGCGATCATGATCAACCCGCCGTTCAACTTGCCCAAAGACCTCAACATTGAGGTCATCGCCCGCGAGCCGTTTGTGCTGATCACCGCCAATGACGTGCCGGGCGATGACCCGTTGCAGATCCTGCGCGAACAGCCCTTCGTGCGCTACGACCGGGGCTCGTTCGGCGGGCGCCAGGTGACGCAGTTCCTCAAGGAGCAAAAAATCCAGACCCAACTGGCCCTGGAACTGGATGAGCTGGACGCTATCGTCAAGATGGTGCGCAGCGGCCTCGGCGTGTCTCTGGTGCCCCTGGCCGGGTTGTGGCTGGAACATGACAGCGACGTGCGGGTTTTGCGATTGGACAAACTGACGTTTTTCCGCGAAATCGTGTTGCTGACCAAGTACACCCAGCGCCAACTGCCACTCTTCGAATTATTCCGTTCGTGCGTCATCAGTGTGCTGGACGCGCCCCAATAGGGCGCGAGCATCGAAATGATTGAGGCTCAGGACCAAAGATATGCGCTTTATCCCCCGGTCTTTCTGGTGAAGAATCGAGTTCTGAATAACCGAACCAGCAGGTAGCCACCGTGAGCCTTTCTCCTTTTCACCTAGCGATTCCCGTGTATGACCTGGCCGCCGCGCGTCACTTCTATGGTGATGTCTTTGGCCTTTCCGAGGGTCGCTCCAGCGCGCAATGGGTCGACTTCGATTTCTACGGCCACCAGTTGGTGATCCACGAACACCCCAAGACCCACTCCCAGGCGTCGGTGCACTCCAACCCGGTGGATGGCCACGATGTGCCGGTGCCGCACTTCGGCATCATCCTGCACTGGGAACAATGGGAAGCGCTGGCCGATCGGTTGCGGGCACGTGAGACTCAATTCGTCATCGAACCTTACGTGCGCTTCAAGGGCCAGGTCGGCGAGCAGGCCACCATGTTCCTGTTCGACCCCTGTGGCAACGCCCTGGAGTTCAAGGCGTTCAAGGACATGAGCCAGCTGTTCGCCAAGTAAGGGGAGGGGGCACGCGAGCGGGGGCGGATCCCGTGTGCCGTTCAGTCGTTCGCGTCAGAGGCGGTGGTGGTGGCTTGATCGGCTTCGGCCGCCAGCTTCGCGCGGTCGGCCTTGCTGATGTAGCGGTCCTTGCTTTTCGGCGCCAATTTGGCGCTGGCCTTCTTGGCCTTGGCCTTGAAGAGCTGCTGGAGTTTTTTCTGGCGGTTCATGGTGATCTATCCGGCGGGTAATGCGCGCGATGATACCAGCTAACCCTCCCGGTAGATTCCTTACTGGGTCGCTTTTTAGCGCGGATCTGTGCATTGAATCAGGGTGCGTTTGGCCAATAATCAGGCCGGGTAAGCCTTGATCAACCTGCGTAAACGGAAAACCTCGATGAGCACCCATACCCGCACCAAACGCATGACCGTCCCTCAATTGGTCGCCATGAAGGGCCAGCAGAAAATCGTCTCCCTTACCGCCTATTCCAGCCCGATTGCCAGGCTGATCGACCCGCTGGTGGATTTCATCCTGGTGGGCGATTCGACGGCCATGGTCGGCTACGGCCGGGCGTCGACCTTGAGCATGCAGCTGGAAGAAATCATCGGCCACACCCGGGCGGTGGTCGACAGCACGCGCCTGGCGTGTGTGGTGGCCGACATGCCGTTTGGCAGTTATCAGGAATCCTGTGAGCAAGCCTTTCGCAACTGTGCCCAGGTGTTGGCACGCACCGGTTGCGATGCGGTGAAGCTGGAGGTCAACCAGGCGTTGGCGGGCACCGTCGAGTTTCTGGTGGCGCGGGGTATTCCGGTGATGGCCCATGTGGGGCTGATGCCGCAGTTCGTCAACGTGATGGGCGGCTTCAAGGCCCAAGGCCTTACGGCGCACACCGGCGCGGTGATCGCCGAAGACGTGCGGGCCAACCTGGCGGCGGGCGCCTTCAGCGTGGTGCTCGAAGGCGTGGCGGAAGGCCTGGCGCGGCAGATCACCCTGGACTCGGCCATGCCCACCATTGGCATTGGGGCGTCACCGGCCTGCGACGGCCAGGTGCTGGTGACGGAGGATGTACTGGGCCTGGGTGGCGATCACGTGCCGCGTTTCGTCAAGCAGTACGCCGACGTCGGCGCGGTGATCCGTGACGCCTGCGAGCGGTTTGCCGATGAAGTGCGTCGTGGCCGCTTTCCCGAAGCGCGGCATTGCTACGGGCTGTGACGGATCGCGTCGGCCAGTTGCCTGATGGCCTGGGCGACATCTTTGCTCCAGTCGAGGGTGTAGCTCAGGCGCAGGTGGTGCGGCCAGAGGCCTTGCCGGCTGAAGAGTTCGCCGGGGGCGATGACGATGTGCCGGGCCAACAACTGGTCGAATACCTGGCGCATGTCCACCGGGCGTGTTGCCTTGAGCCAGAAGGTCGCGCCGCCCTGTGGCACCAGAATCTCCCATAGGCCGTTGCCTTGTGCTTGCAGCAGGGCATTCATCTCGTTCATGCGCGCAATCAATTGGGCCCGCAGCGCCTTGAGGTGTGGGTCGATGCGTTTGGTCGTGAACAGCCGGGCGATAGCTTTTTGGCGAATCGGCGAGAGGCGAAACCCCCGTGCCAGGAACAGCTCACGCCACCGTGCGCCGTGTTCACGGCACAACAGGTAACCGAAGGGCGCTTCTGCGCCGATCACTTTCTCAAAGGTTGAGAACACCAACAGCCTCTGCGGGTCGGCGAAGTCGCGATAACGGGGAGGCTGGGTGTCGAAATACAGTTCGCCGTAGGTGTCGTTTTCAAACAGCCAGATTGAGCGTTCCGCCAGCCACTGGCAGATCTGCTGCTTGTCCTCGGCGGGCATCCGGCTGCCGTGGGGCATGTTCACCGCCGATGACAGCACGGCCAGGCGAATAGGCTCACACTTGAGCCGTTCCTTGAAGGCGGCCAGATCGAAGCGCCCATCAGCGCCCAACGGCATTTCGATCACACGGATATTCGCCGCCTCCAACTGCCGCAGCACCGCCCACGAACAGGGCGACTCCACCAGCGCCACCGTGCCGGCCAGGTCGAGGGCGTTGAGTGCCAGGTTCAGCACACTGTGCAGGTCCGAGCCGATATACACCTGGTCAGCCTGCCAATAACGCTCGGCCGACTGGGTATAACGCTCGGCCAATGCCCCGCGCAATTCGGGCTCGCCGAACGGCAGGTAGGGCGGCGAGGGCGCCCGGGTGTATTGCCGCGTCAGTTCGCGCTCGATCATCAGCAACGGGTTTTCCAGTGACAGCAGCATCGCCGGTGCATCACTGCTCAAGGCCATCATCCCAGGCGTGCGCGCGTGGGCGAACGCCTGGTCGAGCAGGCTGGGTGTGTCGCTCTCCAACGGCGGGGCGGGCGCTGCCTTGATGAAGTAGCCGAACTTGGGTCGGGCGACGATCCGGCCTTCGTCTTCGAGCAAGGCGTACGCGTATTTGGTGGTCGAGACCGACACACCCAGGCGCTGGGCCAGTTGGCGCAGCGATGGCAATTTCTGCTCCGGCTGTGCCGGGCTGGCCGCGATCAACTCGACGAGGTAGCGGTACACCGCCTGGTAGGCGAAGGGGGTAGTTGAGGGCCTGTCCATGATCACTCGCGCCGCCTTGTTGGGTGCGGGCGAGTATCGCGCAAGCCACCGCCGAACGCATTTATTTGGCGATGGCAGGTCTTCCCAGGGGAGCGATGATCAGATGCGGCCCGCCGTGACGCCGCCATCGACTGGCAGCACGGTACCAGTGATCCACGCCGCCTGTTCCGAGGCCAAAAACAGGATGGCCTCGGCAACGTCGGCCGGCTGGCCATTGCGCCCCAGCGGGTGGAAGGCATTGAAGGTGGGCAGTACGGCCTTGACCTGCTCACTGTCCATGAAGGTGTTGTACACCGGCGTTTCCACTACGGCGGGTGCCACGGTGTTGATGCGAATGTTCGAGGACGCCAGTTCAATCGCCAGGTTGCGGGTCAGGGCGTGCACACCGGCGTTGGCTGCCGAATACGCCGCCGACGGTGTGGCGCCAATGGCTTGCAACGCCCAAAGCGAACCGGTTTGTACGATGGCACCGCCGCCCCGTTTCAGCATGGCGTTGGCCGCCGCCTGCGCCATGAAGAATTTGCCCTTGAGGATGATATCGACGAAGCCGTCGTACTCGTGTTCGTCCAGCGCCAGGAAGGGTTTTGGGTTAAAGACGCCCGCGTTGTTGATCAGGATGTCCACGCCGCCGAACGCGCTGGTGGCCAGTTCCACCAGCGCTTTGGCGGTCGCGGGTTTGGCGATATCCGCCGCGAGGGTACGAACGTACTGGCCGCTGGGATCGATCTGCGCGGCGGCTTTTTCAAGTTTTTCCGCATCGCGACCGCTGATTACGACGCTGGCACCTTCGGCGACCAGGCGTTGTGCGACTTCCTTGCCGATACCCGAACCGCCGCCGGTGATAATGGCAATCTTGGAAGAAAATCTTTTCATGGTGAGAGTGTCCTGTGGGGTATGACAGAAAAAGTCCCTGAACGGATCGATCGCTATCGAAGCTGATCTAGTTCGTCCTTGGCTGCTATTCTTCGCCCCGGGCATCGTTGCCCACAAACCAGAATTCATTGCCGCCTACTAAAGAAAAACTTTAACGATGAATACGCCCGCCTACCTCAATGCACTCAAAGCCTTTGAAGCGGCTGCCCGGCACCTGAGCTTTTCAGCGGCCGCAGCAGAATTGCACGTGACCTCGGCAGCGGTGGGGCAGCAGGTGCGAACCCTGGAATCCTGGCTTGGCGTGCCGTTGTTCACGCGCGGGTCCAGCGGCGCTGCGCGCTTGGTGCTCACCGAGGTGGCGCGCCAGGCATTGCCGGATATCCGCGAGGGGTTTGATCGCTTGAGGCTGGGGGTGGCGCGGTTGAAGGAGGGGGCTCTCAGCACAGGGCTCACGGTAACGGTCAGCCCGGCGTTCGCGGCCAAGTGGCTGCTGCCGCGTATCGAGCATTTCCAGCGGGCTCACCCGCAGACCGATGTGCTGCTGGACACCAACCTGCGGCCGGTGGATTTCATCGCCGAAGGCATGGACATCGGCGTGCGTTACGGGGCGGGCCATTGGCCTGGGCTGGTCGCCACCCACTTGATGGAAGAGGACCTCTACCCGGTGTGTGCGCCCACCTATCCGTTGCTGGAGCAGGGCCGGCTACCACCGGAAAAGCTCGCCGAGGCGACGCTGATCCACGACCTGTCGATGGCAGGCGACCCCCACTACCCGACGTGGCGCACCTGGCTCGATGCTTCGGGGTTCCCCGGGATCAATGCCGAGCACGGGTTGCGCATCAACAACTCGGCGGCGGTGCTACAAGCGGCGATTGACGGCCAGGGGCTGGCGCTGGGGCGCAGCGTGATGTTGCGCGATGACCTGCAAGCGGGGCGGTTGGTCCGGCCTTTTGGTGAGGCCAGCCGGCCGCTGGCGTTCGCTTACTACATCGTGCACCGGCCCGAAGTGGCTGACCTTGCCAAGGTGAAGGCGTTTCGGGAGTGGCTGCTGGCCCAGGCTGCAAGCGATCGCCAGCCCTGACAGGTTTGGTTTAGGCTTCCAGCCCCATCGCCACCTCATTCGCGACCGCCATAAACGCTCGCGCCACCGCCGACTGATAACCCCCTTTACGCTGCATCAGCACCGCCGTGCGTTGCAGTGTCTGCGGCCCCAGTTCAATCGCGACCCGGGTGCGCCCGCGCAATAGGGGCCGGCAGGAGGGTCGACAGCGTGGTCCTGCGCACCACTTCGATCAGCGCGCCAATCGCATTGGCCTCCATCACCACTCGGGTGTCGAATTGCGCCAGGCCGCGCCAGAAAAGCTCGCACGTCCAGGTAGATCAGAAATAGGCCGATCACCACGGTTATGTACGTCAGGAGGGGGGCCAGTTCGAACATCGCACGTCACCTCGGCAGTAGGGTCGACCGCCAGAAATCCTGAAGCCGAGGCTGAAAGCAACACAGGTGGGCGGCTAACGTTTGATCTCCTGCCACACACCCTCGAGTAACGCGCGGAAGCTGTCATCTACTTCCGGGACGGGGTGGATCAGCAGGTCTTCTAAAGTACCGGCATAAAGCTTTTCTTTTCCGGTTGACAGTGCTTGGCCTAACTTTTCACGGTATGACTCAAGGGGAAGGCCGAGTAAGTGATCACAGTAGGCTTGATTGCCGAGAACAACTGGACCGTTGGGCTCGATGTCGTCTGCCTCGATGAAAAGAACTTTGGCTTGCTCGAGACAACGTGTTCGACGTTCCGTGTCGCTCCAGTGCTGTTTGGCAAGAGACAGCAGATCGAATCCTTTGCTGTTCTTCGCGTGGCCAACAACCTGTTGGATTGCCGGGTCTTCGTCCTTGTCAAAGCGCTCCAATAAACTGTCGTACACTTTAATGGACTCTGCCAGGTTCTCGGGACCGCCAATGACGATACCTTTTTGCAAGATGGCATTTGCGACCTGGATTTTTATAGTGCTGGATTCAACGTGTTCAAAGCGATCAATGAGTGTGTTGAAAACGACAAGGGCTTCACTGTGACGGTTGAGCTCTTCTAGGCCGCTGGCGAAATTGAGCATTGCTCTTGCAACGTGCTCAAGTACCGAAATGGCCTCTGCACTTTCGAATTTCTTGATGACTTCCTGATAAGCATCCATCGCATCATCATGTTTATTCATTTGCCACAGTCGGGTGCCTTTCGCGATCAGGATTTTCGCGACTTGGATCTGGCAGGCAACCGATGTCTCATGTTCAAAACGACGAATCAGGTCGTCGCAGGCCTCAATGGACTCCTCTCTGTCACCGAGCCGCCACAAGCTATGGCTTTTATTGAGCATCGCTTTTGCGGTACTGGACTTGACAGGTTCTGTAGCGTCGATGCCCACGTTGTCTATCAAGTTGTCAAACGAGCCGATGGCCTCGTCGTGGCGACCCAAGGCTCGCAACCTGAGGCCTTTATTGAGGTGGGCGAAGGCAACTTGTTCTTTTGCAACGGGTGAGTCGCTGTTTCCAAAAGACTGGATAACATGGTCGTAGACAGCAATAGCTTCGTTGTTGCTTTTGATTTGCCCTAAAGCGGCTCCCTTGTTTACATAGGTGCACGCGAGCCGGTCCTTCATCGATACGATTTCCTGCGTACCAAATCGATCTAGAAGCTTGTCGTAATTGGAAATCGCCTCTTCGTGACGATTCATGTGCGCGAGCCTGACGCCCGTGTTGAACAGTACCTGGGACGTCGCTTCGTTGATTTGAGGTGTATCTTCTTTTTCGAAACGCTGCATGTATTCCGTGTACACGGTGACCGCTTGCTCGTTCTGCCCAATCTTGCCGAGTGTGGCACCCAGGTTTACGTACGCTCTGGCGGATTGCGTTTTAATGGCGGGCTTCTCGTCCGTACGGAACCGTTCGATAAGTTCCTCATACACTGCAATCGCTTCATCGTTGCGATTAAGAGCGCCCAGCGCTACCCCGGCATTGAACAGAGCGCGGACACTGTTGGTCGGTGTAGCAGACTTGTCGTTCGCCGCCGCGCGCCAGAATCGTGCGGCGCCTTCTTTATCACCCTTGTTGTAGGCATCGAAGGCACGTGTGTTCCAGTCTTTGTAGGTGTACTGGCTCTCAGGCTTTTGTGTGACGGCAACGGCTTCCTCGGACAGCGCTTCGGATGCATCAGCGGAAGGTGCATCTCGCGACAGATCGGGTTCACTGAGGTTGTGCTGCAAGATGTGCATGGCTCGTTCGGAAAGCGCATCGAGCTTCTTGAGTTTTTGTATGTGTTTATTGAAGTTTGTTTGCGCCTCGCCTTCGAGCACTTGGAATTTTGCTTGCAACTCATTGAGCTGAGTTTGCATGGCAATGGCATGGGTTTGAAACCACTTGTTGGCGGCGAGTTCGGCTTCTTTCTGTGCTTCTTTTTTTGCTTTGTTCTGAACCGAGAAGTACCCGACCATACCTGCGAGGGCCAAGATAATGCCGAGGCCACTGAGCATGTTGCTGAGTACGTTTAAGCCCTTATCAATTTGTGAGTTCTGCGTCTCCACACGTTTTTCTTGCGCATCAATACGTGTTGATAAGGTCTGCATGTCCTTTGTCAGCAGGTCGCGCGCAGTGTCAATGCGCATTTGCGTGAGGGTTTTGTAGAACTCCAGCTCCGCTTCTTTTTTATTCTCGACGGCGTGGGTGTGTGATGCAGCCACCAGTAAGCCGAACAAACAAAGGGCGAAACGCTTTGACGGTGTGGCGGGGCGATTCGGTTTATTCATGATTGAGGTCGTTTTTGCCAGTGACTATCAGTGCTCCTCGCAGGAAGGCATACCGTATTGGTGAATGTACGAGTTGTTGTCGACGCTCAGAATGTACTGACGGCTGTAACGGACGCATTTTTGACCTCCCTGATCGGTGGAAATACAGCTGGGCATTGTGCCATCACCGTGGGGCGTGGCGCTAATCTTGTTCCCTGTCGAGGCTGATTTTTCTCCCCGCTGAGCGTCAACGGCGGGCATTTTCCCCGAAAATGGCCACTATCTCGATATTCGGTTCCGGGGAAAACAATGTGGAGACCTCAACCCGGTACCTGCGCAGCTCCGGAAATCGTCGCCCGGGCCTTGGGATTGGTCCACACGGCCCCATAACTACGCCTGTATCCATCGAGGTGACAGACCATGACCAACACAACCGAAACCGCCATTCTTGCCGGCGGCTGCTTCTGGGGCATGCAGGACTTGTTGCGGCGCTATCCCGGCGTGCTGCACACACGCGTCGGCTACACCGGTGGCGATGTGGCGAATGCCACCTACCGCAACCATGGCAACCATGCGGAAGCGATCGAGATCGTGTTCGACCCGGCTGTGATCGGCTATCGGCAGATCCTTGAGTTCTTCTTCCAGATACACGACCCCAGCACGCCGAACCGCCAGGGCAATGACCTGGGGCCCAGCTACCGCTCTGCTATCTATTACCTCAGCGAACAGCAACGGGACATCGCCGAAGACACGGCGGCTGACGTCGATGCCTCCAAATTGTGGCCGGGCCGCGTGGTCACTGAAATCGAACCGGCCGGGCCGTTCTGGGAAGCGGAGCCGGAGCACCAGGATTACCTGGAGCGCATCCCCAACGGCTATACCTGCCACTTCATACGCCCGAACTGGAAACTGCCCAAGCGCGCGTGAGCGTGCCCTGCCTTCGACCCCCCCCTTGTCCCGCCGAGTCGTCTCCCCGCGACGGCTCGGTACCTTGCCCCGCTTTTCCGTCCGTTGCCCAGTGCTGCGGGCTTCTACTGTGCACGTATGAAATAAGGATTTTAAGTAGAGGGTGAGGCGGACTAGGAAGTTGCCCGCAGCTTCTTACTTTCTAGTATGACGGAGTCTTCTTTCGTTATTTTAGGAAGTGCGTGGGTTTATCCGGTTAATTATTCGTGCAATCGTACTGGCGTGGTTCTTACAGTTGGCTTGAGTTTAATTCCAGGTGTTGGTTTCTGACTCTGTGGAGGTAAATGATGAAAAGCTTGAGTGTGGTTCCGTTGGTGAGAGTTGCGAGGGGTTTTCTTCTCGGCTTAGTGGCTGCTTTTGCAGCGATTGCAGGTGGCTCAGTGTTCGCGGAAGAAAGGGTTTTAACCAAGACGGATGCACCCACGCCTGTGCTGGTGCTATCTATGTCTGATGTTTATCCGGGTACTGGATTTTCTACGTTTAATGTTTTGTCCACAGATATACCCGCAGGGACGCTTACTCTCCCGAAAAAGTTATTAGGGATTCAATGGAGTACTACGTACTACCCTAAAACGATTCACGATGATGTGGAACTGTGTTATTACCGCCCTTTTAGCTCTGAAAGGAGTTGTCAGGATATTCAGCCAAGTTCTTCCGGAACATTGGATGTTTTTAATGACCAAGCTTTTGGCCATGGTTCTAAAGTTGTTATCAATCATAGCGTGCGAGGCGGAGAACCACCGTTCGCTCGTCCAGCCGGTGTCGATTCGGTAACGTTTAAATATCAATATTGATCTGTTGTATAGCGCTCGCGGTCGGCTCGATTGCGAGTGCTCTCTAAAAAAGAACAGATCTGTATAGAAACCGCATGTTTTTATGCAGGTACATACTCATGAACACGATCAGTCCCTATACAACGTCGCCTCACAGTCGAGTGGCCAGCCATCCCGTAGACGAGATTACGCCACCCGTTGCTTTGCCCGAAGCAGGCGAGGCCGATTCCTCTACTTCCAATAACGGCGCCACCACCGTCTCGCTGCTGGCCGGCCAATTGAGTGCTGCGGCCGTGCGCGCTGAAATGCGTGGGGGGCACACTGGTGCCGACCTGCTGGCACCTATCACCGATGCCAAGTATTTCGCCCATAAGGCGCAACATGATGCGCAGATTCCAACCACCGACAACCCGGAACATTTGGCACGGGCGCGGCAAGCGACGGCGTTTCTCAACGGCACTGACAGCAACCCCTTCAAAGGTCTCGCGCGCGATCAACTCAGCCTGATCGCCCACGACGACGGCGGCTCCTTCACCATTAATGAACGACGTGCCGCTTGGCAAACGTTGCAATCAGCTGAGGCCCCTGTAAGTTCCAGTCCGGAGCCAGAGTTTGCTAACGGTCGTAAAATCATGATCTCGCGCTTGTTTGGTGGCAGAGAGCCGCCGGTCGCGCTTCCGCCTGCCACGGCCTACAACGAAAGGCAAAATCGCTGCGAGTTTCTCACCCTCGAAGACCGTGCGGTGATCGCGGATATGTACGGATATGCACAAGCCGAAGGAGTAGATCTGCATTTTGTCGACCGATTGATCACGTCATACAGCACCTACCGCTATTACACCGACGGCAGCCAGATGCTCGGTGGCAATAGCGGCTACGACCTGGACGGGCATCCGGTGAGGTACGATTTCAAGCCAGACGATGCCGCCACCGCCGCGGGTATCCTGAACGGCTCGGCAATCAACAGCACGCGCATCGACCCGGGCTTTTTGCGCTACATCCTCAACCCCGACCATGGCGCGTTTTCCAACGTGGGCGGCATACCGTTCCTGGAACGGATGGTGAACAAGTTCTCCGATGAAGGTGCCGACCAGCCGCCGCTTGGCAGTGAGTTCGCGGTCTTGAACCCAATCGTTATCGCGGACCATATCGTCAAAACCACGAACATGAGCATAACGCTGCCGCCTTTCAATCCTGTCCTTGTGAAGACTGACGACGACTGGACAGTGACGGAAGAAGGCAAGGCCGCCGGCTACGTGTTGGATCCGGCCACTGGCAGGCCGTACAAACGTGAGGCCCCCTCGACACGTCAAAACGAGCAGTACTTGATCTCGGATACGCTTTCCAGCCAAGCACCCCATCGCACCCTTCTCGATGCGCTGGCCGAACCCTCCGACCTACCCACCCCGCGATGGAGCTTGACCGGCCAACTCTTCACCTTGCTGAAAAACCTCAAGCCTTAAGGCCTGTTGTAAGCCCTGTATTCATTCTGCAAGACGATATGGTCAGCCACGTACTTCGCGTCGTGCCACACCCCATAGATAAATGATGAGGCACGGTTCACCAGGTTCGGCAGGCCCAGGAAATAAATCCCGCTCTGGGCCGAGATCCCGCGTTTGTGGAAGGGCTCGCCTTTCTCATCGAACGCGTCGACTTTCAACCAGCCGAAATCGAACGTGAAGCCGGTGGCCCACAGGATCGTGGTCACGCCGGCCTCGGCCAAATCCAGGCTCAGGCTCGGGTTGAGCAGGCATGGCGGATCGGGCAGCAGGTCCCAGGCCTCGGGCTCCAGGGGGAAGGGCAGGCCGTTGGCTTCGATGTACGCGTCGGCATCGCGCAGCACCTCGAAATACGCACGGTCCCCTTCGGCCACGTTATCGGCCAGGCCTGGGGCAAAGGTCATCACGCCTGCGTCCCAGCCTTGGGTGACGCCGACCAAGTGAATGCCTTGATGGGCCAGCCGACGGAAGTCCACGGTCTTGCCACCTTCATAGCCGCTGACGGCAAAGGCCACGTGTTTTTTCTTCGGCTGGATCTTGACCTCATCCCACAAGCCCAACGCGCCCAGCCACCAGCAGTAGTCGCGGCCCCGGTACGCGCGGGGAGGGCGGTAGTGTTCGCCCACCGAGAGGTACACGGTCTTACCGGCTTTTTGCAGTTCTTCGGCGATCTGAGAGCCGGAGGCACCGGCACCCACCACAAGCACCGCGCCTTCGGGCAATTGGCCGGGGTTCTTGTAGGAGGAGGAGTGCAGTTGATACAGCGGTGCCGACGCCGGGACGAGGGCGGGGATAGACGGGCGCTGGAACGGGCCGGTGGCCGCCACGACGTTGGTGGCTTCGATCACGCCAGCCGAGGTCGTGACCTTGAAACCGGGGCGACCCACATGGCGTTCCACCTGCTGCACCTCGACGCCGGTGCGTACCGGCGCCTGCAGTTTGTCGACGTAGGCTTCGAAGTAGTCGGCCATGCGCTCTTTCGGTGGAAAGGCTTCGGGGGAAATGCCCTCGAATGTCAGCCCGGGAAAGCGGTCATGCCAGGCCGGGCCGTTGGCGACCAGCGAGTCCCAGCGCTCCGATCGCCAGCGCTCGGCGATGCGGTGGCGTTCCAGCACGATGTGTGGCACGCCCATCAGGGACAGGTGCTCACTCATGGCAACCCCGGCCTGGCCTGCGCCGACCACCAGGGTATTGATTGTTTCGACGGACATAGGCGTTTCCCGAAAGGTAAAAGGTTTGTCTGCAACACCGGTTGTCACTCTAGGAGCCGGCTTGCCGGCGATAGCGGTGTTCCAGATAACGGATTGGATGGCTCACCCAACGTCATCGCCGGCAAGCCGGCTCCTACAGGTGCTCGATGGTGGTTTGGCGTTCGTGGAGCAGCTGGGCCACGGCGCTGAGGGCCAATTGGTAACCCAGCGCGCCCAACCCGGCGATCACGCCAGTGGCGGCCTTGGATATAAAGGAGTGATGCCGGAAGCTTTCGCGCTTCCAGATGTTGCTCATGTGCGCTTCGATGATCGGCCCGTCGAACGCCAGCAGCGCATCGAGGATCGGCACCGAGCTGTACGTCAGCCCGGCCGCATTGATCACAATGGCATCGCTGCTCAGCCGAGCCTCCTGGATCCAGTCCACCAGCACGCCCTCGTGGTTGCTCTGGCGAAAGTCCAGGGTCAGGCCTATTTCAGCGGCGTGGCGTTGGCAGCGCGCTTCGATGCTGGCAAAGCTCTCGCTGCCGTAGGTGCCGCGTTTATCCAGCCCATACAGGTTGGCGTTCGGCCCGTTGAGGAACATCACACGGTGGCTCATGGCGTACTCCAGGTCATTCAGGGCTGCCAGTCATCCGGCACCACGGCGATCACATCGATCTCCATCAGCCACTCCGGCTGGCCCAGGCCGGAGATCACCAGCCCGGTGGAAATCGGGAACACGCCCTTGAGCCACTTGCCGACCTCCTGGTACACCGGCTCGCGGTAGCGTGGGTCGATCAGGTACGTGGTGGTCTTGACGATGTGCGACAGGTCGGAGCCCGCCTCCTCCAGCAGTTGCTTGACGTTTTTCATCGCCTGTTCGGCCTGGGCACGCGGGTCGCCGAGGCCCACCAGGTTGCCCTCGAAATCGGTACCGATCTGGCCGCGCACATAAATGGTGTTGCCGGCGCGCACGGCCTGGCAGAGGTCGTTGTCCAGGCTTTGGTTGGGGTAGGTTTCCCGGGTGTTGAACATGCGGATTCGAGTGTGGGTGGGCATCGCAGGCGGCTCGCTGAAAACGGGATGACCGCAGCTTCACACCACCATGGCTGTAGCGAAACCAGCATTTGTGCAGGGTAGTGCTTAGGAAAAACCGAAGCCCGTGCCCCTCATCGGCAGGCGCAGTGACCCGGCACGAACCCTGCACTATCGATCACGTACACCCATTGTTGTGGAGGCGTGATGCTCAGTCGAATTACTCAGCGCCAACTGGAATATTTTGTCGCGTCCGGCGAGGCGGGCAGCATCAGTGCTGCGGCTGAACGCATTCATGTGTCGTCGCCGTCGATCTCGGCGGCGATCACCCATATGGAAGCGGAGCTGGGCATCCAGCTGTTTGTGCGGCACCACGCCCAGGGCATTTCCCTCACGGCCGTCGGGCGCCAGGTGATGCAGGAGGCCAAGCTGATCCTGGAGCAAATGACCAACCTCTACACCATCGCCTCGGAGTCGTTGAACACCGTGCGCGGGCCGCTGCGGGTGGGCTGCCTGGAGTCGCTGGCGCCGATGATCACGCCGGAATTGGTGTTTGGTTTTGGCCGCGCGTTCCCCGGTGTGCGGCTGACCCAGGCCGAAGGCAACCACGAGGAACTGCTGGAGAAACTGCGCAGCGGCGAGCTGGACATCGCCCTGACCTACGACCTGGTGACCAGCCCGGACATCGACTTCCAGCCCCTGGCCCAACTGCCGCCCTATGTGATGGTCGGCGAATACCACCCGTTGGCAAACCTGCCGGCGGTGAGCATGCAGGACCTCGAAGCCTACCCGGTGGTGCTGCTCGACACGCCCTGGAGCCGCGATTATTTCCTCAGCCTGTTCATCCAGGCGGGCACCACGCCGAACATCATCATGCGCTCCACCAACCTCGAAACGGTGCGCGCCATGGTCGGTAACGGCATCGGTTACTCCTTCGCGAATGCACGGCCCAAATCCAACGTGTCCCAGGATGGCAAGCGCGTGATCCGCCTGCGCCTGGCCGGCGCTCATCGCCCGATGCGCCTGGGCTACGCCACGGCCAGCAACACCCAGCTGTCGCGGGTGGTGTCGGCGTTTGCCGAGCGGTGCCGCATGTTTGTCTCCGACCAGTACATCCCCGGCATGGCACCGCCGAGCTTTTTCGACCCGCATGCGGTGCGGGTGATGAGTGGTGTGAGCTGACGTTGCACCAATAAGTGGCGTGTTCGACGTGGTGGGTTCAGGTGCGCACCATTTTGGCCAATGCGCATGATCCCAGAACAATGGAGATCAAAATGTGGGATCGGGCTTGCTCGCGAATGAGGTTTATCAGTCAGCACATCAGTAACTGACAGACCGCCTTCGCGAGCAAGCCCGCTCCCACATTGGATCTTCGTTCATTGGTTTTTTGCGTGGTTTTTGGCTGCATAGGTTCTGCCTACCCAGTGCCCCGGCTTTTACGAATTGACCCTGACCACCTCCCGCCACGACTCTCAACCCATCGATGTAGATCAACTTATTCAGGGCACCACGACGATGACATTCGACTGGCACTACATGTTTGGTTTGCTCGGCGACGCCGAGTTCTGGCGCGCGACGTGGACGGTGATCAAGCTCAGCACCCTGACCTGGTTGTTGAGCATCGTCTTCGGGTTCGTGCTGGCGCTGGCCAAGCAATCCAGGCACGGCCTGCTCAGCGTGCCGGCCCGTGGTTATATCTGGTTGTTCCGCAGCCTCCCGCTGCTGGTGCTGCTGATCTTCATCTACAACTTGCCCCAGGCGTTGCCCGGCACGTCGGCGATTTTGGCGGACCCATTCTGGTCCGGCCTGCTGGCCCTGGTGATCTGCGAAAGCGCCTACGTCGCCGAGATCCATCGCGGCGGCCTGCTCTCGATTCACAAAGGGCAGGGCGAAGCAGCACGGGCGTTGGGCCTGCGCTTTCTCGGTACCCAGTGGCGTGTGGTGATCCCTCAAGCCTTGCGGGTGGCGCTGCCCTCGCTGGCCAACGAATACATCTCCATCGTCAAGCTCACCTCCCTGGTGTCGGTGATCTCCCTCACGGAGATCCTGATGGTCGGCCAGCGCCTGTATTCGCAGAACTTTTTGGTGATCGAAACCATGGCGGCGGTGGCGTTTTTCTACGTGTTCATCGTCACCGTGTTCGACTTTCTGCTCAAACGCCTGGAGCGCTCTCTCGACGTCAACCAACGCAACGTGTCCCGTGTGCCGGACGCTGAAGTGCTGGCGCTGGCCACCCAGCAGCGCACGGCGTTGGTGCGCCCAGCCAGCAACGGCGAACCGGCGTTGCAGGCGGCGCGGCTGCACAAGGCCTACAACGACGTTGAAGTGCTGGGCTCGGTGAACTTGCAGATCCAGCCCGGTGAAGTGGTGTCGGTGATCGGCCCGTCCGGCTCCGGCAAAACCACGTTGATCCGTTTGCTCAACGGCCTGGAACAACTGGATAACGGTGAGATCCGGATCAACGGCCAGCCGTTCATTCACCTCGACAAGGTCGGCGCGCAGAAGCCGCAATTTATCGAGCATGCCGAGCACCGCCTGAACATCGGCATGGTGTTCCAGAGCTTCAACCTGTTCCCGCATTTGAGCGTGCTCGACAACCTGCTGATGGCGCCCAAATACCACCGCCTGGGGCGCCTGGCCGACCTCAAGCAACAGGCCTACGCGCTGCTGCACAAGGTGGGCATGCTCGACCACGCCTGGAAGTTCCCGCACCAGCTGTCGGGCGGCCAGCAGCAACGGGTGGCCATCGCCCGCGCCTTGATGATGCGCCCGCAAATCATGCTGTTCGACGAGCCCACCTCGGCGCTCGACCCGGAAAAAGTCAACGAAGTGCTGCAGGTCATCGAAGCCTTGGCCGAGGAGGGGATCACCATGGTGATCGTCACCCACGAGATGAACTTCGCCTTCAAGGTCTCCGACCGCATCGTGTTCATGGAGAAGGGCCGCGTGGTCTGCGACGACACGCCGGGCGCCCTGCGCAGCGGCCACAACCCACGCGTGGAGGCGTTCCTCAAGGACGTCTCGCTGGCGTGACCCCCTCAACGTTCAGGAAAAAATACAATGATCGAGCAAGCGCAAATCGAACAGTTCCAGCGTGACGGTTTCCTGGTGGTCGAAGACGTGTTGTCGCAGGACGAAGTGGCCGCACTGCAACACGATTTCGACCAATGGGTAGAAGAAAGCCGAAGCCACCAGAAAGGCTGGGGCGCGACCGTCGATGGTCGCGAACGCTTCGACCTGGAAGGCGATCACCGCGCCGATCACCCATCGTTGCGCCGGGTCAGTTCGCCCACCGAGATTTCCCCGGCGTATGAGCGTGTGGCATTGCACTCACGCATGGCGGCGATTTGCGCGCAACTGATCGGCGCCCAGGGCACGCGTTTTCACCACAGCAAGATCAACTCCAAACTGCCTCACACCGCGACCCAGGTGAAGTGGCACCAGGACTTTCTGTTCACGCCCCACAGCAACGATGACATCGTCACCGCCTTGCTGATGGTCAGCGAAGTGACCCCGCAAAACGGCCCGCTGAACGTGATTCCCGGCAGCCATAAAGGCCCGCTGTGGTCGCACTGGCAGCACCAGCGTTTCACCGGTTCGGTGGATGACGCGGTGGTCGAGGAACACTGCCAGCAGCCGGTGGCCTGCTACGGCCCGGCCGGCTCCGTGTGCTTCATGCACACCCGCCTTTTGCATGCTTCCAGCCCTAACGAGACCGAACTCCCGCGCACTTTGTTCATCAGTGTCTACGCCGCTGAAGACGCGCTGCCATTCGGCGAAAACCCCTTGCCCAGTGCACACGCCGGCCTGCTGGTGGCCGGTGAAGAGAGCGGCTTGGTGCGCTCCACGGACAACCACATGCGCTTGCCGCAGAAACCCCGTGGCGCCTCGTTCTTCGTGCAACAGGCCGGACAAGATTCAGCCACTGCCTAACCCAACTCAAACCCTTGCAGGTAAAAACCATGACAGCGTTTCGTATGAGTGTTCGTCCCCTTGCCGCATGCCTGTTGGGCGCCGCGGTTGCGATGACTTCGTTGGCGGCTTCGGCGTTCCAGCAGGACGGCAAGATCATCGCCGGTTCCGATGTGACGTTCTTCCCCTATGAGTACATGGATAACAACAAGCCGGCAGGTTTTGACATCGAGTTCATGGACGGCCTGGGCAAGGTCATGGGGCGCAAGGTCGAGACCCTCGACACGCGTTTTCCCAATCTGATCACCGGCCTGCAGGCCGGCCGTTTCGACCTGACCAACTCGTCGATGTACATCACTGCTGAGCGGGTCAAGGTCATCGACATGATCCCTTACCTCAAGAGCGGCGAGTCGATCCTCACGCTCAAGGACAGCGCCTTCCAGCCCAAGACCCCGGAAGAATTCTGCGGCCACAAGATCGGCTCCATGGGCGCCACGTCGTGGTTGGCGCAGATGAACAAACTGTCGACTGAGTATTGCGTGGCCAAGGGCTTGAAGCCGATCCAGATCAGCGAATACAGCACCGACCCGCAAACCACCCAGGCCTTGCTGGCTCACGCGGTTGAAGCCCAGATCACCGACGCCGCCGTGGCCCGTGGCGTGATCGACAAGCTGGGCAACCGCGTGGTGATTTCTTCCGACACCCTGATCTATCCGGTGCTCAACGGCTTCGGCGTGAAGAAGGGCAATGACACGGTGAAAAAAGCCCTGGTCGAGGGCCTGGAAAAATACCGCGCCACGCCTGAATACGCGGCCTTGCTGAAGAAGTACAACTTCCAGGCGCCCACCGAGGCCGACATCGCGGCGTTGATGCCGCAGTAAACCTACCCGCGCGTGCCGCATTCGCGTGCGGCCGCGCCCTGCGGAGTCCGATTCATGGCGTTATCCCTCGAAGAACAGACGCGCATCGACCTGGCCGCGACCTTTCGCATCATCGCGCACCTGGGCATGCACGAAGCGGTGGCCAACCACTTCAGCGCCGCCGTGTCGGCCGATGGCAAAGAGTTTTTGCTCAACCCCAAGTGGAAGCACTTTTCACGCATCCGCGCCAGCGACCTATTGTTGCTCAACGCCGATGACCCGACCTGCGCCGACAACCCGAACGTGGACGCCACCGCCTGGTCGATCCACGGGCAGATCCACCGCCTGTTGCCGCACACCCGCGCGGTGCTGCACCTGCACCCGGTCTACACCACGGCGGTGGCGTGCCTGGCCAAGCCTCATGTGCCGCCGATCGACCAGAACACCGCGCGTTACTTCAACCGCGTGGCCGTGGACGAGCTGTACGGCGGCATGGCCGATACCGAGGCCGAAGGCGCACGCCTGGCCGGCTTGCTCGACGGCAAGAGCCGCCTGCTGATGGGCAACCACGGCGTGATGGTGACGGCGGCGTCCATCGGCGAAGCCTTCGACGATATCTGGACCCTGGAGCGTGCCTGCCAGATCCTCGTGACGGCGTGGTCCACCGGGCAACCGTTGCGGGTGCTGTCGGATGACGTCGCGGAAAAAACTGCACGGGGCTGGGAAGGTATTGCGGATTTTTCGCGCCAGCACTTTGAAGAAATGAAGCAGTTGATGATCGACGCTGACCCTTCCGTGCTCGACTGAGGAGCCTTTCCATGACGTTTTCCGTTGTCGCCCGCTGCACAGAAACCGGCCAGTTGGGCATTGCCATCAGCTCGTCGAGCATTGCCGTGGGCGCGCGTTGCCCGTGGCTGCGGCCCGGTGTGGGCGCGGTGGCGTCACAGAACATCACCTTGCCCAGCCTGGGGCCCCAGGTGCTGGACCTGCTGGAGCAAGGCGCAACACCCGGTGAGGCGCTGGCGGCCATGGCCGGGCAGGCCCACAGCGAATACCGCCAGGTGACGGTGATCGACAGCCAAGGCCGCACCGCGCATTTCAGTGGTGCCCAGACCCTCGGCATTCATGGCGCGGTCAGCGGCGAGCAGTGTGTGGCGGCCGGCAACATGCTGGCGGCCCCGGGGGTGATTGATGCCATGGTGCGCGCGTTCGAAAACGCTGCCGGGCCCCTCGCGGATCGCCTGCTGGCCGCCCTGCACACCGGGCAGGCGCGGGGCGGTGAAGCGGGGCCGGTGCATTCGGCGGCGCTGGTGGTGGTCGACGACTTGCTCTGGCCCATCGTCAACCTGCGGGTGGATTGGGCCGAGGAAGACCCGATCGGCGCCCTCGACCAGCTCTGGCAGGCCTATCGCGGGCAATCGCAGGCTTACATCGACCGCGCCCTCAACCCGCATGTCGCCCCGGGCTATGCCGTGCCGGGGGATGACCGATGAACAGCCGCGACCTGCTGGCGCAGCTGGTGCGTTTTGACACCACCAGCCGCGAGTCCAACCTGGCCCTGATCGACTTTGTGCGCACCTACCTGCAGGACCTCGGCGTGGCCTGTGAGCTGGTCTACAACGAACACAAGAGCAAGGCCAACCTGCTGGCGACCATTGGCCCGGCAGATGTGCCGGGCATCGTGTTGTCCGGCCACACCGACGTGGTGCCGGTAGACGGCCAACGCTGGAGCGTGGCGCCGTTCGAACTCACGGAAAAACACGGCAAGTTGTATGGGCGCGGCACGGCCGACATGAAGGGCTATATCGCCTGTGTGTTGGCGAGCGTGCCGGCGTTGCTGGAGGCGCCGTTGCGTATGCCGGTGCATATCGCTTTGTCCTATGACGAAGAGGTGGGCTGCCTGGGCGTACGTTCGCTCATCGAACGGTTCCATGGGCAGGCGGTCAAGCCGCTGCTGTGCGTGATCGGCGAACCTACCGAGCTCAAGCCGGTGCTGGGCCACAAAGGCAAATTGGCGGTGCGTTGCGAGGTGCAGGGCGCGGCGTGCCATTCGGCGTATGCGCCGTCCGGGGTCAACGCCATTGAATACGCGGCGTGCTTGATCAGCGAGCTGGTGCGGCTCGGCGAAGAACTCAAGGCGCCACCGCAGTTGGATGAGCGTTTTGATCCGCCGTTTTCCACGGTGCAGACCGGGGTGATCAGTGGCGGCAAGGCACTGAATATCGTCCCGCAAAATTGCACCTTTGATTTTGAAGTGCGCTCGTTGCCGGCCCAGGATCCCTGGCAGGTTGCCCAGCAGTTGCAGCGCTATGCCGAACAGACCTTGCTGCCGGCGATGCAGGCGGTGAGTGCACAATCGGCGATCAGTTTCAGCGAGCTGTCCAGCTACCCGGGGTTGGCCACCTCCCTGGAAAGCCAGGCTGCTGAATGGGTGGCGCAGTTCTGTGACTCCCGTGCATTCGGCACCGTGGCTTTTGGTACGGAGGGCGGGCTGTTTGACCGGGCCGGTATTCCCACCGTGGTGTGTGGCCCCGGCAGCATGGAGCAAGGGCACAAGCCGGATGAGTTCATCAGCGTGGAGCAACTGGCGGCGTGTGACCGGATGTTGGCGCGGGTGGTGGAATTTGTGAGCGACGGCTACCCCTAGACCTTGCTGGCGATGGCGGCATGTCAGTTAACGCTGTGCCAGCAGGTAAACCGCCATCGCAGGCAAGCCAGCTCCCACACAGGAATCTGCGCTAACACAACCTCGTAGGAGCCGGCTTGCCGGCGATGGCGGCGTTTTCCGAAGTGGCCAAGGCCCAAGGCGTGAACAAGGTGGCCGAGGCGGCGGGGGTCAATCGAGAGAGTCTGTACAAAACCCTGAAGGGCGGCTCGAAAACCCGTTATGAAACGGTCCAGAAACTGATGCTGGCGTTGGGTGTCGAGCTCACGGTACAACCGATTGCAGCCCGCAAGACGCGGACTTGAACAAGACGACGATCAACGGTGGGAGCGGGCTTGCTCGCGAATGCAGTGTGTCAGCCAGCACATCTGTAGCTGATCCACCGCATTCGCGAGCAAGCCCGCTCCCACAGTTGTTTACCTGTGTTGGCCTTACCGCACTAGACACGGCGCCTTGTTGTTGAATGCCCAACCCGGAATCAGGAACTGCATCGCCACACTGTCATCCCGGGCACCCAGGCCCATGCCCTTGTACAGTTCGTGGGCCTTGGCCACGGCGTCCATGTCGATGTCCACGCCCAGGCCCGGCTTGCTCGGCACCTTCACGTAACCACCTTCGATCTTCAGCGGTTCGCGGGTCAGGCGCTGGCCGTCCTGCCAGATCCAATGGGTGTCGATGGCGGTGATATCGCCCGGTGCGGCGGCGGCCACTTGGGTGAACATCGCCAGGGAAATGTCGAAATGGTTGTTGGAGTGCGAACCCCAGGTCAGGCCCCATTCGTTGCACATCTGCGCCACGCGCACCGAGCCTTGCATCGTCCAGAAGTGCGGGTCGGCCAGGGGGATGTCCACCGATTGCAGTTGGATCGCGTGGCCCATTTCGCGCCAGTCGGTGGCGATCATGTTGGTGGCGGTTTTAAGGCCCGTGGCGCGACGGAATTCGGCCATGACTTCGCGGCCCGAATAGCCGTTCTCTGCGCCGCACGGGTCCTCGGCATAGGCGAGTACCTTGTGCTGGTCACGGCACAGGCGGATGGCTTCCTTGAGTGACCACGCGCCGTTCGGATCAAGCGTGATGCGCGCGTCCGGGAAGCGTTCGGCCAGGGCGGTGACGGCTTCGATCTCTTCATCGCCACTGAGCACGCCGCCCTTGAGCTTGAAGTCATTGAAACCGTATTTGGCCTTGGCCGCTTCGGCCAGGCGCACCACGGCCTCGCTGGTCAGGGCTGTTTCGTGGCGCAGGCGGAACCAGTCATCCTCGGCGTCGGCCTCGTTGCGGTAGGCCAGGTCGGTTGCGTTGCGATCACCGACGTAAAACAGGTAGCCGAGCATTTTCACCGCATCGCGCTGCTGGCCTTCGCCGAGCAACGCCGCCACCGGCACTTCGAGGAACTGGCCGAGCAGGTCGAGCAGCGCGGCTTCCATGGCGGTGACGGCATGGATGGTGATGCGCAGGTCAAAGGTTTGCAGGCCGCGACCGGCCGCGTCCCTAGAGGCAAAGGTGCTGCGCATCTGGTTGAGGATGCGCTGGTACTGGCCGATGGGTTGGCCGATCACCAGGCTGCGGGCGTCTTCCAGGGTTTCGCGGATGCGTTCGCCGCCGGGCACTTCACCGACGCCGGTGTTGCCGCTGCTGTCCTTGAGAATCACGATATTGCGTGTGAAGTAAGGGCCGTGGGCGCCGCTCAGGTTGAGCAGCATGCTGTCGTGGCCGGCCACCGGAATGACCTGGAAGTGAGTGATAACGGGAGTGGTCATGGCACGTTCCTAAATAAGCTCAAAGAGGTTTGCTGAGTGCTGCGCCGGTTGGCACGCCGCCGGACGGCGTCAACACGGCAGAAGGCGAGGTCTTGGCAAAGAACACCAGGATCGCGGCGAGGATCGAAGTGCCGGCCAGCCCGTAGAGGCCGCCCTGGATCGAACCGGTGGTCTGTTCAAGAAAGCCGAACGTGGTCGGCGCAACAAAGCCGCCAAGGTTGCCGATGGAGTTGATCAGTGCGATCACGGCCGCGGCGATGCGCACGTCCAGGTAGCCCTGGGGGATCGGCCAGAACAGCGACGAGGCCGACTTGAAGCCGATGGCCGCAAAACAGATCGCCACAAAGGCAAAGATCGGCCCGCCCGTGGTGGACATGAACATGCCCGCTGCGGCAATCAACAGCGCGGCGGCGACCCAGGCCTGCTGGAACTTGAATTTGCCCGACAGCGACGCGAAGGCGTACATGGCGATGATCGAGATCAGCCACGGGATCGAGTTGAAGAAGCCCACCTGCACGTCGCTGAGATCGCCCATCTTCTTGATGATGCTCGGCAGCCAGAACGTGGCGGCGTAAATCGTCAGTTGGATGCAGAAGTACAAGACGCAGAACAGCAGGATCTGACGGTCTTTGAGCAGCTTGCCGAGGCTGGGTTTGACGGTGGTCAGGGCTTCACGCTCGCGCTGTTCCTGATCGATGGCGTCTACCAGGGCGTCCTGTTCTTCGCGAGTCAGCCATTTGGCGTCGTGGGGTTTGGAGTCGAGCCAGAACCACACGAAGAAGCCGAGCGCCACCGAGGCCAGGCCTTCGATGGCGAACATCCATTGCCAGCCGTGGAAGCCAAAGCCTTCGATCTGCAACAACGCACCTGACAGCGGGCCGGAGATCAGCGAAGCAACGGCCGAGCCGCTGAGGAAGATCGCAATGGCTTTGCCACGCTCCACGCCGGGCAGCCAGCGGGTGAAGTAGTAGATCACGCCGGGGAAGAAGCCTGCTTCGGCGACGCCCAGCAGGAAGCGCAGGATGTAGAACTGGGTTTCGTTCTGGATGAACGCCATCAGCGTGGCGACGATGCCCCAGGTGAACATGATGCGGGTCAGCCAGATACGCGCGCCGACCTTTTGCAGCAGCATGTTGGAGGGCACTTCGAAGAGCGCGTAACCGATGAAGAACAGCCCGGCACCGAGGCCGTAGGCCGCCGCGCCGATGCCCAGGTCATGCTCCATGTGCGTACGCACGAAGCCGATATTGACCCGGTCGATGTAGTTGAGGATGAACATGATCACGAACAGTGGGAGCACATGGCTCTTCACTTTGCTGACGGTGCGCGCGAGCACGGACTCTGTTTCTGGCGTGGCAGCTGCATGGTTTGAATTGTTCACAATTCAAAACTCCCCCTGATTATTTTTATGCGGGTTTGCGTGTTTTGTTGATAGACATCATACAAGTGGTTTTCTTGAGTTCGCAATGCGGTGTGGTGTGAATTTGTTCTTATAAGGCCATGATGGAATCGAGTAATTTGGTTATTTGTCCCGTATTTATTGGGCTTCTTTGGGGTTGTGCAAGCAGCGTTGAAGGAGGCGGGCTGCTGTGCGGTTGTCAACATGAACGGCGGCCTTAATATTGGTTGTCATACAAGTTGAGGGTTTTTTGCATCGAGCCAGCGTGGGCTCCGAGCAGGGTGTTAAGCTCCCACCAGCTCAGCCCCGTGGACCCGTCGCGATGCCTATTGAAAGCCGAACCCTTGTCCGTAAGCGCTCCAACAACCTGGCCCAAGGCGTGGTCGACGCGCTGACCCAGCGCATCCTGCTCGGCCAGCTCAAGCCCGGTGAAAAACTGCCGTCGGAATCCACCATCGTCGGTGAACACGGCGTGAGCCGCACGGTGGTGCGCGAGGCGATTTCCAAGTTGCAGGCCTCGGGCCTGGTGGAGACGCGTCACGGCATCGGCACCTTCGTGCTGGCGCCAAGTGCCCAGCAGGGATTGCGCCTGCACGTGGACACCGTCGCCAGCGTGCGCAACATGCTGGAGTTGCGACTGGGGCTGGAGGTGCAGGCCGTGGCCTTGGCCGCGCAGCGCCGCAGTGATGAACAGCTCGCCCACATGCGCCAGGCGCTGGATGACTACCAGGCCTCGCTGGCCAACAACGACAGCTGCGTGGAGGAAGACAAGCGCTTCCACCAACTGATCGCCGAGGCCACGGGCAATACCTTTTTTACCGAGATCATGCTGCACCTGGGCAATGCGATGATCCCGCGCACCCAGGTCAAGGGCGCCGAGCGCGGTGGCGCCGACTTCGCCAAGCTGGGGCAGTTGGCGAACCTGGAGCATGAAGCGATCTTCAATGCGATCAAGCGCCAGGACCCGGACGCCGCGCGGGCGGCCATGGTGTTGCACCTGACCAACAGCCGCGATCGATTTTCTGGAGAGTAAAACCCGTTGAACGAACACACTTTGTCCCAGCGCCTGGAGCGCGTGGCTGCCAATGTGCCCGCGGGCGCACGCCTGGCTGATATCGGCTCGGACCACGCTTACCTGCCGGTGGCGCTGATGCGTCGCGGCGCGATCACGGCAGCGGTGGCGGGGGAGGTGGCGGTGACGCCGTTCCACGCAGCCCAACGAACCGTGCGCGACAACGGCCTGGAGGCGAACGTGACGGTGCGCCTGGCTGACGGCTTGGCGGCCATCGAACCCGATGATGGCATCACTGCCGTCAGCCTGTGCGGCATGGGCGGCGAAACCATCCGCGACATCCTCGACGCTGGCCAGGCGCACCTCAATGGTCACGAACGCCTGATCCTGCAACCCAATGGCGGCGAGCAGCCGTTGCGCCAGTGGCTGATGGAGCAGGGCTACCACATCCTGCGCGAAGAGTTGCTGCGGGAAAACCGCTTCTACTACGAAATCATCGTGGCTGAACGCGCCGAGCCTGTGACCTACACCGGCGAAGAACTGTACTTCGGCCCGCTGCAGATGCAGGCGCGCAGCCCGGTGTTCCTGGCCAAGTGGCAGCACCTGCTGCGCCAGAAAAAGAAAACCCTGGCCAGCTTTGAGCGCGCACGCCAGGCGGTGCCGGACGAGAAGCGGCAAGAAGTCGCCAGGCAGGCGCAGTGGATTGCGGCGTTGCTGGGGTTGTAACTTTTCCTACAGATGTGCCAGGATCGGGCATGACTCAATTTCCTCAAAGCAACCGCCATCACCACCACGGACCTTTCCCAAGGGGCCGCGGTTGCTTGCATTCACGGATTGATCAAACCTTCTGATCACTCAATGAACCCAACCCAAGGCGCCCCTCCCGGCGCCTTTTTTATTGTCTGTAGAAATGGAGATTTACCCCATGACCATGTTGCGCGGAACCCGAATCGTGACCGGAACAGAAGCGGCACTGATGCGAAAAATCGAGGGGCGCTTTCGGAGCTGGCTTCATCGAAGCGGGCGCTGAAGAAGTCATTGTGCCCGCGCTGTGGGGCCAGGACACGTTCATCGAAAAGGCCGGTGGCAGTGAAATCATCGGGCAGATGTGGGCCTTTGATGACAAGGCGGGCCGCAAGTGTTGCTTGATCCCCGAAGCCACGGCGCTGTTCCAGGAGCGCACGGCCGAATTGCTCGGTGGTCGGGAAGAGGCGATGTTCTTTTATGTGGCGCGCTGTTATCGCTACGAGCGGCCGCAAGCCGGGCGTTATCGAGAATTCACCCAGCTGGGCCTGGAGATTCTCAGCCCATTGCCCGCGTTGGCGTTGCAGCGCAGCCAGGCACTGTGCACCGGTTTTTTGGATTCGCTGGGGCTCGACTATGAGTTGAGCCTGGCGGTGAAGCGTGGGCTGAGTTACTACCTGGAGGGCAACGGTTTTGAAGTGCGTTGCCCTGCGCTGGGCGCGCAGCAACAGGTGGTCGGCGGCGGTGCGTACCGAGAAGGTGCCGGGTTTGGTATCGGGCTTGAGCGGTTGGTGCTCGCATTGAGCTGATGCAACGGGCGCCTCCTGCTTGGGGGCGCCTGGCGGATATGTTCCAATGCCCGCCATTCTTCGTTCACCCAGGAACCCCGCCATGGCAGATGCCACTGATCAAGCTTTCTATGACCGTGCTGATGCACATATCGAACTGTCGAACGAGCAGCTCAAGACCTGCGAGAACCTTGGCGAAGTCAGCGCCTCGATGACGTTCGGCGCCACCCGCTTCAGCGCCTGGGCCAGCGCGCGCAACTTCAAGTCCGGCGCAGAAATGGCCGATGCGCGGGAGGCGATGCTCAAGTATTTCTGCGACCAGTACCGGATGATGCTGGAAGACAACCTGGATGATCACATCAACAACTTCGAGCGGTACATGGGCAACACCCGCTGAAACCTGGATAGCTGACCCACCGCCATCGCCGGCAAGCCGGCTCCTACCGTTGATCGGGGTGTTTATCCGTTACAGGTCTGCCCTCAGGGCTGAGTGCTTTTGCCCCATTTCGGGGCGTTGGCTGTGCACCTGTAGCGTGCAACCCCGCTGATCTCCTGCGTCTCAACCAACGGCCCGTATCTTGCTAGAGCCAAGCTAATCAATGACATGGCATTTTGCTGCTAGTCATTTCAAGGCTTCGCCCCTCGGTGCACCGTGTGGGTTGTTTTAGGGAGTGGTCGGCCATGCACAGTCTTTTGTCCCCCGGTATCCGCCTGCTCGGGCGCTTGGGTTTTGCGCGTAAGTTCCAGGTGCTGTTCTTCCTGTTCATGCTGCCCCTGGCCGGAAGCCTGTGGATGATCGGCCAGGACTACCGCGACAAGCTCGCGGTGATTTCCAGCGAGCAATCCGGCGTGCGCCAACTGTTGGCCCTGGACGCGCTGGACGCCCAGCTCACCGCCCAGCGCAACCTGGCCGCGCGCTGGAAAGCGGTGGACATCCTCCACGCGCCCACCCCCGCAGCCCAGGCGGCGATGGACAAGGTGGACGCCGGCAGCCCGATCATTCTGCAAAGCCTGCAAGCCCTGGGCGAGGCCCTCAAAGCGCAGAACGCCAGTGCTGACACGATGGCGCGCTTCGAAGCGTTGCAGGCCACGGTCAAGGGCATGGACACTCAGTCCCAGCGCACCGTGGGTTGGTGGCCGGACGGCTATGACCGTTTCACCGCCGCCCTGACCGCCCTGCAAGCCCTGCGTGAACAGATCACCCTCGACGCCGGCTTGATCCTCGACCCGTGGCTGGAAACCTACCTGCTGATGCAGATCTCCACCCAGCACACCCCCGACCTGATCGAGCGCATCGGCCGCACGGCGAGTGTGGGTGAGTCGTCCATTGCCTCCGGGCAGTTCACCTTGCAAAGCCGCCTGCAGATGCGTGACCTGCGCGGGCGCATCGGCGATGCGCGGGACCAGTTGGTCAAGGCCGCCGCCTCGCTCAAGGCCAAGCAATACCCAGGCCTGGAGCCATGGACAGCGCAATACGACAACAGCCTGCAACTGCTCGACACCCAACTCAAGGCCCTGGATGAAGGCGTGTTCGGCGGTACCATCAAGCTCGACATGGCGACGTTCGATGGCAGTGTCGACAGCATGCTCGGTGCGCTGGGTGCGTTGCGTAGCCAGTCGCTCAATTCGCTGGACGAACGCCTGGGTTATTACCGTGACCGCTCGCTCAAGCGTTTCATTCCGGTGGTGGCCACCTTCAGCCTGCTGGCCCTGGCGGCGCTGTACCTGTTCATGTGCCTGCAAGCGTCCATCCGCCGCAGCGCCAGCGGCATCACCACCCTGGCCGAGTCCCTGCGTGACGGCAACCTGTGTGTGGAAGTGGCGGTGGAGGGTCGCGACGAATTGGCGGCGATCAGCACGGCGCTCAACGTCGCGGTGGTGCAGTTACGCACCAGCCTGCTGGGGGTCAACCACGAGACGCAGCAGTTGGGCACCACTGTGCTCACCCTCAACACGCAGTCGGGCAGCACCCTCACCGAAGTCGAGGACCAGCAACAACAAATCAGCCAGATCGCCGCAGCAGCCACGCAACTGGCTGCCACCTCCATGGGCGTCGCCAAAAGCTGCGAGCAGGCCTCGGGCAGCGCGCAACAGACCCGGCGCATTGCCGAAGACAGCAGCCGCGACAGCCAGCGCACCACGGCGAGCATCCAGCAACTGAACCGCCGCCTGGGCGACACCGCCAACGCGCTGGAACAGGTCAGCCAGCAAGGCCAGCAGATTCAGTCGGTGGTCGACACCATTCGCGGCATCGCCGAACAGACCAACCTGCTGGCGCTCAACGCCGCCATCGAAGCCGCCCGCGCCGGTGAGCAGGGGCGTGGGTTTGCCGTGGTGGCCGATGAAGTGCGCAGCCTGTCGCAACGCACGCAGGCCTCCACCGCGCAGATCGCCGGCACGGTGGACAGCCTGCGCGCCACCGTGAGCCAGGCCGTCGCGTTGATGGGCGCTGCCTGTGAACAAGCGCTGACAGATGCCGAATCCGTCACCGGCCTGGGCACCCGCCTGGGTGAGATCGCCGGGGCGGTGCAGCACGTCACCGACACCCTGGCGCAAATCGCCACAGCGGTGGAGGAGCAGGCGGCGACTGCAGATGAGGTGAGCGGCAATATCCAGCAGGTGGATCAGGCGGCAGGGCGTTTGTTGGACGGTGCGCGCGCGGTGAACCGTGCGGCGGATACCTTGAGCAAGGGCAGCCAGGCGTTGAGTGATAACACGGCGCGGTTCCGCCTGGGTTGAGCTGACACAACTCACCCCTGTGGGAGGGGGCTTGCTCCCACAGGATGTTCTCAGGTGTTTTCAGGGGCCGGTCAGGTCTTCCACCTGAACCTTCGGCGCAGGCAGGGCTCACTTATCAGGTAGCCCGTTCCCTTGCCGAAAGGAATCCGCATGCCTGCAACGACCCTGCCGCATGGCCCCGTCACCCGCGAACTCAGTCTGCGTGCCGTCATCACTGGCAGCGTGCTCGGCATTCTGCTCACCCCCTCCAACGTCTACGCCGGACTGAAGATCGGCTGGTCGTTCAACATGTCGATCATCGCCTTGCTGATCGGCTACGCGATTTTCCAGGGCTTGGCCAAGCGCTCCGGCGAGCAGCTGCCGTGGACGTTGCACGAAAGCAACATCAACCAGACCGTGGCGTCGGCCGCCGCGTCGATCATCTCCGGTGGGCTGGTGGCGCCGATTCCGGCCTACACCTTGTTGACCGGCAACCAGCTGGACGCGCTGCCGATGATTGCCTGGGTCTTCTCGGTGAGTTTCCTGGGCATCTGGATCGCCTGGTACCTGCGCCCGTCGTTGCTCAACGACAAGGCGCTGAAATTTCCCGAAGGCATGGCCACCCTGGAAACCCTGCTGCACATCTACAACCACGGCCGTGAAGCCGCGACACGTTTGAAAGTGCTGCTCAGTGCCGCGTTGCTGTCGGGGCTGGTCAAGTGGGTGGACACCTTTGTGTGGGCCTTCCCACGGTGGTCGCCCAGCGCCGCGTTGGAACGCCTGACCTTTACCGCTGACCCGTCCCTGTTGCTGGTGGGCTTTGGCGGCATCATCGGCATTCGCGTGGGCCTGACCCTGCTGCTCGGCGCCTTGCTCGCCTGGGGCGGCCTCGGCCCCTGGCTGTTGGCGCAGCACCTGGTGACTTTGCCGGCAGACAGCAGCGGCCCGCAATTCGCCGCGCTGGTGGAGTGGTTGCTGTGGCCGGGCGTGAGCCTGATGGTGTGTTCCACCCTGGCCTCGTTGACGATTCGCTTGTGGGCGTTGCATCGCTCGACGCGCGCCAGCGGCGCGGCCACCTGGACGCTGCCCAAGCCGGGGCCGGCCGCCGGCTTGGCGCTGTCGATCGTGCTGGTGGTGAGCCTGCAGGCGTTGCTGTTCGGCATCCACCTGGGCATGGCCTTGCTCACCATCCCCTTGGCAATCTGCCTCGCGGCCGTCGCCGCACGCGTGGTGGGCGCCACCGGCATTCCGCCGATTGGGGCGATCGGGCAACTGTCGCAACTGAGCTTTGGCATCGCCGCGCCGGGGCAGGTGCCGATCAACCTGATGAGCGCCAATACGGCTGGCGGTTCAGCCGGGCAGTGCACCGATTTGATGAATGATTTCAAGGTGGGCAAGGCCATTGGCGCCACGCCGCACAAGCAAGTGATCGCGCAGATCCTGGGGATTTTCATCGGCAGCATCGTCGGTGTGTTCGCCTACCTGGCGCTGATCCCTGACCCGTCCTCCATGTTGCTCACCGAGGAGTGGCCGGCACCGGCCGTCGCCACCTGGAAGGCCGTGGCGCAAACCCTCACCCATGGGCTGGATTCGTTGTCGACGAGTATCCGCTGGGCCATCGCCCTTGGCGGCTTGGTCGGCGTGCTGCTGGGCATTCTGGACAGCACCTTGCCCGCCCATCGTGCCCGTTATCTCCCGAGCGCCGCCGCGCTGGGCCTGGCCTTTGTGCTGCCGGCCTCGGTCTCGCTGATGATGGCCCTGGGCGCGATCCTCACCTGGCTGGTGAGCTGCCGCTGGCCGAGCCTCACCGAACGCTTTGCGATCACCGCGGCTGCGGGGTTGATTGCGGGGGAGAGCATCACCGGCGTGGGGGCTTCGTTGTGGTCGATGGTGGCGGTTGGGTGAAGCATGGCTCGGCCCAGGCCGAGCCTGCCGCCCAGGCCTCAGGCAAGCTTCACATTCATGGTGATCCTGGCGGTGAACACCTTCACCTCGCCCTCGTCGAAAATGTCCACCGGCACGATCTTGTCCCCGGCTGTCGTCCAGTCAATGCCACTGCCATCGGCCACGGCGCGGATGTTCGACTTGGCCTTGGCCAGGTATTCCACGGTCATGCCTTTGGGAATCCATTTGGCCCCTTGAGGGATCGACACGTCGGTCATGGTGCCGCCGGCCAATTCCGCCGCGTTGCACAAGGCAATGGCATGCACGGAGGCCAGGTGGTTGGTGATTTCCTTGCGAAACGGCACGTTGACCACCGCGTGCCCGGGGCGCAGCTCGGCGATGTGCGGGTTGATGGTGCTGAAGTAGGGCGCCACCTGGCAGGCCATCTGGCTGAACGCGGCAGGGCCTGCGCTGTTGAACATAGTGAGAAACTGGCTCATGGGTTTTCCTCTGGGTAATTTACAGAATAATATTCTGTGACGGAACAATATTCTGTAAATTCCAGAGGTGTCAAGGCCATGCCTTCTCTCTGGGCCGCTGTCGCTTTAGACTCCGTACATTTGCCGAGCCACTTCATGCACGCACCTGATCTGTTCGAGCGCACCTTCCCAGGCCGGCGCAGCGACCTCAAACGCAGCATCCTGCGCGAGGCCCTGGCCTGCTTTAACGAAGTGGGCATTGAAGCGACGACCATCGACACTATCCGCGCCCGCTGCGAGACCAGCGTGGGCGCGATCTACCATCATTTCGGCAACAAGGAAGGCATCGTCGCCGCGCTGTTTTTTGCCGCGCTGGAAGACCAAGCGGCTTTGCGCGCTCACCATCTAGAGCAGGCGCAAACCGCCCAGGCCGGTGTGGAAGCGCTGGTGCGCAGTTATGTGGAATGGGTCGACGCGCAACCCGAATGGGCGCGCTTTGTGTTCCAGAGCCGGTTCGCCGTGGCCAACGGCCCGCACAAGGACGAACTGCTCACCCGCAACAAACAGCGCAACCGGCAGTTGACCGAGTGGATGAGCGAGGCTGAGCGTCGTGAAGCCTTCAGCCATATTCCGCCTGAGCTGTTGCTGTCACTGATCATCGGTGCGGCGGAGAGTTACGCCCGGGCGTGGTTGTCCGGGCGGGTCAAGAACAGCCCGATTGACCATGCGCCGTTGCTGGCGCAGGCGGCATGGGCGTCCATCAGTCAAACGCGTCCTTGATGAAGGCTTCCAGCGTGGCTTCTTCGAGGATCTCCATGGAGAAGTGCCCGAAGCGCTTGGGTAGCCAGATGATGCGACCACCGGAAGGCGACTGCAGGTTCTCGCGGGCCAGGGGCACACCGTTTTCATTCTCGGGCTGCACACCGGCGGCAACCAGTTCGTCGTAGGCGACTTCGACGTCCGGCGTGGTGTAGCAGTGGCGGTAAATCATCCCTTCGCCGTGGGCGTCCAACAGCTCGCGCAAGTTGCCGGCAATCGGCTGGACCAGCATGAAGCGCTCCTGGCCCAGCAGCACCACGGCATAACGCACGTGCAAACCGCCGCGTTCCCAGACGAAGGTCTTGGAGATACGTGCTTTGAGGATGTGCGCGTAGTAGGCGCAGGCGTCTTCGAGGTGTTCGACGAGTATGTCGACGTGGCTGAATTTCAGGTCCATGGCGGGCTCCTTGTAGATCGATGCCTATCCTAACCATGGCGCGTATCGCCTAGAAATTTATTTGCCGGCACTCTCGGCTGCTGGCGTAGTCTCTTGCCAAGACCCCACTGGCCCTTCGGAGCACGTCATGATCATTGTTCACCACCTCAACAACTCGCGCTCGCAGCGCATCCTGTGGCTGCTCGAAGAACTCGGCCTGCCGTATGAGATCAAGCGCTACCAGCGCGACCCGAAAACCAACCTCGCGCCCCCGGAACTCAAGGCCATCAACGCGTTGGGCAAATCCCCGGTGATCGAAGACGGCGACCTGAAGCTGATCGAGTCCGCCGCGATCATCGACTACCTGATCCGCCGCCACGGCCAGGGCCGCCTGCAGCCGGACCCAACCACCGCCGCGTACGACCAGTACGTGCAATGGCTGCACTTCGCCGAAGGCTCGGCCATGTTGCCGCTGATGCTCAACCTCTACGTCGGCCGCCTGGGCGAAGCGGGCGCGCCGCTGCACCCGCGTATCGAGTCGGAAGTGGCCAATTACCTGGGCTATTTGAACGAAGCGCTCGGTAAAACGCCGTACCTGCTGGGGGATGAGTTGAGTGGGGCGGATATCCAGATGAGTTTCATCGGCGAAGTCGCCAAGGCCCAGGGCAAGTTGCCGACGTACCCGAACCTGGCGGCGTGGGTACAACGCTTCCAGGCGCGGCCGGCGTATCGCAAGGCGGTGGAGCAGGGCGGTGAGTACGCGTTTGCTCGGTGACGCTGGGCGGGGTTGCTTACAACTGTTAACGGATTGGACGACGCAATCGCTATAGGCTTTGGGCTGTCTGCCCTGGAGCCCATTGCCATGAACCTGCGAGCCATCGCCGCGCCGTTGTTTGCATTTGCCCTGTTGCTGCCGTCACTGGCCGGCGCCGCGACGTCCATCACCCGTGTCGCCATCTATCGGGGGCCGGCGGGTTGTGACGACTGTTCCGAGAACGTGGCGAAGGCCCTGCAACGGGTCAATCCCAACGTCCACATCGATTTTGTGGGGGCGGATGAGCCCGTCGATATCACGCCGCAAACCCTGGCGCACTACGACCTCTATGTACAGCCGGGCGGCGGCCAGGACATCCCCGGCGCCCTGCGCAGCCTGGGGGAGGCGCGCAGCGAGGCCATCCGTGATTATGTCGCCAACGGCGGCCGCTACCTGGGGTTGTGCATGGGCGCCTACCTGGCGGATGACACCAACCTCGGCCTGATCCCTCAAGATCTTGACGGCGAAGCCGGCCGCCCCGGTTTCGAAGTGCCCGGTATTGTCGACGCTGCCGTGCAGGTCACGTGGGGCGGCAAGGCGGATCAGGTGTTTTTTCAGGACGGTCCTTACATGCCCAAGGCTGGGCACTATACGACCCTGGCGACCTACCGCAACGGCGACGTCGCGGCGGCGCGGTATACCTTTGAAAAGGGCGTGGTGGTGCTCAGCGGCCCGCACCCCGAGGCCAGCCGGGAATGGTTCGAAAACGCTGAGATCCCGCTAAGCAAAATGCCCAGGAACGACCTCTTCAGCACCCTGATCCACAGCTTCTAATGTAGTGAGCGGGCTTGCCCCGCGCGGCGGTGTGTCAGGTTTATCGGTGGGGCAGGGATGCCGCGGCGCGGGGCAAGCCCGCTCACTACAGGCGATGGCGGTAGGTGCATCGGTCAATGACCCACCGCCATCGCCGGCAAGGTTGCGCGGTTCCGGGTGGGTTAGGGGGCGTTGAAGCGGGCCAGGGAGAACGAGGACAAATCCAGCTCGCTCTTGCCGTGCATGCACCATTGGGCAAACGCTTCGCCCAACGCCGCCGAATGCTTGAACCCATGCCCCGAACACGGCGACGCCACCAGGGTGTGCTGCAACGTCGGGTGTTGGTCGATGATGAAGTGATGATCCGGCGTCACCGTGTAGGCGCACACGGCCGACTTGACCACCTTGCCCGTCAGCCCGGCAATACGGCCCTGCACTTGGCGCTCATACATCTCCCGTTCCTGCGCCGGGGATACCGTGCGGTCCAGCGTTTCCGGCGTGGAGTGGGTGTGATACTGCGCCGTGGCAACCTTCAGGCTGCCTTCGCCGGGCAGCGCGGGGAAGCCGTAGTGGTTCTGACTGTCGCCCCGGCCGTGGGTGAGGATGTAGGTGGGCGATTTCCCCACCAGGTCGGCACCCGGTTCCAGCTCGAACCAGAACAGCTGCTGCCGGTACACCTTGAGCAACTGATCAAACGGCGCGCCCAACAACCCGCCCGCCCAGTTGCCGGCACTCACCACCAGCTTGTCCGCCTGCAACGTGCGCCTGTCGGTGGTCACCGTCACACCGTGCTCATCCGAACGGATGTGGGTCACAGTCTCGCCTTTGTACAGCGTGGCGCCGTGCTGCTCGGCCAGCTTGAGCTGCACGTCGATGCAGCGCTCTGGCCGCACAAACCCGCCACCGGGCTCGTAGTAGCCGATGGCGTCGTTGGCCACCGTGGCAAATTGCGGGAAGCGCTGGCGAATCTGCGTGGCATCCAGCACCTCGTGTTCGATGCCGTAGGTTTGCGCCAAAGCGATGGTGCGCAGGGTGAAGTCTGTGGCATCACTGGGGTCGAAATCCTCGCTGGACGTAAGCACCAACAACCCCGACTGCTCGAACAACGCCTCCCCCGACACCGCCTCCAGCTCGCGCCAGATACGGTGCGAGTTACGCACGATAGGCACGTACGGCGCGCCTTCACCCACCGACAACCGCGTGATGCGCGTGTCGCCATGGCTGGAACCCAGCGTGTGCGGCGGGTGATGACGGTCGATGCCGGCGACCTTCACGCCGGCCTTGGCCAATTGGTACACCGTGGCGGCACCCATGGCGCCCAAACCGATGACCAGCGATTCATAACGTTCCACTGTCGATACTCGCTAGAGGGGAGGGCGCTTAGTTGAGTGCAACCACGGCTAAAACACAATGGCCGCGATCAACCGGCGCTGGCGCGAAACGGTCGGAACGCCTTCCACAGTTCCTCGGCAAACACCTGCGGCTGTTCGAAGGCTGCAAAGTGCCCGCCCTTGTCCACGGCATTCCAATAGAACAGGTTGGCCCACGCCGCCTCTGCCCAGGCGCGTGGCGGCTTGAAGGTTTCGGCGGGGAACAGGCTCGCGCCCATCGGCACCTGGATGCGCTCCACACCGCCCCGGGCCGACGAGAAAAAGTCCGCGCCACGAATGGTCGCGCCCACGCCTTCCCAGTACAGGCGAGCACTTGAGGTGCCGGTGCCGGTAAACCAGTACAGCGAGATGTCATCGAGCATCTGGTCACGGCTGAGGGCGTCTTCGGGGCAGCCGTTGTTGTCGGTCCATTCCCAGAATTTTTCATACATCCACGTGGCCAGGGCCACCGGCGAATCGTTCAGGGCATAGCCGATGGTTTGCGGGCGCGTGTTCATCTGGTTGGCGTAGCCGGCCTTGTCGCTGACGTAACGCTCGATGTCTTCCAGGGCCTGGCGTTCTTCCTCGGTGGGGTGGGCGGGCAAGTGCGCCGGCACCACCATCGGCAAATTCACGTGCGCTGCCTTCAAGCCTTCGGGGGCCTGGCCGGCCAGCGCCGTGGTGATGGCCGCACCCCAGTCGCCGCCTTGGGCCACCCAGTGTCTGTAGCCCAACCGCTCGCGCATCAGCACCGCCCAGGCCCGGGCGATACGCGCCGGGTTCCAGCCCTGCTCGGTGGGTTTGTCGGAAAAGCCGTAGCCGGGAATCGCCGGCACCACCACATCAAACGCGTCTTCAGCCGTGCCGCCGAAGGCGACCGGATCGGTGAGGCGCTCGATCACCTCCAGAAACTCAAGCACCGAGCCCGGCCAGCCGTGGGTCAGCAGGATCGGCGTGGCATTTGGGTGCGGCGAGCGGGCGTGGATGAAGTAGATACCCACGCCGTCGATCCGCGTGCGGAACTGGGGGAAGCTGTTCAAGCGCGCTTCAAACCGGCGCCAGTCATAACCGTTGAGCCAGTAGTCCACCAGCGACTTCGCCGCCTCCAGCGGCACACCTTGGGACCAGTCCTCCACCAATTCCTGATCGGGCCAACGCACCAGGCGCAAGCGCAGCTGTAAATCTTCGAGGGCGGCCTGGGGCACGTGCACTTCAAACGGCGTGACGTCCTCGGTGGCAGGCGGCAAGACCAGGGGGCGATGGGCGGAAAAATCGTATGTTGCGGGCATTTCTGTCTCCAAGGGAATTTTTTGTAACGACCGCTACAAAATAGCCCGAGCAGAAATCCCGCGTCAATGATATTGTATCGGCCGATACAGAATCGGCAGGTGCCCCATGGCAAGAAAAATAGCGTTTGATTACGACCAGGCGGTCGAGAAGGCCAAGGTGTTGTTCTGGCAGCGTGGCTACGTGGCCACCGGCCTGCGCGACTTGCTCAAGGTGATGGACATCGGCGAAAGCTCCTTCTACAACTCGCTCAAGAGCAAGAAGCAGCTGTACCTGGCCTGCGTGCAACGCTACGAAGACGACGTGGTGGCGCGGCGCCTGGAAGCCCTGGTGGCGGCGCCCACGGCGGCCGAGGGCATCCGCGCATTTTTCAGCGTGATCCTCGATGACCTGGAAGGCGCACAGATGCCATCACCCCTGTGCATGGTGGCGGCGATGGTGACGGACGTGGTGTTGTCAGACCCGGAGCTGCGCGAGCGCGCCGAGCAAGGGTTGGAAGCGGTGCGCGGCATCATGGCCGAGCGCCTGGGCGAGGATCAGGCCCAGGGCCTGTTGCCGGCCTCGTTGGACCCGCAAGTGACCGCCACGGTGATCCTCACCTACCTGCAAGGCCTGTGGCGCATGGCCTTGGTGAAGTTCGAGCGACCTGGCTTCGAGCGCCAGGTCGACACAGTGTTGCAGGGGCTGGGGCTTTAGTCAGCGCACCACATCAAAGGCTGTGTATTCATTCACAATACGCGCCTTGCTCGACACCGACTCCAGCGTCAGGGCGACACCCAGGTCTTCGATGAACGCACGGGTGGACTTGTAGTCGCCCTGTTCACAGCTGAGCCGGATCGCATCGCCCGTCAACGACGTAAACACCTGGCTTGCCGGGAAGCGCTCGCCCACCTGGCAGGTCAAGGTCGTGTCGGTCGGTTTGTCGGTGGGCTTGACGGGCACATAGGCCATTTTCATGTAAGCGCTCAGCGTTTGGCCGGGCGCCCAACGGCTCGGCACCTTCAATTCAGCCGACTGGGTTTGCATGACCTGGTCAGCGCCCAAGCCGTTCATTTTTGATTTCAACTGGACCAGATCGGCCAGCATCAGGCGGTCCACATTGAACGCCTCACCATAGGCTTCGTTCTTGCGCAGGAGCCCGCCCTCGGCGTTGAAGGTGACCCTGACCGGGTTGTCCTTGCCACTGCCGTCCTTCGACACGTAGCTGTAGCTCAAGGTCTTGAACTTGGGCTGCAACAGCGGCACGTTCAGTTGCTGACGCACGTTGGCGGGCACCGGCACATCGCCGATGGAGGTTTCGACGACGGTGCGCGGGTAGTCCACCGGCGCGATGTCCGGGCGCAACTCGGCCAGGATCCCGGCGTTGACGCCACCCTGTACCGAACAGCTCACCCGTGTTTGTGTGCCTTGCTTGTTCTCTGGCTCTACGATCAGCACACGCTCCACATGGCGCAACCCCGGCGCCTTGCCCGGCATGGGTTTGATCGACTGCCAGCCGTTGCCCACCTTCAGCTCGCTGCGGCTGTATTGCCCCTCGGTTTTAATCAGCGCGCCGCGTTGTTCCATCAACGGCGCGAGGCGTTGGGCGACCTCGTCGAGACCGCCGTCCACCACGAAGCCCCAGTAATAGTAGAGGCCCAGTGGGCCGAGATCGGCGACTTCATCGTTGTACGACAGCAGCTTCAACCCTGCGATGGCCGGCGCACTCACCGGCACGGCATTGGCTTGGCGGTTGGTGCGATCCCGCACCGCGATCCAGCTGAAGTGCTTGTCCTGCTTGAGCGGCGCATAAGCCTGCCAGGCATCGCGGTGGGTGTTCAGGTTGCTGAAGAAACGCTCGTCGCAGTGGGTGAAGGCCTTGAGCGTGTCGGTGAGCGCGGCATCGTCGGCGTGGGACACGGCTGGCACCAGCAAGGCAGCAGCGAGCAGGGCGGCGGAAAACGGCAACTTCATGGGGCGGAACTTCCTTTTCGACGAGCAGGGAGCAGGGCGGGCATTATCCAGCAGTTGGGCGCCGGGCTCTAGTTGGCTGAGCGGGTGAGGCGCAAACGCCAATTGCCGCCGTGCTGGGTTTGGCAGGCTTCTTCGCTGTCCAGCGCAATGCAGCGCTGCAACGGCACGGGCGGGAGCTGGGCGGCTTGCAGGGCGGTGGCGGTCAGCTCGCGGATGCGCGCATCCAGCCCGGTCGCCACGGCGTGGTCCTTGTTGGCGCGGGTGTCGAAGACCCAGGTGATGCGCAGGCTGCCGGGGAAGTCGGCGTGGTTGACCGTGTGGGTCAGCCATTCAAACCCGGGGATTTCGGTTTTGGCGGTGTCGCAGGCGTCGGTGAGCGCTGTGACCAGCTCGCGTTCGAGGCGCGTGATGTCGCGTTTTGAGAGGGCCATGGGACGCTCGGCAAAGGGGCAGGCGCAGCAGGTTAACAGAGTCTCCTGGGTTGGGGCTGTTGGGGTTTGGTGGGGCGGTGATGGCGGTGGGGCAGGCGGCATATGTGTTGGATGTGCCGCCGCCTTCGCGGCCTCGCTGGGGCTCGACGGCTCCCACAGGGGGTTATGGCACGGGCGCGAAATTTGTGAAGGGGCAGCCATCCTCTGACGTTGCGCGGCAGAAGTCGTCCGCGTTCCAGTTTGGCCCTACGGCAGTCGGCCGTTGCGGGAAGCGTTGCGACATCCTCAAAAATGCAAATTGCTCCGGCCCTTCGTAGTCACAGGCCACGAAGTAGTACTCCCGCTCGCCTGGGCCCGCCTGGCCCGTGCGGATGGCGGCCGACTCGAACTTCATCCCCTTGAGGTAGTGCTCCTGTGCATATGGGTTTTCGCCTTTCCATCCACTGCCAGGTGATATCGAGGTGTAGCTATAGCCCTGTTCCTCTTTGGTCTGCTGGATGCTGGCGATGGCCGGGCAGAACGTGGCCGTCTGGGTCGTCGCGTGGGGGGCACAGGCCACAAGGCTGGCCAGCGCAGTTGGACACAGTAGCGCCATGGCGGCTGTACGAAGGGACATCAGGGTAGGCATGGTGAGTTCCTCGGTTGACCGACCTTCACTCTAAAGGGCAGCCACCGAGGTGGGTACTGTGATTTCTGACAGTTTTACAGGCCCATTCGGAATAAGGCAGCTGTGCCGATGTTCTGGAAGCGTCGACACCCAACGGGCAGAGCGAGGGTGAATCCCAAGTGCTGGGCTTACGCCTCGGGTTGCAACATCCCCAGCAAGGCGGTGAAGGACTGCGCGACATCAAACATGCCTTCCGCCACCTCCAGTTCATGAAAGTAGAACACCACCGTGGGGGAGGCGGGCGTTTTGGAATAATCGAAGCACAGGTAATCACCGCCGCCGCCCACCACGATCGGCAAGTAGTGTTCAGGCAGTTGATGATGTTCTCGCAGCGTCACCAGCGCGGTGATGATGTTCTCCGCGCTCTCGAAGGGGTCCAGGGTTAACAGCATGCCGAAGCCGATGTTCCAGGGCGTGCCATCCACCTCGATGGTCAAGGTCCGGTCTTTTGGTTGCCCGCCGTGATAGCGCTTTACGCAGTCAACGTAGTCGTTGGGCAGGGTGAAGCGGATGACTTTTTGAATACCGTCAACCAGATCATCGGATAGCGGTTGATGGGTCGGTGAATAGGTATTCCATTGCATTGAAGGGCTACTCCGGCGGCGCTTTATAAATTATCGGCTCAATTGCACAACGTGCTCTCGCCCAACGGCATTCGGATGCTTTTGATCTCACCAACCCAGCGTTGACCGAGTACATCCGCTGACCTGCACCCACTGTAGGAGCTGGCTTGCCGGCGCCTACAGTGGATCTTCGTCGTTACGCAGACCCCTGTGGGAGGTGTCGAGCTTTAGCGAGGCGGCGAAGGCGGTGGGTCAGGCGACAACACTGTTGACTGTGCCGCCGCCTTCGCGGCCTCGCTAAAGCTCGACGGCTCCCACAGGGGCGCAGTGGGGTAGTAGACGTCGTAGTAAAACGCCCATTCCCCCGCCAGGCGTTGCTGGATCTCGTGGATATCCATGGCGTGTGAGCCTTGCTTAGAAATTATCAGCCCAATTGCACAACTTGCTCTCACCCAACGGCACCAGGGAGCCTTTGATCTCCCCGACCAACATGCGCTTGAGCGTCACCCCGCATTTATAGCGGTTGGCGGCGTCCAGCTCGTAGTCCATCCCCGCTTCCGGCACGAAGCTGAACATGTTGTAGCAACGGTCGCCGATGTAATGAAATGCGATGGGCTGCCCAGCCGGCACCAACAGTTCGGTCATCACCGTGTTACTTGAATAGCGCGCGACGGGCGCCATGCCCAGGGTTTCGCCGTTGCGGTCGGCGTAGCCGTCGCGGTTGGCCACCATCACACCCGCGCCGGGCAGGCGGAAGTTGATGCAGTCGGACTTGGGCACGCCCCGCACCATGCCATCGCTCATGACCCGCAGGCGCGCGGTCTCGCCGCTGGTGGGGGAGGTGTAGGGCGTGGAGAACGAGCGCACATCGGTCATAGCGCCGCAGGCGGTGAGGGTGGCCAGCAGCGTGAGGCCGGCGAAGGTTTTTAACGGGCGTAGCGATCTGAACATAGGGGTCGATTCCATTCGTAGCGGGCAAAAACGGGGTTACGAAAGCGAAGGGCGCACGCGTTGCCACTCGTTCCAGCAGTCTTCCGGGACGATATCCGGATAACCGCGCTCGGTTTCCATCGCCAGCGCGGCGCTGAACGGCAGCGCAATACAGGTGGCTGCGTCTCGGACCGCACACACCTCGGTTTCGTTCAGCGGCGCGCCCTTTGCCGCCTCGGCTGCCGTGAGGATGGCCACCAGGGCAGGCACGAAAACCAGGCATAACGGATCGGTAGACATCGACTTCTTCCCTGAGTGATTGGCACAAAACCGCCAGTGTAAACACCTCTGTCTGCGCACACACGCGTTCTGCCGCGATCACCACCGAACGTCTGCCCATAGCGCGTGGTCACAGCTTTGCTGATAACCTGCTAATAGCTCAATGCCATTCCCTTGGTAGCCCCATGAAAACCCTACGCACCGCCTTCCCGGCCGCCTTTCCCAGCGCCGCTTCCCGCGACTCGGAAACCGCCCTGTCGGACATCGAATTCCTGCACCGCATCAGCCTCGACCTGATCGGCGAGCAAGACCTCGAAGCCCTCTACGGCAAGATCGTCGACGCCGCCGTGTCCATCACCGGCTCGCAGTTCGGCACCATGCAGCTGCTGTGCCCCGAGGGGCACCCGTCCGGCCATGGCGGCCAGTTGCAGCTCTTGTGTTCGCGCGGCCTGCCACCGGAAGCGGTCGGGTTCTGGCAATGGGTGAGCCCCATGGCCTACAGCAGTTGCACCATGGCCCTGCAGTTGGGCCAGCGCGCCATCATCCGCGACTTCGAAGAATGGCCCGACATCGCCGGCACCGACGACCTGCAAGCCTTCCGCAACACCGGCATCCGCTCGGCCCAGACCACCCCGTTGCTGTCGCGTGATGGTCGCCTGCTCGGCATGATCTCCACCCACTGGAGCACACCGCACCAGCCTTCGGAACGCGACCTGCGCCTGCTCGACATCCTTGCCCGCCAAGCCGCCGACCTGCTGGAACGCACCATCGCCGACGAAGCCCTGCGCGACGCCCAGGCCGAACTGCGCGCCCTCAACGAAACCCTGGAACAGCGCGTGGCCGAACGCACCGCGATGCTCATGCAGGCCGAAGAGAAGCTGCGCCAATCACAAAAGATGGAAGCCGTCGGCCAACTCACTGGTGGCCTGGCTCATGACTTCAACAACCTGCTCGCCGGCATCTCCGGCGCGCTGGAACTGATGAACCGCCGCATCGCCCAGGGCCGCCTGGCCGATGTGGACAAATACATGGTCGCCGCCCAAGGCTCGGCCAAACGCGCCGCCGTGCTCACCCAACGCCTGCTGGCCTTCTCGCGCCGGCAAACCCTGGAACCGCGCGCCACCAACGTCAACACCCTGATGTACGGCATGGCCGAACTCATCCAACGCACCGCCGGCCCCGGCATCCAGATCGAAACCACCGGCGCCGCCGACGCCTGGACCGCCTTCGTCGACGTCAGCCAACTGGAAAACGCCCTGCTCAACCTGTGCATCAACGCCCGCGACGCCATGCCCGAAGGCGGCCGCATCCTGCTCGAAACAGGCAACCACTGGCTTGACGCCAACGCCGCCCGCGCCCTCGACCTCAGCGAAGGCCCGTACCTGCGCCTGAGCGTCACCGACACCGGCACCGGCATGTCCTCCGACGTGATGGCCCACGTGTTCGAACCCTTTTTCACCACCAAACCCATCGGCCAAGGCACCGGCCTGGGCCTGTCCATGATCTACGGCTTCGCCCAACAATCCGGCGGCCAAGTGCACCTGCACTCCACCGAAGGCGAAGGCACCTGCGTGTCCCTCTACCTCCCACGCCACCACGGCGCCGCCCCGGGCGACGACCTGCAACCCGGCCAAACCGCCCTCGAAGTCGCCAGGCACGGCGAAACCGTACTGCTGGTCGACGACGAATCCACCGTGCGCATGCTGCTCGCCGACGTCCTCGGCGAACTGGGTTACACCGTGATTGAAGCCGCCGACAGCGCGGCGGGGCTGAAACTGTTGAGGTCGGATGTGCATATTGATCTGCTGGTGACCGATGTGGGGTTGCCGGGCGGGATGAATGGGCGGCAGATGGCCGAGGCGGGGATGGAGCTGCGGCCGGGGTTGAAGACGTTGTTTATTACCGGGTACGCGGAGAATGCGGTGATGGGGTATGGGCAGTTGGGAGCGGGGATGGGGGTGTTGACGAAGCCGTTTGCGGTGGAGGTGTTGGGGGGGCGGGTTCGGGAGTTGTTGGGGAGGTAGGGGGTGTGCTGCAGAGGAGGGAGTAGAGAGACTGTCCGCTATCGGCCATTAGCGGACCTAGAAGCTCCTGCAGTTAGACTGCTTTGGGCACGGTTAAAATGAAACAGGGACGGATCGTTCAATAGCGCTAGCTAAATCATCCAATTCGCTCGCGGATAGGCTCTAAACGTCCGCTAATGAATTTAAACCGGCGGAGTTAAGCACTGCGTGCGCTTGTCATCATCAAGATAATAGAGTCCGTCGATTTGCCCCGTCATCTGTGCCATTCCAAGCAAAGGCTCGGATTCAAACGTGATCGGAAAAACCAAGCGTGTGGCTTCACCCTGAATCCAGTCCTCCCATACAGCTTTGATAACTCCTCCCCAAAAGGTCATGGAGGACCCATCGGGTAAAAACAGGTTAGGTTGGATATGACCGATGTCGTCGGTAAGACTACAGTACACATACCCAGCGTAACTGGCTCCATCAGCGCCGCGAAAAACTGTTCTCACCAGCACAGTCGTATCGCACTCTTCCAGGCAGGGGCGAACAATTTCCCAGTCATCATCGTCCATCGGGAAATACCAGACACCGTGCTCTCGGAAGTCTTCCTCAGTTAATTCATAAATTAGCTTGCCTTGCATGCTGACCCTCCATCTACGCCGCCGATCTCATCCATTGCCCGCCTTGAGGCAACGTTACTTAGCCGTTAAGGCGTTGTCGATCATGCTAAGGAGCGATTTGCACACGGTCTGGGGAATGGCTCGACGTCCGCTTTTGGCCGGTTGCTGCCTGTCACGGCTAACCGCAACCGACCCGAAGCGGCTGTTCATGAGTAAGTTCTGTGGTCCAAAAACGGATACCACGAATATCTATGAAACCCAGGGTGATTCACATTGTTTTGAACGGTTGCCAGCTACTCGGAACTTAAGAGTTTTCTAACCTCGGCGATGATCAAATCGATATTGAATGGCTTTGCCAATACTGCATCAAACAGATCCGATCTCTGCATGCCGATGTGTGCCTGAGCACCGCTCATCAAGATGATCGGCAAATCGTTACCGGAAGGAAGCGCTCGCACAGATGTAGCGAACTCTAGACCGTCCATGACCGGCATCATAAAGTCAGTAATGATTAGAGCAGGCCTTTCTCTATCGAGCACCTCCAGCCCTTTTCGACCATTGCTGGCGGTTACCACCATGAAACCCTCATCCTCCAGTGCGAAGCTGAGAATGTCAGCGATCAAATACTCGTCGTCGACGACCAGGATGGTGGTCATTTCAGTTCAACCCACTCAAAAGCTTAAGAAATTGAACCTGGAGATGACTCAGTGGGAACTGATGGTTCATGTCTTGAAGCCTTCGTCAGGAAAACATCTTTATCATGGATGACTACCTCAAAGCGCGAGGGGTCATAAGAGCTGTCTCGTACTTTAAGAATGGAAAGCGTCCTGCTAAGTTCAGAGTGATTCTCAGAGAAACGCATAAGCATCAGGTTGTCGACGATGCTGGACAGATCAGAGTTTGGCGCGCTTACCTCGGAGCCAAATAGATCGCGCATTTCCCAGGATGCGAATACGGTTACGCCCCTGGATCGCAGCTCATTCATCAGAGCGCTAAAGAAGTCAGTAATCCGTGCGGGATTTGTCGAGACTCGTGTCATACCGCTGAGGCTGTCAATGAAAAGGCGCTTGATGCCCTTTTCTTCAACGATATTCAGCAGTCGTGCGCCCAGCCCATCCAGCAGGCCTTCAGTAGTAGGCTGCCATGCGATGCTTAGGGCGCCGCTGTCCTCCATACCCTTGATATCGATACCCAGTGATTGGCCTTTGAGTCGCAACCGTTGTGGGCTCTCGTAGAAGCCAAAATGCAGTCCTGGTGCATCCACCGTCGACTCGGATATAAATTTGAGACCCAGAGTCGTTTTACCAATCCCGGATGGGCCCATGACCAGAGACACACTGGAACTGTAAAGGCCTCCACCCAATATGCCGTCCAGCGAACCAATGCCACTAGGAATACGCGTCATATCGGCGCTGTCGGGAGCGGACGGATGGCTGTAGAGACTTTCGAGTCGAGGGTAAACCACCAATCCTTCGTCGGTAATCTCACACTCATGAAGGCCTGTCATTGCTCCACTGCCGCGAGTTTTACGCAGTTGAATACGACGTACCGAGCGAGTGCCAAATAGCTCTTCGCCCATTTCAATCACACCATCAACCATGGTGTGCTCAGGGCTGCCATCGTCGAGACGGGAGCTGGTGAGAAATAATACGGTGCAACCAGCGAACGCAGCGTGCCCTTGCAACTCAGAAATGAATTTTTTGGTATCGATATGCGAGTCGGCTTTTGAGCGAGCGTTCAGCAAGCCATCTACCACCATCACTGTGGCTTTTTGCCGGCTTATTTCACGCCGAAGCAGCTTCACAACCTCGTCTAGTCCTTCATTCTCAAGGGTGTCAAACGCACTGACAAACTGAATTTCAGCGCCCACTTTAGAAGCATCGAAAAAGCTCAGAGTGGAAAGAAACTGAAAAAGACGATCGTGTGACTCGGCCAGCAGTGTGGCGACCAGAACCCGACCTCCATTGTTCGCATGATGGAACCCGAGTTGGTTGGCTAGGATCGTTTTGCCAGAACCTGGCCGCCCTTGGATTATGTATGAAGCGCCCGCGACCAGCCCTCCCTTGAGCAGAGCGTCGAGCCCTTCGATTCCACTTTGGAGGCGTTTTAGCTTTTCCACGATGCGACCCTGATCTGAAAAACAGGCTGTTTAAGCCGAGTGAGGCGGAATGCTAACGCCATTTTCGCTCTGGGGCCATTCTCGCCTAGAGCATGGAGGTCTAAGAAAGTGATATGCCCAATTTTAGCCGCCAAGAGAGAGGCACTTTCTAATGCTCCGATTGGCAATCCACATGGATCAACCGCTCTCATGATCATTTTGCGCGATACGTGCATAAGCATTCTGCTCAGCACCAGCGATTGCCTCGGTCATCGCTTTGAGCACGTCTTCATTGATCAGGTCAGCGGCGCGCAGCCCCCAGGCAAACCCTTGCGAACGCGCAACGTGATACTGAACAAGCTCCGCGCCGGGCGCCTTAACTATATGAGCCAACTCAAGGTCCCACGCATAGTTGAGAAAGTGCGTCTGGAGAGTTACCCCGCTCGGTGAAGTGTCTCGCCGTGCGCTTCCGTATTGCGGCCCAGCAGGGTTTGCGGTGTTGTCGCTCATAAGCGCGAACCTCTTCCGGCGAATGGTTGAATGTGGGTAACCAATATCTGGGGGCTGTGGTGGACCAGTGTAAGGGGAAATGGTTTCCAGGCGCCCAAAAAAAGCCCCCACACCCGGTTCGGTGTGGGGGCCTTTTGAACATAAGCGGCGTTATCAGAATCAGTTGTGACGCGGGCTATCCGCCAAAATTTTGCGGAACAAATGCCAGACTCCAGTATCCTTTACAAAAAGTACGCGTTTGTAGAGATTTTCATGACCGCGCAAGACGATTTGATAAATTGGAATAGTAGATGGCAAATTTCTGGAGGGGTCGTTTCCTGTAGGAGTTGCGGTTCCCAACAACGTGAAAACGATCAGACCGAACTGTTCCTGCACACTCCGAGCTGCTGGTACCAGGGTCAGAAACACAGGCCATGGGACGAGCTGCAAGCTATCGCTAAAAAGATTCAGAGTTCATAAGCGCTGGGCATTGGATTCTTCTCTCAAGCGCGCCTAGTAATGCATTCAACTAGTTCAGCTATCACCCTGCGTTCGCGCGCGGGTAATCCGTTAAATGCCACACCAAAATCACTGTCCTCAGCGCGACTTAACCGTTGACCGGTTAACACATATAAGACGTCGACGCCGACTTGAGCTAGCTGCGCCAAATATAGCGCGCTCGGGCTTCGCTCACCCCGCTCATACTTAGAATGCGCATTCGCCAGAACGCCGCCAATGGCTGCGAACCTCTGCTGTGTGTAATTCAACCGAGCACGCTCTTCTTTGAGGCGCATCCCAATCTTGTCCATACATAACCCCCGCTCAACTCTAAGATGGCTTAAGAATTTTATGCCACCTCAGCGGAGACGGGAACCACTTGGCGGCTGCAAAACCGGTGCCGCTCATGTCCTCAATGCGACGTGCGAAATACGACGCTCAAGTTCAGTCACTGAACGGCGCAATTTCGCACCAAAATAGAGCGCCAGTCCCACGGTGGTCCCATGGGGCTATTTTTGGGACGCCAAAAACCACAAACCCCCGACTTTCTCTAGGAAAATCAGGGGTTTGCATTTTCGTAATTTGGCGGTGAAGGAGAGATTCGAACCCTCATCACTTCAGACGTCAACTACGTCCGATTCAGCGCCTGCAATGACTGCTTCTGGTCGAAAGCAGACCCTGAACTCCATAGGTGAAATGGAGAGTTTAGGTCTACTCCGGAATTCACGATTTCATGGCATGGGAAGCAAGATCGCCGAATCGTAACTGCCGCATACGACGATTCGGCGAGCAGCCCGCTAGTGACTGGGATTTCTGTTGTTCAACGAGGGCAGGGTGCTTCGTGGTCGAGGAGTCTTGCCGTCATGAGCACACCCAGTTCGCTCAGTTGATGAATCGCTAGCGCAATGTCACGGTGTTTACCGCTGAGGTCTTCCGATAGGTCGAGCAGCAACGTGCTAACCGAGCTAAAGGTCTCGTAGCTATTGATAATGAGCGCTTCGTTGCTAACGTCAGGAGCGACAATGAAAAGCGTGGTCGAATCATTAACCATCGTTAAGTTCCTTACCTTGATGCCACCACCCCATCGCTACTAAACAAAAGGGCGGCAGCTGTACGCAGGTTAGTAGACCGGTGGAACCTAACAAAACCGGCGCGCCCGAGGGCGCCCTGCGCACAGCCACCATCAAGCACAGACGGAGGCCGTCTGAAGGATGATGCTCATGCACGTGTTAGGTTAAATCGTGGGCTACTAAACCCGATCACCGAAAAATTCAGCGACCGCGCAACCATAAATTCCACCACCCCAGCACACAAGCCAGCGGATTCTGGGCTACGCGTAGGCCATCGGGCAACCCGCTCTCCACCTTTGGGAAATGTCCTAGGACGATTCCCCTATACCGTCACCACCACCTTGCCCACTTGCTGGTTCGCCTCCAAATACCGATGCGCGTCCTGCACCTCATCCAACCCAAACGTCTTCGCAATCACCGGCGCCAACGCGCCCGATGCCAGCCCATCCAAAATAAACGCCTTGGCCCGCGCCAACACCAAAGGGTCAGCGACGATTTCGGCGTACAGGTACCCCTTGAGCGTCAAACATTTGCCCAACACGGTAAACAACGGAAACGGCGTCGGCTCGGCACTCAGTGCGCCGTATTCCAGCAAGATCCCGCCCTGGGCCATGCTCTGGGTGAGGGCTTCGAAGCCCGGCCCGCCGATGGGGTCGAATACCACGCGGGCGCCTTGGCCGTTGGTGAGTTGCATCACGCGTTGCACCAGGTCTTCTTCGTCGCTGACGATGACGTGGTGGGCGCCGGCGTCGAGTAGGGCTTGTTGTTTGGCGCGGGTGCGGGTGACGGCGATGGCGGTGGCGCCGACGCTGCGGGCGATCTGGAAGGCGGCGAGGCCGACGCTGCTGGAGGCGGCGGTCACCAGTACGACGTCGCCGGTGGTGAGTTTGGCTTGTTCGACCAGGGCGCCCCAGGCGGTGACGTATTGCATCCACGAGGCGGCGGCCTGGACGAAACTGAGGGTGTGCGGGTGTTTGACGGTGAGGTGGGCGGGCACGTTGGCCACTTCGCCGTAGGTGCCCCAGCGGGCGATGTCGAGCGGTGGGATGACGCTGACGGCATCGCCGACTTTAAGGTCGGTGACGTTGGCGCCGACGGCGGCGACCACGCCGGCCGCTTCGTAGCCCAGGCGGCTGGGGAATTCGGCTTCTTGCAGGTAGGCGTGGTTGCGGAACATCACTTCGGCGCGGTTGAGGCCGAAGGCTTTGACGTCGATTTGCACTTCATCGGCAGCGGGGGCGGGGACGTCGATGTCGTCGAGTTGCAAGACGCTGGCGTCGCCGTAGGCGTGGAGTCGGACAATGCGTGCCATGGGTGATGACCTCGGTGTTGATCAATGAGGCATTCACTGTAGGTGTGGGACAGCTGTGGGGCAATGCGCGGAAAGGGGACAGGCCAGCGTCAGAATGGTCCGCCCCCCTTTTTTCGTTACGGCAACACCTTGGCGATGGCGTCAAACGCGACCATGTCGTCGATCACTTTACCGCCAGTCGGCTGGGTCTGGGCCTGCCACACCACGATCACCACGTTTTTGGTCGGGTTGATGTAGACGTACTGGCCAAAGGTGCCGGCGGCGGTGAAGGCTTTGTCGGCCTTGGACGCGTCGGTCCAGCCGGGCCACCACATGGAGGCGAAGTCGCCGTAGGCGGCGTCTGAGCCGGTGACCGCGCTGGCGAAGCTCAACCAGCCTTCCGGCAACACTTGCTTGCCACCGGCCTTGCCGCCGCTGAGTACGAATTGGCCGAAGCGGCCGTAGTCCTCAAGCGTGGCGCTGATGCCGCTGCCGCCGACTTCGTTGCCGTTGGCGCCGTCGAGCCACCATTTGGCGTCGGTCTGCATGCCGAATGGGCCCCAGATTTTTTCGCTGAGGTATTGGGTGAGCGGCTTACCCACGGCGGCGCTGACCAGTTGGCCCAGCACTTGGGTTTCGCCGGTGCTGTAGTTGGTGCGCGTGCCGGGTGGCGCGGCGGTGCTGAGGGTGGCCATGAACTTGAGCAGGGAGCCGGGCACTTGTTCGCTGCGCAGCTGGATCAGGTGGCGTTCGTCGGAGGACGGGTCGGTGTATTTTTCGTTCCACTTGACCCCGGAGCGCATCGCCAGGATCTGCCGCACGGTGACCTGGTCGTAGGCGCTGCCGGCCAGGGCGGGCAGGTAGTGGGTGACTTTGTCGTCCAGGCTTTTGATGGCGCCGTCTTGCAGGGCCGCGCCGACCAGCGTCGAAGTGACGGATTTGGCCACCGACATCGACATCCAGCGGGTCTCGGCGGTGTTGCCGTGGGCGTAGCGCTCGTCGACGATCTTGCCGTCCTTGAGCACCAGCAGGCCGGTGACGCGGTTGGTGGTCACGTAGTCGTCGAGGCTGTAGTGCTTGCCTTTGAACTCGAACGCCACGGGGGCCAAAGGTTTTGCGCTGCGCGGCAGCGGGAACGGGTGGTCGCCGGCCTTGATGGTGCGCACCGGGAACAGGCGGTCGGTGTTGCGGAAGGTGGTGATCGCCAGTTCCGGGCTGAGGCGGCCGTCGTAGATGGCTTGCACGTCGCCAATCGGCTCTTGTGCGTGGGGGTAGGGTTTGGCGGTGTCGGCGTGGGTGGCGCTGGCGGCCAGCGACAGCGCGAGAGTGGATGCGCACATCAGTACCCGCAGCGGGCGGCGCTCAAAGCGCGAGGACGGGCGAGGGAGCACGGGCATAAGAACCTCTTTGTTGTTTTTGGTCGGTCTTAATGGGCTGCGACGCCTCAGGGCTGAGGTGTCGCGAGCCAGCATGCTCGGAAGGGCGGGAAATTGGCGCGCGGGATCGGGCCGGTTTATGCGTGGGATTGGGCCATGGCGTTAGGGCGCTGGTAGGTGGGCTCGCCAATCAGGATATCTTCAAAGAACGCGCCGATCGGTAGGGTGGGGTGGCACAGCTGTATTTCCAGCACCCAGACCATGTCGCTGGGCACGATCTCGACGTCGGCGAGCTTGTCCTGGCTGAACAGGGCGTGGGGGAAGTCGGCGATGCGGTGCCCGGCCAGGTTACGCTCCAGGCGCCAGCCTTTGGCGCGGGCGCTGTCTTCGGCGAAGTCATACAGCTGGCGCCCGGTAAGACCTTGGTGCCAGGCGTCGCGGGTTTCGTCGAAGACTTGGTGCAGGGCCTTGACGCAGGCTTCATGCAACGGGTGTCCGCCGAACACGAAGGTGTCGCCGTAGTCGCCTTCGTAGCCGTCCCACACCGGGCCGAGGTCGACCACGGCGATGTCGGTGGCGCGTAGCTTGCGCTGCGGGTCGATGCCTTGGCGGGGTGTGCGCACGGTGTCGTCGCCAAAACGGATGTAGGTGGGGTGCCAGGTGTGGGACGCGCCCATGGCCTGCAAGGTTTGGCCGGCCATGTCGAGGGCTTGGGCGGTGGTCATGCCCACCTTCAATTGCTCGGCGATGGCGGCCAGGGCCCGTACGGTTTGTTCGCGGGCGGCGAGCATGCCGTCCAGCGAGTAGCGCGGGCCGACTTTTTCCAGCACCGGGTCCAGGGCGTTGAGTGACGCGGTGGGCGCCAAGGCGCCGCTGGGCACGAAGGCTTCGGCGACAAAGCGATGGGCCTGGGCGCCGGCGGCCAGGCAGGTTTCGCGCACCTGGCTGATCATGCCGCTGTTGCCGCAAGCGTAGATCTGGCTGTCGGGCCAGTCGTGGGGCTGCGTGAGGGCGACCTGCTGCACGCGGGCGTCGACGGACAGCACCCGATGCCAGCGAAAACGTGGGTGCGCCTGGCTGGCCTGGTCGAGAAACGCCGCGTCGTAGAAATCCGCCGACGCTGCGTTGCCCCAGTACAGGGTCACCTCGGCCCCACGCTCCAGGGCGTTCAGCAACAACGGCTTGATGCCGGCATACCCGGTGCCGGTGGCGAACAGCACCACCGGGCGCTCCCCCTTGTGTTGCCAGGTGCAGGCGCCCACCGGGCCTTCGAGGTTCACGCTAGCGCCCGCGTGCAGGTTTGGCAGGATGCCTTCGGAGAACCGGCCGCCGCGCACCTGGCGGATATGGAACACCAGCTGGCCCTCGTCCTGGGCAGGCAGGTTGGCGATGGAGAAACAGCGGCTGTCGCCATCGTCCAGGCGGAACCGCAGGTATTGGCCGGGGCGTACGTCCAGGGGCTGGGCGGTGCGCAGCACCAGTTCGATGATATCGGCGCTCAATGGGCGATTGCTGACCACTTGCGCGGTGGTTTCCAGTGTCGGCGTGTCCAGCGACCAGCCGGGGATTTCCAGGCGCATGTCGCTGCAGGCGTGGCTCTGGCACAGCAACATTTCGTCCGGCGCGAGGGGGTAGGAGGGCACGGGGGCGTCGGGCGCGAGCTGTTTGGCGCGGTACTCGCCGGCCACCACCTTGACCTTGCACGAACCGCAGGCGCCGCGACGGCAGGAAAAGGGCACGGCGAGGCCGCTGGCGAGCATGGCGTCGAGCAGCAAATGGTCGGCAGCTTCGAAGGATTTGCCCGAGGGCAACAGTTCAACGACATGGCGGTTGTGCATAAACACCTCGGGGCAATTGAGGCTCGATTGTTGCGGTAGACTAGGACCAGAAGAACCTCCAGTTTTGGATAATTCACATGGTCCAGCTTCGCAAATGGCGCCCGTTGCTCAAACTCGATGGCGCGCAGCCTCAGGCGTCGTACCGCAAGATCATCGAGGGCCTGGTGAGTGCGATCACCGAAGGCCGCCTGCGCCCCGGCACCTTGCTGCCCGGCACGCGGGAGATGGCGCAGCTGCTCAACGTCAACCGCAAGACGGTGATCCTCGCCTACGAAGAGGCGGTGACCAAAGGCTGGCTGGTGAGCATCCAGCGGCGCGGCACCTTTGTGAGCACGCAACTGGCCACCGGCGCGGTAGCGGCGCCCAGCGCGCTCCAGCCTTTTGCCCTAACGCTGCGCGACACGCCAGCGGCGGATTATTTCTCCCCGGGCGAACAGGCCGTCGCGCTGCAACACCGGCCGGGTGCGCTGTTTTTCGATAACGGCGCCAGTGACCACCGATTGCTGCCGCAAGCGGTGCTGCACCGTTATTACCGCAATGCGCTGCGCCACAGTTTCACCACCAACACCGTGCGCCATGGCAGCGAAGGCAGCAGCGCCTACCTGCGCCGGGCGCTGGCCGAAATGCTGCGGCATAACCGTGGCCTCACGGTGGGCGCCGAGCAGATTTGCCTGACCCAGGGTGTGCAGATGTCGCTGTACCTCACGGCCAGCGTGTTGCTCAAGCCCGGTGATGTGGTGCTGGTGGAGCGCCTGAGTTACCCACCGGCCTGGGAGATTTTCCGCCAGTTGGGTGCGCGGCTGGTCACCGTGGAGTTGGACGACGAGGGCTGCCGGGTTGATCAGCTCGATGCGCTGTGCCGCCAGCACGACGTGCGGATGATGTACCTCACGCCCCATCACCAATTCCCCACCACCGTCAGCCTGCGCGCCGGGCGCCGCCAGCACTTGCTGGAACTGGCGCGGCAGCATGACTTCTGCATCGTCGAGGAAGACTACGACCACGAGTATCACTTTGCCGGGCGGCCTTATCTGCCGCTGGCCAGCGACAGCGCGCAGCGGCATGTGATCTACATTGGTTCGCTGTCCAAGTCCCTCGGCAGCACGTTCCGCTGCAGCTATATCGTGGCGCCGTCGAATGTGATCCAGGTGCTGGAGCGCACGGCGGCGGTGAGCCTGGGGCAGGGGGATGCGGTGATGCAGCGGATGCTGGGGGACTTGATCAACGATGGCGAGTTGAAGAAGCACCTGCGCCGGGTTTCCAAAGAGTACCGTCAGCGCCGTGAGGTGTTGTTGACGGGCCTGCGGGAAGCGTTTGGCGAGCAGATCAGCGTGCAGGAGCCGGAAGGCGGGCTGGCGCTGTGGGTGAAGTTTGCCGATGCAATCGATGTCGACCGGCTGTGTGAAAAGGCGCTGGCGCTGGATTTGGTGGTGCGCAGCGGTCGGCTGTTTTCGCCGTTTGGCCAGCGGGAGAATGCCCTGCGGCTGGGGTTTGCTTCGCTCGATCAGGCGGAAATCCGCACCGCGATTCAGCGGCTGGCGTTGGCGGCGCAGGCGATTGCCGGCTGAACTGGCCCCCCTTTGTGCGCAAACAGGACTACCATGCCACCCCGGCAGTGGTTACACGCGCTACCGATTGCTCTCTTTGAAGGTATCGCCATGTCCATCGACCAGATCAGCCTCCCCAAAGGCGTAGGCCCCCACGCCACCAAGCTTCTCGACGCCATCACCGGCGCCGACACCCACGAAGCCCTCAACCGCGCAGGCGGCAAGGCGGAAGGGTTTGTGCTGGGGCTGGAGTCCACCAAGGCCATCAAAAGCCAAGTCGCCGAAGCGTTGTATGTGGCCTACGACGACGCCGCGAGCCACCGCGCCACCGAACTAAAAAGCTGACTTCACCGCCCCCTGTGGCGAGGGAGCTTGCTCCCGCTGGGTCGCGAAGCGGCCCCTGGGCTATCGAATTTTACCCCTGCATTACGCGGCGTCAGGTTTTGGGGCCGCTGCGCAGCCCAGCGGGAGCAAGCTCCCTCGCCACGAGGGAGTGGAGCTGTCACGAAACTCATCATGGGAAAGTGTAAGGTTGCATGCTCCAGCGCATCTGCTTTCAAAGGACTGAACATGACATTGACCGTCGACACCCTGCTCGCACTGGCCATGGCCAACCCCATCAACGCCGAAATCACCGCACGCCTGCCAGCCCTTGGTGTCGAGCAGTGCATGCTCACGGCGGGCTGCCTGTTCCAGGCGGTGTGGAATCATCAGTCGAATTTGCCGGCCGATCATGGGGTGAAGGACTACGACGTTTTTTACTTCGACACCGACCTGTCCTACGAGGCGGAAGACAACGTCATCCGCGCCGCCGAGCGCTTATTCCAGGACCTGGGCGTCAACGTCGAGGTCAAGAACCAGGCGCGGGTTCATCTTTGGTATGGCCAGCGCTTTGGCCGGCCTTACCCGCAATTGCACACGGCCAAGCAGGGCGTGGACCGTTACCTGGTGGCGGGCACCTGCATCGGCCTGGAGATTGAAACGGGCGAGTTGTATGCGCCGTATGGCTTGGAGGATGTGGCGCAGGGCGTGCTGCGCATCAACCCGTTGCATCCGGAGCGCGAGTTGTTTGAGCGTAAAGCCCTCAGTTATCAGGCGCGTTGGCCCTGGTTGAAGATCGTGACGCCGGAACATTCCTGAAACCTGCGGTGAACTTTTACCCATTCTTCAGGCGTCCTATTCTGAAACACACCCTCTACAGCTGATCCCAGCTAAGGACAGGCCATGATCTTCCTGATTTTCCTTATCGCCTGCGGCGCCGCCGCCAGTACTGGCCTGATCTTCAAACCGGGCCAATGGTATGAATCCCTCGTCAAACCCAGCTTTACCCCGCCCAATTGGCTTTTCCCCGTGGCCTGGACAGTCATCTATCTGCTGCTGGCGTGGGCCGGTTACCGCCTCACGATGATCCCCGGCAGCCAACTGGCCTTGGGCTTATGGGCGGCGCAGATTGCGTTGAACACACTGTGGACGCCGGTGTTTTTCGGCGCCCATCACATCGTCGCGGGCATGGTGGTGATTGTGCTGCTGTGGCTGGTGGTGGCGGCGTTGGTGGTGATGGCGTTGCGGCTGGACTTGATCACCGGCTTGATCCTGTTCCCGTACCTGGCGTGGTTGAGTGTGGCGGTGGCGTTGAATTTCTCGATCCTGCGCAGTAACCGCTGATGGCTCATACCCCTTGGTCGGCCAGCGAGCCCGAGCTGGCGCAGATGCGCGCGTTCAACAAGAAGCTGGCCTGGATGCCGCGCTTTAAAATCCGCAACCGTGTGACGCCGCGTGTGATCCAGGCGTTGTTGCGCGTCAGTCAAAAAGTCAGGAAACAACACCCTGCGCAAACCCGGCTGATAGGCGTGGGCAGCCAGCAGGTGCCGGTGCGCATCTTGCTACCGAGCGGCCAGCCCAAGGGCGTGGTGCTGGATATCCACGGTGGCGGCTGGGTGATTGGCAATGCGCAGATGGATGACGATTTGAACCTGGGCATGGTCAACGCGTGCGACGTGGCGGTGGTGTCGGTGGATTACCGGCTGGCGGTCGACACGCCGGTGGAAGGCTTGATGGAGGATTGCCTCACGGCCGCACGGTGGTTGCTGACGACCGATGAGTTTGCCGGCTTGCCGGCGATTGTCGTCGGCGAGTCGGCCGGTGGGCATTTGGCTGCGGCGACGTTGCTGGCGCTGAAACAATGGCCGGCGCTGCTGCAACGGGTGAGCGGGGCGGTGTTGTATTACGGCGTGTACGACCTGACCGGCACCCCCAGCGTGCGCGCGGCGGGGCCGGACACCTTGCTGCTGGACGGACCGGGCATGGTCACGGCCCTGGCGCTGCTGACGCCGGGGTTGAGTGATGAGGCGCGCCGGCAGCCGCCGTTGTCACCGCTGTACGGGGACTTGAGCGGCCTGCCCCCTGCGTTGATGTTTGTCGGGGCGTTGGACCCGCTGAAGGACGACACGCTGTTGATCGCCGAGCGCTGGCCGGGGGCGCAGGCACATTTGTTGCCGGAGGCGGCGCACGGGTTTATCCATTTTCCGGTCGCGATGGCGGGTAGCGTGCTTGCTTATAGCCGCAGGTGGATCAGTGCCCGGTTGGAGGGGACGGCGGGATGATCATCCAGCCCGTCACGCTGGAATGTATTCCCGAGGTGCTGAGCTTTGTGCTCAACGCCCGTGCCGAGCTGTTTCCAAAGCTCAGCGCGAGTGGCGTGCCGGATGACCTGGCACGATTTGAGGCGACCTATATTCAGGGCGACGGGCGATTTCTGGTGGTGCGCCATGACGACCACATCGTCGCGGCTACCGCTATCGCCGGCAAGCCGGGCTCCTACAGTTCGGGTGCGGGCGGAAAGTCTTCGTAGCATTTTGGCAGGTAGCCCCAGATCCTCAGCACGTCGGCCTGCACTTCAAATTCGAAGCCTATTTGCGAGACGACCTGAGAGATTTCCTGGGTGTGGTCAATGTACGTGCGTGGCAATAACACGCCCAACGAGGGGGCTTCTTGCCACAAACCAATGTCGAACCATTGGACATACGCAAAGGGGAACGGCAGGTGGCAGAACCATTCCACATCCCATTCAGAGATATAGCCGGTGATGGATTTTGAACGATAGGACGGACGCCATTCCGTGCGCTGGCGCATGTGTGTGATCAGTTCGTTCCACTTGGTGTTGTTCGCGGCGCTTGCCAGGTTTCTTGTCTTGATAGCGGCCTGAATGATCTTGCGATTTTTATCAGTTTGGCGTGCGTCGGCCATGGGGAGTTCAGTCATTTTAGCCCTCTTGGTTTACGTTGATGACGCTAACGTCGGCGTATTCGAAGGTGTGCTCGGCGAACGCGGGTTGAGCGCAGAGGTTGGCGATGCTAGCAGAACGATTTCTGAGGGAGATATAAACAGCTTTGTAGTGAGCGGGCTTGCCCCGCACGGCGGTGTGTCAGGTCCTTTATATATACCTGACACACCGCGGCGCGGGGCAAGCCCGCTCACTACAAGATGGCGGTAGGCTGTTTAATGGGGGCGTAGTCGCAGGATTTGCGCGCCGTCGAACGGGTCGGTGAGGTAGTGCGCCTGCACGCCGAACGTGTCCTGCAACCGTTGTGGCGTGAGCACGTCCAGCGGTTTGCCGAGGGCGACCAAACGGCCGTGGTCGAGCACGGCCAAGCGATCGCAGGTCAGCGCCTGGTTGAGGTCGTGCAGGGCGATCAGCGTGGTGACGGGCAGCGCTTGCACGCCCTTCAAGATGCCAAGCTGATGCTGGATGTCCAGGTGGTTGGTCGGCTCATCCAGCAACAGAATCTGCGGCCGTTGCGCCAGGGCGCGGGCGATGTGCACGCGTTGGCGTTCGCCGCCGGAGAGGCTGCGCCAGGCGCGCTGGCTCAGGTGAGTGGCGTCGACGTCGTGCAGAGCCTGGTGCACGATGGCGTCGTCTTCCGCCGACCACGGGCTCAGCGCCGACAGCCAGGGCGTGCGGCCCAGGGCCACGGCGTCGAAGACGCGGATGGCGTCGTCGGTGTCGGCCTGTTGTTCCACCACCGCCAGTTGTTGCGCGATGGTGCGCCGGGACAAACTGCCCAGGCGTTGGCCGCCCAGCCGCACGTCGCCGCTCGCTGGCGTGCGCAACCCGGCGAGCAACTTGAGCAGGGTGGATTTGCCGGAGCCGTTAGGGCCGACGATGCCGAGGGTTTCGCCTTTTTCGACGTCGAGGTGAACATCACGCAGCAACTCCGCGTCGCGCACCTTGAAGCCCAGGCCGCTGCAACTGAGCACACTCATCGCGGGTGCCTCCGGCCGATCAGAATCAGCGCAAACACTGGCGCGCCAACCAATGCGGTGACCACGCCCACCGGAATCACCTGGCCCTTGATCAGGGTGCGCGACAGCACGTCCGCCGCAATCAGGAACAGCGCACCACCCAAGGCACTCGCCGGCAATAGGCGCGAGTGCCCGGTGCCCAGCAGCAGGCGCACGGCGTGGGGGATCACCAGCCCGACAAAGCCGATGGAGCCGACAATCGACACCATCACGGCCGTCACCAGCGCGGCACACCCCACCAGCACAAACTGCACGCGGCGCACCGGGATGCCCAGGGACGCCGCCGAGTCAGTGCCGAAGGTAAACGCATCCAGCGCACGGCGGTGCCACAGGCACACCGCCAAGCCCACTACCGCCACCGGCACCGCCAGCCACACCGACGGCCAACGCACGCCGCTGAGGTTGCCCAGCAGCCAGAACAGGATGCCGCGCGCCTGTTCGGAGCTGGCCGACTTGGTGATCAGGAATGCCGTGAGGGCGTTGAACAACTGCGAGCCGGCAATGCCTGCGAGGATGATCTGGCCGGTACCGCTGGCCGAACCGCTGGCGCGTGCCAGCAGAATCACCAGGGCAAACGCCGCCATCGCCCCCACGAACGCCCCGGCCGACAACGACACCAGCCCGCCACCGACGCCGATCAACGCCACCAGCACTGCGCCGGTGGAGGCGCCGGCGCTGATGCCGAGCAGGTACGGGTCGGCCAACGGGTTGCGCAGCAGCGACTGCAAGATCACCCCGCAGGTTGCCAGGCCCGCACCGCACGCGGCGGCCACCAGGGCGCGGGTGAGGCGGTAGTTCCACACCACGCCTTCGTCGATGGGGTCGAGCACGTAGCCCGCCGTCCACAGTTTATTGGCGAGCACTTGCAGCACCACCTGCGGCGAGATGGCGGTTTCGCCGATGGCCACGCCGGCGAGCACGGCGGCCAGGAGCAGGGCCAGGGCGAGCAGGGTACGGGTCATTTGAGTGGGTCGTAGCCGTCGATGGCCGTGGCCAGTTGTTCAAGGCCGTCGAACGTACGGAGGCTGGCCTGCAGCGCCAGGGCGTCGAGGATGATGATGCGGTTGTTTTTCACCGCGTCCATGTTGCGGGTCACCGGGTCGCTGCGCAGGAAAGCCAGTTTCTTTTCATGGTCGTCGGCCGGGTAGCGGCGGCGGTCCATGCGTGCGATCACCAGGAACGTGGGGTTGGCCTTGGCGATGGTTTCCCAGCCGACGGCGGGCCACTCTTCATCGGACTGCACCACGTTGGTCAGGCCAAGGGTCTGCAGCATGAATTCCGGAACGCCCTTGTGGCCGGCCACGTAAGGATCGGCGGCCATCTCGGCGCTGGAGAACCACACCAGCGCACTGGCCTGCTTGAGGCCTTTGCCTTGGGCGGTGGCGACCGACTTGGCCAGGCGCGCCTTGAGGTCGTCGTTCAGCTGTTGGCCACGGTCCTGCACGTCGAAGATCTGCGCCAGCTGGCTGATGCTTTTGTAAATGGTCTCGATGCGGAATGGCTCCAGCCGCGTGCCGTCGGCGCCCACCAGGTTGTCCTTGCCTTCGCAGTCGGAGGGCAGCAGGTAGGTGGGGATCTTCAGTTCCTGGAATTGCTCGCGGGTGCCGACCACGCCTTGGGGGCCGACCACCCATTCCAGCTCGGCGGCCACCAGTTGCGGGCGCTTGGCGATCACCGACTCAAAGCTCGGCTCGTTGTTCGCCAGGCGCTCGATGGTGTCGTTCTGGGCCTTGAATTGCGGCAACACATTGTTGAACCACAGCGAGGTGCCCACCACTTTGTCGCCCACGCCCAGTGCGTAGAGCATTTCGGTGGCGGCCTGGCCGATGGTTACGCTGCGGGCGGGGGCTTGCTGGAAGGTCTGGGTGCTGCCGCAGTTTTCCAGCGTCAGCGGGTAATGGGTGGGCGCAGCCTGGGCCAGGGTGCAGAAGCCGAGGCCGGTGAGCAGGGCGGTAACGCGTGGCAGCATGGGGCAATCTCCGTTTGAACCGTACAGTGAGCAGGGGGAGGTACGGTCGTGGAAATACAGCCATGGACGCTGCCGAAGGGCAGGGCAAGGATGTCCTTCCCGGACACCCCGCCGGTCGTGATAACGCTTGGCCGGCAGGTCTCCTGACTCGTGCGTCGTCGCCAGGCTCCGGCCTTCCCGAGCAGGGCTCAGTGGCAGTGTGGAGCAGGCTCAGCACCTACAGTTGCGGGGGCAGTTCCGATTGACGCGAGGGGCCGCGCTTCGGATTCCCTATTAGTCCCGTTTGGGAACCGGCGCGGTATGGTAGTCGATCGTACTGCCAAGGGGGAGAGAAAACCCGATCCCCCGTAGGAGCCGGCTTGCCAGCGATGGCGTCGGCGGAGGGTATTTGTGACCCAACTGTAGTGAGCGGGGCAAGCCCGCCCACTACAGGGCGGTGGGTTATTTGCGGTTCAGCCACACGGTTTGGGCGTTGCAGAATTCGCGTACGCCGAAGTGCGACAGTTCACGGCCAAAGCCGCTCTTTTTCACGCCGCCAAACGCCACCCGAGGGTCGGACACGCTGAAGGCGTTGACGAAGATCCCGCCGGTTTCCAACTGGTTGGCGATGTCGCGGGCCTTGGTCGCATCGGTGGTGAAGATGCTGGCGGTGAGCCCGAATTCGCTGTCGTTGGCCAGGGCCACGGCGTGGTCGGCGTCGCGGGCGGTGATGATCGAGGCCACCGGGCCGAACAGTTCCTGTTTGAACGAGGTCATCTGGTCGGTGACGCCGGCCAGCACGGTCGGCTCGTAGTAGTTACCGGCACCCGCGACTTTATTGCCGCCCAGCAGCAGGGTGGCGCCTTCTTCGAGGGTGGCCTGGACCTGGCCGTGCAGCTCGTCGCGCAGGTCGAAGCGTGCCATCGGGCCCACATAAGTGGTGGCCAGGGTCGGGTCGCCCATCACCAGGGCACGGCTGGCTTCGACGAATTTGGCGGTGAAGGCTTCGGCCACGCCGGCTTCGATGATCAGGCGCTTGGCGGCGGCGCAGACTTGGCCGCTGTTCTGGAAGCGGCCGATCAGGGCGGCTTGCACGGCGGCGTCGAGGTCGGCGTCGTTGAGCACGATGAACGGGTCGGAGCCGCCCAGTTCCAGCACGCATTTTTTCAGCGCAGCCCCGGCCTGGGAGCCGATGGCGATACCGGCGCGCACGCTGCCGGTGAGGGTCACGGCGGCAATGCGCGGGTCGGCGATGGCGCTGGACACGCCCTCGTTGCCCACGTTGATCACTTCAAACAGGCCTTCGGCAAAACCGGCTTTGTGGAAGGCCTGCTGAATCAGGTAGGCGCTGCCCATCACGTTTGGGGCGTGCTTGAGCACGTAGGTGTTGCCGGCGAGCATGGTCGGCACGGCGCCGCGCAGCACTTGCCACACCGGGAAGTTCCACGGCATCACGGCGAGGATCGGGCCCAGCGGGCGGTATTCGATCTGGGCGCTGCCGTTGTCCACCAGGGTCGGTTCCGGCGCCAGCATGGCCGGGCCGTGAGCGGCGTACCATTCGCTGAGCAGGGCGCATTTTTCGATTTCGGCACGGGCCTGGGCGATGGGCTTGCCCATTTCCAGGGTGATCATCTGCGCCATGTCTTCGGCTTGTTCACGCAGGGCGGCGGCCAGGGCCAGCAGCAGTTCGGCGCGCTGGCCGACCGGCTGGCGGCGCCAGGTGCGGAAGGCGGCGGTGGCGCGGTTCAGGGCGGCGTCCAGTTGCGCGGCGCTTTCGTAGGGGTAGCTGCCGACGGTTTCGCCGGTGGCCGGGTTGATCGAGAGAGCGTGGGTGGTTGCGTTCATGGCACCGTCCTGCTGAATGAATGGATTGGGTTCAGGCTACGGGGCTATCTCTTTTCTGGAAACTGAATAATATTAAGCAATACATTCACGATTGGAGAATGATGTGGATCTGGTGCAGCTGGAAATCTTCAAGGCCGTTGCCGAGCAAGGCAGCATCAGCGCCGCCGCGCAGTTGATTCATCGTGTGCCGTCGAACCTGACCACGCGCATCAAGCAACTGGAGCAGGACCTGGGCGTTGAATTGTTCATCCGCGAGAAGAGCCGCCTGCGCCTGTCGCCGGCCGGCTGGAACTTCCTCGGCTATGCGCGGCGCATTCTCGACCTGGTGCAAGAGGCCCGCGCCACGGTGGCGGGGGAGGAGCCCCAGGGCGCGTTTGCCCTGGGTTCGCTGGAGAGCACGGCGGCGGTGCGCATTCCGGCGTTATTGGCGGCGTATAACCAAAAGCACACCAAGGTCGAACTGGACCTGAGCACCGGGCCCTCAGGCACGATGATTGAAGGGGTGTTGTCGGGGCGACTGGCGGCGGCGTTTGTGGATGGGCCGGTGTTGCACGCGACCCTGGAAGGCGTGGCGGTGTTCGAGGAGGAAATGGTGGTGATCGCACCGCTGCACCATGCGCCGATTACCCGGGGGCAGGATGTGGCGGGGGAGAGCATCTATACGTTCCGCTCGAACTGTTCGTACCGCCATCACTTCGAGCGCTGGTTCTCACAGGATGGCGCGGTGCCGGGCAGGATTTTCGAGATGGAGTCTTATCACGGCATGCTCGCCTGCGTCAGCGCCGGTGCGGGCCTGGCGCTGATGCCACGCAGCATGCTGGAAAGCATGCCGGGGTTTACGGCGGTGAGTGTGTGGCCGCTGAGCGATAGCTTCCGGATTCTGCACACGTGGTTGATCTGGCGGCGGGGGACGGTGTCGCAGAGCCTGAACAGCTTCGTAAAACTGCTGGAAGAGCGCGTTCTAGAGCCAGCATAGATCAACTGTGGGAGCTGGCTTGCCTGCGATGGCATCTACTCGGTCATGCAGGAAGATCGAGTCGTCTGCATCGCAGGTAAGCCAGCTCCCACATTTTGATCTTCATCAGCCGCCGAATTGCAGGGTGCCCATGGCCAGTTTCGCCATGATCGCTGCGGCGCCCAGCTGCACCAGCCACAACGCCAGGCCGCCGAGGAAAACACCCAGCGCCACCTGCAACACCAGACTCTTCTGCCGCTTGGCCTGTGGCGCGCGCGGGGCGTAGTCATGCAGTTCGTCGCGGTCGGCGCGCAGGTCCAGGTCGTCGTTTCTCATAAGGCTCTCACAGCAAAGGGGCGGGCAAGGTTCAGTCTAGGGGCTGGCGACGAAAAAGGGGAAGCCATTGGCTTCCCCTTCTGTGCAACGGTTACCGGCTTAAAGCACCTGAACAATTGCCTTTGTGACCGCATCAATGTTCGACTGGTTCAACGCCGCCACACAGATACGGCCAGTGTCGAGGGCGTAGATGCCAAACTCGCTGCGCAGGCGGGTGACTTGCTCAACGGTCAGGCCGGAGTAGGAGAACATCCCGCGCTGGCGACCGACGAAGCTGAAGTCGTGGCCCGGAGCAGCCTTGGCCAGGTCGGCCACCATCTGCTCGCGCATGCCGCGGATGCGCAGGCGCATTTCGCCCAGCTCGGCTTCCCACTGGGCGCGCAGCTCAGGGTTGTTCAGCACCGCTGCCACGATCGCCGCGCCGTGAGTCGGCGGGTTGGAGTAGTTGGTGCGGATCACGCGCTTGACCTGGGACAGGATGCGCGCGCTTTCTTCCTTGGACTCGCCGACGATGGACAGTGCGCCCACGCGCTCGCCGTACAGGGAGAACGACTTGGAGAACGAGCTGGACACAAAGAAGGTCAGGCCCGACTCAGCGAACAAGCGCACCGCTGCGGCGTCTTCGTGGATGCCGTCGCCGAAGCCCTGGTAGGCCATGTCGAGGAACGGTACCAGTTTCTTGGCCTTGACCACGTCCAGCACGTTCTGCCAGTCGGCCGGGCTCAAATCGACGCCGGTCGGGTTGTGGCAGCAGGCGTGCAGCACCACGATGGACTGCGGCGGCAGGGCGTTGAGGTCTTCGAGCAGGCCGGCACGGTTCACGTCGTGGGTGGCGGCGTCGTAGTAACGGTAGTTCTGCACCGGGAAGCCGGCGGTTTCGAACAGGGCGCGGTGGTTTTCCCAGCTTGGGTCGCTGATGGCCACGACGGCGTCTGGCAGCAGTTGCTTGAGGAAGTCTGCGCCGATCTTCAGTGCGCCGGTGCCGCCGACCGCTTGCACGGTGGTGACGCGGCCAGCGGCCAGCAGGGGCGACTCAGCGCCGAACAGCAGGGTTTGCACGGCCTTGTCGTAGGCCGCGATGCCGTCGATGGGCAAGTAGCCACGCGCGGCGTGTTGCGCCACGCGAATGGCTTCCGCTTCGGCAACGGCACGCAAGAGTGGAATCTTCCCCTCTTCGTTGCAGTAAACGCCCACGCCAAGGTTGACCTTGGTGGTTCGTGTGTCGGCGTTGAATGCTTCGTTGAGGCCCAGGATAGGATCGCGTGGTGCCATTTCGACAGCGGAGAACAGGCTCATTTTTGCGGCAGCTCTATGGGGGAAGGGAGGGACGTGTCGCGCTCCAGCCGAATGCACTAGAGCGGTGCACAAACGGGGAGCTAGTATAGAGGCCATCACCGCCTGAGGCGACAACCGAAACGGCTTTTAGGCCAAGTTTTTCGGTTTATTTGCTGACCGTTAGTCTTATTGCAACATTGATCCTGAGCGGCAGGTAGGACGATTGCCTTGAAACCCGTCACATTCGGCACCACTTCTACAGCTATCATGGTTTTTTCCTGCAACCTGCGATGACTATTCGCGGGTTGCTGAGCTATTTCGTCCCTGGCGGTTTTGAGTCTGGGGTGACTTCACGAGGTACGTTATGTCGGATTTCCAGCTCGTCACCCGCTTCGAACCCGCCGGCGATCAACCGGAAGCCATTCGCCAGATGGTCGAAGGCATTGAAGCCGGCCTGGCGCACCAGACGCTGCTCGGGGTGACCGGTTCGGGCAAGACCTTCAGCATCGCCAACGTGATCGCGCAGATCAACCGGCCCACCCTGGTGCTGGCGCCGAACAAGACCCTGGCCGCGCAGTTGTACGGGGAGTTCAAGTCCTTCTTCCCGAACAACGCGGTGGAGTACTTTGTTTCCTACTACGACTACTACCAGCCCGAAGCCTACGTGCCGTCCTCCGACACCTTCATTGAGAAGGACGCCTCGATCAACGACCACATCGAGCAGATGCGGCTGTCGGCGACCAAGGCGTTGCTGGAGCGCAAGGACGCGATCATCGTCACCACGGTGTCGTGCATCTACGGCCTGGGCAGCCCGGAAACCTATTTGAAGATGGTGCTGCACGTCGACCGTGGCGACAAGCTGGACCAGCGCGAACTGCTGCGCCGCCTGGCGAGCCTGCAGTACACCCGCAACGACATGGACTTTGCCCGCGCCACCTTCCGCGTGCGCGGCGATGTGATCGACATCTACCCGGCCGAATCCGACCTGGAAGCGATCCGCATCGAGCTGTTCGATGATGAAGTGGAGAGCCTGTCGGCCTTCGACCCGCTGACCGGCGAGGTCATCCGCAAGTTGCCGCGTTTTACCTTCTATCCGAAAAGCCACTACGTGACGCCACGCGAAACCCTGATGGGGGCCGTCGAGGGCATCAAGGTGGAACTGGCCGAGCGCCTGGAGTACCTGCGCTCCAACAACAAGCTGGTGGAAGCCCAGCGCCTGGAGCAGCGCACGCGCTTTGACCTGGAGATGATCCTGGAGCTGGGCTACTGCAACGGCATCGAAAACTACTCGCGCTACCTGTCGGGTCGTGAATCCGGCGCGCCGCCGCCGACGCTGTATGACTACCTGCCGCCTGACGCACTGCTGGTGATCGACGAGTCCCACGTCAGCGTGCCGCAAGTGGGCGCCATGTATAAGGGCGACCGTTCGCGTAAGGAAACCCTGGTGGAATACGGGTTCCGCCTGCCGTCGGCCCTGGATAACCGGCCGATGCGCTTTGACGAATGGGAAAGCATCAGCCCGCAGACCATCTTTGTGTCGGCGACGCCGGGCAACTATGAGGCCGAGCATGCGGGCCGTGTGATCGAACAGTTGGTGCGCCCGACCGGCCTGGTGGACCCGGAAATCGAAATCCGCCCGGCATTGACCCAGGTGGACGACTTGCTCTCGGAAATCACCAAGCGCGTGGCCCTGGAAGAGCGGGTGCTGGTCACCACGCTGACCAAGCGCATGTCCGAAGACCTGACCGATTACCTGGCCGACCACGGCGTGCGCGTGCGTTACCTGCACTCGGACATCGACACCGTGGAGCGCGTGGAGATCATCCGCGACCTGCGCCTGGGCACCTTTGACGTGCTGGTGGGCATCAACCTGCTGCGAGAGGGCCTGGACATGCCGGAGGTGTCGCTGGTGGCGATCCTCGATGCGGACAAGGAGGGCTTCCTGCGTTCTGAGCGTTCGTTGATCCAGACCATCGGCCGTGCGGCGCGTAACCTCAATGGTCGCGCGATCCTGTATGCGGACCGTATCACCGGCTCCATGGAGCGGGCGATCGGCGAGACCGAGCGTCGGCGCGACAAGCAGATCGCGTTCAACCTGGCCAACGGCATCACGCCCAAGGGCGTGTTCAAGGACGTCGCCGACATCATGGAAGGCGCCACCGTGCCGGGCTCGCGCAGCAAGAAGCGCAAGGGCATGGCCAAGGCGGCCGAGGAAAGCGCCAAGTACGAGAACGAATTGCGTTCGCCGAGTGAGATCACCAAGCGTATTCGCCAACTGGAAGAGAAGATGTACCAGCTGGCGCGGGACCTGGAGTTCGAGGCGGCGGCGCAGACGCGGGATGAGATTGGCAAGTTGCGCGAGCGTTTGTTGGCAGTGTGATTTGCGGTGACGAGGCTGACGCCTTCGCGAGCAAGCCCGCTCCCACACTTGACCGCATTCTCATGTTGGAAATCGGTTGAATGTGGGAGCGGGCTTGCTCGCGAATGCAGGCACCTCGGTCTGCCAGAATCACCCAAGCTGGTGTTACCATTCGCCCCTTGTTTCAATTTTCAGATTTATCGCCCATTCGAGACCTGCCATGACCACCGTCCGCACGCGCATCGCGCCATCGCCTACTGGGGATCCCCACGTCGGCACTGCTTACATCGCCTTGTTCAACTACTGCTTTGCCAAGCAGCACGGCGGTGAATTCATCCTGCGGATCGAAGACACCGATCAACTGCGTTCCACCCGCGAGTCGGAACAGCAGATCTTCGATGCCCTGCGCTGGTTGGGCATTACCTGGGCCGAAGGCCCGGACGTCGGCGGCCCGCACGGCCCGTATCGCCAGAGCGAGCGCAGCGACATCTACAAGCAGTACACCCAGCAGCTGGTCGACATGGGCCATGCGTTCCCGTGCTTCTGCACGGCTGAAGAGCTGGACCAGATGCGCGCCGAGCAACAGGCCCGTGGCGAGACCCCGCGCTACGACGGCCGTGCGTTGCTGCTGTCCAAAGAAGAAGTGGCGCGCCGCCTGGCGGCCGGTGAACCCCATGTGATCCGCATGAAGGTGCCGAGCGAAGGCGTGTGCGTGGTGCCGGACATGCTGCGTGGCGACGTCGAGATCCCGTGGGACCGCATGGACATGCAGGTGCTGATGAAGACCGACGGCCTGCCGACGTACTTCCTGGCCAACGTGGTCGACGACCACCTGATGGGCATCACCCACGTGCTGCGTGGCGAAGAATGGCTGCCGTCGGCGCCGAAGCTGATCCTGCTCTACGAATATTTCGGTTGGGAACAGCCGCAACTGTGCTACATGCCGCTGCTGCGTAACCCGGACAAGAGCAAGCTGTCCAAGCGCAAGAACCCGACTTCGGTGACCTTCTACGAGCGCATGGGCTTCATGCCTGAGGCGATGCTCAACTACCTGGGCCGCATGGGCTGGTCGATGCCGGACGAGCGCGAGAAGTTCTCGCTGCAGGAAATGGTCGACAACTTTGACCTGTCCCGTGTGTCCCTGGGCGGGCCGATTTTCGATATCGAGAAGCTGTCGTGGCTCAACGGCCAATGGCTGCGTGACCTGCCGGTGGAAGAGTTCGCCAGCCGTGTGCAGCAGTGGGCGCTGAACCCTGAGTACATGATGAAGATCGCGCCGCTGGTGCAGGGCAGGGTGGAGACCTTCAGCCAGGTCGCGCCGTTGGCGAGTTTCTTCTTTGCCGGGGGCGTGAACCCGGATGCCAAGCTGTTCGAGTCCAAGAAGCTCTCGGGCGACCAGGTGCGCCAGTTGATGCAGTTGATCCTGTGGAAGCTCGAAAGCCTGCGCCAGTGGGAGAAGGACGCGATCACCGCGACGATCCAGGCGGTGGTGGAGTCCCTGGAGCTGAAGTTGCGTGATGCCATGCCGCTGATGTTTGCCGCGATCACCGGGCAGGCGAGTTCGGTGTCGGTGCTCGATGCGATGGAAATCCTCGGTCCGGACCTCACGCGTTTCCGTCTGCGCCAAGCCCTTGATTTGCTTGGTGGTGTGTCGAAGAAAGAAAACAAAGAGTGGGAAAAGCTGTTGGGCGCTATCGCTTAATCAGCCTGCTACAACGACGAAACCCCGGTTTTCCGGGGTTTCGCCGGTAAGTGATTGTTATCCCGGCAAAAAATTTTGAAAATTGTTGAAAATAAATTTGACACGTTTCCAAAGCGCCATTAAGATTCGCCCCGTCCTCACCGATGAGGGGCTATAGCTCAGCTGGGAGAGCGCTTGCATGGCATGCAAGAGGTCAACGGTTCGATCCCGTTTAGCTCCACCAATTTACAGGTTCAAGGTCTGGCCACACCGTCCTTGAATCGATCAGTTCTCAGCGCTGATCAGTTGTACAGAAGGTTTTGTCCCCTTCGTCTAGTGGCCTAGGACACCGCCCTTTCACGGCGGTAACAGGGGTTCGAGTCCCCTAGGGGACGCCAGTTTCAACAAGCAGTTCGAAAGGCCTGCTGCGTCGCGAGACGAAAAATCTGGGGCTATAGCTCAGCTGGGAGAGCGCTTGCATGGCATGCAAGAGGTCAACGGTTCGATCCCGTTTAGCTCCACCAATTTACAGGTTCAAGGTCTGGCCACACCGGCTTTGAATCGATCAGTTCTCAGCACTGATCAGTTGTATAGAAGGTTTGTGTCCCCTTCGTCTAGTGGCCTAGGACACCGCCCTTTCACGGCGGTAACAGGGGTTCGAGTCCCCTAGGGGACGCCACGATTACCCGCTCTGCGGGATTTTTAAGGGTCATTCAATTATTGAATGGCCCTTTTGTTTGTCTGGCGTTTGGGTTTTTACCTCACCTGGTTACGGCATTCGTCGAACCACATGGGCGGTGCGCAAGGATTTGTTGATGCGCGCCAGTTCCTGCGCAGGGCTGACTTCCGGGCCCTGGTTCTGGGCGTTGATCAGTGCGACGTTCCACATCTCCACGCGAATGCCGGGCAAGCGTGACAAGGCGCGCAGGCAGGCCTGGTCTTGCGGGTCGTTCGGGTGATAGATGTTGGCGGTCTCGATGACCAGCGTGGTATTCGGAAAGCGCAGCTGAATCTCTTCCATGTATTGCTTGAACAGCACGCAGCACTGGCGACACGGCGAGTTGTTGATGCTCACCACGATTTCCTGATAGCCCGCATCGAATACCCATTCATTGGCCCGCAGCGCCTCCAGGAAGTTGGCTTCAGCGTGCCCGTCCCGGTCGTTGAAGAATTTGCCGAACGGTTGGTTGCCCACGCCTTCGGCTTCGATCTTCGCGATCAGCACCGTGCGAAAACCGCTGATGAAGTTGGCCGTGTATTCATTGTCGAAAACATAGGGTGCCTCGCCCGCCACCCATGCGCAGTTCTCGTTTTGCTGCGTCCAGGCCATGACGTTCTCTCCGCTGTAGGGTGTGTTGCATCGACAACGGCTGAAGCGACGGTTTTATTCCATTATTTGCAGAGGGGGCGCTCAGACGAGCGGTCATGCTGGTGGCTTGCCAAATATTATTATGGTAATAATATTCAACCCATGAGAAACGGAGGCTTTGATGAGCGATAAAAAAGCGCAAACCCGCGAACGCATTCTGCAGGCTGCCAGTGCGGCGTTGATCCAGCGCGGCCCGGCCGAGCCGAGCGTCGGGGAAGTCATGGGAGCGGCAGGGCTCACCGTCGGTGGGTTCTACGCGCACTTTGAAAGCAAGGACGCGCTGATGTTGGAGGCTTTCACTCAACTGTTGGCCAAGCGCCGCGCGTCGATCGACGACATGGACGAGCAACTGACCGGTGAAGAGCGCAGGAGCCTGGTAGCCGCGTTCTACCTGTCGCGCAAGCACCGCGACTCCACGGCCCAGGCCTGCCCGATCCCCGCCACTGTCGGCGAGATGGCGCGCCTGCCGGACACCTTCCGCGACGCCTTGAACGAACACGTGGAGCTGATGGCCGCCCAATTGGCCGCCAGCCCCGAAGACACCGACAAGGCCCTGGCCGACATGGCGTTGATGATCGGTGGCCTGGCCCTGGCTCGCGCCTTGGGCCCGGGTGAGTTGTCCGACCGTGTGTTACGCGCAGCCAAGTCGGCCGTGCGCTAAGAGAGGATTCGCATCATGGGCGCCCTGACATGGATTCGTGGTTTCAATAACACCGTTGGCCGCCTGGCGCCGCACACGGTGGCGGGCAGAATGCGGCGTACCTTCATGACCCCGCGCGACCTGCCGCCGCGTGACTGGGAGCTGCCACTACTGGCGCAATCGGAGCGCATCACCTTGCGTTTCGGTCTGTCCGCCCTGCGTTGGGGGCAAGGTCCTGCGGTGCTGTTGATGCACGGCTGGGAAGGGCGCCCTACACAGTTTGCCAGCCTGATCACCGCCCTGGTGCAAAACGGGTATTCGGTGATTGCTTTGGATGGCCCGGCTCATGGTCGTTCGCCGGGGCGTGAGGCGCACGTGCTGCTGTTCGCCCGAGCCATGCTGGAGGCGGCCAATGAGTTGCCACCCTTGCACGCCGTGGTCGGTCACTCCATGGGCGGCGCCAGCGCGATGCTGGCGGTGCAACTGGGGTTGCGCACCGAGGCGCTGGTCAGTATTGCTGCGCCGTCGCGCTTTCTCGATGTGCTGCGCGGCTTTACCCGAATGGTGGGTTTGCCGCCGCGTGCGCGCTCGGCGTTTATCCAGGAGGTCGAGCTGACCTTCGGCATGCCGCTCAAGCACCTGGATGTGGCTCACTACCAGATGAATATGCCCGGCCTGATCGTGCACGCCGAAGACGACACGTTCGTACCGGTCAAGGCGTCCCAGGCCATCCACGAGGCCTGGTTCGACAGCCGCCTGCTGCGCCTGGAACAGGGCGGGCACCAGCGCGTGCTGGCCGATCCCCGCGTGATCGAGGGCGTATTGGCCCTGCTGGCCGGTCGTCGTGTGCAGGAGCGGCAAACCGCCTGATACACTGCTCCCGCCGACATCAATCGACTGGAGCAAGGCATGGGCTGGGATCTGGCAACACCGTTTATCATCGACCTGCAGGTCGCCGCTGAAGACATCGACGGCCTGGGGCACGCCAATAACGCGGTGTACGTGTCCTGGCTGGAGCGCTGCGCGTGGCGCCATTCCCAGCGCCTGGGGCTGGACCTTACCGAGTACCGCCGCCTGGACCGTGCCATGGCCGTGGTGCGCCATGAGATCGACTACCTGGCCGCCGGCTATGAGGGCGACGAGCTGCAACTGGCCACCTGGATCGTCGACTGGGACCAGCGCCTGAAAATGACCCGTCGCTTCCAGCTGATGCGCCCTCGCGATGGCGCGACCCTGCTGCGTGCGCAAACCACCTTTGTGTGCATCGAACTGTCCACTGGCAAGCCCAAGCGCATGCCGCCCGAGTTCCTCGACGGTTACGGCCCGGCGCTGCGCAACTGACGGGGGGTTAGCGGTTGCGGTGGGAAACCCAGTAAACTGCGCCACGATTTTTGTTGAGTGTTTTCCATGCAAATTGCTTTGGCGCCCATGGAGGGGTTGGTCGACAACATCCTGCGGGACGTGCTGACCCGTGTCGGCGGTATCGACTGGTGTGTGACCGAGTTCATCCGCATCAATGATCGCCTGCTCACCCCGGCCTATTTTCACAAGCTTGCCCCGGAGCTGCTGCACGGTGCCCACACCGCGGCGGGTGTGCCACTGCGCGTGCAATTGCTCGGCTCCGACCCGGTGTGCCTGGCGGAAAACGCCGCCCTGGCCTGTGAGCTGGGTTCGCAAGTGATCGACCTGAACTTCGGCTGCCCCGCCAAGACGGTGAACAAGTCTCGTGGCGGTGCGGTGCTGCTCAAGGAGCCGGAGTTGCTCAATCAGATCGTTGAGCACGTACGTCGTGCGGTGCCTGCGCACATCCCTGTGACTGCCAAGATGCGCCTGGGCTTCGACAGCCCGGACGGCGCGCTGGTGTGCGCCACGGCCCTGGCCGAAGGCGGCGCGGCGCATATCGTGGTGCATGCGCGCACCAAGACCGATGGCTACAAGCCGCCCGCCCATTGGGAGTGGATCCCGCGTGTGCAGGACGTGGTCAAGGTGCCGGTATTCGCCAATGGCGACATCTGGAGTGTCGAAGACTGGAAGCGCTGCCGTGAAGTCAGTGGCGCCGAAGACATCATGCTCGGCCGTGGCCTGGTGGCACGTCCCGACCTGGCGCGCCAGATTGCCGCCGCGCGCGCCGGCGAAGAGGTGGTGGAAATGACCTGGGCGCAGATGCAACCCATGCTCCAGGATTTCTGGACCCAATCGGTCGAGCAACTGACCGAGCGCCAGGCGCCGGGCCGCTTGAAACAATGGCTGGCAATGTTGACACGCAACTACCCCGAGGCGGTGGAGCTGTTCACGGCCTTGCGCCGGGAGACCGAGCTGGAGCAGGTCAGCCGCTTGCTGGGCATGCCACATCCCGCCGTCGCGGCGTAGCGATACCTCTTCAAGAAAGGGCGCCATTGGCGCCCTTTTCTTATTGTGAAATGGGATGGTCGGAACCGAATAACGCTGGAGCCCACGAACCTCGGGTACATCCCTCAGGAATCATGGTTCATGAATGCTCCGGTATTAAACGCCCCCGCTTTTGCATCACCGCCTCAGTACCCGTTCTCCGCGGGGCAGCCTTCAGTGCCGGTGGCGGAAAAAACCACCAACTGGGCTAACGCTTTTAATGTCGCCGAGCGACGGTTTGGTGAGAACTTTGACGGCACAAGCCATGCTGCCGTGATCAAAATGATGATGGCGACACTGGGTCCTGCGCCGGCCGACATGTTCGATCAAGTCACGTCTTCTGGTAGCGGCTACGACGTGACGATGAAAGATGAATTCAAAGTGCATGTCTCGCAGGATGAATTGAGCCAAGTGGCCCAGGCATCGAGGTTTGGTGGTGATGACGTTGAGGTGGTCAGGGCTGCCAACTTTGCATTGGCGGTCTTTGTGAAACGCAAGCAGAGCGTCGGGGGGTATGCGAGTTTTGCGGCGGCGCTGGCCAAGACGCTCCAGGGTGAAACCACATTGAGATGCTTGCAGGGGATGGGGGTGTATGGCCTGTCCCAATATGTGTCGCCGGGTGAGATGGTGGGCGAGGGCGTGGTGGCGGTGATGGGTACCCACAACTTTGGCAGCACATTGGTCGTGGACGGGGTCGGTCGCCGCGATGGCTTTCCAATGCCAGTCGGTAATCGCTATGGCTACAGATTGTTCCCCAGTACTTCGCGGTCGAGTTCGGCTGGGGCAGTGCCCACCAGTGAAAAGCCTAAGAATATCTGGAGCGGCTTTTATCAGGGCGCCAATGGCAATTGCGCGACAGTGTCGGCGATCAAGGCTGCGATGATGAGATTTGGGCAGAAACCGAAGGATATTTTTCGTACGGTGACTGAGCGCCCCGAGGGTTTTGAAGTCACTATGCGCGACGGCTTCCCCTTAACGCTTACTCATGAAGAACTGGCCAAGGCCAGGCGGGTGTCGCAATTGACGGGGGCTGATCCGGCGTTGCTGGAGGATGCCAACTTCTTGTATGCGGTGAGCGCAAAGCGAGCGCAATCGGAGAACAACGACTTTCGCGCAAGGCAGAGTTTCGAAGTGGCCATGCAGACGCTCAACGACGGTGATTTCCCTGGTAATGCACTGCGCCGATTGGGCTTGTTTGCCTACATACGCGAAAGCAATGCGGAGGAACTGGCCAAGGGCGCCATTGGTACCTTGGCCGGTAATGGGCATTCAGTGGCCGTGATTGATGGCGCCCTCGACCTGTTTGGGAAGAAGGAAAGCCTTCTTTCATCGAGTTGGATGAGCAATAGTTTGTGGGCGCAGAAGTTGGTATGACGGCTACCCCAACAACCGCCTGAACCCCTCGATCGGCAACGGCCGGCTATGCAAATACCCCTGGAACACGTGGCAACCCAGCCTCTGCAAAAACGCCAATTGTTCCGGGGTTTCCACGCCCTCGGCGATCACCTCCAGGTTCAAGCTGCGGGCCATGGCTACGATGGCGCGGATGATTTCGGCGTCGTTGGGGTCGTGGGTTGCATCGCGCACAAACGATTGGTCGATCTTCAGCGCATCCACCGGCAGGCGCTTGAGGTAGGTGAGCGAGGAGTAGCCGGTACCGAAGTCATCCATCGCAAAACTCACGCCGAGTTTTTTCAGGCGGCGCATCTTGGCTACGGTGTCGTCCAGGTTCTGGATCACGATGCCTTCGGTGATCTCCAGTTTCAGCAGGCTGCACGGCAGCTGGTGCTGGCTGAGGCTGCGCTGCACCCGTTCCACAAAGTCGTTCTGGCGAAACTGGCGCGGGCTGATGTTCACGCACAGGCTGAACTTCAGCGGGTCTACCAGTCCGTCGGCGATCAATTGCTGAAAGGCGGCACACGCTTCGTCGAGGATCCAGGTGCCCACTTCCAGGATCAGGCCGCTGTCTTCCAGCACTTTGATGAATTCCGTGGGCGATTGCGCGCCCAGTTGCGGGTGCTGCCAGCGCACCAGGGCTTCGGCGCCGATGATCTTGTTGCCACGCGCATCCACCTGAGGCTGGTAATGCACGCTGAACTCGCCACGTGACAAGGCCAGGCGCAGGTCGGTTTCCATGCGCAGGCGTTCGCTGGCGGTTTTCTGCATGCTGTTGTGGAACATCTGCGTGGTGTTGCGCCCCGAATCCTTGGCGCGGTACAGGGCAATGTCGGCGCGCTTGAGCAGGTCGGCCGGGGTGGAGCCGTGATCGGGGATCAGCGCCACGCCAATGCTCGGCGTGACCTGCAGGCGGTGGCCGTCGAGGAACATCGGTTCCGAGAGCAGCTCGCGCAAGGTGTCGGCCAGTTCCTGCACCTGGGCGCTGACTTCGGTGCGCGTGCCGTCCAGGCCGCTGAGCAGCACCACGAACTCGTCGCCGCCCAGGCGCGCCACGGTGTCTTCCATGCGCACGCTGGCTTCCAGGCGCGCGGTGACGATTTTCAACACGGTGTCGCCCACCGGGTGCCCGAGCGAATCGTTGATGTGCTTGAAGTGGTCCAGGTCCAGGAACAGCAGGGCGCCGCGCAGGTTGTGACGCTTGAGCAGGGCGATCTGCTGGCTCAGGCGGTCCATCAGCAGGGCGCGATTGGGCAGGTTGGTCAGCGGGTCGTGGTAGGCCAGGTGGCGGATCTGCGCCTGGGCATTTTTCAGCAGGCTCACGTCGCGGGCGGTCAGCAGCAGGCAGGGCGTCTCGTTGAGGGTAATCGGTTCTACCGACACTTCCACCGCCAGCAACTCGCCGCGCTTGTTATGCCAGAGCATTTCCAGGTGATGGATGCGCCCCTTGATCTGCAACTCGGCCAGCAGCGCAGCGCGCTGGTTTTCATCGGCCCAGATGCCGATCTGGTACAGGGTGAGGCCGATGGCTTCTTCGGCGCGATAACCGGTCAGTCGGCAGAACCCGTCATTGACCTCCACGTACCGGCCGGTATCGCGCTCGGTGATGGAAATGGCGTCGGGGCTGGAATGGAAGGCCTTGGCGAACTTCTCTTCACTGGCCTTCAGCGCCGCTTCCGAACGCTGTTGCTGGGTAATGTCGCGCAAGGTGGTGACGATGCACGGCTGGTCGCCGACCTTGATCAGCCGGCTGGAAATCACGCAGGTCAGGCTCTGGCCGTTCTTGTGATGCACCACAATCGCCACATTGCTCAACGATTGCTCGCGAATCACTCGCTCGATGCGCTGCAGGCGTTTGCTGGAGTCGTCCCACAGGCCGATCTGGTCGGCGCTCTTGTCGATGACCTCGGCGGCTGTCCAGCCGAACGTCTGGGTAAAGGCGGGGTTGATCTCGATGAATTCGCCGCTGTCCAAGCACGTGACGCAAATGGGGTCGGGGCTGGCCTGGAACAGGCTGGCGAACTTTTCTTCGGAAGCAGTCAGGCGTTGCTCGCGTTCCACCTGGTCGGTGATGTCCAACAAGGTGCCGGCCATGCGCAGCGGCTTGCCGGCGTCATCGCGGTACAGGCGTGCGCGGCTTTCCAGATAGCGCGGGCTGCCGTCCTCCATCAGCACGCGATAGGTCAGTTGATAGTTACCTTCAGGGCCTTCGCGCAGGCTGCGGTAGGCGTTGCGCATGCCTTCGCGGTCTTCATCGGACATGCCCTCGAAAAATGCATCGAAGGATTCATGGAAGGGTTCGGGCGGCAGGCCGTGCAATTGGGCGGCGCGGGCCGAGCCGTAGAGCATGCCGGTGGGGATGTGCCAGTCCCAGGTGCCCAACTGCGCCGAGTCCAGGGCCAGGTCGAGGCGCTCCTGGCTGTCCTTGAGGGCCTGCTCGGCGTTTTTGCGCTCGGTGGTGTCCAGGAACGTACTGATCAGGTAGGCCTCGCCCTCCAGCTCGACTTTCTGCGCGCTGAGGGTGCCATCGTGGATCTGGCCGTTGCTGGCACAAAACTGCACCTCCATGGTGATCGGCTCGCCTTTGCGCTGGGTCGCCTTGACCAGCAGCGCACGCTGTTCGGGGTGGCGCCACAGGCCAAGGTCGAGGGTGGTACGGCCGATGACGTCGGCGACCGGCCAACCGAACAGCATCTCGAAATACTGGTTGGCCTCGCTGATCAGGCCGTCGGACTGGCGGGTGAGCAACACCATGTTCGGGCACAGGTGAAACAGCGTGGCGAAGCGTTTTTCGGAGTGGCCAAGGGCATTTTCCCGTTCGCGCTGGTGGGTGATTTCGCGGATCACCCCGATCATGCGACGGCGGCCGGCCTTGTCTGGCGCCAGGCTGCCGTTGATTTCCAGCCAGTGCAGGCTGCCGTCGGGCCATTGGATGCGGTGGTGCATGGCCTGCTCGAACGGTTCGCCGGCCAGCACGGCATGAAAGGCCCGCACCACACGGGCACTGTCTTCGGGGGCGAGCAGGTCGAGGTAGTCCAGGTCCTTGGGCAGCGGCTGCCGGGGGTCGAAGCCGAACAGCGCCTGGGTGCCCCGCGACCAGCTGATGCGCCCGCTGTCGATTTCCCAGCACCATGCACCCAGCCGGGCAGCGTTCAGCGCTGCCAGCAGCTGTGGGGCGCTGTCCCAGCTCTGTTCCGCCTCTTGAGGGTCAAGGGCGTAGATGCGGGGCAGGGGTGGCACGGAATCGACGGGGTTGCGCATTATCAAAGGGCCTTGGCTCGATGGGCGTTCGGCGCGGGTTGGTTCAGGCCTTGAGGCCGCACAGCTTCATGCCGGTATCCCTGGCAGATCGACCTGTGCATCCAATAGGCTCATGAAAGCCCGCGCAGCGTTCGACAGCGTCCTTTCGGTGTGCACGATATAGCCTAGCTGGCGACTGAGCTGTATGCCCGGCAAAGCGATACTTGCCACCTGATCATCGAGCATGGTGCGCGGCAACACGCTCCAGGCCAGGCCGATGGAGACCATCATCTTGATAGTTTCCAGGTAGTTAGTGCTCATCGCGATGTTCGGCGTGAGGCCCTGGGCTTCGAACAGCCGGCTGACAATATGGTGGGTAAAGGTGTTGCCACCGGGGAAAACTGCCGGGTGCTTGGCGATATCCGCCAGGCTGACGGTGCCGTTGCTGGTGAGGCTGTGTTCCGGCGCGACCACGAAATCCAGCGGGTCATCCCAGACCGGCGTGGCGCGGACGAGGTTGTGCGGGTCGGGCGCCAAGGTGATCACCGCCACTTCGGCGCGGCCGTGGAGGATTTCTTCGTAGGCCACTTCCGAATCGAGGAACTGAATATCCAGCGCCACGTTGGGGTATTCCCGGGTAAAGGTGCGCAGCACCGGGGGCAGGCGGTGCAAGCCAATGTGATGGCTGGTGGCCAGAGTGAGCCGCCCGCTGACTTCGCCGGTGAGGTTGGTGAGGGCGCGGCGGGTGTCATCCAGCACGTTGAGGATCTGATAGGCGCGGGGCAGCAAGGCCCGCCCGGCCTCGGTCAGGCCGACTTCACGGCCCAGGCGATCAAACAGGCGCACCTTCAATTGTTGCTCAAGGCCGGCAATGCGCTTGCTGATGGCCGGTTGGGTCAGGTGCAGGCGTTCGCCGGCGCCGGAGAAGCTGCCGGTCTCGGCGATGGCGATAAAGGCATTGAGGTTGGCCAGGTCCATTGCTGTATTCCAGTTGGTAATCCAAAGCATAAAAAATATGAATTTGAGTTATTTAATGTAGCGCCATACCATCAGCCTCACAAGCCAAAGGGTTATTGAAAAGCCCGGCGTATGAAACACCGCTGATGAGGACCGACTGATGGCCGGCAAAACGCTTTACGACAAGCTTTGGGATTCCCATGAAGTGAAACGGCGCGACGATGGTTCGTCGCTGATCTATATCGACCGTCACATCATCCATGAAGTGACCTCGCCCCAAGCGTTCGAAGGCCTGCGGCTGGCCGGGCGCAAGCCTTGGCGCGTCGACTCCATCATCGCCACACCGGACCACAACGTACCGACCACTCCCGAGCGCAAAGGCGGCATCGACGCCATCGCCGACCAGGTGTCGCGCTTGCAGGTGCAGACCCTCGACGACTACTGCGACGAATATGGCATCACCGAATTCAAGATGAATGACGTGCGTCAAGGGATCGTTCACGTGATCGGCCCGGAGCAGGGTGCCACCTTGCCGGGCATGACCGTGGTCTGCGGTGACTCCCACACCTCCACCCACGGTGCGTTCGGCGCCTTGGCCCATGGCATCGGCACTTCCGAGGTGGAACATGTGTTCGCCACCCAGTGCCTGGTCGCCAAAAAGATGAAGAACATGTTGGTCAAGGTCGAGGGCACCTTGCCGTTCGGCGTGACCGCCAAGGACATCGTGCTCGCCGTGATCGGCAAGATCGGCACCGCCGGCGGTAATGGCCACGCCATCGAGTTCGCCGGCAGCGCGATCCGCGACCTCTCCATCGAAGGCCGCATGACCATCTGCAACATGTCCATCGAAGCCGGTGCCCGCGTGGGCATGGTGGCGGCGGACGAAAAGACCGTTGAATACGTAAAAGGCCGTCCATTCGCTCCGCAAGGTGCCGATTGGGAGGCCGCTGTCGAAGCCTGGAAAGACCTGGTCTCCGACGCCGATGCGGTGTTCGACACCGTGGTCGAGCTCGACGCTACCCAGATCAAGCCGCAAGTCAGCTGGGGCACCTCGCCGGAAATGGTGTTGGCCGTCGACCAGAACGTGCCGGACCCGGCCAAGGAAACCGACCTGGTCAAGCGCGGTTCCATCGAGCGCGCCTTGAAGTACATGGGCTTGCAGGCCAACCAGGCGATCACCGATATCCAGTTGGATCGCGTGTTCATCGGTTCCTGCACCAACTCGCGGATCGAAGACCTGCGCGCCGCAGCCGTCATCGCCAAAGGCCGCAAAGTGGCCTCGACCATCAAGCAAGCCATCGTGGTGCCGGGTTCGGGCCTGGTGAAAGCGCAAGCCGAAGCCGAAGGCCTGGACAAGATCTTCCTCGAAGCCGGTTTTGAATGGCGCGAGCCAGGCTGCTCGATGTGCCTGGCGATGAACCCGGACCGTTTGGAGTCGGGCGAGCATTGCGCCTCCACCTCCAACCGTAACTTCGAAGGGCGCCAGGGCGCCGGTGGGCGTACTCACCTGGTCAGCCCGGCCATGGCCGCTGCCGCTGCCGTCAACGGTCGTTTCATCGACGTTCGCGAATTGATCTGAGGAATACCCGATGCGTGCTTTTACCCAACACACCGGCCTTGTCGCCCCTTTGGATCGTGCCAACGTCGACACTGACCAGATCATCCCCAAGCAGTTCTTGAAGTCGATCAAGCGCACCGGTTTCGGCCCCAACCTGTTCGACGAGTGGCGCTACCTGGACGTGGGTTACGCCTACCAGGACAACTCCAAGCGCCCGCTGAACAAGGACTTCGTGCTCAACGCCGAACGCTACCAAGGCGCCAGCGTGCTGCTGGCCCGCGAGAACTTCGGTTGCGGCTCCAGCCGTGAACACGCGCCATGGGCCCTGGAAGAATATGGCTTTCGCAGCATCATCGCGCCGAGCTATGCCGACATCTTCTTCAACAACAGCTTCAAGAACGGCTTGCTGCCGATCATCTTGAGCGATGCCGAAGTGGATGAGCTGTTCAAGCAAGTGGAGGCCGAGGAGGGCTACCAGCTCACCGTCGACCTGGCCGCGCAGACCGTGACCCGTCCGGATGGCAAGGTGTATCACTTTGAAGTGGACGCTTTCCGCAAGCACTGCCTGCTCAATGGCCTGGACGACATCGGCCTGACCTTGCAGGACGGCGACGCGATTGCCGCGTTTGAAGCCAAGCACCGGGCGAGCCAGCCTTGGTTGTTTCGCGATGCTTGATTGGCGGTAGACCGTGCAGGCCCCATCGCGGGCAAGCCTGGCTCCCACATTGGAATGCATTCCAACTGTAGGAGCTGGCTTGCCGGCGATAGCGCCCGTACAACCACCCCAAAACCCAAGGAAAAACCACCATGACCACCACCGCCCACACCCAAGTCGTGCAAAAACAATTCGGCGAGCAAGCCTCCGCCTACCTGAGCAGTGCCGTGCACGCCCAAGGCACCGAATTTGCGCTGCTGCAGGCCGAGCTGGCCGGGCAGGGCAGTGCGCGACTGCTGGATTTGGGCTGCGGTGCCGGTCATGTCAGCTTCCACGTTGCGCCGCTGGTCAACGAAGTGGTGGCCTACGATCTGTCGCAGCAGATGCTCGACGTGGTCGCCGCCGCTGCGAAAGACCGTAACCTGGGCAACATCCGCACCGTGCACGGCGCCGCCGAACGCTTGCCGTTCGCCGATGGCGAGTTCGACTTCGTGTTCAGCCGTTATTCGGCCCACCACTGGAGCGACCTCGGCCTGGCCCTGCGCGAAGTGCGCCGGGTGCTGAAGCCGGGCGGCGTGGCGGCCTTTGTCGACGTCTTGTCACCGGGCAGCCCGCTGTTGGACACTTACCTGCAAACCGTCGAAGTGCTGCGCGACACCAGCCACGTGCGTGACTACAGCGCCGCCGAGTGGATGCAGCAGCTCAGTGAGTCCGGCCTGCATGTGCGCAACAGCAGCCGCCAACGCTTGCGCCTGGAATACACCTCGTGGGTCGAGCGCATGCGCACGCCAGAGGTGCTGCGCGCAGCCATCCTTGAGCTGCAACAGGCGATGGGTCAGGAAGTGCGTGACTACTACGACATTCAAGCCGACGGCACCTTCAGCACCGACGTGCTGGTGGTGTTTGCCGAGCGCTGATCGATTTTTCCCGACCTGCCCGCGGGCAGGCCGCTTGATGAAATGAGGAACCCATGAGCAAGCAGATTCTGATTCTCCCTGGCGACGGTATTGGTCCGGAAATCATGGCCGAAGCGGTCAAGGTCCTGGAATTGGCCAACACCAAGTACAGCCTGGGCTTCGAGCTGAGCCACGACGTGATCGGCGGCGCCGCCATCGACAAGCACGGCGTACCGCTGGCCGATGAAACCCTGGACCGCGCCCGTGCGGCGGACGCCGTACTGCTCGGCGCCGTGGGTGGCCCGAAATGGGACAAGATCGAACGTGACATCCGCCCTGAGCGCGGCCTGTTGAAGATCCGTGCGCAACTGGGCCTGTTCGGCAACCTGCGCCCGGCGATCCTCTACCCGCAATTGGCTGATGCGTCGAGCCTCAAGCCGGACGTGGTCGCGGGCCTGGACATCCTGATCGTGCGTGAACTGACCGGCGGTATCTACTTTGGCTCGCCACGTGGCGTGCGTGAGTTGGAGAATGGCGAACGCCAGGCCTACGACACCCTGCCGTACAGCGAAAGCGAAATCCGCCGTATCGCCCGTGTTGGCTTCGACATGGCCCGTGTGCGTGGCAAGAAGGTCTGCTCGGTGGACAAGGCCAACGTGTTGGCCTCCAGCCAGCTGTGGCGTGAAATCGTCGAAGAAGTGGCCAAGGACTACCCGGATGTCGAACTGAGCCACATGTACGTCGACAACGCTGCCATGCAACTGGTGCGCGCACCCAAGCAGTTCGACGTGATCGTCACCGACAACCTGTTCGGCGACATCCTGTCCGACCAGGCCTCGATGCTCACCGGCTCCATCGGTATGCTGCCGTCGGCGTCCCTGGACACCAACAACAAGGGCATGTACGAGCCTTGCCACGGTTCGGCGCCGGACATCGCAGGCCAAGGCATTGCCAACCCGCTGGCGACCATTCTGTCGGTGTCGATGATGCTGCGTTACAGCTTCAACCTGAGTGAAGCGGCCGACGCCATCGAGAAGGCCGTGAGCCTGGTGCTGGACCAGGGTTTGCGCACCGGCGACATCTGGTCGCAGGGTTGCACCAAAGTTGGAACGCAAGAAATGGGCGACGCAGTAGTCGCCGCGCTGCGGAATCTGTAATCTCTCGGGCCCCCTTGCAGAAGTTTGCTGCAGGCGGCCCACTTTTTAACAAGGTGTAGTTGCGATGAAACGTGTAGGTCTGATCGGTTGGCGCGGTATGGTCGGTTCCGTGCTCATGCAGCGGATGCTGGAAGAGCAGGATTTCGATCTTATTGAGCCGGTGTTTTTCACCACTTCGAATGTGGGTGGCCAAGGGCCGTCTGTGGGCAAGGATATTGCCCCGCTCAAGGACGCCTACAGCATTGAAGAGCTGAAAACCCTCGACGTGATTCTGACCTGCCAGGGTGGCGACTACACCAGCGAAGTCTTCCCCAAGCTGCGCGAAGCCGGCTGGCAGGGTTACTGGATCGACGCCGCGTCGAGCCTGCGCATGCAGGACGACGCGGTGATCATCCTCGACCCGGTGAACCGCAAGGTCATCGACCAGCAGTTGGATGCGGGCACCAAGAACTACGTCGGCGGCAACTGCACCGTCAGCCTGATGCTGATGGGCCTGGGTGGCTTGTTCGAAGCCGGCCTGGTCGAGTGGATGAGTGCCATGACCTATCAGGCGGCCTCCGGTGCCGGCGCGCAGAACATGCGTGAGCTGATCAAGCAGATGGGCGCGACCCACGCGGCCGTGGCCGATCAACTGGCCGACCCGGCCAGCGCGATCCTCGACATCGACCGCCGCGTGGCCGAAGCCATGCGCAGCGATGCCTACCCGACCGAGAACTTCGGCGTGCCATTGGCCGGCAGCCTGATCCCGTGGATTGACAAAGAGCTGCCGAACGGCCAGAGCCGCGAAGAGTGGAAGGCCCAGGCCGAGACCAACAAGATCCTCGGTCGCTTCAAGAGCCCGATCCCGGTGGACGGCATCTGCGTGCGTATCGGCGCGATGCGCTGCCACAGCCAGGCACTGACCATCAAGCTGAACAAAGATGTGCCGATCGCCGATATCGAAGCGTTGATCAGCCAGCACAACCCATGGGTCAAGCTGGTGCCGAACAACCGCGACATCAGCATGCAGGAGCTGAGCCCGACCAAGGTCACCGGCACCCTGAACGTACCGGTGGGCCGCCTGCGCAAGCTGAACATGGGCACCCAGTACCTGGGCGCGTTCACCGTTGGCGACCAACTGCTGTGGGGCGCGGCCGAACCGCTGCGCCGCATGCTGCGGATCTTGCTGGAACGTTGATCGCGTAAGGCAATAAGAAAAACCCGCGTTCTGGTGACAGGCGCGGGTTTTTTGTTGTTCTTGAGGTCGCCATTGCAGGCAAGTCGAATCGTCGCACCGCAGCTCCCACATTTTGATTTGTGAACACGGTCAAATGTGGGAGCTGGCTTGCCTGCGATAGGGCCATCAGCTCCACCGCATAAGCCGGTTCAATTGCCTCACCCCCAGCCACCCGGTAAAGTGCCGCTCCCCCCGCAATGCCCGAGGCAGCCCCCATGACCCAGACCTTTGATATCGCCGTGATCGGCGCCACCGGCACTGTCGGTGAAACCCTGGTGCAGATCCTCGAAGAACTGGACTTCCCGGTCGGCGCCCTGCATTTGCTGGCCGGCAGCAACTCGGCCGGTGCGTCGGTGCCGTTTCGCGGCAAGAACGTGCGGGTCAAGGAAGTCGACGAGTTCGATTTCAGCAAGGTGCAGTTGGCGTTCTTTGCCGCGGGCCCGGCTGTAACCTTGAGCTTCGCCCCGCGTGCTACGGCGGCGGGTTGCTCGGTGATCGATCTGTCCGGTGCGTTGCCGGCCGAACAAGCGCCTCAGGTTGTGCCGGAGGCAAATGCGCACGTGTTGAGCGGGCTGAGCAAACCATTTCAGCTCGGTAGTCCAAGCCCATCGGCCACCAATCTGGCAGTGGTGCTGGCGCCGTTGCGCGGGTTGCTCGATATCCAGCGCGTCAGCGTCACCGCCAACCTGGCGGTGTCGGCCCAGGGCCGCGAAGCCGTCAGTGAGTTGGCCCGGCAGACCGCCGAGCTGTTGAACGTGCGACCGCTGGAGCCGCAGTTCTTTGATCGGCAAATGGCCTTCAACCTGCTGGCCCAGGTCGGCAAGCCAGACGCCCAAGGTCATACAGCCCTGGAGAAACGCCTCGTACACGAGCTGCGCGCAGTACTGGACATGCCGTTGCTGAAGATTTCCGCAACCTGCGTTCAAGCCCCGGTGTTTTTTGGCGATAGCCTGACTGTGTCATTGCAACTGGGGGCGCCGGTCGATCTGGCGGTCGTCAACCGCGTGCTTGAGGCTGCACCGGGTATCGAGCTGGTCGAGGAGGGCGATTACCCAACGGCCGTGGGCGATGCGGTGGGCCAGGACGTGGTCTACGTGGGCCGGGTTCGCGCAGGTGTGGATGACCCCGCGGAACTAAATCTGTGGCTGACGTCAGATAACGTACGCAAAGGCGCCGCCCTGAATGCGGTGCAGCTGGCGCAGTTGTTGATAAAAGGCCTTGCGTAAAAGATACTTGGCGGCAATTTGTAGATTGATTCTAGCCAGGCGCTATGCTTGGCCCCAAGCAGCAAAAGATGCGCGTCGGTGACCTATCGGCTCGCCATGCCTTATGGCAGCGGTTACCAACCTTCTCGCGGGCCGGGGAGTGTTCAGACAAAGGATGAGGCTATGGTTCAAGTTCGCAAACTGGTGTTAGCAATAGCGGCCGCCTCGGCGCTGTCCTCCGGTATGGCGCAGGCGCTGCAGCTGGGGGAAATGACCCTCAAGTCGAAGTTGAACCAGCCGTTGTCGGTGGAAATCGAACTGCTCGATGTCGGTGGCCTCACCGCGTCCGAGATCACCCCGAGCCTGGCGTCGTCCCAGGCGTTTGTGGATGCGGGCGTCGATCGCCAGGCATTCCTCAATGACCTGACGTTTACCCCGGTCATCAACCCTAACGGGCGCAGCGTGGTGCGTGTCACCTCCAGCAAGCCGTTGCCCGATTCCTACATACGCTTCCTGCTGCAGGTGCAATGGCCCAATGGCCGCCTGATGCGCGACTACAGCGTGCTGCTCGACCCGGCCAAGTTCGATCAGGCAACACCTGCACCGACGGCAGCGGCTCCTGCGCCGACAGTGCGTTTGAGCGCGCCGGCGAATACCGCGCCTGCCGTCAGTAAACCGGCCCAGCACACCACGACTTCGCGCGACACCCTGTGGGAAATCGCCGAGAAGAACCGTAATGGCGCGTCGGTGCAGCAAACGATGCTGGCGATCCAGGCGCTCAACCCGGATGCCTTCATCGATGGCAACATCAACCGTTTGAAAACCGGCCAGGTCCTGCGCCTGCCGGATCGTGTGCAAGCCACCAGCCTGCCGCAATCGAAGGCCATTGCCGAGGTGACTGCGCAGAACAATGCCTGGCGTCAGGGCCGTCGCGCGGCAACAAACCCGGTGGCCGGCAAGCAACAACTGGACGCCACCAAGCGGACCCAGGCGGGCAGTGCACCCTCAAGCACCAACACCCAGGACAACCTGAGCCTGGTCTCGGCCGAGTCCGCCAAAAAAGGCGCGAAGGGCAAGGCGGGTGACAACCGCGCCCTGAGCGACAAGCTGGCGATGACTCAGGAACAACTGGACACCACCCGTCGCGACAATGAAGAACTGAAAAGCCGTGCGGCCGATCTGCAAAGCCAGTTGGACAAGCTGCAAAAGCTGATCCAGCTGAAAAACGATCAGCTGGCGCGCTTGCAGGCCGAAAAAGGCGACCCGGCTGCTGCCCCTGCGACGGCAGCGATGTCGGCGCAGTTGGCCAACGCTCCGGCCGCCGCGGCACCTGCCACGCCTGCGCCTGCGACCCCGGAAGCCACTGCGCCAGCCCCTGAGCCGATCAAGCCGCAAGCCGCGCCTGCCTCGACCGAAGACAAATTCAACGACCTGCTGACCAACCCGATCGTGCTCGGCGTGGTCGGCGGTGCGGCGGGCCTGGTGGTGTTGCTGCTCCTGCTGCTGTGGGCGCGCCATCGCAACGCTCGCCGCGAAGAGGAAAAACACCTGCGCATGGCGCGGGCGCTGGCGGAAGAGCCGGAGTTCACCTCCAACCTCGATCATGACCTGCCACCAGACAGCTTCGAAGGCCTGGAGGTGCCAGCTCCCAATGTAAAGCTGGCAGCGGCCCCAACCCCCGCCCCGGTGGTTGAGGAGCCGGTAATCACACCAACCGTTGCCTCCGTGCTCGCGCCATTGGCCGTTGCAGTGGCCCCGATGAATTCCAGCGACGCCTTGGCGCAGGCCCAGTCCCATATCGATCGCGGCCACCTGAACCAGGCCGCCGATGTGCTGGAGCAGGCGATCAAGCACGAGCCCAAGCGCAGCGACCTGCGTTTGAAGCTGATGGAAGTCTACGGCCTGCAAAACGATAAGGACGGTTTCGTGACCCAGGAGCGTCAACTGGTGGCCAATGGTGAAAACCATGCCCAGGTTGAACAGCTCAAGTCGCGCTTCCCGGCCATGGCCGTGTTGGCGGCTGGTGTCAGCGCCGCGGTTGCCGCCGCCGCGCTGGACGCCCAGTACGTCAAGGACCTGCTGGAAGACAAGCCGGCCGCACCGGCGCCGACGCCTGCTCCCGAGGCTGATGCGTTCGACACCGATTTCGACCTGAGCCTGGACGACCTGGAAGCGGCTTCCCCGGCTGTGGTCATCCCGGATGATGAGTTGAGCTTTGAGTCGGTGCTGCAACAGCAGACCGATGCCAAGGCCAGCCCGGACGACCTGTCGGACTTTGACCTGGACCTGCAACTGGACGCGCCGGGCTCTGCGCAGTCCGATGACGACTTCCTCTCGGGCCTTGAAGACCAGATGAAGGATGTGCCAGCCGTTGAACCGCCGACCCTCACGCCGGCTGCGCTGGACGATTTCGACCTGCCGGAAGACTTCGACCTGTCCCTGGCCGATGAGCCAGAGGCGCCTGGCGTTGCCAAGCCCGATGCATTTGCGTCGGAGCTGGATGACGTCAACGCTGAGTTGGATCGTCTGTCCCAGAGTCTGGAGCATCCGCCCATCGAGCCGTCCTTTACTGCTGAAGACGCGGCGCTGGGGGGCGATGAGCCGGAATTCGACTTCCTCTCCGGCACCGATGAAGTCGCGACCAAGCTGGACCTGGCCCAGGCCTATATCGACATGGGGGATGCCGACGGTGCGCGGGACATTCTCAGCGAAGTGCTGACCGAAGGTGACGAGGTTCAGCGCGGCGAGGCCAAGGAAATGCTCGGCCGTATCTGACGGGCGACGAAACTCTAATGTGGGAGCGGGCTTGCTCGCGAATACGATGGTTCAGTCACCATTTGCAGTGACTGACACTGCGCATTCGCGAGCAAGCCCGCTCCCACATTTGGCTCGGCGCCAGTCCTTAACAAAAGCGCCCATCTCGCTATTTCGGCCTTTATAATGGCCACCTTTGCGCAACTCATCAGGCTCTCAGTTCTTGGCAAATATAGATAACCCGGCTGCCGAAATGGCGGCCGCAGGCTTTTACCGCATCGCCCTGGGCGTGGAATACAAAGGCTCGCGCTATCGCGGCTGGCAGCGCCAGGCCTCGGGTGTACCGACGGTGCAGGAAACCCTGGAAAACGCCTTGTCGAAGGTCGCCGACTCGCCGGTGTCGTTGATGTGCGCCGGGCGTACGGACGCCGGTGTGCACGCCTGTGGCCAGGTGGTGCACTTCGATACCCAAGCCGAGCGCTCGATGAAGGCGTGGGTCATGGGCGCCAATATCAACTTGCCCCATGATGTCAGCGTCAGTTGGGCCAAGGTCATGCCTGCGCACTTTCATGCGCGCTTCAAGGCCATCGCCCGGCGCTACCGCTACGTGATCTACAACGATCAGATCCGCCCGGCGCACCTCAACGAAGAAATCACCTGGAACCACCGCCCGCTGGACGCAGACCGCATGGCCGAAGCCGCGCAGTATCTGGTAGGCGTGCATGACTTCAGTGCGTTCCGCGCCGGCCAGTGCCAGGCCAAGTCGCCGATCAAGGAAGTCCACCACCTGCGGGTGACCCGTCACGGCAAGATGATCGTGCTGGATATCCGCGCCGGGGCGTTCCTGCATCACATGGTGCGCAACATTGCCGGTGTGTTGATGACCATCGGCACGGGCGAGCGCCCGGTGGAATGGGCCAAGGAGGTGCTGGAAAGCCGGATCCGCCGTACCGGCGGCGTGACGGCTCACCCTTTCGGCCTGTACCTGGTGGATGTGGAGTATCGCGACGAGTTCGAATTGCCGGAACGTTTCATCGGGCCACACTTCCTCACCGGTTTCAGCGAACTTGGCGGCTGACGCCCGGAAAAGCTTTTGTTACCATCCGGGACTTTATCGGTCCGATGCCTGAGGTTTTCACGACATGTCCGCCGTTCGCAGCAAGATTTGCGGGATTACCCGCATGGAAGACGCGCTGGCGGCAGTCGAGGCGGGAGCGGATGCCATCGGTTTCGTGTTTTACGCCAAGAGCCCGCGTGCGGTGAATGTCTTGCAGGCACGGGCGATCATCGCCGCGCTGCCGCCGTTCGTGACCACCGTGGGCTTGTTCGTCAACGCCAGCCGCTGTGAACTCAACGAAACCCTGGATGCCGTGCCGCTGGACATGCTGCAGTTTCACGGTGACGAAAGCCCTGATGAGTGCGAAAGCTACCAGCGCCCTTACATCAAGGCGTTGCGCGTCAAGGCCGGCGACGATATCGCGGCGGCATGCGCGGCCTACACCGGCGCTCGCGGGATTTTGCTGGACACCTATGTCGAAGGCGTACCCGGGGGGACGGGGGAGGCGTTCGATTGGTCGCTGATTCCCGAGGGCCTGAGCAAGCCGATCATCCTGGCGGGCGGGCTCAACCCCGCGAATGTCGGGGCTGCGATCGAGCAGGTGCGCCCGTATGCCGTGGATGTCAGCGGTGGGGTGGAGCAGGGCAAGGGCATCAAGGATCACGCCAAGATTCGCGCATTCATGCAAGCCGTGCGCAACAGCAGTGGCGGGATGTGACGGCTGGCAGTCTGCCGCCGTCCATAACTACCACTGTGTAAAACAGCCCGGCGCCGCCTGCGGGAGGCCCGGAAATGAAGTGGCAACCTTGCACGGGCAGGTTGTCTGGAAGGCTGAGGAAGTGTGCAGGAAATGGCCGGTCGAACACCTGACCCCGTCCTGCATGCGTCATCGCCACATATGAATTTAGCTCAAGGGCATACGCGGGGCTGTGTTCAAGCCACCGGTACTGGAGAAAGAAAGCATGAGCAACTGGTTAGTAGACAAACTGATCCCTTCGATCATGCGTTCCGAGGTGAAGAAAAGCTCGGTTCCTGAAGGTCTGTGGCACAAGTGCCCATCCTGCGACGCGGTGCTGTACCGCCCGGAGCTGGAAAAGACCCTGGACGTTTGCCCCAAGTGCAACCACCACATGCGTATCGGCGCCCGCGCCCGCATCGACATCTTCCTTGATGCAGAAGGTCGCAACGAGCTGGGTGCTGACCTGGAGCCGGTCGACCGTCTCAAGTTCCGCGACGGCAAGAAGTACAAGGACCGCCTGACCGCTGCGCAAAAGCAGACCGGCGAGAAAGACGCGTTGATTTCCGTCAGCGGCAAGCTGCTGGGCATGCCTGTCGTGGTGTCGGCGTTCGAGTTCTCGTTCATGGGCGGCTCCATGGGTGCCATCGTCGGTGAGCGCTTTGTGCGCGCTGCCAACTACGCCCTGGAAAACCGTTGCCCGATGATCTGCTTCGCCGCCTCCGGTGGTGCGCGCATGCAGGAAGCCCTGATTTCCCTGATGCAAATGGCCAAGACCTCTGCGGTACTGGCGCGCCTGCGTGAAGAGGGCATCCCGTTCATCTCCGTGCTCACCGACCCGGTCTACGGCGGCGTTTCCGCCAGCCTGGCGATGCTGGGTGACGTGATCGTTGGCGAACCAAAGGCCCTGATCGGCTTTGCCGGCCCGCGCGTGATTGAGCAGACCGTGCGTGAAAAACTGCCGGAAGGCTTCCAGCGCAGCGAGTTCCTGCTGGAGCACGGCGCCATCGACCTGATCATCCCGCGTGGCGAGCTGCGCCCACGCCTGGGTAACCTGCTGGCACAGATGATGGGCCTGCCTACCCCTGTGTACGTTGCGCCTAAAGTCGAACCGATCGTCGTGCCACCGGTGCCTGCAAACCTATGACCCAACGTACCCTGGGCGAATGGCTCGCCTACCTTGAGCAGTTGCATCCGTCCGCCATCGACATGGGCCTGGAGCGCTCGCAACAGGTAGCGGCCCGCCTCGGGTTGGGCCGCCCGGCACCGCGCGTGATCACGGTGACCGGTACCAATGGCAAAGGCTCTACTTGCGCCTTTGTCGCCGCGCTGCTGCAAGCCCAAGGGCTGAAGGTGGGCGTGTACAATTCCCCGCACCTGCTGCGTTATAACGAGCGGGTGCAGCTCAATGGTGTCGAAGCCACTGATGAGCAACTCTGCGAAGCCTTCGCCGCACTCGATGCCGGGCGTGGCGAGATTTCCCTGACTTACTTCGAAATGGGCACCCTGGCGGCGTTCTGGCTGTTCGAGCGTGCCCAGCTGGATGTGGTCGTGCTGGAAGTTGGCCTGGGCGGGCGCCTGGACACGGTCAATGTGGTGGACGCCGACCTGGCGTTGATCACCAGCATTGGTGTGGACCACGCCGATTATCTGGGCAATACCCGCGAGTCCGTCGCCTTTGAAAAGGCCGGGATCTTCCGCCAGGGCAAGCCGGCGCTGTGTGGTGATCTTGACCCGCCGCACACCTTGCTCGACAAGGTGCGTGAGCTGGATTGCCCGTTCTTCCTGCGTGGCCGCGAATTCAGCCTGGAGATCGGTGAGCAGCACTGGCAATGGCGTGGGCGTGATGGGCGCGGCCAAGTTGTTGAGTTACGCGACCTGCCGTTGCTGAACCTGCCGATGGAAAATGCCGCACTGGCCCTGCAGGCCTATCTGCTGCTGGACCTGCCTTGGAATGCCGAGCAGATCGCCGCTACCTTGCTGGCGACTCGCGTGGTGGGGCGTCTGGACCGTCGTGAGTTCGAATGGCAGGGTAAGCGCCTGAACCTGTTGCTGGACGTGGGGCACAATCCCCATGCGGCCGAGTACTTGGCGCAGCGTTTGTCCCGCACGCCGCCGGCCGGTCGTCGACTGGCCGTGTTTGGCTTGCTGGCCGACAAGGACCTGGAGGGCGTGGTTGCGCCCTTGCTGGGCAATGTCCAGGCCTGGGCTGTAGCGCCGCTGGATACGCCGCGTAGCCGCCCGGCCGCCGAGCTTGAAGCGGCCTTGCAGAACCTTGGTGCGCCGGTGGCGTCGTATGCAAGCGTGACTGATGCCCTTGAGGCGCAGTGCGCCGTTGCCACACCTGACGATGAGATTCTGTTGTTCGGATCATTTTATTGTGTTGCCGAGGCGCTTGAGTGGTTGGCCCGGCGCTCCACGGAGGAAGCTGCACATGGCATTACTGGATAGCGCATACAAGCAGCGAATGGTCGGAGCCCTGGTTCTGGTGGCGTTGGCGGTGATTTTTTTGCCGATGCTGTTTTCCCGCCAGGACGAGCAGCGCCAGGTTGTCGTAGAGGCCCCGGCTGCGCCCCAGGCGCCTGCAGTGCCCCAGGTACAGGTTGAGCCGGTGGTGGTGCCCGAGCCCCAGGCATTGCCGGAGGAAGAGCCGGTGCCGAGCGATGCGGAAGTGGCTGCCCAGCAGCCGCCTTCAGCGCCTGTGCAGCCGAGTGTGCCAGTGGTCAAGCCAGCGCCTGCTGCGCCGGTGGCAGCCGCGAAGCCCGCTGCCCCAGCACCTGCGCCCAAACCGGTAGCGCCGCAACCGGCTGCGCCGGGTAAGCCGGATGTGGGTCAGAGCCGCATCGACCCGAATGGTTTGCCGATCAGCTGGTCCATCCAAGTGGCCAGCCTGGGCAACCGTGAAGGTGCCGACGCCTTGCAGAAAAAGCTGCGCAGCCAGGGCTATAACGCTTACATCCGCAGCGCCGATGGCAAGAACCGCGTGTTTATCGGACCGCTGATCGAGCGTGCCGAGGCGGACCGGCTGCGGGACCTGCTGGATCGCCAGCAGAACCTCAAGGGTTTCGTCACCCGTTTCCAGCCTGAGCGCGGTTAATACCGCCAGTCTCTGATTGGAATGCAAGCCAAATGTGGGAGCTGGCTTGCCTGCGATGAGGGTGGGTCACTCAACAGTAATGTTGAATGTGCCGGCCCTATCGCAGGCAAGTCAGCTCCCACATGGGTTTTGGGGTGTGGTTGAAATCGGGTTTTCTAACCCCAACCTATTGATTTGCAACGCAGCCGTAATCACAGCTTACCGACAGCCCAGCGCTCTGCTAAAATGCGCCGCCTCATCTGTCCGTAGGCTGCACTGTGCCATTTACCTGGGTTGATTGGGCGATCGTTGCCATCGTCGCCATCTCCGCTTTGATCAGTCTAAGCCGCGGCTTCGTAAAAGAAGCACTGTCGTTGCTGACCTGGATCATCGCAGGAGTCGTAGCCTGGATGTTCGGCGGTTCACTGTCGGTCTACCTGGCCGGATACATCGAGACACCTTCGGCTCGCGTCATCGCGGGCTGCGCCATCATGTTCATCGCCACGCTGCTGGTGGGGGCAATGGTCAATTATCTTATTGGCGAGTTGATACGTGTCACCGGCCTCTCCGGGACCGATCGATTTCTCGGCATGGCCTTCGGCGCCGCACGTGGCGGCTTGCTGGTGGTTGTGGCGGTCGGGCTGTTGAGCCTGGGGCCAGTACAGCAGGATTCGTGGTGGCAGGAGTCGGTACTCGTGCCAAAATTTCTATTGGTTGCAGATTGGTCCAAGAACCTCATATTGGGGTGGAGCAGTCAGTGGCTGGCCAGCGGAATCAGCGTACCCGCTGACCTTCCGTTCAAGGAGCACCTCTTGCCGGCCAAAACGCCTCAGTAAGTTGTGTTCAGTCAAGATTCATTAAGTAGGGGTTGCGTCGCATGTGTGGCATCGTCGGTATCGTCGGTAAGTCGAACGTCAATCAGGCGCTGTATGACGCGCTAACCGTCCTCCAGCACCGCGGCCAGGACGCTGCCGGTATTGTGACCAGCCACGACGGCCGGTTATTCCTGCGCAAGGACAATGGCCTGGTTCGTGACGTGTTCCATCAGCGTCACATGCAGCGCCTGGTCGGGCACATGGGTATTGGCCATGTGCGTTATCCGACTGCCGGTAGCTCGACTTCGGCCGAAGCTCAACCGTTTTACGTCAACTCGCCTTACGGCATCACCCTGGCGCACAACGGTAACCTGACCAACGTTGAACAGCTGGCCAAGGAGATTTACGAATCTGACCTGCGCCACGTCAACACCAGCTCCGACTCGGAAGTGCTGCTCAACGTGTTCGCCCACGAGCTGGCCCAGCGCGGCAAGCTGCAGCCGACCGAAGAAGACGTGTTTGCCGCCGTGACCGACGTGCACAACCGTTGCGTCGGTGGCTACGCCGTCGTGGCCATGGTCACCGGTTATGGCATCGTTGGTTTCCGTGACCCCCACGGCATCCGCCCGATCGTGTTCGGCCAACGTCACACCGACGAAGGCGTCGAGTACATGATCGCTTCCGAAAGCGTGTCCCTGGACGTGCTGGGTTTCACCCTGATCCGCGACCTCGCGCCGGGCGAAGCGGTGTACATCACCGAAGACGGCAAGCTGCACACCCGTCAGTGCGCCGTGGCGCCGAAACTCACCCCATGCATCTTCGAACACGTCTACCTGGCGCGTCCGGATTCGATCATTGACGGCGTTTCGGTCTACAAAGCGCGCCTGCGTATGGGCGAGAAGCTGGCCGAGAAGATCCTGCGCGAGCGTCCTGAACACGACATCGACGTGGTGATCCCGATTCCGGACACCAGTCGTACCGCTGCGCTGGAGCTGGCCAACCACTTGGGCGTCAAGTTCCGCGAAGGCTTCGTGAAGAACCGCTACATCGGCCGGACCTTCATCATGCCCGGCCAGGCAGCGCGCAAGAAGTCGGTGCGTCAGAAGCTCAACGCCATCGAGTTGGAATTCCGCGGCAAGAACGTGATGCTGGTGGACGACTCCATCGTGCGCGGCACCACCTGCAAGCAGATCATCCAGATGGCCCGCGAAGCCGGTGCGAAGAACGTGTACTTCTGCTCCGCGGCGCCTGCTGTGCGTTACCCGAACGTGTACGGCATCGACATGCCGAGCGCTCACGAGCTGATCGCTCACAACCGTTCGACCCAGGACGTGGCCGACCTGATCGGCGCCGACTGGCTGATCTACCAGGACCTGCCGGACCTGATCGAAGCGGTTGGCGGTGGCAAGATCAAGATCGAGCAGTTCGACTGCGCCGTGTTCGATGGCAAGTACGTGACCGGTGACGTCGACGAGGCCTACCTGAACAAGATCGAGCAGGCGCGTAATGACTCGTCGAAGATCAAGACCCAGGCGGTCAGCGCGATCATCGATCTGTACAACAACTGAGTAAACACCGGCCCTGAGGGGCCGGTTTTGTATCTTAAATAAAGAATTGAGTAAGGAGTGGCAGCATGAGTCAGGAATGGGATGCCGGTCGGTTGGACAGCGACCTCGATGGCGTAGCTTTCGATACCCTGGCTGTGCGCGCTGGCCAGCACCGCACCCCGGAAGGTGAGCACGGTGATCCGATGTTCTTCACCTCCAGCTATGTGTTCCGCACTGCGGCCGATGCGGCTGCGCGGTTTGCCGGTGAGGTGCCGGGCAACGTGTATTCGCGCTACACCAACCCGACCGTGCGTGCGTTCGAAGAGCGTATCGCGGCGCTGGAAGGGGCCGAGCAGGCGGTGGCGACGGCAACCGGCATGGCAGCCATCCTGGCGGTGGTAATGAGCCTGTGCAGCGCGGGCGACCATGTATTGGTGTCGCGCAGCGTGTTCGGCTCGACCATCAGCCTGTTCGAAAAGTATTTCAAGCGCTTCGGTATCGAAGTGGACTACGTGCCCCTGGCGGACTTGTCTGGCTGGGATAAGGCGATCAAGGCCAATACCAAGCTGCTGTTCGTCGAGTCGCCCTCCAACCCGCTGGCCGAGTTGGTGGATATTGCCGCGTTGTCCGAAGTGGCTCACGCCAAGGGCGCGATGCTGGTGGTCGATAACTGCTTCTGCACGCCGGCACTGCAACAGCCGTTGAAGTTGGGCGCAGACATCGTCGTGCACTCGGCCACCAAGTTCATCGACGGCCAGGGTCGTTGCATGGGCGGTGTGGTGGCCGGTCGCAGCGAGCAGATGAAAGAAGTCGTCGGCTTCCTGCGCACCGCTGGCCCGACCTTGAGCCCGTTCAACGCCTGGATCTTCCTCAAAGGCCTGGAAACCCTCAACCTGCGGATGAAGGCCCATTGCGCCAACGCCCAGGCGCTGGCCGAGTGGCTGGAGCAGCAGGACGGTATCGAGAAGGTGCATTACGCCGGCCTCAAGAGCCACCCGCAGCACGAATTGGCCCAGCGCCAGCAGCGTGGCTTCGGTGCGGTGGTGAGTTTTGAAGTGAAAGGCGGCAAAGAGGGCGCCTGGCGCTTTATCGATGCGACGCGGCTGATCTCCATCACCGCCAACCTGGGTGACAGCAAGACCACCATTACCCACCCGAGCACTACGTCCCACGGGCGCCTGGCGCCGGCGGAGCGTGAAGCGGCCGGTATCCGCGACAGCCTGATCCGCATCGCGGTCGGCCTGGAAGATGTGGCCGACCTGCAGGCGGACCTGGCTCGCGGGCTGGCGGCCTTGTGATCGAGTGGTCCATGGAGGCCGCGACGGCCAGTAACGGTCGTGTAGCGCTGGTGACGGGCGCCGCGCGGGGCATCGGCCTCGGTATCGCGGCCTGGCTGATCAGTGAAGGCTGGCAGGTAGTGTTGACCGACCTGGACCGCGAGCGCGGTGCCAAGGTGTCCAAGGTGCTGGGCGACAACGCCTGGTTTATCACCATGGACGTGGCTGACGAGAAACAGGTGGCCCAGGGCGTTGCCGAGGTGCTCGGCCAGTTCGGGCGCCTGGACGCGTTGGTGTGCAACGCCGCCGTGGCCGACCCGCACAACATCACCCTGGAAAGCCTCGACCTGGCTTACTGGAACCGGGTGCTGGCGGTGAACCTGAGCGGGCCGATGCTGCTGGCCAAGCACTGTGCGCCGTACCTGCGCGCTCACGGCGGGGCGATCGTCAACCTGGCCTCGACCCGTGCCCGTCAATCGGAGCCGGACACCGAAGCCTATGCGGCGAGCAAGGGCGGCTTGCTCGCCCTGACTCACGCACTGGCCATGAGCCTGGGGCCGGAAGTGCGGGTCAATGCCGTCAGCCCGGGCTGGATTGATGCGCGTGACCCGGCTGCACGGCGTGCCGAGCCGTTGAGCGATGCTGATCATGCCCAGCATCCGGCAGGCCGGGTGGGCACGGTGGAGGATGTGGCCGCGATGGTGGCGTGGTTGCTGTCGCGCCAGGCCGGTTTTGTCACCGGACAAGAGTTTGTCGTGGACGGTGGCATGAGCAAGAAGATGATTTACAGCGAGTAGGGCGGATGGCCGTCTTGAAGCAATTTTGTCTTTTTCAGAAAAACTTCAAGCAGGGTATTGACTTAGGTCCGTTACCTGCGTAAATTTCGCGGCCTCAACGAAGCAAAGGGTGATTAGCTCAGCTGGGAGAGCATCTGCCTTACAAGCAGAGGGTCGGCGGTTCGATCCCGTCATCACCCACCACTTCTTGAGAGTTTTGCTTTAGGGTAAGACGCAACGTTAAAGGTTGCACCGACGCGCAGCGGTAGTTCAGTCGGTTAGAATACCGGCCTGTCACGCCGGGGGTCGCGGGTTCGAGTCCCGTCCGCTGCGCCATATTTTCCAGGTTCGATACGTCGGGCTTGAGATTGAACAGCCAAGGCTGGTCGATCAGATGTTTAAAGACGGTTGAGGGGTTTCGCTCAATCAGTCAAGCGATACGCAGCGGTAGTTCAGTCGGTTAGAATACCGGCCTGTCACGCCGGGGGTCGCGGGTTCGAGTCCCGTCCGCTGCGCCATATCTGCCTCGAGGCCCACTGAACGCCTTGAAGCACAAAGAAAGCCACTGGCTACTTTGATCCGATAGCAAAGACCCTGGTCGAAAGACCGGGGTTTTTTGTTTCTGCGATTTGATAAATACGATCTGTAGGAGCCCGCTCGCGGGCGATGGCATCCGTGAAATCGCCATCGCCCGCAAGCTGAGTCAGAATCCCAATTTGTCGCGTAGGCCGTAATACCAGGCACCCATGGCGGCAAACGGTGTGCGCAACAGCTGGCCGCCCGGGAACGGGTAGTGCGGCAGGTCGGCAAACGCATCAAAACGCTCTGCCTGGCCTCTGAGCGCCTCGGCCAGCACCTTGCCTGCCAAGTGCGTGTACGTCACGCCATGGCCGCTGCAGCCCTGCGAATAGTAGATGTTGTCGCCCAGGCGACCCACTTGCGGCAGGCGCGACAGGGTCAGCAGGAAATTGCCGGTCCAGGCATAGTCGATCTTCACGTCCTTGAGCTGCGGGAACGCTTTGAGCATCTTCGGACGAATGATCGCTTCGATGTTGGCCGGGTCACGCGCGCCATACACCACACCGCCGCCGAAGACCAGGCGCTTGTCGCGGGTGAGGCGGTAGTAGTCGAGCAGGTAGTTGCAGTCCTCGACGCAGTAATCCTGGGGCAGCAACGTTTTTGCCAGCTCGTCACCCAGTGGGGCGGTGGTGATGACTTGCGTGCCGCAGGGCATGGACTTGGCCGCCAGCTCCGGCACCAGGTTGCCCAGGTAGGCGTTGCCGGCCACGATGATGAACTTGGCCCTGACCTTGCCTTCTGCGGTGTGCACCACCGGGTTGGCGCCGCGCTCGATGCGCACTGCTGCCGATTGCTCGTAGATGGTGCCGCCCAGGGATTCAACGGCCGCCGCTTCGCCGAGTGCCAGGTTGAGCGGGTGGATGTGGCCGCCGCTCATGTCCAGCAGGCCGCCGACATAGTTGTCGCACGCCACCACTTCGCGGATACGGCGTTCGTCCAGCAGTTCCAGCTGCGTATGCCCGTAGCGTTCCCACAGGCGCTTCTGTGACTCCAGGTGGCCCATGTGCTTGCTGTTGAGGGCGGCGAACACGCCGCCGTCCTTCAAGTCGCACTGGATCTGATACTTGGCGACCCGCTCGCGAATGATCTTGCCGCCTTCAAACGCCATCTGCCCCAGCAGTTGCGCCTGCTTCGGGCCCACGCTGCGCTCGATCACGTCGATATCGCGGCTGTAGCTGTTGACGATCTGCCCGCCATTGCGGCCCGACGCGCCAAACCCCACCTTGGCGGCTTCCAGTACCGTGACGCGAAAACCGTTCTCCAGCAGGAACAGCGCACTGGAGAGGCCGGTATAGCCAGCGCCAATGATGCACACATCGGTTTCGACTTCCCCTTGCAGCATTGGGCGAGGCGGGACCGCATTGGCGGACGCGGCGTAATACGACTGGGGGTAGGGGGTGTTCGCCATCCTGGAACCTCTGTTTTATATTTTTTACGAGTGCCCAGATCCTACCTGAGTTGAAAATTGCCTGCCAGCCACCCGAAAACCACGGGTGTACCCCACGCAAATAAAAAATTCGCATATTCATAGGGTTAGCTGCAAAAAAGATGTTGACACCCCTTCGGAATTCCGTAGAATGCCGCCTCACAGCAGGCACGTAGCTCAGTTGGTTAGAGCACCACCTTGACATGGTGGGGGTCGTTGGTTCGAGTCCAATCGCGCCTACCAAACAAAATCCGCTCTGCTGGGCGGTGTGAAGGGGAATCCGAAAGGGTTCCCCTTTTTCTTTGCCTAAGAAAACGTTCACAAATTATAGGCTTCGTTCACACAAGGCAATGTGAACGTGGATTCATGCCTGCCTCTGTTCACACTCAGATTTGTGAACGACTCTACCTAACCCATTGATATGCATGGCTCGTTCACTATCTTGTCTAGGTGGTGGTACGTTCGCAGGCTCACTCCCTTGCCCGTTGCTCGTACCTCGCAAGGGCAGGCTTCTAACCAACTGAGCTACGTGCCTGCTGTGAGGCGGGTACGCCTGTCGGCCACGCTCAACACCCTACGCTCTGTGGTGAATCCTGAACGCTCTATGTGCTGCTGTAGGGCTGGCGGGGGGCGTCTCTCTAGGGGTGGGGCAGGGGGTGTGGGGTGGGGTGCTTATATATGCAATGGTGGTTTTAAATATCTAGGAAAAATTACATGCTCTGGTCATCTGGTTAATTTGTTGGCGATTTTAAGCGCCGCCTCCATAAGTTGAATCGCTTCTTGGTATTGCTCTGCGTAACCCTCGTTTCTAAGAACCCCCTCGGGTCTTAAGTCTTGTACAACTGCATCTATCAATCCATAAAACGTAACGATATCAGTAGCGATTTTAGGAGGTAGGGCCCCAATTTTTTCAAGGTGGGCTTTGTAAATTTTGTTGTAGTCATCAGGTATTGTGATCAGTGTGGTTTCGGTGTTCTCGGAGAAAAATGTGTTGTTAACGCGACTGAATTCTCGGTCTCTCAGGTTGTCCGTTTCGAGTTCTTTGTGGGTGCTTATAAGGCCTTTCAAGTATCCACGAAGTTCTATTATCCCGACCATATAAGAGATTTCAGCAATTAACGCTGCCTGAACTGCTTGGGTTGCCTTTCTGGCGCGCCACCATCCACCTACAGCCAAGGGTATGTAGGCGAGTAGGGCGCCTGCAATGGTTGACCAAAGGGGCACCCAAGGATTGTTTCCGCCTGCTAGCTCTTTAAGCTCTCTAACAATGCGAACGTAGTGGAGCAATTCTTCCGGTGCTAGCGTATCCATAGTACAAACTCCTGACGATGCGTAGAAGATACTCGACGCCAAGGTAGTATGGAAGTTGGCTGTTGACTTTTCAGGGGTTCAAGGAGATTAATACAAGTGGGAAACGGCCCTGGCAGATGCTGAACCGTACGTCTCAGAGAGCGAGACGCCTCAATGTCAGTAGTGTCATAGCGAACCTTCGATGGTGTAGTGGTGGCGTGAACGCTGAGAGGACAGTGCCGGTGGTTTAAATACCGGTGGGAGTAGCCACGCTCAGACGTGGAACGCTTACCCCTTCTGGCGTGGTTAGAAGGGCAGGTGACTGGTAGCTGAACTATCAGGCATAGAGGGCTTCGCCTCTATGAAGAACGGCCAGTGTGGTAACGCATTGAGCACCCTTGAGGGGCATCTAGGTTAGCCTAGAGTCTGAGCATCACGCTCTATCTGCCCTTGCTATGTCCAATACCACTGTTTTAAATTGAACGCTAGCCTCCAGGGTCAATGCATCCCTCCTGTCTTAATAAATAATTATCCTGGTTTTCTGTCTACAAGCTTCATTCGTCGAATATCTGCGTCGTATTCTTCCTGAATGCGCTTGTCGATAGCAATTTCACGTTCAGCCTCTAATTTACGTGGGCGTCCTACTGGTCTTACGCCACCAGTTACCTTTAGCATCTCCTTAACGGCAGCAATGTTTCCATTGACTAGCTCTTGCTTCAATATCTCAATTGATTTGTCATGCCAATAGATACGGTGTTCCTCTTTCCATCCTTGTTCTTCTGCGTAAGTGTCAAGCGTAATCATGCTGACGCCTAAGCGCTTGGCTAGGACGCAATGTGAGTTTGTCTCAATGTATTCTGTCTTGTCTGTGTCTGTAAGGTTCATGGCTTGTCTCGGTATTTGATTGTTATAATAAGGGTGAGTAAATAACAGATGATGTTAAGTGTTATAGCTATGAAGCTATAGTCATGCATGATCTGAAGTATTACTAGCTGGGTGTATTGTATGAGGAGTAGGGCGCTTAAGAGGTAGGTCACGTTTTAATAGCTGACGCTTCCTCAATTTTATCTAGCCTACATCTTGATAGATAGCCTACCGCTTGAAGGGAAAAACCTTGGTTGTATGAGATGTCATACAACGCTTGGTGGTCCTTACGCTTAGCAATAATTTCTTTGGCTAAACCCCTTCGTATGGTGATGCTATGAATTACGAAGGAGGTGAAGTCAGGTATTCTAATATTATCATTGTCTGACATTGTATTGTCCTGGGTGAGTTTTCTTAACGTCACTGCGTGAAAGAAGCAAGAGCACGCCACGGAGTGGCATACGCATAAAGAAAGATCAAAAGCGATACACTGGTACATGCTCTGCTTTTGATTCTTTTTTAATGCGTGCTCTTTGTCGGCTCTGCCGACGTTGCTCTTGATCTTAAGTGGATGTAGGAGGTGTCCACTTTTCCTTAGAGAGTTCTAAGAGAAAGTGGACAGGACTAGCTTCATTGCTCAGACTTTAACCACTTAGATACTATGCTTTTGCTAGCGCCCATGGTCGCTGCAATGCTTCGCAATGAGAGTCCATCAGATGACAATCCTTTTGCTGTAAGGATATTGCTTTGAGTCTTGCCCTTTGCGTTACTGGTAGGGGCGAGTCTAGTTAGATCCTTTAGAATGTAGTGGCACCCGGTTAGATCGAACGCTAGGTGTCGTCCTGATTCTTCTGTAGGTACGAAGTGCATAGTAGGTCTGTCGTTATTGAAAGTCCTAATGCTGCTTCGTGTAGCTGCTTGAAATATCAGCTCCCTATAACGCTCATTGCGTAGAGCTTGCTTGCCAACTGTGGTGGAGATAGCCATCTTGCAAAGCATCTCAGAGTTATTCTGATCCTCTACAGTGTTTGGATTGCCATGAATCAGGGAGAGCGTATGGTGTACGTTTGAATATCCATTCAATCCCCTAGCGTCAAAAGGTATACGTATTGCGTTAGGGTAATCCTCGAATGGAAACTTACACCATTCATGAACTTGAACAAGGATGGGTTCACCTTGTACGAATTCAATGGCGTCACGTAAAAGCGTGTGCCCGTATACTCTGTCACTCCACTCATCGGCCATGCTGCCGTCAGGGAGGGTAAGTAGCATGGTCTTGCTAACCTTGCTCCCGCCAATCAATGGAAAGATATAGCTTGGAAACTTGTAGCCCCTGTATTCTGGTGTGAAATTGGAGACTTCAAGAGTGTATCCCTTGGTCAAGGCGTGCTGGTAAGCTAACGTACCCGTGACGTTGGCACCTAGGATGTGTGTTTCCTGAGCCGCCTCATAGATCCCGCTTAAGTCAAAGTAATCAATTACCCTGACTTGCCACTTCCATCTGCTGTCTTTCTTATCTACGTATTCTTTGATGAATACATCAGCCTTACCCCTTAGAAGAGCACCAAGGCAGGTGCAGATGGTTGACATGCCCTTGTCGTTTACCACGTCAGAGTAGGTGGCTCTGGCTTCCTTCGTCATTCCTTGCTTGATAGACGCTCTGGTGGATACGCTATCAATCTCAATGAATTTCTCTAGGAAGTTAGTGTAAGCATGGTCGCCAATATCTTTGGTAAGATTGTTGGCGACTGAGGGCACTTCATCAATGACTACAATCCAATCTTGTAGGTAGCAAGGATCAAGGTCTAGCAAGGTCTTATGTGTAATGATAAGAACCTTGGGGTCATCTTCAAGGAGTGAGCATTCTACTGTATCAGTTACGTTCTTGTGGGTGTCGCTATTGATTACGTAAGCATGAGCTATGTCGATTGCATGAATACGCTTCACAACGTCTTTGGTAAGTACCTTGGTAGGAGCAGCGTATACGTATCGCTTGTAGGGGGCGGCATCCAGTTCTTTAATGAATTGTTCTGTCTTACCTGTGCCTGGGGTAGCTTCTGCTACGTAAATAACCTTCGGGTTACTTGGCTTCAATCAGTTTCCCTTCTGTGATTAAGTTATCTATCGTTCTGGTGATATGTCTGGAGTCTGTGAAAGTACCCTCAAGCTCAGCGGGCAGCGAGTTGCTACCATTAACAGACAACACCTGATATGAACCATATTGAGTCATGCCATACTCACTCCCTTTGTAGTCCCTAATGCCTGAGATGAGTTTGTTCTTTTGCTCAATGCTACAGTCGATAGCGCCTAGCGCTGAGCGACGTTGTTCTAGTACTTTAATTTCTGCTGGTGTTAGGTCTACTGCTTTCATAGTTATTCTCCTTGGTTGTACATTGCGCGAATGGCTGCCATCAGTTCCGCTTGCTCTTTCTGGGTCGCGCCAGTGAGTACAGATTTAGTGGTGCCTGTAATATTTCCAAACGCATCACGTTGGACAATGCTTTGCTTGGCCTGCTGAGCGGATGAGTTATATGCTGTATCCAAGTCAGTAAGCTGTCGAACAAGCGGGTCCGCTTTATAGAGCTCGTCTTGTACCTTCTGCTTAGATGCCTTCCATAGTGCCAAGGCATCCTTAGATGAAGTCAACGGGTTGCCTCTAGGTGCAGGTGGTTCCTCTACTAGCTGATAGCCTCGCTCGATAAGGTCTGTTAGAACTGCCATGGAGGTGTTACCTGTCTGGCGTGCGAGTTCGTTGATTTCTGTCATGGTTATTGTGTTCATTGGTCATACTCCAGGGGGATTGTTTTAAATTGATTGCGATATGAAGACCCAAGTCTTACCTTTCGGATGGCTATGAGTTCATGCTTTACTAGATGTTGAATCACTTTGCTGCATGCGCTAGGAGACTTGCCTGTTGCTGAAGAAAACTCTGTGAGAGAGATTTCACACCAGCGTACGCCATCGTTGCTATTATTTCTGATCATCAAGTACATGAGCTTTCGGTCAGTTGTGTTAAGGCTCATGGCTTTACTTTCTATGATTTTTTCGATTTCCATTATTGTCCTCTCTATGGATTCCTCTTCAGCTGTATCGTTTTGGAAAGCTCACTGTCCAGGCAATAAAAAAGACTGCAACCTACTGACTCTGAGTAAGCAGTGTGAGGAAGCAATCTTCATACTGGTATAAGCTATACTGGTTTTTTGGGGTAAAGGTCTACAAGGCGTGGCATAAATATTTTCAGTGCCTATATGTATATACTTAAATCTGAGAGGAACGGAGACAAGGAATCTCAAAAATAATGTCTATCCGTAACTCTCAGTTACACCCATTCCTTTACTCTTTGCCACTGTAAGCCCCTGTGGGGGGCTGCAGAATTACATTGCTATATGGATAGCAGTTGATCGCCTATCGCCGTTCCTGGGCGCTCACAGGTGGATTAATCAATGAGGTGAAGTACATCCTTCGCATTCAAATGTGAGTATCTAGCCACTGACCTAGTATCTCTATGCCCCGATACAATCATTATCTGAGCGTTGTTGAATCCCTTCTTGGCTACATTAGTAATACGCGTATGCCTTAACTGGTGAAGCCTAACGCTACAGTCAAGTCCTGCCTTGTTTCGTGCCAGCCTAACGGCCTGTGACACTGCATGAGGCGTCACAATAAACAGTCTCCCTCTGTGTGCCTTGTTTGCTAGAGCCAGCTTCTGTGCCTCTTTCAATAGCTCTATGGCACGCATGGTCAAGGGCACAGACCTAGTGCCGTTCTTACCATCCACTACATCCGCAATACGCTCATCCAGGTGAAGGCATTGGGTTGTGAGCTTGAGTATTTCAGAGCGTCTCATGGCTGTCTCATAGGCCAGTTCCACGATTAGGGCCATGGTTGGGGAGAGCTTGTTGAGCAACTGTCTAAGCTCGCCAGCACTGATTACCTTGTCGCTCGACTTGTCGGGCTTGGGTAGGGCTATGTCACTTACGGGGTTGTGTATGTCTATGAGCAGGCCACGCTTAGCGAACCTGAAGAAACGAGACATGAACGCTAACTGTATGCGACAGGTAGCAGGCTTGACCGTTTGTAGACGCTTCAGCTTGAAGTCATTGACTAGCTGAGGGGTGATGTCATGGATTGACTGAGGGAAGGCAGCAAAGAGTTGATCAACGATCTTGATTGCATGGTCATAGCTACCCTTGCCCTTGAGCATGGTTTCGCAATAGGTCACGCCAAGCGTGTACAGGGTGTGCGTCTGGTGCGTCTTAGTGACAGCCTCTAACTGGTCTGCCCATGCCTGGGCCAATGCTTGAGTGGGGAATGTTTTGGATTGCGGGGGACTTCCTCTCAACCGAACCTGAGCGTTCCAGTTGCCAGAGGGAAGGGATCGAATGTTAGCCATGATTGACGCCTCATAATGTGAATGGGCGTTCTCTTAGTGCTATAGGCTGCGTGGCCTAGCGCCTAGCATGGTGGCTCTTGACATGGTGGGGGTCGTTGGTTCGAGTCCAATCGCGCCTACCAAACAAAATCCGCTCTGCTGGGCGGTCTAGAAGGGCTCACCGAAAGGTGAGCCCTTTTTTGTTGCCTGAAATTTGGGCGAGCACCTGCCTTGGCCCGAATCGCCAATATCGGTTGCTACAGGAGAGTCAGCAGAAAAGCGTAGCCACCGACAGCAGGCAGATGATTTGTACAACCATCTGGCAGCGTATTTCACCATTCGTTGTCGCCATTCCCATTTGTCCGGCGTACATAGCGGCTACCCTCTTGATCGGCAACAGTGCCGTCGGCGATGCGCGGGAACGCGCAAGGCCTGAATTGAGTATAGGTCTGTAACAGAATTCGTCACTGTTGGGCTGGCACTGTGCCTGCGAGGCGATGGAAACCCTGTATTTTCACATCTGATCAGTAATGCCTAAGTGCCATCATCTATGTACAATTGCCCCCGACCGATACCCGGTCGAGCCAATGATGGCGATAGGGAGTGGTGGTTATGAGCGTTCGGATTGCGTTTGGGGTTGCAGCACTGGTGATGTTGGCAGGTTGTGCCACTAGCCGCTCGGAAGTGGATGTCAATGTTGCACCGCTGAGTGCCACGCAGGCGGCTGCCGCCAGCAATGGCAAGAAGGTGCTGATCAGCACCGTCGATGATCGTGTCTTCCAGATCTCTCCTCGCAGCCCCGATGTCCCCTCCCTGAAAAACGATGAAGTGACGGACAAGTCGATCACCGAGCGCGCCATTGCGCGCAAGCGCAACAGCTATGGCAAAGGCCTGGGCGATGTGCTGCTGCCGTCGGGGCGCACGGTGTCCCAGTTGGTGAATGAGTCGGTCGCCGCTGCCTACAAGCAGGCTGGCTACCAAGTGGTGACCGAGCCGGGCACCGCCGATGCAACGGCCGTGAAGGTGCACATCGTTGAGTTCTGGTCGTGGTTCACCCCGGGGTTCTTCTACGTCGACGTCAGCAACAAGTCTCACCTGCGCATCGAAACACCGGGCGCCACTGAGCTGAATGTGGTCACCCGTAAAAACGAAAGCATGCAGGCAGTCACTGAAAACGACTGGAAGAAGATCACCGAGGCCGGTTTGCAGGAAGTGTCGCGCGAAACCCTCAAGCAGCTCTGACCTTGGATAAAAAAATGGGTCAACCGAAAGGTTGGCCCATTTTTGTATCTGCCACATAACCTGCTGGAGGCCCTTGCTGACATGATTGATCACAACACCGGTGAACGCGTCATCATCACCAGCGGCCCCAGCGGCCCCAGCGGCGCGTTTTTCCGCATTCTGGGTGAGCGCAGGTCCGTGTGGCTGGACAAGGTGCTCAGCGCAGACCTGTGCCTGTGCTACCGAGTTGAACGGCATGAGACGCCTGAAGGCGCCAAATACCTGGAGTACCATTTCGGCCGTGCTGCTGACCCTGAAAAACTGCAGGAGATTGTGGACTCCATGACCTTTGATACCCACTACCTGGCAGGCGGCAACGCCAATGCGCTGGCCCCGTTTTCACTGGTCTCGGAGGTCTTTGGCGCCGAGGAAGTGGTGCGGTTTTTGTCCGCCTTGGCGATTGGCCTGCTGACCTCCGTGCAGCGGGGCGTGATGAGCCTGGAGGAAGCCGAACAACTGCTTTTTACCCCCAGGACCTATGAGCTGTTGATGGACCGAGGGATTTCCCCGGACCTCTGCAACCTGGTGATGGACGCGTGCGAGCTGGAGGATGTGCTCAGCCTGATCCCGTCGAAGTTCGACGAGAACGTGCTTCGCAGCATCGATCAGTTTGTCGCGCTACTGGGCCGCTCCGAGGCGCCCGGGCCCTACGACTGGCACGCAGAGTTCCGCTAACGGCTGGCATCAGCGAGTCTGGGTCACCTTCTTCAAAAACCTCGGCTGATCGGGATTACGCCCGCGCGCCACCGCCAACTGCGCAGCACTCAGATAAAACCCCTGGATCATCGTGAACGGCTCCAGCAATGGATGCGCCGTCGGTACGCTGGGCAACAAGCCTTCGCAGGCGGTACCGCGCGGGGCCACCACCAACACCTGGGCGCCGCGGGCGCGCATTTCTTCGGCAAATGCCAGGCTGCCTGGCTGCTCCGGACCCGAAGGGGCGAAGACCAGCACGGGGTAGCCTTCCTCGATGATCTCCATCGGGCCATGACGCACTTCGGCGCTGGAAAATGCCTCGGCCTGGATGCCGGAGGTTTCCTTCAATTTGAGCGCGGCCTCCTGCGCGATAGGTAAGGCTGCTCCTCGGCCGATCACGATCATCTTGTCGGCGCTCGCCAATAACGTGTGCAGCGCCGACCAGTCTTCGTTAGCCGCCTGGCGCATTTGCTCCGGCAGCGTGTGCAGGGCTTGGCTCAACCCGCTGTCGATGGCCAGCGCGTCGGCCAGGTAGGCCACGGATTGAGCGCCCGCCATCAACATCGCCACATAGCTCTTGGTGGCGGCCACGCTTTGTTCCAGGCCGGCCGGCAACAGCACTTCATGATCGCTCACCGCCGCCAGCGGCGAGGCCGGTGTGTTGACCAGCGCCACCGAGCGCGCACCGCGTTGCTGCAGGTAGTGCACGCTGTCGATCAGGTCCGGGCTCTTGCCGGATTGGGAAAAAGCCGCGACCCACGCGTTTTTCAGGCGCAGTGGCGGCTGTTGCAGGCTGACCAGCGACAACGGAATCGACAGGCTCGGCACGCCCACCTGGCTCATCAGGGCGTAGCTGAAATAGGCGGCTGCATGGTCCGAGCTGCCGCGTGCAACGGTGATCATCAGTTCGGGCAGCGCCTGCGCCCATTGCTGGCTCAGTGCACACACGGCGCTGTCCTCGTCGAGCATGCGCTGCAGGATCGCGGGGATGGACAGGGTTTCACTCAACATGAACGACATGATCAATCTCCAAGGGCGTCGATGGACTCGCCAGCGGCGATCAACTGGTGGGCGAGGGCGTTCAACTCGGCGGCGTCCATGGCCATGCTGAAGGCGCCCCAGAGCGGCGCATCGTGGGTGAAAAACGCGGTGGTGAGCGCGGGTGGGAAGGGCACCACGCGTTGGATCAGTTGCTCGATCATCGGTGCCAGCAGGGAGGCCTGGCGATACAGGCCGCCGCCAATCGCGATGCGCTCCACATCCAGCGCTACCGCCAGGTTGGCGACCTGCACGGCACACGCGGCGATGCGCAGCTCAAGGGCTCTGCGCACGTCGGGGTTGGCGCTGGTAAACAGATCCAGCGGCTGGTGCCCGTGCCCGAGTATTTCGTCAGCCAAGCGGCTTAGCGCATTGCCGGAAAACAGTTCTTCCAGAGGTGCGTTGCCGTTCTGGAACGTTGCCCACTGCTCAGGGTGCGCCGGGTCGATAAAGGGCGAGAGCAAGTAGCCGATTTCCATCGCGGCGCCGTTATGCCCGCGTATCAGCTTGCCATTGGCGATGGCGGCGGCAGAAAGCCCAGTGCCCAGGTTCAGGTAGATCGCGTTGTCGACACCGGCCAATGAGCCCCAGCGGACTTCCGCCAGGGCGCCGGCTTTCACATCGTTGTCCAGGGTGACGCACACGTTGCCGAAGGCCCGGGCGATCAATGCCTGTAAGTCGAGCCCCTCGAAGCCTGGTGTGTTGGGCGCCATCAGCAAGGTGGGGCCGCGAACCACGCCGGGGAACACCGCAGCCACGCTCAGCACTTGGGCGCTGTCGAACTCCGCCACGCAGTCGCGCGCGGCGTCGAGGATGCGCTGCAAAGCCGGCACGCCAGACAAACCGTCGGCGTGGGTGGCGAGGATCCGCGTATTCATGCGCTGGCGAGCGGTGTCGTAGCAGGCCACCTGCGTCTTGGTGCCGCCCACGTCGATCGCCAGCAGCAAGCCTTGCCAGGGCGCCGTAGCGCCCGTTGATTCCATTGTCTGGTGCATTGCATTGATCACTTATTGAAAGGCCACAACCGCTGGACCCGTGCCCAGAACAGGTAGGCCACGCTGCCGGCCAGCACCCACACCAGCGACCACTGGATAGGGTAGGCGCCGGGCGCATTGTGGTTGGACGCCATATAGATATAGACCCAGCCCAGCAACGCAATCAGCGCGGGCACTGGGTAGAGCCACATTTTGTAAGGCCGTGCCAGGTGCGGCTTGGTCTTGCGCAGCACCAGCAACGAGACGATCTGCGCCACCGACTGCACCAGAATCATCACCGCCGTCAGCAGTTGGATCAGCGTGTTCAAGTCAGTCAGCCGGCCGATCATGAAACCCACGGAGGTCAGCAGGCCCATGCTCAAGATGCCCCAGGTGGGGAACTCATGCTTGGGGTGGGTCTTGCTGAAAGCGCTGAAGAATACGTTGTCCTTGGCCGCTTCGAAGGGCACGCGGGAGCCGCCGAGCAAGCCGGCGAACACCGAGGCAACGGCGGTGATCAGGATCAGCACGGTAACAATGCCCGCAGCGGTGCTGCCCCAGGTTTCGCTGAGCACCACGGAGGCGACGGATTTGTACGCGGCCGATTCCGGATCGAGCATGCGGTGCCAGTCCACCACACCCAGCACGCCGACTTGCATCACCAGGTAGATCGTCAGGATGCCGACGATCGACAGGATGATCGACTTGGGAATCACACGGCCCGGCTGCTCGACTTCGCCAGCCAGGTAAGCCGAGGTGTTATAGCCCAGGTAGTCATAGATGCCGATGGTCAGGCCACCCGCCATGCCGAACCAGAAACCGCTGTCGGCCAGGTTAAACGCGCCTTCCGGGAAGGTGAACGCCAGGTCGGCGTGGAAGTTGGACAGCGCGGCGGCGATCAGCGCGCCGATGCTGATTAGCATGATCACCCACAGCACAATGCTCAATTTGGCGATGGATTCGATCTTGCGCCAAAGCATGACGATGATCAGCCAGATGACGGCCAGGCCGATCAGGTTGCCGGCCGTCGGGCTCATGTCGGGCCAGAACCAGGTGAGGTATTGCACGAAGCCGATGATGCCGGTGGACATGATCAGCGGGATAAACAGCATCGCCGTCCACACGAACAGGAATGGCAGCAGCTTGCCGGTGCGTTTGCCAAAGGCTTCGCGAAGGTAGACGTAAGTGCCGCCTGCACCCGGCAGCGACGCACCGAGTTCGGCCCAGACCAGCCCGTCACACAGCGCCAATAGCGCGCCGAGGATCCAGCCCAGGTAGGCCTGGGGGCCACCCATGATCACGATCATGGCCGGGATGGTAATGAAGGGCCCCACGCCGCACATCTGGCTCATGTTCAGGGTGATGGCGGGGAATAGGCCGATTTTGCGTTTGCCGTTGGGCAAATCCGGATCGACGGGTGTCAGCGTGCTCATGGGGACGACCTCTTGTTCGAGTGACAGACGCGTGAGGGCAGATTGCAAAAGGGCCTGCTTGCCATCGAGGGTGCTGTCGACCCGTCATTGTTTTTATGGGGCGTAACCGGCATTCGCAGTGGGTGCGAGAGACCGAGGCGCCTAGAAAACCACAGCAGGAGTATTAATTCAACTTGATTTAATTAATCGCCTGCACGGATTATCGGCCCATGAAAAACCTCCCGAACACACGCACCGTCACCACCGGCACCAACGCCGAACACGCCCGTTTGCATAATCGCCGGGTGATTCTCGAAGCCATTCGCCAGAGCGGACGTCTGACCCGTGCCGACCTCACGCGGCTGACCTCGCTCACCGCGCAGACGATTTCCAACATCGTCACCGAGTTGCAGGAGGAGGGCGTGCTACTGGCCCACGCGGCCGAGAAGGGCGGGCGAGGCCAGCCGCCGGTGCCGCTGTCGTTGAACCCTGAGGGCGGCTATTCCATTGGGTTTCATATCGAGCAGCACCGCATCATCGGGGTATTGCTAAACCTGCTCGGTGAGACGGTGGCTCAAGTCACCCTGACGGTCAGCTATCCCACTTTCGAGCAGGCGTTGCCGCTGATCCTTGAGCACGTCAAAGGCTTTCGGCAGCAAAGGCCTGGGGGCCGCTTTCTCGGTGTGGGCATCGCGTTGCCCGGGCCTTTCAGCGTCGAGGGCATGACGGCCGTGGGGCCGACGGCGATGTCTGGCTGGGACGATCCCGCTATCCCGTTGCGCTTGCAGCAAGAGATCGCCCTGCCGGTGCTGATCGAAAACGACGCCACCGCCGCAACCATGGGCGAGCGCCTGTACGGTATCGCCAGCGACCTGAACAATTTTGTGCACTTGTTTATCGGCAGCGGCCTGGGCGCCGGCCTGTATTTGGGTAACCGTTTGTATTCCGGCCATTGGCACAATGCCGGTGAGATCGGTCACATGACCGTCATTCCGGGTGGCAAGGCGTGTTTCTGCGGCAACCAGGGGTGCCTGGAGCGCTACATTTCCATCGCTGCGTTGCTGGAGCACCTGGGGTATCCAGCCGATCATGACCTCGGCACCTGGGACGCCAACGATCAGGTGCTCAACGCGCGCGTAGAGGGTTGGCTGGATGAGGCGGTGCCGGCGTTGCGCCAGGCGATCAACATTCTTGAGTCGGTGCTCGACCCGCAGACTATCTTGATCAGCGGCTTTCTGCCCGACGCCATTCTGGCGCGCTTGATCACCCGCCTTGAGCCCTTGAGCCGTTCGATCAGCAGCCGTTCGGGCCGCCAGTACCCGCGTATTCAGATGGGCGCGGCGGGGCAGGATGCGGTGGCGTTGGGGGCGGCGGCCTTGATGATCCTGGCCGAGATCAGCCCGGATTATGAGGCGTTGCTCAAGCCGGAGTGAATGAGGAGGGCTCGCTGATGACCTTCAGGCCATCAGCGAGGCTTTCTTGCAGGCGAATTACTTGGCTTTGGCGCTCTTGATGTCGCTGATCAATTGCTTGGCAATGGCCTGCACTTGTTTCTGGGTCATCGCCGAGGCAATCCCTTCCCAGGCGGACGACGAGGTGTCGTAGGTGCGTGAGCCGATGGGCGCACCGGATTTCAGGTCAGAGAAGTCGGCACGCGAGAATACCCAGGCATTGCCCACCAGGGCGCCGGCGACGTAGCGCGAACCCGGTTCGATGTAGCGGAACTTGCTCACATTGATGCTGATGCCTACGCCATCTTCGGCACCGGTGGCCACCGACGGGCTTTCCGTGAGGTTGAAGCCGGCCTGGCGCGCTTCCACCGCAAGCGCGTTGTTCCAATCACGCTTGAGCAGGTTCCAGTCCGGGTTCTGCTCCACCTGGTTTTCGCCTTTGATGCTGACCACGAGGTTCTGCTTGGCCGATTCGGGGATGGCCAGCGCGCCGCTACCGCCGCTTTTTACCTTGGCGGCGCAACCACCCAGCATGGACAGGGCTACAGCACACGAGAGAGCGATCAAGACCTTTGGGGCTTTCATTGAATTTCCATATCCACAGCAGGTTGGGGCGCCGGTGTCGGCGCCGCACCCGAGAATCGGGCGGCGCTACGATGCTCGACCACCCGGTTGTTTGTCCACATCTTGTTACTTCCGGCCCTGCAATCACCCACAAGAATTATTGGTTTGCAGCAACAATTTTTCTTGTTGGACACCCCCGTCCCCAAGCAGCAAAGTTGCCGCCACTGACGCTCGACCTTCAAGGTCAACAATAAAAAACCGCGCCGGGCTGCACGCCACCTTCATGCTGTGAACCCTTGGTTCACAACCTGCTATCACGGCGCCGCAGCGCGCATTCAAGGACCTCACCGTCATGCAAACTGTTGTGAACCTATGGCCGTTGATCGGCGTACTCGTCATCGTGGTTGGCTTTGTCTTGCGCTTCAATCCGCTGCTGGTGGTCACCGCAGCCGCCATCGCCACCGGGCTGGCAGCGCAGTTTCCGCTGGAGAAAATTCTCGCCAGCATGGGTGAAGGTTTCCTTCAGACCCGCGCCCTGCAACTGATCCTGTTATTGCCCCTGGCGGTCATTGGCCTGCTGGAGCGCCATGGCCTGCGCCTGCACGCACAGAACTGGATCGCGCGGTTCGAGCGTGCGACGGTCGGGCGTCTGCTGATCATCTACCTGTTTGTGCGCGAATCCACCGCGGCCATGGGCTTGACCAGCCTGGGTGGGCATCCGCAAATGGTGCGCCCGTTGCTGGCGCCGATGGCGGAAGGCGCGGCGGAAAAACGCTATGGCAAGCTGCCGGATAAACTGCGCCACAAAGTGCTGGCCATGTGCGCGGCGACCGACAACGTCGGCCTGTTTTTTGGCGAGGACATCTTCGTCGCCTTTGGTGCGATTGCACTGATGCACACCTTCCTGCTGGGCTCAGGTATCGACGTGGAGCCCCTGCACATCGCCGTGTGGGGCATCCCGACGGCGATCTGCGCCTTCATCATCCACGCGATCCGCCTGCATCGATTTGACCGAAGGCTCACCCGCGACATGACGCCGGCAGCCACCTCGGCGGAGGCTGCGCAATGATCATCTCCATTCAATACCTGTACTGGCTGGCCGGTGTGTTGCTGCTGATCACGGCGGGCATGATCCTGCTGGATCGAACCCACCCCAAACGCTGGTCCACTGCGTTGTTCTGGTTACTCTTCGCCATCCCGTTTTTGGTGGGCGAGCGCCTGCCGCCGGTGGTCATTGGGATGGGCGTGGTGGTCATGGCGCTGATCGCAGGGTTGGGTGGTGTAGGGCGCGGGGCCCATGGCCAATTGCACGACAAGGCTGCCCGCGCCAGTGCCGGTCGCCTGGGCCACAAACTGTTTATTCCGGCGCTGGCGATCCCGTTGACCACGGTGATTGGTTCTGTACTGCTCAAGAACACCCAAATCGGCGGCGTGGCGTTGCTGGACCCGAAGAACACCACGTTCGTCTCCCTCGGCATTGGCTGCCTGATCGCCCTTGGCCTGGCGTGCTGGCTGACCCGTGACACGCCGGTGCAGGCCCTGCGCGAGTCACGACGCCTGACCGAAGCCTTGGGCTGGGCCATGGTGCTGCCGCAGATGCTGGCCATGCTCGGGCTGTTGTTCAACGAAGCCGGGGTCGGCACGGCGGTAGCGCATGTCACCACCACTTACATCAACCTGGATTTCAAGCTGGTCGCGGTGATGGTTTATGTGCTGGGTATGGCCTTGTTCACCGTGATCATGGGCAACGGCTTTGCCGCGTTCCCGGTGATGACCGGAGGCGTGGGTGTCCCTGTGCTGGTGGGGATCTATGGTGGTAACCCGGCGGTGATGGCTGCGATCGGCATGTTTTCCGGCTACTGCGGTACGCTGATGACGCCGATGGCGGCCAACTTCAATATCGTGCCGGCAGCGTTGCTCGAGTTGCCCGACAAGAATGCCGTGATCAAGGCGCAGCTGCCGACCGCCTTGATGATGCTGGTGGTCAATATTGTCCTGCTCTACCTGTTGATGTGAGGCTAACGATGCACACTGTTTTGCTGACGGGCTTCGAGCCCTTTGATCAAGACGTGGTAAACCCTTCCTGGGAGGCGGTTCGCCAGCTGGATGGCATGCAAGTCGGTAGCGATGTGCAAATTGTTGCGCGTCGACTGCCATGCGCTTTTGCCACGGCGGGAGATTGCCTGGTTCAGTTGATCGACCAGTTGCGACCGTCGATGGTGATTGCGACAGGTCTGGGGCCTGGGCGTAGCGATATTTCAATCGAGCGAGTGGCAATCAACCTTAACGATGCGCGAATCCCGGATAACCTGGGGGCGCAGCCGATTGATACGACCGTGGTGCCTGATGGGCCGGCTGCCTATTTCTCCACGTTGCCGACCAAGGCCATGGTCAGGGCTGTAAGAGAGGCGGGCATTGCGGCTTCAGTCTCGCAAACGGCAGGGACCTTTGTGTGCAACCTGGTGTTCTATCGATTGCAGCACGCGTTGGTTGAGTCTGGCGTGCGCAGTGGCTTTATTCATGTGCCAAACCTGCCGGAGCAGGTGATGGAAGCGGGGCAGCCTTCGATGGCGCTGGAAACGGTGGTTGAAGGCTTGCGGGTGGCAGTCTTGGCGGCCTGGCAAACAACAGTGGATATCAGTGAAGCGGGCGGGCAGGTCAGTTGACCGGCCCGTGGCGCGGAGCTGTCACGCTTCCCGACGCGGAAAGAACAATTCGAACCGCGTCACTCCCGCCTCACTGCTCACACTGTACCGCCCGTTATGCAACTGCATGATGGTCGCCACGATCGACAATCCCAGCCCGTTGGACTGAGCCGAACGTTCCCGCGACTCATCCACCCGGTAGAAGCGTTCAAACAGCCTGGGCAAATGCTCCGCCGCAATGGTTTCCCCTCTGTTGCTGACGCTCAGGTTGATGCCTTCGGCGTTCGGCACTGCCGCAATCACCAGCTCGGAACTCGGCGCGCCGTATTTGATGGCGTTGGCACACAGGTTGGCCAGGGCGCGGCGCAGCAACATCGGCTCGGCCCAGATCACGCCGTCACCTTGCGCGAGAATGCTGATGTCCACATCGCTCGCCGGCCCTTCGAAGTAATCGGCCATGCGCTCCACTTCGTCGGCTGCGCTCAGCTCCTGGCGCTGGCGCAAGGCGCTGGCGGGGTCGGTGCGGGCCAGGAACAGCATGTTGTCGAGCATCCGCGCCAGGCGTTCGAGTTCTTCGACGTTGGAGGCCAGCAGTTGCTGGTAGCTCTCGATGCTGCGGTGCTGTTGCAGCGCCACCTGGGTTTCCCCCAACAGGTTGTTGATGGGGGTGCGCAGCTCGTGGGCCATGTCGGTGGACACTTGGCCCAGTTGCACAAAGCCCTTGGCTAACCGCTCAAGCATGGTGTTGAAGGAGTCGATCATCGGCAGCAGTTCTTTGGGCGCACCGTGGCTATCGAGGCGTTCGGCCAGGTTGCCCACGCCGATGCCTTGGGCGTGCTTGGCCAGGCGCCGCAGAGGCACGAGACCGCGGTGGACCAACAGGTAACCCACCAGGGCGAGGATGATCGCGGCAATGGTCGCCAACACAAATACGCTCAGGCGATAGCTGGCGAGCATGGCCGTGCGTTCGGTCATCAAGCGCCCGGTGGTGACCTGCAGGCTGCCCAGGTCGCCGGAGTCGATGGAGGCGGCCACGGTTGCGAAAGGCACGCCATTCACGCCAGGCAAATGGTGCACGTCGGAAAAGCCCAGCTCATGGCCCCGTGGCACCGGGGTCACGGTAGGCATTTCGATGTTGCCCGGGTTGACCAGCAGCAACGGTGTCTGGCCCGGTGCCGCGATACTCAGCACTGACTCGCTGTTGCCCAGCATGTTCTGGAACAGCTCCGGCTTGGTCTTGATCAGGTCCAGCGTGTTGCTGTCGTTGAGCAGGTTGCGCAACTGGTCTGCGCGATAGATCAGCGCGGCGTCGTCACGTTTGATCAACTCGCGTTCCAGCTCGCGATACAACGCCACGCCCAGGGTGGCCAGGAGCGCAAAGGCGAGCAAGGCGAAGATCAACGCCAGGCGCTGGGTCAGGGAGTAATGGCGAGTGCGGTTCATGGCTGGGTATCGAAGCGGTAGCCAATGCCCCGCACGCTGTGGATCAACTTGAGCTGGAACGGGTCGTCGATTTTCAGGCGCAGGCGCCGCACGGCCACGTCCACCACATTGGTGTCGCTGTCGAAATTCATGTCCCACACCCGCGAGGCGATCATCGAGCGCGACAGCACCTGGTCCTGGTGCGTGGCGAACAGATGCAGCAGGGCGAATTCTTTGTTGGTCAGGGTAATGCGCGTGCCGGCGCGGGTGACGCGGCGCTTGAGCACGTCGATTTGCAGGTCGGCGATCTGCAGCTGTTCCTCTTCGCGGCTGGGGCCACGACGGGTCAGGGTACGCAGGCGTGCGACCAGTTCGGCGAAGGAAAACGGTTTGATCAGGTAATCGTCGGCACCCAGTTCCAAGCCCTTGATGCGGTCGGCGATGTCATCGCGAGCGGTCAGAAACAACACGGGCGTATCCGCTTCCTTGCGCAAGCGACGCAACACTTCCCAGCCGTCCATTTTTGGCATCATCACGTCCAGTACAATCACGTCGAACGGCGTTTCCAGCGCCTGGTGCAACCCGTCCACGCCATCACGGGCGAGGCTCACGGAGTAGCCCAGTTCTTGCAGGCCATTGAGCAGGTAATTGCCGGCCTTGGGTTCGTCTTCGACTACGAGAATATTCATGGGTAGTGCCTTGGTTCGTCGCGTTGCGCAAGTGTAGCCCGATCAATTGTCACTGGCGCAACCGATGCCTTGCACCTGGTAGTCCAGCACGTGTTCGCGACCCTGGTGGTCCAGGTAGTCGAGGCGGGCGGGGACGATGCCGCATTGGCCGTAGGTGTCGGTGCTCGACAGCACTTTGTCGACATCCAGGTGGACAAAGAAGCCGACCTTGTCGTGGATCACGTTGGTGGCGGAGGCGGTGTCGGCAGCAAACACTGAACCGGTGGCGAGCAAAGCGGCAAAGCCGAGGATAAACAGTTTCATGGCGGTATCTCTCTTTAAGGGTTGGCTGCCAGGTCCTGGCAGTGAGTTCACGGTAACCAGGTGACGCAAACAGCCAGCCAACAGGATGATGACAAGTTCGTAATGAAGGGCTTAAGGCTGGCGGCCGGACGCTTCGAGGATCAGGTCGGTGATTTCCTTGGCGTGGGAGACCAGCGACAGGTGGCTCGACGGCAGCTCAATGGTGGTGGCGTTCATGCGCTTGGCGAGGAAGCGCTCCAGGTCCGGGTTGATGGTCTGGTCATTGGCCGACACTGCGTACCAGGACGGCTTGGTGTGCCAGGCGGCGTTCACCGTGCGGCCGCTGAACAAGGTCTTGGTGATGGGTTGCTGCACGGCGTACAGCTCAAGGGCCTTGGCCCGTGGCACGTCGGCGGCGAAGTACTTGAGGAACGCGTCCTGGTTCAGGGTAAGGTAGCCATCGTGGTCTTCCACGCCGGCACGTACTGGCATGGTCGGGTATTTGGCCGAGAGGGCGACGAAGTCTTCGTTGGCGTCCGGCGCGCGGGCGGCGACGTACACCAGCGAGCTGACTTTCGGGTTCGCGCCAGCGTCGCTGACCACGGTGCCGGCGTAGGAATGGCCGACCAGCACGGTAGGGCCGTCCTGTTGATCGAGTACGCGATTGGTCGCGGCAACGTCATCGGCGACCGAGGTCAGCGGGTTTTGCACCGCGGTGACGTGCAGGCCGGCGGCTTGCAGGCGAGTGATCACTTCGGACCAGCTCGACCCATCGGCCCAGGAGCCATGCACCAGTACCACGTTGTTGGCTTTGACCGGCGCGACGGTGCCGGCCATGGCGGTGCCGGTACCCAGCATCAACAGGCTGGCGGCGATCAGGCAAAGTTTGCTTGCAGGCTTCATGGGTGGACCCTTTTTCATCAGTGGGAAGTGGCGTCAACCGGTGTGGCTGACTGACGACTCCACTGTATGAAGTGAGGGTGCTGCCTAGACTGACAGCTTCATTACAAAGCTGTAATCCAATCGGCCCGGTTTGCGCCGTCGTCGTTTACAAGCGCGGGTGTGATCCGTAGATTGCATCGGGCCTTTTACGTGTCCCTGCCCAAGAGGAAGTCCAGCAGTGTCCATCTCCGCCCCTGCCATTTTTGCCCGACGTTACCGCGCCTTTCTGTTCGACATGGACGGCACCTTGCTCAATTCAATCGCGGCAGCCGAGCGCGTGTGGAGCATTTGGGCGGCGCGTCATGGCCTGGATGTGGCGGCGTTCCTGGCAACCATTCACGGGGCAAGGGCCATCGATACCATTACTCGCCAGGCGTTGCCGGGCGTTGATCCAGAGGTTGAGGCGCAGTGGATTACCGAGGCTGAAATCAAGGATGTCGAGGGGGTCGTGGCGATTCCTGGTGCTGTCGAGTTCCTGAAGGGCTTGCCTGGCGATCAATGGGCGTTGGTGACCTCTGCGCCAAGGGAACTCGCGTTGCGACGCCTGCTAGCGGCCGGTATCAGCCCGCCGTCGGTGCTGGTGACCGCCGAGGATGTGGCAGTGGGCAAGCCGGATCCGGCGTGTTATGTGCTGGGCGCGCAGCGTTTGGGCGTGCCGGTGCAGGATTGCTTGGTGTTCGAAGACGCAACGGTCGGTATTCGGGCGGGGGAGGCTGCGGGGGCAGATGTGGTCGTGGTGACGTCGACGCACCTGAAACCAATGCACACGCCGCACCTTTCGATCGATGGGTATGGGCAGTTGCAGGTACGGCGCGACGATGGCGGGTTATTGTCGATATCGAACCGTGTGGGCTGAGGCTCCGGCTGCTAGTGGCCCTCGTTGCTGTCGAGAGGCGATGTTTGTAGCCGGCTGCTCTTCATGCCCTGGCGCGACAGCACCATCTCCCTGAGGATTTCATTGGCGAGCCGGGCAATGGCTTCGGCACCACGATAGTGCGCGCGGACGATGCCGGTGATTGCGAAATGATCTGTTTCGGGACCACTGAGAATGGCCGACAGCGTGCCGTCGGCGTGCAGCGTGCAGGCGATCTTGTAACTGGGCAGGCGCGCTGCCAGTGCGGATTCGATTTCGGATTTACTCAGGGTATCCATCTGTTTTTGCGCCTTTTACGGACCGTGCAAACCCAAGCATAGAACTTGCCGTGAGGCTGTAAATACCCCGCGATCCAATCGCGATGCAGGGCCTGTCAGCGTGCGGTTTTAGGGCGTGAGGCGTGGAGCGCACGCTGGCACAGTTTGCGCTGGACGGCCCTCTGGATTGGCTTCAGGCAGAACATGAACAGGTAGGCACAAAGGAATAACGTCAGGTCCAGCCAGGAGTGGGCCTGGCGTGCGTCAGCCGTCTGAACTTTACACCTCAAGCCATATTCCAGCCCCACGAAGGCCAGTCCTATCAGCAGCGTGATCGCCCAGGACCTAGATGCAAAGGGCTGCGCAGTGCTTCGCCTCATCGATATGCTCCCGGGTGCACTCGGATGGCAGGGAGTGGGTCAGGAGTTTCGGCTACAAATGGCGCAACAAGTTCCGGGTGTTAAAACAGTTTCATCTTGCGGAGAAGTCAGGGGGAGGGGGCACTGATCACGCGATAGCGCCGTAAACAGTCCAAAAGGGGTTTTCGCCAGCCGTTACAGTGAACGAAAGGGCTGGCTACTGAGGGGGCATCAAGGCGTCTGGTTTTTATCCGGAGCAGTCAGGCCAGCCTGGATGCGCTGGTAAATCTCCTCGCGATGCACGGCAACATCCTTGGGAGCGTTGATGCCGATTCGTACTTGCTGGCCGCTGACGCCCAGGATGGTGATCGTGATGTCATCACCGATGTTTATGCTTTCACCAACTTTGCGGGTGAGTATAAGCATGGACTTCTCCTTGATTACTTTTAAGGACACATGTTTCAGACAGGGCAGGTGTCGGATGTGTGTAGCTTACTGCTAAGCGCTTCCCTGTGACTGCCTCTTTTAAGACGCATAGAGGCGACATTAATTCCCATGGCGGCATCATACAGGTCTGCGGTACATCATTCGCATTGTTTAAGCCAACGTTTATGACGGCCAGAATAGACAGTGAATGATAAAGTTGCCTCTTTATCCTTAAAGGAGCAGGGCAGTGCGTAAAGTAGCGATGGCAATTGCGGTGTTGGCCTTGGCCGGTTGCGGTGAAGGCAAAAGCGTCGACGCCCCCAAGGCCAAGCCTGCCGTGACCGAAAGCCAGCCACAGACCGGCGCTATTGCTGCCCAGGAATGGGATGTATGGGTGGGCCCGCCGGATCACAAGCTGCAGGCGCTTACCGACCTGACCGCCTGGCTGCTGGAACATGGTTTCAATTTTTATATCGTGAAGGAAGACGGCAAGGACCAGGTATTGCTGGGGCCGTTCGCCAGCAAGTCCGAAGCCGAAGCCAAGCAGGCGCTGTTGACCGAGAAGCTGGCCCGCGCCAAGAAAAACGATACCGAGTCGCAGGTCATCGAACACAAGACCGCGCAGTAAGCGGAAGGCTGGGCGGGTTACCCGCCCCCTTTCAGCCGCAGGCCTTGAGGTTCACCGGGCCGACAAATTCGTTGCCGCGCCCCATCACGCAGGCGACAGTCTGGTTGCGCTGGCGCTCCCAGGGTTGCACCGGGTAGGTCTTGTTCCAGGCTTCATAGAGTTGGCGATCCTGTTTTGACAGGCGCAAACCGTACTGTTTGCTCATATAGAAATAGGTGCGGGCGATCATGCCTCGGATGGAAGGGCGCGGCATCACCTTCTTGGCCTTGAAATCCACCTGAGTCAGGCAGGAGCCGTACTGCCCGCTTTGCACCGGCAACCAGCCAAAACTGAAGTTGTTACGGTCGCCATTCACCTCGCCGATACTGGGAACCAGATTGTGCAGGTCGGCCTCGGCGCGCTTGAACACATCATCGTGTCGTGTGCAGTTCTTGCGTCCTCCAGCTTGCCAGCACTGGCGTTGATGGCCGATCTGCCAGGCCGGGACGATGTGTTCCCACTCGATACGAGCGGCGCGGTTGGCGTTTTTGCGCGGGACGTAACCACAGGCTTTCAGGTCTACCCGATTACCGTTGTATTTGCAGCCGCAGTAAAACTCAGTGGATTGTGGGGCGTAGAGTTTCCAGGCGACCTTCTTGGCCTCGCTGAAGGTTCGGGGCGCCTGGGCGTGGGCGGTGACGGCAAACAACAAGCAAACCACAGCGGTAAAACGGATACTCATTGAATCAATCTTCCTTCGGCACAACCCAGAAAATCTGCACGCCGCCGTCATCCCGGTAGGCGAGGGTGACGTTGTCGTTCTCCGCGATTTCTTCCAGCAGCCGTTCCCATTCCTCCTCCGGCTCATCCGGTAGACGAAAGATCAGGGCGGCCTTGGCTTTCTGCGCGGGGGTCGAGTTGATGATCTTTTGCACCCGAATGGCCAGGCGCTCGTAGGCATCAGGTGGAGTCGGCAGTGCGGAAGAGGACGTTGCCACGGAGAATTCCTTAATGAGCTGTACGTGCATACAGTATTTAACTGTGGGCAATTTCGCAACTGCTTAAACTTCAGGAGTTAGATCTGACGGCTGTTTGGGCGAATTCATGCAGGCGGGGTGTAGGGGGGGAGGTGGCATGGGCGGATCAACCGCCCGTGCCGAGAGGTTGTCAGGAATCAATATTCCCAGAACATCCGTTGCAGCTCTTTGCTGTCCTGAGTCTTGGTCAGGGCAACCATGGCCAGGATCCGTGCTTTCTGCGGGTTCAGGTCATGGGCGGCAACCCAGTCGTACTTGTCGTCAGGCTGTTCGGCATTGCGCAGAACGAAGCCGCCGGCATTCACGTGGGAAGAACGGATGATCTGCACGCCTTGCTTGCGCAGTTCCTGCAGGGCCGGTACGACCTTGGACGACACCGAGCCATTGCCGGTGCCGGCATGGATGATGGCTTTGGCGCCAGCCTGGGCCAGGGCCTTGACGGCGGTGTCGCTCACGTTGCCGTAGCCGTAGGCGATTTCAACATCGGGCAGGCTCTTGATGGTCTTGATGTCGAACTCGGAATCCATGGTGTGGCGCTTGGCAGGCAGGCGGAACCAGTAGGATTTGCCTTCGACCACCATGCCCAGTGGGCCCCATGGGCTCTTGAAGGCTTCGGTCTTGATGTTGATCATCTTGCTGACGTCACGACCCGACTGGATCTCGTCGTTCATGGTGACCAGTACGCCTTTGCCACGCGCGTCTTTGCTGCCGGCGACGGCCACGGCGTTATACAGGTTGAGCATGCCGTCGGCCGACATGGCGGTGCCTGGGCGCATCGAGCCGACCACGACGATTGGCTTGTCGGTCTTTTCGACCAGGTTCAGGAAGTAGGCGGTTTCTTCCAGGGTGTCGGTGCCGTGGGTGATCACGATGCCATCCACGTCCTTGCTGTCGGCCAGTTCGGCCACGCGGCGACCCAGTTGCAGCAGGTTTTCGTTGTTGATGCTTTCAGATGCAATTTGCATCACTTGCTCGCCGCGAACGTTGGCGATCTGGCTAAGCTCAGGAACACCGGCGATCAATTGTTCGATGCCAACCTTGGCCGCCTGGTAGGTGGCACTGTTGGCCGCGCTGGCGCCAGCGCCGGCAATGGTGCCGCCGGTGGCAAGGATGACCACGTTGGAAAGTTTGGCCTTGGTTTCAGCTTCCTTTGCCTGGGCGGCAAGGGGGAACAGCAGCAGGAGGGCTAACGCGCCCGGAACAAAGTTCTTCAGTGCAGATTTCATTATTTTTCTCTCTGGTTTTTGATGAGTGCTGGTGCAGGTTCATCTAGAACACCCGGGCAGTTCTGAATGCCTCGAGGTGCAGGGAAAGAGCAGGATTTGTACCAGGCCGATTGTGTCTGTGGTTATAAATTAACTTATTGATTTTAATCAGTTTGTTTTTGATTTTCGGATTTTCAGTTTGAGTGGGTGTCCGGCTTTCCGAACGTTAGGGTAGGCTGGCGTTCGGTTGTCCGAAAACGTGCTCGGTCAGCGTCAGGGGCTGGCGGCGCCGCCTGTCGTTTTAGAGAACGACCCAAGCAGTTGAAGGTTTAACAGGATCAACCATGGGGCCCGAGGACCGGGGTGGGAGGGCGTGGATGAAAGGCTGTTTTCTCCCGTTGACAAATCTCGACAAGGTTCTCATAGTTTGGTGTAACGCAAACGTTTGCGAGATGTTTCACGATGCACCCTTGGCGTATCGTGACAGCTCGTATCAGCCACCCGGGTGGGCCGGCTGCCGAAGCGTTCTTCGGTGCAAGCGTTGCTCACAATAATCATAAGATCGGAGTGAACCCATGAAGCTGCCATTTGCTGGACGTCTTCTTGCTGTCGCTGTGCTTGCTGCCGCATCCGCTGCCCTGCCTCTCTCCTCTGCATTTGCCGATGACGCCGCCAAACCCAAGGTCGGCCTGGTCATGAAATCCCTCGCCAACGAATTCTTTGTCACCATGCAAGACGGTGCCAAAACTTACCAGAAAGAACATGCCGCCGATTTCGACATGATCACCAACGGGATCAAGAACGAAACCGATACCAGCGCGCAGATCGATATCGTCAACCAGATGATCCTCGCCAAAGTGAACGCGATCGTGATCGCCCCTGCCGACTCCAAGGCACTGGTCACCGTGCTGAAGAAGGCTTCGGATGCCGGTATCAAGGTCGTCAACATCGACAACCGTCTTGACCCGGACGTGCTCAAAAGCAAAAACCTCGACATCCCGTTCGTAGGCCCGGATAACCGCAAAGGCTCCAAGCTGGTTGGCGATTACCTGGCCAAGCAGCTTTCCTCGGGGGACAAGGTCGGCATCATCGAAGGCGTTCCGACCACCACCAACGCCCAGCAACGTACCGCAGGCTACAAGGATGCGATGGACGCTGCCGGCATGAAGATCGTCTCCACCCAGTCCGGTAACTGGGAGATCGACCAGGGCCAGAAAGTGGCCTCCGCCATGCTGAGCGAGTACCCGGACCTCAAGGCCTTGTTGGCCGGTAACGACAACATGGCTCTGGGCGCCGTTTCTGCCGTACGTGCGGCAGGCAAGGCCGGCAAAGTGCTGGTGGTAGGCTACGACAACATCGAAGCCATCAAGCCGATGCTGCAGGACGGCCGTGTCCTGGCCACCGCCGACCAGGCTGCGGCCCAGCAGGCTGTGTTCGGTATCCAGAACGCACTCAAGCTGGTCAAGGGTGAGAAAGTCGATGCCAAAGACGGCGTGATCGAAACCCCGGTCGAACTCGTCCTCAAGAAGTAATCCTGGCAGCACCCAACAGCGCCCGCTTGTCCTGAGCGGGCGCCTGGAGATTTTCCTATGTCATCTTCCGCCCCGAACGCTGTCCTCTCGGTCAGCGGTATCGGCAAGACCTATGCCCAGCCGGTTCTGTCCGACATCACCCTGACGCTCAACCGTGGGGAAGTGCTGGCGCTGACCGGTGAAAACGGCGCTGGTAAAAGCACCTTGTCGAAGATCATCGGCGGGCTGGTCACGCCCACCACCGGGCACATGCAGTTCAATGGCCAGGACTTCCGTCCGGGCAGCCGCACCCAGGCTGAAGAGCTGGGCGTGCGCATGGTCATGCAGGAACTCAACCTGCTGCCGACCCTGACCGTGGCTGAAAACCTGTTCCTGGACAACCTGCCCAGCCACTGTGGCTGGATCAGCCGCAAGCAACTGCGCAAGGCCGCCATCGAGGCCATGGCCCAGGTCGGTCTGGACGCGATTGACCCGGACACCCTCGTCGGTACCCTGGGTATCGGCCACCAGCAGATGGTGGAAATCGCCCGCAACCTGATTGGCGATTGCCATGTGCTGATCCTCGACGAACCCACGGCGATGTTGACCGCCCGTGAAGTCGAGATGCTGTTTGAACAAATCACCCGCCTGCAGGCCCGCGGCGTGGCGATCATTTATATTTCGCACCGGCTCGAAGAACTCGCCCGTGTCGCCCAGCGCATTGCGGTACTGCGTGATGGCAAGCTGGTCTGTGTCGAGCCGATGGCCAATTACAACAGTGAGCAACTGGTCACCTTGATGGTCGGTCGCGAACTGGGTGAGCAGATCGACCTGGGGCCGCGCACTATCGGCGGCCCGGCCCTGACGGTGAAAGGCTTGACCCGCTCGGACAAGGTCCGCGATGTGTCCTTTGAAGTGCGTGCTGGCGAGATCTACGGCATTTCCGGCTTGATCGGCGCCGGACGCACTGAATTGCTGCGCCTGATCTTCGGTGCTGACCTGGCAGACAGCGGTACCGTTGCCCTGGGGTCTCCAGCCCAGGTGGTGAGCATCCGTTCGCCGGTGGACGCGGTCGGGCATGGCATCGCCCTGATCACCGAAGACCGCAAGGGCGAAGGCTTGCTGCTGACCCAATCCATCAGCGCCAACATTGCCTTGGGCAACATGCCGGAAATCTCCGGCGGTGGCGTAGTGAATGCACGCGATGAAACAGCGTTGGCCAAGCGACAGATCGATGCCATGCGCATCCGCAGTTCCAGCCCGGCCCAACTGGTGTCCGAGTTGTCGGGCGGTAACCAGCAGAAGGTCGTAATTGGCCGCTGGCTGGAGCGTGATTGTGCGGTGATGCTGTTCGACGAGCCGACCCGCGGCATCGACGTGGGGGCCAAGTTCGACATTTATGCCTTGCTCGGCGAACTGACTCGCCAGGGCAAAGCGCTGGTGGTGGTGTCCAGTGACTTGCGTGAGCTGATGCTGATCTGCGATCGCATTGGTGTGCTCTCGGCCGGGCGCTTGATCGAGACATTCGAGCGCGACAGCTGGACCCAGGATGAATTGCTCGCCGCCGCCTTTGCCGGCTATCAGAAACGTGATGCGCTGCTCAACGACGCAGTGCTTAGGGATACCCCATGAAAACAACAACTTCCCCTGGTAAAACCGGCGGCAATTTCTACGGCCTGGGCACTTATCTTGGGCTGGCGGGTGCGTTGCTGGCGATGATTGCGCTGTTCTCGGTGCTCAGCGATCACTTCCTGTCCTATGACACTTTCAGCACCCTCGCCAACCAGATTCCGGACCTGATGGTGTTGGCGGTGGGGATGACGTTCATCCTCATCATTGGTGGCATCGACTTGTCCGTAGGCTCGGTGCTGGCACTGGCTGCGTCGGCGGTCAGCGTGGCGATCCTGGGCTGGGGCTGGAGCGTATTGCCGGCCGCTGTGCTCGGCATGGGCTGTGCGGCATTGGCCGGTACTATCACCGGTTCGATCACCGTGGCGTGGCGGATTCCGTCGTTTATCGTGTCCCTCGGCGTGCTGGAAATGGCCCGCGGCGTCGCTTACCAGATGACGGGCTCGCGCACGGCGTACATCGGTGATTCCTTCGCCTGGCTGTCGAACCCGGTGGCGTTCGGCATTTCGCCATCGTTTATCATTGCGCTGCTGGTGATCATCGCGGCTCAGTTGGTGTTGACCCGTACGGTGTTCGGTCGTTACCTGATCGGCATCGGCACCAACGAAGAGGCCGTGCGCCTGGCGGGGATCAATCCCAAGCCCTACAAGATCCTGGTGTTCAGCCTGATGGGGCTGCTGGCCGGCGTGGCGGCACTGTTCCAGATTTCACGCTTGGAAGCGGCTGACCCGAATGCTGGCTCCGGCCTGGAGCTGCAGGTGATCGCCGCCGTGGTGATCGGCGGCACCAGCCTGATGGGCGGGCGCGGTTCGGTCATCAGCACCTTCTTTGGTGTGTTGATTATTTCGGTACTGGCGGCTGGCCTGGCGCAGATCGGTGCCACGGAGCCCACAAAACGCATCATTACCGGTGCCGTGATCGTGATCGCCGTGGTCCTCGATACCTACCGCAGCCAGCGCGCCAGTCGGCGAGGCTGAACCATGGCAACGATCAAGGATGTGGCAGCGCTTGCAGGTATTTCCTACACCACGGTGTCCCATGTAGTGAACAAGACGCGCCCGGTCAGCGAGCCTGTGCGGATCAAGGTCGAGGCGGCGATCAAGCAACTGGACTATGTGCCGAGTGCGGTTGCGCGCTCGCTCAAGGCCAAGACCACCGCCACCATCGGCCTGTTGGTGCCCAACAGCCTCAACCCGTATTTCGCGGAGCTGGCGCGGGGCATCGAGGATTACTGCGAGCGCAATGGCTACTGCGTCATCCTTTGCAACTCCGACGACAACGCTGAAAAGCAGCGCAACTATTTGCGTGTGTTGCTGGAGAAACGCATCGACGGCTTGATCGTGACTTCGGTGGGCGGTGACGACAGCGGCCTCGCGGCCGGCTTGAGCGCGGTGCGCACGCCCATGGTGATTGTCGACCGGGCACTGGACGGTATTGATGTCGACCTGGTGCGCATCGACCATGAAGAGGGTGCCTACCTGGCAACCCGGCATTTGCTTGAGCTTGGCCACCGGGACATTGCCTGCATCGGCGGCCCGGGGCACACCCGCGTGGCGCAGATGCGTCTGGCGGGCTATCACCGTGCGCTGCGTGAGGCGGGCGTGGAAGTGGCAGCGGGGCGCACCGAAGAAAGCGATTTCACCAGCACCGGTGGTTATGCCGCAGCGGTGAAGCTATTGGCGCAGAACCCGCCGAGCGCGATCTTCGCCAGCAACGACATGATTGGCTTCGGCGTGTTACGCGCAGCGGCCGAGCGCAACATCCGCGTGCCGGGCGAGCTGTCGGTGATCGGTTTTGATGATATTCAAATGGGCCGCTACGTGTACCCGGCGCTGACCACGGTCGGGCAGTCGATCGTGCAACTGGGCGAGACGGCGGCCGAGCTTTTGCTGCAACGAATTGCAACCCCCCAACTGCCGATCGATCAACGCATCGTGACGCCGAGTATTGTGTTGCGAGAGTCCACGGCACCGTTTGCCGGGGTTTTCGCCCAATACCGCTGAACCGAATTGATGAGTATTGATGTATGCCAGCAAAAGTAGTGGTAATAGGCAGCTTGAACATGGACCTGGTGACCCGTGCCAGCCGGTTGCCCCGCGCCGGTGAAACCCTGATCGGCCAGACGTTCACCACGGTGCCTGGCGGCAAGGGTGCCAACCAGGCGGTGGCGGCAGCGCGTTTGGGGGCCGAGGTGGCGATGGTCGGTCGCGTGGGTACTGATGCGTACGGCACTCAGTTGCGCGATGCACTGCGGGTGGAAGGCATTGATTGCCAGGCCGTCGCCACGGTGGAGGGCTCCAGCGGCGTGGCATTGATTGTGGTGGACGACAGCAGCCAGAACGCGATCGTGATTGTGGCTGGTAGCAATGGCGAGCTGACCCCACAGTCCCTGCACGCCGCGGACGCCGTTCTGCAGTCGGCGGATGTGATCATCTGCCAGCTTGAAGTGCCGATGGAGACCGTTGGCCATGCGCTCAAGCGCGGGCGTGAACTGGGCAAGACGGTCATTCTGAACCCGGCGCCGGCTAGTGGCCCTTTGCCGGACGATTGGTATGCCTCGATCGATTACCTGATCCCCAATGAGAGCGAAGCCACGGCCCTCAGCGGCGTGACGGTGGACTCCCTTGATAGCGCCAAGGTTGCCGCGACACACCTGATCAAGGCCGGCGCCGGCAAAGTCATCATCACCCTGGGTGCGCAGGGCGCGCTGTTTGCCGATGGCACGGGCTTCGAGCACCTGGTGGCGCCAAAGGTCAAGGCTGTGGATACCACGGCGGCCGGTGACACCTTTGTCGGAGGCTTTGCGGCGGCACTGGCCAATGGCAAGAGCGAAGCCGAGGCCATCCGATTTGGCCAAGTGGCAGCGGCGCTGTCAGTGACGCGTGCCGGTGCGCAACCCTCTATTCCTACGCTGCACGACGTTCAAGGTTTTGTACCCTCATGAAAAAGACACCATTGCTCAATATTGCGCTGTCACGCGTCATCGCATCCCTGGGTCACGGCGATGTGCTGGTGATCGGTGACGCTGGCCTGCCCGTGCCGCCAGGGGTCGAGTTGATCGACCTGGCGCTGACCCAAGGTATTCCGGATTTCATCAGCACCTTGCGCATTGTGCTCAGCGAGATGCAAGTGGAAAGCCATGTGCTGGCCGAGGAGATCCTGCTCAAGCAGCCACCGGCGCTGGCGGCACTCAATACCCTGACCGACCAGGCGGCCCTGGGCGAGCGCCGCCTGGTCAGCCATGAAGAATTCAAGCAGCTGAGCCGCAAGGCTCGCGCCGTCGTGCGCACGGGCGAGTGCCAGCCTTATTGCAACATCGCGCTGGTGTCCGGCGTCACTTTCTAGCGTTACCCATGACAAGGAGTGTTTTATGCAACGTGGTCTACCCACCCTGAAAAACCTGTTCCGGAGTGTCCTGCTCTTGTCCGCACTCACTGCAGCCAGCGCCCATGCGGCGGAAAAAATCGACCTGATCATCGACACCGACCCGGGTGCCGATGATGTGGTGGCCTTGCTGTTTGCCATGGCTTCTCCTGAGGAGTTGCACATTCGAGCGCTGACCACTGTTGCCGGCAACGTGCGCCTGGACAAGACTTCACGCAACGCGCGGCTGGCTCGCGAGTGGGCAGGGCGCGAAGATATTCCGGTCTACGCCGGCGCGCCCAAGCCGCTGCTGCGCACGCCGATCTACGCCGAGAATATCCACGGCAAGGAAGGTATCTCCGGCGTTACCGTGCACGAGCCGAAGAAAGGCCTGGCCGAAGGCAATGCGGTTGATTACCTGATCAAGACGCTGAGCAGCGCCAAGCCCCATAGCATCACGATTGCCATGCTTGGTCCGCAGACCAACCTGGCGCTGGCACTGACCCAGGCGCCGGAGATCACTCAAGGCATCAAGGAAGTCGTGGTGATGGGCGGTGCGCACTTCAATGGCGGCAACATTACGCCAGTGGCTGAATTCAACCTGTTCGCCGACCCGGTTGCGGCCGAGATTGTGCTCAAGAGTGGCGTCAAGTTGACCTACTTGCCGCTGGACGTGACCCACAAGGTCCTGACCAGCGAAACGCGCTTGAAGAAGATCGCCGATCTCAACAACAACGCGAGCAAGGTGGTCAGCAATATCCTCAACGAATACGTCAAAGGCGATATGGAGCACTACGGCATCCCCGGCGGCCCGGTGCACGATGCCACGGTGATTGCGTATCTGCTCAAGCCTTCGCTGTTCAGCGGCCGTCAGGCCAATATGGTGGTTGATAGCCGCGAAGGCCCCACGTTCGGTCAGACCATCGTCGACTGGTACGACGGCCTGAAGCAGGAAAAGAATGTGTTCTGGGTCGAGAATGGTGACGCCCAGGGCTTCTTCGATCTGCTGACTGAGCGCCTGGCACGCTTGAAGTAAGGTGTTTGCCGGTCGACGCTCGTCGACCGGTTCTTATTCCCGCTCGGGGTCGTGTGCGCCCATGTGATCGGCCGGGTATTTTTCGAATACCTGGCCGATAAAGGCTTGCGCCGCTTGGGTGCCCAATTCCTTGACCAGCAGGTCGATGCCGATGATTGCCAATTCTTCCGGGCTTCCGGGGCTGTAGGAGCTTTGCCCTTGGGGCCACTTGGCTTTGATATCGGCTTGGAGGGTTACAGTGCTCATGGCTGTCTCGCGGTGTTGAAAGTACTGGGTAGTGCGCTGGAACGCGGTTCTTGCCGGCGCAGTTAACCATTTTGCGCCGCGTTTGGCACTGCTACTTAGGCATGAAGGAAGGGCTATGCGACACTGATGCCCTGTTTAATTGCCGGGGATGACCACGTGCAGATCGATTTGAACAACCCCGAAAACCTGACTTTGGCAACAGTGCGCCAGTTGATTGCCAGTGCCAGTGACGATGAACATGCCCAGTTGCGGGTGACCAAGGCTGGGATCGCTTATCTCTCTTCTGGCAGGGCGGTGGGCGGCGTCGAGATCGAAGGGCTGCTGTTTCGCCTGGAGACCTGGGCCAAGGGCTCAGGCTACGTCGGTAAGGTGGCTGCCAGTGATGAGGTCTGGGTCACCCAGATTTTCAATGCGCTGAAGCAGAACTGGCCAAAGCCTTCGTCCGACTACATCGATATCTACTGAGTGCGTTCATATCTGGTGACGATTGATCGGGCGAATGCCGCTGGAGAGTAGGGCAGACTTGCCCTGCGGCGGTTTACGTCTTGAAACCAATCCGTCATATCGCTGTCGCACGATCTCTGTCCATTTTTTATCATAGGAGGCTTCATGCCTTGGAAGCTCGCATCATTCGGTACTTTGTTGGCAGCACTCGCGTTGGCGGGTTGCAGCACCCCGGGTGCCTCTGAGCCAGGCAAAGCAACCGCCGCAGCTGACGTCGCTCATACCCGCTGTGAGTCGAAAGCTGCCGAGTTTGCAATCGGCCAGAAGGCCTCGCCCCAGTTGCTGGAGCAGGCGCGTACCCGTGCCGGTGCGCAGAACGCACGGATTCTCAAGCCAAACGACATGATTACCCTGGAATACCGCTCCGACCGCCTGAACCTGAACACCGACGACAACCTGGTGATCACGCGGGTCAATTGCGGCTGATAGCTTCAAGGCTTTTGCAGCACCCATAAAAAACCCCGTCACATGGACGGGGTTTTTTTAGCTCAGCGGAGAATTACTCGCCGCGAACCTGTGCAGCTTGCATACCCTTTTGGCCTTTCTCAGCCACGAAGGAAACGGTTTGGCCTTCTTTCAGGCTTTTGAAACCGTCGCTTTCGATAGCTTTGAAGTGTACGAACAGGTCGTCACCGCCACCTTGAGGAGTGATGAAGCCGAAGCCTTTTTCATCGTTGAACCATTTAACGGTGCCGGTTTGGCGATTAGACATGGTGTATCTCCAAGAAACATATATTTTCAGTAGTGCTGTGCTGCTCAGGCCAACTGGGCACACCGGGCTATCATAGTCGAAATGTTCGGCTTGGGAGCCCCCCCAAGGCATTGTTTGCTAATCAATAGCGTTGCGTTTAGTGCGTCGATCGGCTGAAAGCCCCGATCTACGGGGCTTTGGAACGAAATATTAGCTGTTAAAAAAAGCCGTAAAAGCTGCGTAATTTGTGAGAAATGGCAGTTTTCAGGGTGTTTTTTCAGTGAGACGACCGTCTGAACAGTGATGCGGCTGCTTATTTCTTTACGACTTTGCAGGACGAAATCGCCGCGACCGCTTTGTTTTTGAGCGCTGGGCTGGCGTTCGGGTTTTTCATGAGCTCCGTGATTTCCGCCGTGGTCAGTTCGGCGTTGATCTTGTCGGCGCCACATTCGCAATGGTCTTTGGCGGTTTTGGCGTCGACGTTCTGCTGGGCTGCTGCGCTGCAATCCTTGACGAAGCTATCGCGGGCGCCGGCAGGCCAGTTCGAGGGGGCGGCGGCTTGTGCGCCAAGGGAGAGGAGGGTGAGGGATGCTGCAAGAGCGAAGGTCGAGGAAAAACGCATAATTAAATGCTCCTAAGGTCGTGAGGACGAACGGCAATTCTCGATGGGTTTGAGGGGTGGCGTACAGCTCAAGTTCACTTTCCCCGCTTCAACGACTAATTTGTAATTACATAACATGGCGCAAGCACGACGACCGTTCATCTGTGCTAGCATCGTCGACCTGGCTATTTCCAGGCGCGCCATTTGCCGCCTTGCCATGTTCTTTTTAGCTCACTCCAGTCACTCTGGTTCGATTATCGGTTGGCCGAAAGGCTCCTGCCGCTGTAAGGCAGGCGTTCATCACTGAACGGCCTGGTATTGGATCTTGTACTGGCTCATCCCAACCCACGTGACCTTTGGTAGGGGTCACCACTAGGAGAGGAGGCGCCATGCCAACTATTACTCTTCCCGACGGCAGTCAACGTTCATTCGATCATGCGGTTTCCGTAGCCGATGTCGCCGCATCCATTGGTGCTGGCCTGGCCAAGGCCACCGTGGCCGGCAAGGTCGACGGCAAGCTGGTCGATGCCAGCGACCTGATCACCACCGATGCCAGCCTGCAGATCATCACGCCCAAGGACCAAGAGGGGCTGGAGATCATTCGCCACTCTTGCGCTCACCTGATTGGCCACGCGGTCAAGCAGCTGTATCCGACCGCGAAAATGGTGATCGGCCCGGTCATCGAAGAAGGCTTCTATTACGACATCGCCTATGAGCGTCCTTTCACGCCGGACGACCTGGCGGCGATCGAGCAGCGTATGCATCAGCTGATCGAAAAAGATTACGACGTGATCAAGAAAGTCACGCCGCGCGCCGAAGTGATCGACGTATTCACCGCCCGTGGCGAAGACTACAAGCTGCGCCTGGTGGAAGACATGCCGGACGAGCAGGCCATGGGCCTGTACTACCACGAAGAATATGTCGACATGTGCCGTGGCCCGCACGTGCCGAACACGCGCTTCCTCAAGTCGTTCAAGCTGACCAAGCTGTCCGGCGCCTACTGGCGTGGCGATGCAAAGAACGAGCAACTGCAGCGCATCTACGGTACTGCCTGGGCTGACAAGAAGCAGCTGGCTGCCTACATCCAGCGCATCGAAGAAGCCGAGAAGCGCGACCACCGCAAGATCGGCAAGCGCCTGAACCTGTTCCACCTCCAGGAAGAAGCGCCGGGCATGGTGTTCTGGCATCCGAACGGCTGGACCCTGTACCAGGTGCTTGAGCAGTACATGCGCAAGGTTCAGCGCGACAACGGCTACCTGGAGATCAAGACTCCGCAGGTTGTTGACCGTAGCCTGTGGGAGAAATCCGGGCACTGGGCCAACTACGCCGACAACATGTTCACCACCCAGTCGGAAAACCGCGACTACGCCATCAAGCCCATGAACTGCCCATGCCACGTGCAGGTGTTCAACCAGGGCCTGAAAAGCTACCGCGAGTTGCCGATGCGCCTGGCCGAGTTTGGTGCCTGCCACCGCAACGAGCCATCGGGTGCGTTGCACGGCATCATGCGTGTACGCGGCTTCACCCAGGACGATGCCCACATCTTCTGCACCGAAGAGCAGATGCAGGCCGAGTCTGCTGCGTTCATCAAGCTGACCATGGATGTCTACCGCGATTTCGGCTTTACCGAAGTCGAAATGAAGCTGTCCACTCGTCCGGAAAAGCGCGTCGGTTCCGACGAGCTGTGGGACCGCGCCGAATCGGCACTGGCCGCAGCGCTTGACAGCGCGGGCCTTGCGTACGACCTGCAGCCGGGGGAGGGTGCTTTCTACGGTCCGAAGATCGAGTTCTCGTTGAAAGATTGCCTTGGTCGTGTCTGGCAGTGTGGTACCCTGCAGCTCGATTTTAACCTGCCGATCCGTCTGGGCGCCGAATACGTGTCCGAAGACAACAGCCGCAAACACCCGGTTATGCTGCACCGGGCGATCCTCGGTTCGTTCGAGCGGTTCGTCGGGATCCTGATCGAGCACTACGAGGGTGCATTCCCTGCGTGGTTGGCTCCGACCCAGGCAGTGATCATGAATATCACTGATAAACAGGCAGATTTTGCCGCTGAAGTTGAAAAAACTCTCAACGAAAGCGGGTTTCGTGCCAAGTCCGACTTGAGAAATGAAAAGATCGGCTTTAAAATCCGCGAGCATACTTTGCTCAAGGTTCCCTATCTTTTGGTTATCGGAGATCGGGAAGTCGAGATGCAGACTGTCGCTGTGCGTACTCGTGAAGGTGCTGACCTGGGCTCGATGCCCGTCGCCCAGTTCGCTGAGTTCCTCGCGCAAGCGGTTTCCCGGCGTGGTCGCCCAGATTCGGAGTAATTATTATTAAGCGTGAAATGAGACAAGATAAACGAGCTGCACCGAAAGCCCCGATCAACGAGAATATCTCGGCACGCGAGGTTCGGTTAATTGGCGCTGACGGCGAGCAGATTGGCATCGTCTCGATTGATGAAGCGCTTCGTATCGCTGAAGAGTCCAAGTTGGACCTGGTGGAAATCTCCGCCGACGCAGTCCCGCCTGTTTGCCGGGTGATGGACTACGGCAAGTCGATCTTCGAAAAGAAGAAGCAGATTGCTGCGGCGAAGAAGAACCAAAAGCAGATTCAAGTAAAAGAAATCAAGTTTCGTCCAGGGACGGAGGAAGGGGATTACCAGGTAAAACTGCGCAACCTGGTACGTTTCCTGAGTGATGGGGACAGGGCCAAGGTATCCTTGCGATTCCGCGGCCGTGAGATGGCCCACCAGGAGCTGGGGATGGAACTCCTCAAGCGGGTTGAAGCTGACCTGCTGGAGTACGGTTCCGTCGAGCAGCATCCTAAGATGGAAGGACGCCAGCTGATCATGGTCATCGCCCCGAAAAAGAAGAAGTAATCAACAGGGCACGGCAGGCCTTCTGATTATGTTTATCAACTGAATGCGGAGTATCCGAACATGCCAAAGATGAAGACTAAAAGTGGTGCTGCTAAGCGGTTTCTGAAAACTGCTAACGGTATCAAGCACAAGCACGCTTTCAAGAGCCACATCCTGACCAAAATGTCGACCAAGCGTAAGCGTCAACTGCGCGGTAGCAGCTTGCTGCATCCGTCTGACGTGGCAAAAGTCGAGCGCATGCTGCGCCTTCGTTAATTTTTGGATCAAGAATAGAGGAAGTAACTCATGGCTCGTGTAAAGCGTGGCGTCATTGCCCGTAAACGTCACAAAAAAATTCTGAAACTTGCTAAAGGCTACTACGGCGCGCGTTCACGCGTATTCCGTGTTGCCAAGCAAGCGGTAATCAAGGCAGGCCAATACGCCTACCGTGACCGTCGTCAGAAAAAACGTCAGTTCCGCGCTCTGTGGATCGCTCGTATCAACGCTGGTGCACGTGTTAACGGTCTGTCCTACAGCCGTTTCATCGCTGGCCTGAAAAAAGCGTCCATCGAGATCGACCGTAAGGTTCTGGCTGATCTGGCAGTGAACGAAAAAGCGGTGTTTGCCGCGATTGTCGAGAAAGCTAAAGCCACCTTGGCTTAAGTACCCCCGACAGTCATTCTGGGTTGCTCCTGCAGCCCAGGGTGGTAAACGTCATAAATAGGGGAAGAGCCTTCAAGCTCTTCCCCTATTTTGTATCTGGAGTCTGTACATGGAAAACCTGGACGCGCTCGTCGCTCAAGCTCTTGAGGCTGTGCAAAGCGCTGAAGATATCAATGCCCTGGAGCAAATCCGGGTTCACTACCTTGGCAAAAAGGGTGAATTGACTCAGGTGATGAAGACCCTGGGGAATTTGCCGGCTGAAGAGCGTCCGCAAGTCGGTGCGCTGATCAACGTCGCCAAGGAGCGTGTCACAGAGGTTCTCAATGCGCGCAAGGCGACGATGGAGGAGGCCGATCTCGCGGCCAAACTCGCCGCCGAGTCCATTGACGTAACCCTGCCTGGCCGTGGCCAGGCCTCGGGCGGCCTGCATCCGATCACCCGGACTCTGGAACGTATCGAACAGTTCTTCACCCATATTGGCTACGGCATTGCCGAGGGCCCTGAGGTCGAAGACGACTATCACAACTTCGAGGCGCTCAACATCCCTGGCCACCACCCGGCCCGGTCGATGCACGACACCTTCTATTTCAACGCGAACATGCTGTTGCGCACCCATACCTCGCCGGTACAGGTCCGCACCATGGAAGCGAACAAGCCGCCGATCCGCATCGTCTGCCCAGGCCGTGTGTACCGCAGCGACTCCGATATCACCCACTCGCCGATGTTCCACCAGGTCGAAGGCCTGCTGGTTGATCGCGACATCAACTTCGCCGACCTCAAGGGCACCATCGAAGAGTTTCTTCGCGTGTTCTTCGAGAAAGAGCTGGCGGTGCGTTTCCGTCCATCGTTCTTCCCGTTCACCGAGCCATCCGCTGAAGTGGATATGGAATGCGTGATGTGCAGCGGCAAAGGCTGCCGTGTGTGCAAGCAGACCGGCTGGTTGGAAGTGATGGGCTGCGGCATGGTTCACCCGAACGTGCTGCGCATGTCCGGGATCGACCCGGAAGAATTCTCGGGCTTTGCCTTCGGCATGGGCGTTGAGCGTCTGGCCATGCTGCGTTACGGCGTGAACGACTTGCGTCTGTTCTTCGACAACGACTTGCGGTTCCTCGCGCAATTTCGCTAGTCGTAACGAACCTTTAGGAGAGCAGGATGAAATTCAGTGAACAATGGCTGCGTGGCTGGGTAAGCCCGCAGGTAGGTCGCGACGAGCTGGTCGCTCGTCTGTCGATGGCCGGCCTTGAGGTCGATAGCGTTACCCCGGCCGCCGGTGTTTTCAGTGGTGTGGTAGTGGGCGAAGTGCTGAGCACCGAGCAACACCCCGATGCCGACAAGTTGCGTGTGTGCCAGGTCAGCAATGGCGCGGAAACCTTCCAGGTCGTGTGCGGAGCGCCCAACGTGCGCCCGGGCCTGAAAATCCCGTTCGCCATGATCGGTGCCGAGTTGCCAGGCGACTTCAAGATCAAGAAAGCCAAGCTGCGTGGCGTTGAGTCCAACGGCATGCTGTGCTCCCAGGCCGAGCTGCAAGTGGGCGAGGGCAATGATGGCCTGATGGAGCTGCCGGCCGATGCGCCCGTGGGCCAGGACATCCGCGTTTACCTGGAACTGGAAGATGCCAGTATCGAGGTCGACCTGACCCCGAACCGCGGCGACTGCCTGTCCCTGGCCGGCTTGGCCCGTGAAGTGGGCGCGCTGTACAACGCCCCGGTCACCCGCCCGGTCGTTGCGGCCGTGCCTGCGGTGCACGACGAAGTGCGCCCGATTGAAGTGCTGGCGCCAAACGCCTGCCCACGTTACCTGGGGCGTGTGATCCGTAACGTCGACCTGTCCAAGCCAACCCCGCTGTGGATGGTTGAACGTCTGCGTCGCGCCGACGTGCGCAGCATCGATGCGGCCGTCGACATCACCAACTACGTGATGCTGGAGCTGGGTCAACCGCTGCACGCTTTCGATCTCGCCGAAATCAACGGTGGCATCCGCGTGCGCATGGCCGAAGAAGGCGAGAAGCTGGTGCTGCTCGACGGCCAGGAAGTCAGCCTGCGCGCCGACACCCTGGTGATCGCCGACCATTCCCGTGCCCTGGCGATTGCCGGCGTGATGGGTGGCGAGCACAGCGGTGTGTCCGACACCACTCGCGACATTTTCCTTGAGAGCGCGTTCTTCGACCAGATCGCCATCGCTGGCAAGGCCCGCTCCTACGGCCTGCACACCGATGCGTCGCACCGCTATGAGCGTGGCGTGGACTGGAAGCTGGCCCGTGAAGCCATGGAGCGCGCCACTGGCCTGCTGCTGGAAATCACCGGTGGCGAAGCCGGCCCGATCACTGAAACCGTCAGCGAGCAGCACCTGCCGTCCGTTGCGCCGATCACCCTGCGCGCCAAGAGCGTAGAGCAAATGCTCGGCCTGGTGATCGAGCCGGCTGAAATCGAGCAACTGTTGTCCGCCCTCGGCCTGGGTATCACTGCCGGCGGGGAAGGGCAGTGGCACGTTGAAGTGCCAAGCCATCGCTTCGATATCAGCCTGGAAGTCGACCTGATCGAAGAACTGGCCCGCCTGTATGGCTACAACCGCCTGCCGGTTCGTTACCCGCAAGCACGTCTGGCACCGCAACCCAAGGCCGAAGCGCGTGCGCACCTGCCTGAGCTGCGTCGCCTGCTGGTCGCCCGTGGTTACCAGGAAGCGGTGACCTACAGCTTCATCGATCCCAAGCAGTTCGAACTGTTCAACCCGGGCGTCGAGCCGCTGTTGCTGGCCAACCCGATCTCCAATGACATGGCCGCAATGCGTTCGTCGCTGTGGCCAGGCTTGGTGAAGGCCCTGTCCCACAACCTGAACCGTCAGCAAGACCGCGTGCGCATGTTCGAAAGCGGCCTGCGTTTTGTCGGTCAACTGGACGGCCTGAAGCAAGAGCCGATGCTGGCGGGCGTGGTGTGCGGCAGCCGCCTGCCGGAAGGCTGGGCGCAAGGTCGCGATGCGGTGGACTTCTTCGACGTCAAGGCAGACGTGGAAGCGGTGCTGGGCTTTGCCGGTGCCTTGGATGACTTTACCTTCCTGCCTGGCAGCCACCCAGCGTTGCACCCTGGCCAGACTGCGCGTATCGAGCGTGAAGGTCGTTTGGTGGGCTTTGTCGGCGCCATTCACCCTGAGCTGTCGAAAACCCTCGGCCTGGACCGCCCGGTCTTCGTTTTTGAGCTAGTCTTGGCTGAAGTCGCGTCGGGCAAGATGCCTAAATTCAGCGAGTTGTCGCGCTTCCCTGAAGTGCGTCGTGACCTCGCGCTGATTGCCGACCGTGAAGTGGCCGCCACTGCCGTTCTGGATGTAATCCGTGAAAATGCAGGGGAATGGCTGACAGACCTCAGGCTATTTGACGTCTATCAGGGTAAAGGCATTGATCCGCATAGAAAAAGCCTTGCAGTTGGCTTGACCTGGCAGCATCCATCGCGCACTCTTAATGACGATGAGGTGAATACCACGACACAAAATATCCTCACCTCGCTCGAACAAAGGTTGAACGCCACGTTAAGGAAGTGACGTATGGGGGCTTTGACGAAAGCTGAGATGGCGGAACGTCTGTACGAAGAGCTGGGTCTGAACAAGCGCGAGGCCAAGGAATTGGTCGAGCTGTTTTTTGAAGAGATCCGACACGCTCTGGAAGACAACGAACAGGTCAAATTGTCCGGTTTCGGCAATTTTGACCTGCGGGACAAACGCCAGCGGCCTGGCCGCAATCCAAAAACGGGAGAAGAAATCCCGATCACGGCTCGCCGTGTGGTCACCTTTCGTCCAGGGCAGAAGTTGAAGGCCCGAGTTGAGGCTTATGCTGGAACCAAGTCATAACGACGAGCTACCCGTCATCCCAGGCAAACGCTACTTCACCATTGGTGAAGTCAGCGAGCTCTGTGCGGTCAAGCCGCACGTGCTGCGCTATTGGGAGCAGGAGTTTCCTCAACTCAACCCCGTCAAACGCACCGGGAACCGTCGGTATTATCAGCGCCAGGATGTGCTGATGATCCGACAGATCCGTGCGTTGCTGTACGACCAGGGGTTCACCATCAGCGGCGCGCGCCAGCGTATGTCCGGTGATGAAGCCAAAGACGACACCACCCAATACAAGCAACTGATCCGCCAGATGATCTCCGAACTCGAAGATGTGCTGGTGGTGCTGAAAAAATAATTTCAGCTTTTAAAATACTTCCACATTTCAAAAGCTTGCGGTATATTCCGGTTCGCTTCGTCAAGAAGCGAACCCAGTAACACGCCTAGTCGGGGCGTAGCGCAGTCCGGTAGCGCACTAGCATGGGGTGCTAGGGGTCGAGTGTTCGAATCACTCCGTCCCGACCATATTTTTCAATGACTTAGGCCAATGTTTACAGCATTGGCCTTTTTCATGTGCGTGACATTTGCGTGACTTGTCGTTTTCTCACGCCTGCTTCCTCTTCAAAATTGTCAGAACCGGTCCGCGAGAATCGGTTGCTGATACCATGTTCGCAGCTTCGATCAAATGCCCGAGCTCGGCGCCCGAGTAGTGACTGGTGATGCTGCCGTTCTTGTGGCCCAGTAGGGCTTTGCGGTCTTCCTCGGTTACGCCTGCTGCGCGGAGCCGCCGGCCAAACGTGTGTTTAAGGTCATGGATCCTGATGGATGCATACCCAGGGTGAGCGGGGCGAAGGTTTTCCTCCTGCCAGAGTTTCGCCGCTCTCACCCGCGCCTTCTTCCAGGCTGAGTCGTTCATGCGGTGCATCGCGGTGCCGTTGTATGGGAAAACCCATTCCTTGCTGATGCCGCGCTGCTTCTCGATGATCGACCTGGCCACACTGTTCAGCACCACCAGCCGCTCGTCACCGTTCTTCACGCCTGAGCGCTCATGCCGACCGCCAAAGTCGGCCGGTATCAGAAATACGCTGGTGCCCAGTTCGGGTACCGCAATCTCCCAATCCCATCTCAGCTTGCAGACCTCCTGCTCCCGCGTGCCGGTGTTCACTTTGAACAGCGCCATGGTTTGCAGGTGAGCCGGCAACTCTCCGAAAAGAATCGACTGCTCCGGCCATGACATCGGGTACGGCTTTCGGCTCGACTTCTTCTCTTCCAGTTTCGTGAGCATCGGCACGCTATCCAGCCACGGCCTACGCTCATCATCTCGCCACTTCCTGGCACACAACGACAAAACCCGAACCACACGCTCGATCGAGATGTTTACCGTTCTGTTGCTGACACCCTTCTTCACCTTCCCATCTTCCAGCTTCTTGGTCGCCAACCTGTCTTTGATGAAAGGCACCAGGGCCTGATCATCAATATGGGTCAGCGGCATGTCGCCAATGAATGGGTCGAGCTGTGAGAGGTGATGCGCCGAAAGCTTGATAGACGGCTGGTCTTTGAACTCCAGCAGGAAGCGAGTTGCCGCCTCCCGCCAGGTCCTGACCTTCTTCACGCCGTACACCTTCTGCTGCCGGATCTGCTCCAACCTGTAGATCAGGTAGCGTTCCGCTTCTTCCCGGTCACCAGTTCCAGTGCTTTCGTAAAGTCGTTCTCCGTTGATTTTCTTGTCGATATGCCAGATACCTTTCCTTTGGGAGAGGCCTGTGATCGATTTTCGCGCCATGATTTATCTCCTTTCTGGCGCTCGCTGCGGGGCGATTGTTGCTCCGTTGCGCCTTTTTTATCAATCGCCTTTGCCTCGACGTACGCCGTGGCCCAGTCGTCCAGTTCCTGGCGGTCAAACCCGACGCCGCGCCCGCCGATGGGGAACTCGCTGACGAAGGGTCTGACGGTCTCGTCGAAAATTGCCCGGCACATGCCCAGGTATCCAGGCGCTTCCTTTGCCCTGATGAATCGAGGGATCAGCTGTTGAGCGCCCATAGCTATCTCCCGCAGCCCATTCCGGGCCGCGCTGAATTGGTCGTCATGTTGTGTCCTTGCCGCGCTGGGCGGCAGAAGGTGGGTTATTCGTCGTCTTCGTCGTCAGCTGGTCGCCCGGTCAGGTCGCGCGCAAAAGCGCTCCACTTGTCTTGGTCTTGCCGGCTCATCTCGTTCCAGTTACCTGCAACATCCTCGGATGACACCTCGCCGCCGCTCCAGGCGATTGTTCCGCAGTTGCTGCCGATATCCTCATCAGCAAACCGAACGACGATCGTGGCGTCAGGGAATTTGGCAGAGAGCGCCTTGTAGATGGGGCGCGGGCACGACCAGGCTGTCTCGAACTCAAACGCTTGATCATCCAGATTTAAAGCCTGATTGCAGGCGTTCCACTTGGTGCCCCACTGATCGCGGGCAAAGTCCATGCTGTGGAAGTACCCGTGCTGGCGTTTGTTGCGCAGCATCTGCACGAACTGCTCGAAGCCCTCATCGCTTAATTTCAGCACGTCCACCTTCGTGCGGCTGTCGCGCTGCAGGGATGCGATAAGCGGGTGATCATTCAGGGGCTGAGCTGTGATCACCTCAGCCGCTTCCTCGGCCGCGCAATCGATACCATTCCAATCGTAGGTGCCCATGAAGGGGATGATGGCGTTGAAGTCGATACGGCCCTCTGCGTTGAGCAGGCTTTCCAGAACTTCGCGAGGGGCTTCTACTTTGTTCGTAATCCAGTTAGGCATGAAATAGCTCCGCCCGCCGCTCACCGGCAGGCATGTAGGGGGATTGGGGTTATTTTGGAAGTTCGTTGTCGCGAAGGGCGGCAGCTTTTTCATCGGCGCGCATGGTGTGCTTCGCTCTGGCGCAGCTAAGGCCGCCATAAGCAGAAACGCTGTAGCCGATCAGCTGCATGAGCTGGGAACGATCATCCTTCGAGTATTCGCGAAAGGCGATATCGTTCAGGTCCAGGCCATGCTGTGCACACAACTCCTGCATATCGCAGATGATTTGGTTCTTCTTGAACCTGACGACTTGATCTGCAGCTATTTCAACCGGCTGCATTGGTTGGCGCTTGCTCATGGCCTTGGCCCCCTGTAGATGAACACGTAGGCGAACCAGAGGGTGGCGATCATGGCGTCACCCGCTTGAACTCGACCACCCAGACCCACGGGTTGGCGTTCCAGGACTCGGCGCCGTTGATCCCCACCCACAATTCGCGCCAGGCGTCGAAAGGATCAGTCCAGCTGCCCGGGCCTGGTTCGGATTTGAATGGGTGGAAAGCGTAATCACCGTCGCCCTGATGGATTCGGTTGATGCCCTCGGCGACGTAGCGGCTTTCGAATGCTGTCTCGCCTTCGCCGGCCTGTAGGCGCTCGACGCGAACTTCAGTGATCTCCAGCAGGATGCGGCACGCGGCGCGGGGCATGTGAATGCTGGGTTTGTATTTGAGTCCGAAGTCTTTCCTGGCCTCATCGCTGTGTGACCCTGGGCGGCAGTCGGCAGCGTAGGCGTAGCGCTGGAGAGGGCCGTCCGGGTCTGGTCGATGCTCGACGCCGGTGCCGCGCAGATCGATGAACGTCTCGCGCACCCAAAGGCGATCGCGTTTCCGGCCATATGGGCAGCCGCCGTACATGGCAAGCTCGGCGGCGCATTCCTGCTCGGTCGCACCGAACGCGGCGAATCCCCAGCGCGGATGGTCCTGAACAACGGCAATCCACTGATGCTCCGGGGAATCGGATTTGCTAGGGCTCGGGATCTGATTGCCTTTGACCAGGCGGCGCGTGACGGTCTTTTGTCCGGACAGAATCGCGCGAACCATTGCACCGTTGAAAAGAATGGGCCGCTCTTTATGGAGCGGCTCTGGCGCCGGGCGCGGCTTAGCCATTTTTGCCTGACACCGTTTGCAGCTGACAAAATCGCGTTGGTGGGTACCGTCCCACGCCACCTCGGAATCTTCGTTAAGCCCGCAGGCCGAGAGCGCCCAGCGCTCGTTATCCTGAGTGCACCCTGAGTCGACGATCAGGTGGTTTTTTCTGGGCATGACTTCGTCCTTGCCGCTATAGCGGCTGACTTTGAAGGGGGAGGGGGTACAGGTTTTGCGGGTGGAGTACGGATGTACTCCTATCGGGTTTTCGCGGCGCGCTTGCGGAACTCGTAAACCATGCTGCGCAGATCTACCAGTGACTCCTGGAGGTCGCCGCGGGCGGAATCGATATTCTCCATCAGCTCACCTTCGCCGTCGTCACCGCCCTCATCAACGGCCAGCAGAGCCAGGCCGTACGCCTGGAACTTCGCCTGCACGTCATCGGCTGACTTGGCCATGTACTCGGCGTGCTCGATGGCGTAGTCCTTGTTGGATCGCTCAGTGGAGGTAGGCGCTGCATCGCAAAGCTCAAGCACCCAATCAATCCATTCCTTGCGCTGCCTGTACTGCGGTTGGTCGTCGTCAATCGCTTTGACCATATGGTGCGGGCTGCGGTTGATTGACCTTACCGCACTGACCAACTCGTCCCAGCGCTCATCCGCTGCGGTCAGGCGCTGTTGCAGCTCCTTCTCGCGGCGCTCCGAGGCAACACAGCGCTCGGCAGCATCCAAGAACAGGCGAGTGGTCTCATCAAAGGCGGAAGCCATCACAACCTCAGGGCCATGCGGATCGTAGCCAATGGTCGCGCCCGCTGCTGAAAGCATCGTCACGACGTTGTATCGATGAACTTCGCTCATACAGCCTCCCTCGTTACCAGATCATGGGCATTCACAACCGTCATGCCGAGGCGTTCGGCGATCAGGACTTCCAGGCGGGCACCCTTTGAATGCTCCCAGCCGGGCAGGGTTGCCACGGTGTCGCAGTCCATCAGGGCGGCAATGTCGCGGCGCATGCAATCGTTCCAGGTGCCGCCGTCGGGGTTGATCTCGGCGGGGTTGCTGACGGTGTGGCCTCCGGCGCGCAGGTTGGTGGTCATTGCGTGGAAGGCGGCGAAGTTGAGGCCGGGCGGTCCGGTCATGGGGCCGCTCAGGTAAATCCGTTTCACGGGGAGTCCTTACCGGGCCATGCCCGGGCGGTGGAGTTTGAAAGGGGATCAGCTACAGTTCAGCAATCAGCCAAACGGAGGTGGTGATGGACAATTACGTTTGCGTTATCTGTGGCGGGAAAGGCAAGGAAAGGTATTCGCCGGGGGAGTTCAGAGATGTCGAGTGCTCCGACTGCGGAAAATACTTGATATCGTTAACGGTGCTGGACGAGATGAGGAAAAGAGGTAGCCGCTTCAATATCCCGGCCACCAGGTCATGCATAAATAGTTTTATCGCTGCCGGCAAACCTGCCGTGATTTCCCGCGCGGAGGTTGCGGCATATCAGCTGTTCGCTACGTAGTGTCAACCTGAGACAGGAGGCGACGGCCTATCCAGCGAACCACGGTGACGGCCTTGCTGTTGCCGATCGCCTTGTAGCGGGGGCCGTCCGGGCACTCACTGGCTGGCTTGCCGCGCCAGGGGATCAGGGTGTAATCGTCGGGCATGCCCTGTAGGCGTTCGCACTCGCGCGGAATCAGACGCCGGACGGATGAGCCAATCTGAGCTGATGGCATTCCCTGACCTGCTTTGCCACCGCCACCGCTGAGGGCGCCGGTGATGCCGCCGTCACCATCTTCATATCGCAATTCGGCCCGTGAGTTCTCAGCGAATGCAGCCACAATCGGCTGGCCTCGCCCGGTCCCGTCCTCGCTGCCGTCGAACCCCTCAGCCTTGAGCGTGTGCGTGATGTCTCCAGTGATGCACACGGCGACCTGCCCGCCTGCATTGGCGTGGCTGCCTGAGTGATTCATTGCCCGCAGGGTAGGGGCGATAACCCCAGCATCGGCGCCGTGATCCTTGCAAGAGAAGGCGAGCACCGCGTTTTCCTGGCCGTTGTTCCTGCCCAGGGCAAAGGCGAGCTTGTTGCTGACGCCGGGGTCTTGTGTGCCATGCACTACCAGTAGGCCAGACTCGGCATCCTGATTGGTGGCGCTGCCAGCCGCCTTGCCGTTGGCGTTGAGTGTGCCTGCGATCAAGTGCCCGGCCTGGGCCTGGTTGTCGTCAGCCCCGCAAGTGCCAACACCGTTCGCTGTCAGCGCAGCTACTGGCTTGTCCTGAACAAAGAACGTCTCGCTGTCCAGGTCATTGCGGCCTTCGTGGTGGGTGAGGGTGCCTGCCTTCTCGATGGATCCGGACATTCGCCCAGCGCCGAAGGCTGGGATACCGCCGAACATCGATACGGCAGGACCAAAGTCACCCTCGCAGTTCGGGCAGCCATAGGCACCTAACTGCTCGGGGAAGACGTACTCGCATCCTTCTCCGCACTGGAGCGCAGGGCCGAAAGGAGCTGTTCCGGTAACGTCCTGCCCCTGGCCTCGGCGCGGCGCAGTATCCCGGCGCACGCCTTCTCGCTCAAAAAGTACCTCGCTGGGATCGAATCCGTCACGAGCACTTGCGACAACGAACACACGACGGCGTCGTTGGGCCAGGCCGAAATATTGGGCGTCCAGGACCCGCCACGCGATTGTTCTTTTGGGTCCATACACACAACCAGCGTCCTGCCATTTTTTCCCTGGAGGCTGCAGCTCGCAGTCTTCCCCAGCAAGCGCGCCAAGAAAGCATCCGAAGGCGTTCCCTTTGTCGCTGAGGACGCCGGGGACGTTCTCCCAGACGATAACGCTGGCGGGCTTTCGCTGGCCAGCGCGAACATAGTCAACTGCATCTGCAAGCTCCACGTATTTGATGGTGAGGGCGCCGCGCGGGTCGGTGAGACCTTCGCGCATACCGGCGACCGAGAAGGCCTGGCACGGGGTGCCGCCGACCAGCACGTCCGGCGCCGGGATCTTGCCGGCCAGCACCAAGGCTGCCAGTTTGGTCATGTCGCCGAGGTTCGGCACGTCGGGGTAGTGGTGGGCCAGGACCGCCGAGGGGAACGGCTCAATTTCGGCGAACCAGGCGGCGCGCATGCCCAGCGGATGCCAGGCCTGCGTTGCAGCCTCGATACCGCTGCACACGCTTCCGTAAGTGATGGGCATGTTGGTTCCTCGTCGGTATAGTCCGAGAAAATGGAGGGGCATATGGACCGCAGGACGAAAATAGCTGTGTGGTTCACAGCTATATATCTAGTTGGAATTGCACTACTTATTGCATTCAAGTGGTCAGAGTTTTTTGGTCTTCAACTCAGCGCATTAGGTGATTTTTTGGCAGGGGTCTTTGGGCCTTTGGCTTTGGCGTGGCTCGTGTTTGGGTATTTCCAACAAGGAGACGAGCTTCGTCAGGGCACCAAGGCGCTAAAGCTACAAGCGCAGGAGCTTAGTAATTCTGTCGCGCAGCAAAGTGAACTGGTTGCTGCTCAGAAAGAAAGTCTGCGGAATTATGAAAGATCGATGGAGCCGATATTGCACATAAGTGTTAAAGACGCAGATTTTACCCAAGATGGTTTCGTAATTGATTTGGACTTGGTTAACTCTGGCGAGTATTGCGAGTCTATTTGCATGAAATTGTTCTCGCAGCATTGTCCTCCCAAAAGGCGGGATCTAGAGCCACTTATTAACGGCGGGAGTCGATTCGTGAGATTTAGCGGGCTTCATGAGTGGGAGGACTTTAATATCGTTGTGGAATACAAAACTCGAAGTGGTCGTATTAACGCTCAAGAGTTTCGTTTCGTTTATGTAAATGAAGACAATAGCTCATCTTACGAGGTCAAAAAGCAGGCTTTTTTAAACTGATTTTTCTGAAATGGTTACTTGCCGGCTGGCGTGATTCGTTGATATGGGTTATTACGGGTGACCGGCATGGATCCGGATCAGGCAGCCTGTGAAATCGGCACAGCCTTCAGGTCGTCCTTCTCGTCGGCATCGCCCAGGTAGGGCTTCAGCTCTGCGCGGGTGTACTTTCCAGCCCTGATCGTGTCACTGGTGTACCCGCTGTAGTTTGGCCGGAAGTAGACCCCATCCTTAACGTTAAGGATCATGAACAAAGGCTCAGGCTCCGGGAAAAGCACCTTGCGCAGCACCTCTGCGCGCTGATAGTTCATCCCGGCCACCGCCCTGGCGATCAATTCTTCCAGTCGCTGGCGACGGGCTCGCTCGTTCTTCTTGGCTCTGATGTCTGTCGGCCGCTCAACAAACAGCTCGAAGCAAGCCTTGTTGTCGTAGCCGTACTTGCCATGAGCGACCCACCACATGTTGTTGATGTTCACGAACGCAGTGCCCTGGTACCAGCGGCCTTTGCGGTCGGTCGTCCAGACCTTCGCGCCATGCTCAATGGTTTTCTTGTCGCCTGATCCTGAGTTGTAGTCGGCGGCAGGAATGGTAGGCGGGCCAAAGCGCCGAGCGCTCACGTAGTCGGCATTTATCCACTCGGTATTGGTCATTCCGCCCAAGCCACACTTTCGCCCTGGCGCTTTGAACGTATAGCCGGTGAAGACGTTGCACAGGTAGTCACGAATGCGGGCGCGTGTCCGCTGCATTTCCAAGCGTGCTAGGTATGGCATGTGCTTTTCTTTGTCGCTTTGGTACCGACCGCCGTGGTCTGCGCGATCCGGTGTATTCACGGACTGGAAAAACTCCAGCTCGATGCTGCGCCCGCTGATCTTGAGGTCGGCTTGTAGGTCACCCTTCACGCAATGACGTGAATTGTTGTCGGTGAAGATATGGGTCTGCTCGCCGACGGTCCAGCCGATCCGATTGAGCGTTTGAATGATCCGCTTGAACACTTCGCGCTTGAACTTGCGTTCCCAGATCACCTTGGCATCCCATTCGCGAGGAATACCTTCCTCCCACACGGCCAGGCGCGCCTCGCCGAACGACACGCAACCTTCGCGTTGAATTTGCATTGGATTATCTCCAGTCAGGCGCCGTCCTCCGTGATATCGGATGGAGGCGGAATGATTGATGGCGTTACTGGGCGGGGAAATTTACAATTTCTGTTTTATCATGGAGATGAATAAATGTTCCCCAAGTACGTGCGCCCGGTTGGCTATGGTTTGGTGGTAGTAGGGACGATCTCACTACTATTTTCGGCTTTCGAGTTGTTTGCTGGAAGAGATTCTCTGTTCGCCGTGGCTAAATCAGCAGTGTTTGTTCTGTTTGGTGTTTGGATTATCAAGAGCGCAGCGAAGGTCTAGCTACATCCCAAAGTGCCAATTTCACACCGCTTTCGCCCTCCGTTACCGGATGCAGCGAGTAGGGTGGGTTATGCTTCTTCGGCGTCGAGCCGTGATGCTTGGCGCCGGCCTATGGCGTAGATTTCTGCCGCCACGTTTTCGTCAACTTCGATTTTGTGGAGCGAACGAAGCGCCTCCCGTGCACCGGCGGGGCCGAGGGAGTGGGCATAGCGGAGGGAGCCGGCCATCACTGATGCCTGTTCAGTGTCTTCAGTCCAGGCCATGAGGTCGGCGAGCATTTGCTTCTCGCCAGCCCGTACTCGGTGCCTCAGCTCTTCTTCGCCAAGCTCCTTGCGTTTCGCCGCGCTCTTTGCAGATCGCGCTTTCTGATCCATGGCCATGGCCTACCTCTTCTATTCCGCTGGCCGGCAGTGCGAGCCAGGTTTGACGTTTGCGTTGCTGGATGCGGGCTATGCGGCGCATCGTTGGCCGCCTGCACGAGACTTCGGATAATCAATTGAGTGCTTTTCAAGCAGCCGAGACAGCGTGGTGCCGGTGATGTGAAGCTTCACGCAGAGCCGGCGCCGGCTGATTCCGAGCGTCTTGAATGCATTGATGCGCTCAATCAGGATTGTTTCTCGCTCGGCTGCGGCCTTAATTCGTCCAGGGCTGTTGTGCCCACCGTGCGTGGACCGCTTGAACTTGAAGTCGAACTCTTTCGACATGCTGAGCAAGGTTCGTCTGCCGATCCCGGTGATGTCGATCACTTCGCTCTGGGTGTGATTGGGCGCAAGCTCCATCACCCATTCAACGCGCTTACGGCGCTGCTCTTGCTGAATCTCCAGCGGAGTAGGGGGCGGCGGGGCGACCGGCTCAACCCGGCGCCGAACAAAAGGCTTTGGCGCCGGCGGCATCTGGTTGCTGTAGGTGATGGGCTTTGGCTTGTAGCCGATCGGCTCGGCTATATCGATCTTGCCGCCTGACGCCAGGAACTGATCGACCGCGGCGGCGAGTTCATCCGAGGCCGGGCGCAGTTGCTCGACCATGCTGAGGTGATTGCTGATCATGCTGACCTCACTTGATACGAATCGAACTGTCGCCGCGCTCCAAGTGAGCCCAGGTCGGTTCGGGTAGAAGTTCGTGTTCTGCGTCTTCACCAGCATCCATTCGCTGGCGCACTTCGGCGTTGTGATCGCGGATTTCCTTGAGCTTGGCGGCGATAGCCTTTTTGTCCGGCGTGATGCTCGACTTCACAGCGGTCAGCTCGTCCGGCACTGCGTCTTCGTTGTCCACGATCACGCGCTCGCTGCCCATGGCTAAGGTGATGGTGAAGAGCGGGCGTTTAATCGACTTGATGTTGGCCGCTTCCATGTTGCGGCGCAGGTAATCGGTGATCTGCAACAAGCTGTTGGATTTGATCCGTTTGAGTTCGGCCAGGCGTTCGATCTCGTTGTCGATCGCTGTCACGTCGCTTTCGATGTTCCGGCGCAACATGACGATGTTGTCGGCCTTGTCGTTGAAGTCACCTTGCACTTCGTCCATGGCGTGCTGAAGAGCCTCTTTCAGGCCCTCATCATCGGTGTCGGCCATGGCCTGGAGCTCAGCCAGCTTGCCGGTCAGTGCGTAGAGTTGAGTCATGCTGCGTCCTCAGTCAATTTTTCCAGGGTGGCTTTACGTTCTTCGAACGCCCGGGTGATCCGCGCGATGAAAGCCGGCTCGTTGCGGCGTGTTGCCTCACGAATGTATTTCACGTTCAGTGTTTTCAGCTCGTAGGCGGTTACCGCCTTGCCGATGGTCTCGACAGCCGAGGCGAGCCAGTCAATGCGCTCCTGTTTTTGGCGCAGAATTTCGGCGTCTTTGTCTTCAGCCTTCTCAATCTTGAATTCTTCGGTGATGGTGTCGACGTAGGTGGGGTCGTCGAACATGCCCAGGTAAATGTCAGCCGCGAAGCCCAAGGCTTGCAGGCACTTACCGATGCCATCGGTGAGGGACTTTTTCGCCGTATCCCAGTCAGTAAGGATTTTCCCCTGCTGCAGGTATACGAATGGTGTGTGGCCGTACTGCTGGATTGTGCATTTCTGCCCGGCCTTGCCCGTGTACCAAAGCTCTACCTTTACGGTATGCACCTTCGCGCAGATCATTGGTGCTCCAGGCCACTCTTTCGTTGGCGCCTGGAGGGGCGCGCCTTCGTCAAAGCGATCCTCAAGCACTGTCCAGCCCCAGCCTTCACCGCACGGGCCAAACAGCTCTGTGGCCCGATGCATCAGGTAAGTGGGCCTGATGGCGGTCCCCTTGAAACCGCCTGCGCCCGTAAATTTTTTGGTGACCTCGGGGTCGGTAGTTTCGACCTGATCCCATATCCTGGTGTTCTCAGACATCACTTGTTCCTCCAGCTGTCAGCACGCTTGGCCAGCTCCTTGAAGGAAGCCGACGGCAGCCTGCTCATGTATTTTTTGTGGTCGCGATACCATTCTTCCAAGGCGGCTTTGGGCGTCTGGATGGCAACGACGTGGGAGACCTGCTGCTTGTACGAAGTCGAGTTTGAAACCTGAGAGTGGAAGGTCCGGCTCACCACTACGGTGTTGGTCATTCCCTGCTTGACCAGGTTGTTCAGCTCTTCCTGGGATTGAACTGCAATGGCGCCGGGGTGCTTCTGCTGGAACAACCTGTAGCAGGCCTCCTTCACAAGCTCAGTGCTGCCATACTCGACGTATTCAACGTCGGGAATTCCTGCCTCGATCTTCTCCGCCACTTCATCCAGGCGCCCGGTGTCGATCCAGGCGTTTTTAGATACCTGTTTCAAGTCCCAACCGCTGACCGTCTGGCGATCACGCTCAAGCTGCAGGTGTTCGGGGAGGATGTCGTAGCCGTAGGTCAGGTCGGTGTCGCACACGAAGAGCGTGCCGACGTAGAGCTTCCCCGGCCGGGAAGGCAGGATGTGGCCGTATTTGGTGCCGATGACGTCGCTCATTGGCGGCTGCATGCGCAGGCACATGCTGCGGATTTCCGCTTCGTCATCCTCAGTGAGACCGGAGACAACGAACTCAACGCCCTGATTCTGCCGGTGCGCCGGGGTCTCGTTGATGCATAACACTTCGGCGTCGAACTGGTCGCTGTGCCGGAACTCTGGTACCCATTGTTTGTTGCCGTTCAGCACCTTCACGTCGTAGCCATTCCGGGTCAGTACCAGCAGGGCGATTTTGTAGCCCTCGCCGAAGCTACCGATGGCATCGGCGCGGTCAGACTTGGACGTGCTGCCCAGCACCAGGGTGCTGGCCTCCAGCCTTGCAAAGCGGCTGGTGATGAATAGCTGGCCTTCGGCGAAGGCGTATTCAAACGGCGACTCGCTGTCCAGGGCGTTCTGTACCAGCTCTCGTATGGCTTCTTTCAGGCCCCAGTGGCGGACGTAATCGCGGGACAGGGGAAGTTCGTAGGACTTGGAACGGATGCGATCTGCAATAGCTGCGAGCATGGCAATACTCCCGCGCCATCCTTGCGAGGCGCTGTGAGGTGTTGTTTATTGAGTGATTCGATCAGCAAGGGCGCTGAGCAACATCAGGAAGGTACAGACGGAGAGGGCAGAGAAAGAGCCGCGCCAGATGATTAGGCGCCGGGTGCGTTGGTGCGTGGTCACGGCCGAACCCTCACCGCGATCCGCCCGCCCTTCATGGTTGCCGCCAAGCGCTTCGGCAGCGTGGCCACGGCGCGCTCACGCGGCTGGCCGATCACTTCATTGAAGGGAAGGCCAAAGCCCATCATGATCAGGTTCGACTCAACTTCATCGAGCTGCTCGTCGATCAGCAATTTAACCGGTGCGGTGCTCATGCGGCCTCCTTGCGATGCCTGGTGATTTTCAGCAGGCGCTGGCAGTAGTGGTTGAATTCTTCGACGGTGATCGCGTCGCCGGTGAGCATGTTGGTGATCATCCGCACCACCACCGCCTGGGCGCCGGGCTCGCTGGCGGGATGCTCCAGGGCTTCCAGCGCCTCATCGATCAGGATGTGCGGGCTCATAGGTCTGCATCCACGTCGTCTTCTGCCTCTTCCCGTTCCGCTGCTACTGCGTCGGCGGCGTAGGGTCTCAGCAGCGCCACAGCGATCTTCTTGACCGCCTCAATCGGACGCTGCTGGCCCAGCAAGTCGGCAGCGTGGGCGCGGGCATCGCTCTGGCTGCCGAGCATTGCCGACAGCAGCAGGCGGGCAAACGAATCGCGCTGGTCCAGGCCGTCGATCTGGCGCTGGTTCAGGTGGCCTTGCAGAACAGTGCAGAACCGATCGAACGTCACCGCTTGGGACTGGCCGTAGCGGCGCTTCCACTTGATGTCGACGCCGCACACCAGGCGCTCCGCCGAATGCTCAAGCCAGTCCGTAACCTCGTCGCTGTCGCTGACCTCTGGAGGGAACTGAGCGTCGTAACGCTCCTGGCAAATATTCAATGCTGCGTTCATGGTCGCCTCCAAGGTGGCGGGTTGTTCACCTATATTCGTCAACACTCATGCCTCCCGCTGGTTGCCGATGGGCGCGGGGGAGGAGTGCTGACGGGTAGAGGTGGGGAAGGGGAAAGCCTGTTTTTACAGGGGCAGGCTCCCTGTGTCCTCGCTTTCCACAGTCGAGGGAAACCCATATGCTTTGACTTCCACGGTCGAAACAAGGAATACAGTTATGGCGGAATACATGGCTCGAGTTGAGCTGTTCAAGGCGGATGGCGAGGAATACAAAGATCTTCACGAGAAGATGGAAGCCATCGGCCTGAAGAGGACAGTCATATTTGATGACGGCAAGAAGTATGCGATGCCGATAGGCACCTATTTCGGGTCAAGCAGTCTTAGCGCGTCATCGTTGCGAGATAAGATATTGGGGTTTGCAACACCGCTATCATCTCCAGGCGGCCCATCAATTTTCGTGTGTCAATCTCAGGAGTGGTCCGCCCGCCTATTCACTGACTAGGGCCCCTGCCTGACCCATTGGATGCCTCTCTTCCTTTAGGCATCCTGTCTGCCCAATACTTCAAGTGCGCCATCGCGATTGCGAAAGCCCCATCAAAGCTCATGCTTTCGTCAGTCGCGATTTCCTGCACAATTACTCGAACCCGTTCTATCTGAGCTTCGTTCATCGTCTTTCCTCGGTTGTTTTCCCGCTGCCCACCGCTCTGGATGGGCATCAGTGAAAAGCCCCGTTATGCTTGCAGCGCACTCAGTTTCTGGCGGCAGTCGCGAACCTCTACCATGCAGCGAGCGGCTTCCGCCTTGTCACCTCCGCGCAGCGCTTGCTTGGCCCAATGCGTCCAGTCATCAATGAATCCCTGCAGGTCGGCGACCATCGCCGCAGTGGTGCTGACGAACTGCCCTTTGTCGTTGCGAATAGCCATGGTGAATTCCTCTTGGTTGTCATCCCAAGCAGCCCTCGCAAGAAGGCTGCTCAGTGATGCTTTCCGCCGTGACCCGCTACTGGCGTCGGTCACCGGCTTGAATCAAATGTTCTTCCAGCCGCGGGCCTTTCGGCTTGTTCTCCCGCTGGATAACTGTTCTTGGCGCTTTACGCTGCACGCCCGGGTCAGTTGCCAACCCTCTGAACCGTTTAGGCCGGTTCATCGCTGCCTTTGAATCTGGGCCGGTGGTGATCCGGCAAGGGGTATAACCAAAGAGCGGTAGGCGGATGCCCTTCGCAGTGGCTGTGCATCGCTGCGATGAATTAACATTACCGTACGGTAATAAATTAAGTCAATACCAATTGGTAATTAGTTTGTGTCGACCACAAAAAAGCCCGCTCGATGGCGGGCTCTGGATTCAGGTCGGGGAGGGCGGCCTAGGCTTTATGCGTTGCAGTACAGGGTGTTCGCTTGCCGGTCACAACATAAAGCACGTCCACGCCAGCCTTGCCGATGTTGGCCAGGTAGATCGCATTCGGTACTCGAACCCCTCACTCGTATATGCTTTGGGCGTTCACCTTCACTCCGCCCATGATCGCAAGCTCTTCCTGAGTGAGGCTTAGGCGCTTACGCTCTTCGCGTAGACGCTGGGTAATCTCTTTCATTGGATCCCTCCCGTTGTCGAGCCAGCACTTTACCATTCGTGGCGCACAGCCACCATTTGTCACACTGGCTCAGATTGTCCTAAGTGCACCCCGCGAGTAGGCCCATACTCCCTCAAGCCATCAATAAGGGGTTCGCGATGAGAGAGGTACAGCGACGATTGGCTATGACAGCTTGGCGCGACCTGTTCGCACTGCCAGGAAGTAAAATCGACGCGGAGGTGAAGTACTTCGGGTTGTTGCGGCGAGCTGACGCCATGGAGCTTGCAGAACTCATAACCAGTGACGAATGGGTCAGGCTTGTAAAGGAGGCAGGAACATTGCTTGCCAGCACCGCCGAGTGCATGGGTGGACCGGGATAGGGTAGGTACCAGAAGCCGACTCTGGTATGGCATCACACGTTTAAACTGCAGACAAAGAAAAGCCCGCGATGGGGAGGGCGGGCTAAAAGGTGTTCACAAGGAGTTGGCTCAACCATATGTGCTCGATTGTGAAAGAAACGTGAAAGCTTGGGCTCATCAAGTCTACGCTCTATGACCATCAGGGTTTTCGGGTGGTACAGGTGGATGATCAGCTACCGAATCGAGAAAACGAGCAAGGGATGGGCGATGTTCAGAGCGCGGGGATCTCGCCCCGTCATTGAGGCCGATACAAGGCATGAGTTGATAGTCCAGGCAGCCCAGTTACTGGAGGGCTCCAACGCATCCGTCCGCATACAGGGAGCAAACGGAAATTTCCAGGAGCTGAGATTTTAGGCAGATACAAGAAGCCCGGCGCTGGGCCGGGCTTTTGATTGGTAGGAATCAAGTTTCTGTAATGAATAACCTATGAAGTTCCCCGTCCTTGAAGACCGGACGCGCACGCACCTTGAGGCTCGCGTGACTGCCCATAGCTTGTGTGTATGCATTGTTTGGAAAGGATAATGCGACGTCAGTAATCTTCCCATGAACAGATCCTGAAAAACCTTCGATCTGAACGCGGCACACCCCTGTATCAACGCTAAGAGCGTAAATCCGAGAAATAACGTAGTCGCCAGGATCACCAACAGAAACTTCGCCATTTGATCGAATGGCTAGGGCCTCCGGTTCAGTGATCTCAACAGGATGATCAGAGTCCGCAAATTGCGTGATTTGGTCGCACGACTTACCAATTGGAGCTAAGGCATTCCGCATGGGAGACCTTGCCGCCTCAACCAATAACGGGAGCGTCGCGAGCAATTTCTCAGTCAGTTTTTCAGAGGAAAGATGGGCATTATCGTTTGCCTTGATTAACCCGTTCGCCATCACGTGATTGAGGTCCGAAGACTGCTTAGCTTGCTCTCTTATGACCTCTACCAGCTCTTTCACGTCCGAGTTTCCCGATAGTGCTTTCTTGACGTAGGCCAGAACCTGAGCGGTTAACCAGTCGAATGCCTTTTTGTAGACATCCGCAAAAGCAGGCATCTGGTGTGTGATGCCTGTAAGTATAACCAGTGTCTGCTCAAAAGATCCTTCTTTGGGAGGTGCTGAGAAGCACCTTATGTCGGACTGTTGGCGTGATGCCAAGACCTCGCCATAAATGCAGTAATGGCTGATGAGTCTATATAGCTTGGATGCTCCATCCACCGACTTCGCATACTGCCCGGCTTCCAGTAAATGGCGGTTGGCGTCTAGTCCCTCGTACTTCATGTTCATGTGACCGGTAACACCAGTCATCTCATTCCAACCGACCATTGCACATCCTTGAATTTGAAATGACTTATTCCGCTTGTGTTATTTCGTTCCCGCGATTCGCCTCGGCGTCACCTCACCGCACTCCATAGAAGTGGTTCAGCGCAATCAATTCAAACACAGCCACGAAAACGCAGAGCATAACGAATCCAGGGCTGAAAACCCGCTTGCGGCCAGATGAGCCTCCGCCCAGCCCAGCGACGTCGGAATACCCGGGGAGCATCATAAGGAAAGCCAGGCAAGCAATGACCCCAACCTTGCTCCAGAAGCTCTGCTCTCGCCACGCAGTCACTCTTGCGCCTCGAGCGCGCGCTTTATCAGCCCGCTCTTCACATCCCTCGCATACCCATTCAGTCGATCCGCATGCTCATTGAGCTTGCGAATCCGCTGCAGTGCGGCGGGGTAGTCAGCAATAGTGGCGCTCTTGGACGCGATAAACAGATCGCAAGCAGCGTCTTCGATGGCCTCTGCTGCAGCCACCAGGTCAGCGTGAAGTTGTTCGTGTATCTCTTTTTGGTTCATATCGCGTCCAAGGCGAGTGGTATTTCATTCTTTTTTGGATCGAGTGATGGAGCCCAGCTTCACCTCTTCCGCATACCCGACCAGCCTGTCTGCTTCCTCATGGAGCGTAACCACTAAACCCATCAGGGCCATAGCATCGTAATCGCTGAGCTTCGCTGCCAGTTTGCCCAATTCAATACATGTCTCCTCAAGGTTTGAGGCGATCGCCTTCAGGTCGCGACGTAGTTGCTGGTTGGGCTTGGTGAGGGACATATCTATTTCTCCAGAACCTTTCTTAGGTGGGCAATAGCGCGTCTTAGCTGTTCCGCCTGCTCGAAAGTCGATACCGTCAAAGCCTCCAAGCCACCCTCTCTAAATTTCTCGCCCTGATCACAAAGGGTCTGCGCCATTTGCTCAAGCTGTTTGATGTACAGCTCGGTTTGGTAATCAGCGGAGTGCCCCATTGCTATCTCCCTGGAAAATCAAGGCCTAAGCGATTAGGTCTAAGCAACAAGTCGCGGCGCAGCTGTTGATTGGGTTTGGTCAGGGGCATAGGGGCCTCCAGCAAAATTCCACGCAATTTTTACCCTGCTTTAGCTTTGCAAAGTCGCATCGCCACGTTTTGAGCACCGCCAAGTCTTTCAACTATTGACTCCCAAGACTTGCTGCTGGCAACGGAGAGAGCCGCCGCGTGCTTTCCTGTATCGCGGGATTCAACAGCCTCACGGATAGTCAGTAGAAAGCGCAAGAAGTCGCCGCCACTTAATGGGATCTGGCCAATTTCGGAGGCCATCGTCGCCTCGTATTCGAAAAGGCCGGATAGCCTCGTGCACGGCACCCAAATGCCCTGCCAGGACTTTTCGATAATCTTTGGCGGGGGCTGCGTGCGATCCCAGTGAGTATCGTTATGGTGCTGCAATATCCTCAGCGGCGTCCTTAGCTGCATAGTCGCGCAGAATTTGAAGTGCAGGATCAGTTCTGCATCATCCCACTGCGGTGCTTCGCTCTTGTACGTCATCCGTGGCATTTTGGTAATCGCCTAGAGCTTCCGGGCATTCCAGACAAGCAGTACGCGAGCCTGGATATGCACCTTGGCGAGCATATCGCCCTCAATCATGACTGCCGGATACACCGGGTTATCCGAAATCATGCGCAGGGAGCCGCCAGTCAGGCGCTGAAGACGCTTAATAAAAAGCTCGCCCTCCAGCGTGAAGACATAGATCGCATCGGTTCGGATCTCGGTGATGCCACGATCCACCAGCAGGGCGTCGCCGTTACGGAACGTGCCCTCCATGCTGTCACCATCGCCATCGATGATGGCCAGGTTCTCTAGCTTGGAATACGACAAACCCTGAGTCTTGAGCCAGTCAAGGTGAACGGTGATATCCCTGATCACCTCGATATGGTCAGGTGGCACTCTTCCAGGCCCCATCGAGCCAGCTACATCTAGCTGGGGGATGGTGATGAAGTTGGCGTCCCGAGACTTCCTTCGCGAATCAATAGGAATCACGTTGCTTTCCCTGGCGTCGCCTTCACCAATCGGTGCATCTAGCGCGTATCTGGCAAGGCCGAATTCGCTTTCTATTTCCCGGGCGAAGTCCTCTCCAATGGTTTTTGCGCCGTTTTTTCCCGGCTCAAAAAGACATCTGGAGATGAAGTTCTGAGGCTTCTTCAGCTTTTCTGCGAGGCGCGACTGTGCGCCGCGAGCGCCAACCCCGTATTCGGTGTCCATCAGCTTTTTTAGGTTGTGCCTGCGCACTTCGCGAATATCCATCTTGCGATTCTCTACGGGTCATTACTCATTGGTAAATGACCATTCGGTATTGATTAAAAGATTACCGTGCGGTAATAATTGCGCATCACAGAGGAGAACCGTGATGCGAACTAAGCACACCCAGCTTTTGGAGTGGCTCAAAAGCGCTTCCGACGATGCCGTCGAGCGCACCGGGACCTCTCGCGGCTACCTGAAACAAATTGCCTACGGGAACAAGCAAGCCTCCGCTGCGCTTGCGGTTTCGCTTGAGCGTGAATCGGCAGGCGCCCTAAGTCGCCGGTCGTTACGCCCTGCTGATTGGAATTTGATCTGGCCAGAGCTTGCCTCTGCCGCCTGACATCCCTGTCCGTTCCATTGAGCAAATGATCGCCCCTGCACCTGCAGGGCGCCACGTAAAGAATTTCGAGGTGTTACATGCAGGAATTGATGACAGCCATTTATGACGTGGTGGATACGCACGGGGCAGGTCGGATCGCGGAGGGTGCTGACTTCACCAGTCGCACGCTGGTTTCACAAAAAGCAAACCCGCACTACGAAACCCACCGCATGAACGTGGAAGAGCTGCACCGGATTATGAAGTTCACCCAGGATTTCCGCCCATTGAAAGCGTGGGCCGAGGCGTTTGGCTTTGACCTGGTGCCGAAGGACAAGCCCGAGGGCATCAACCTCAATACCGCGCTTTTGCGGCTGCATGCAGATCTGGCTGACGTGACCCGACTGGCGTTCGATGCCCAGGCCGACGGGCACGTCTGTTCGCGGGAAAAGTCGGTGCTGCTGAAGGAGGCTGAGGAAGTGATCGTCAGCCTGGAAGTCTTCAAGCAGTCCGTGAAGGCAGCCTGAATTACAGACACAAAAAAGCCGACGGTCGAGGTCGGCTTCTTCAACAGCTTTATGCGAGAGAAATCATGCCAAACATTGTTCCGATACACAACCCTCGGGGGTTCACCCGAATGGACAACCAGATGATGGATGGCTTGATGGCCATCGATTTGTCGGCGCGTGAAATGAAGATCGTTCTGTACGTGGCAAAGGCCACCTTGAACTTCAGCACAGGCGCACATCGTATTCCAGCAGTCGATATCGCCAAGGCAACCCATATTCACCCTGACACGGTGTCGAAGGCTATCTCTGGCCTGCTGCGCCGTCGTGTGCTGTACCGAGAGGGTGGTGCCCGCGGTGACATCGGCGTTTGCGACCCAAAAGAGTGGATCTTCGTAGTAGAGCCGAAACAGACCATATCGTCTGATTCGGCTCAAGTGGTCCGAATCGGCTCAGCAGCGAAACAGACCCAAACCGACGACTCCCTTCTTTATACAAAGAAAGAACCCCTATTAACTCTTTCTTCGAAAGAGATTAATCCGCCCCAACCAAAAATCGAACCGCCGAAGCCTGATCGCAAGACTCCGTACGGCATGGCCCAGTTGCTGGCCGACAACCCGTACAACGTCCCTGAGCAACTGCTCGCCGACTGGCTAACTCAGCGCAAGGCCAAGCGGGCCGCAGTAACAGCCACCGTCTGGTCGACCGTGAACACCGAACTGGCCAAGTGCGCTGAGGCTGGGATCACCGCCGCCGACGCAATTACCGAGGCGCTGAATTCTGGTTGGCAGGGTTTCAAGGCGTCCTGGGTGATCAAGCGCCTGGCGGAATCCGCACCGGCCTCGGCACAACCCACCCAGTCCCGCCACACCGGTTTCGCTGAGCGTGATTACAAATCCGGCTTGATCGAGCGGGAGGACGGATCTTATGCGTTCTGACAAAGTCGTTTCGATGCCCAGCGCCGTCCCAGCCCCCCAGCAAACCACGGGAGTTTGTGAGGACCACGGTCAGTTCCCGCAGCAGGTGAACGTGATCTTTGGCCGGGAGTTCAAAACCGGTTGCCTAGAGTGCAGTCGCATCCGCAACGAGGAAGAGTCCGCACGCAAGGAGGCCCAGGAAGCCCAAATGCTGCGTATGCGCATAGCGGAAAAGCTGGGCGCCGCGCTGATCCCCAAGCGCTTCGCTGGCAAGACGTTCGCCGGGTACATCGCCGATACCGCCGAACAGCAGAAGGCGCTGAAGACCTGCATCCGGTACGCGGCAGAGTTCAAGCAGATCTCCGCCGCCGGCCGATGCCTGTTGCTGCTGGGCAAGCCCGGTACCGGCAAGACGCATCTGTCAGTCGCCATCGCCAACGAGATCATGGCCAAGTCGAGCGACACCGCTGTGTACCGCACGATCGGTTCGGTGCTTCAGGCTATCCGCGCCACCTACGACCACTCCGGCGACAAGTCAGAAAGCCAGATCCTGTCGAGCCTCATCAGTCCCTCGCTGCTGATTCTCGACGAGATCGGCGTGAGCAAGGAGAAGCCCAGCGACTTCGAGCTGACGACCTTGTTCTCGATCATCAACGGCCGGTACGAAGAGCTGAGGCCCACCGTCATCGTGTCCAACCTCGACGCGAAGGCATTGGCCAGCGCTATCGGCGAGCGTTGCGCAGACAGGCTTCGGGAGGGCGGTGTGATCGTTATCCCGTTCGAGTGGGAATCACAGCGCGGCAAGGAGGGATTCTGACATGGCGAAACCGGCAAAGCCCCGACCAATGCCCGTATACCTGGTGCTGCGCCGCCTGGTTGATCCAGCCACCGGCAAGGAGGTGGCAGCGTTCGTGCCGTCCTCCGATGCCGATCGGTCGATCCTGCGCGAGCGTGAATTCAAGATGAATGCGAAGATCCGCGCCGACCTCAAGCAGCCTCGCAACCCACGGTTCAACGGTTTGGTCCACGGCCTGGGCCGGGTGCTGAGCCAGAACATCGATCGGTTCTCTGGCAAGCAGTCTCACGACGCAATCAAGGCCCTGCAGCTGGAGTCTGGCGTGTACTGCGACGAGGAGCTGTTCGACATCCCTGGTCTGGGTCAGCTCACTCGCAAGACACCCCGCAGCCTTTCCTACGACTCGATGGGGGAGGAGACATTCCAAGACTTCTGGCGCCAGTGCTGCGCGTACCTGGTGCTGCATGACTGGCCGACGCTAACGGAAGAGCGTTTGACCGAAATGGCCGAGTTCGAAGCATTCAAGGAGGCCGCATGAGGCGCACCCCACTACAGCGGAAAACCCCGCTCACGTCCGGCGGCCCACGTCGCAAGCGCTGCCCTTCGTGCCGGGTGATGTTCACTCCCGCTCGCGCCACGCAAGCCGTGTGCGGTGAGATCGAGTGCGCCATTGCTCACGGGCAGTCGGAGAAGGGCCGGGCGATCGCCGGCAAGGCCCTGGCCGAAGTAGGGCGCCGCGACATCAAGGTTCGCAAGGAGAAGCTGAAGAGCAGGGCGGACCATTTGCGCGAAGCCCAGGCCGCGGTGAACGAGTACGTGCGCCTGCGTGACGCGCACCTGCCGTGCATCAGCTGTGACTCGACGCCGAACGACAACGACCTCATGACCGGTAGCCGCTGGGACGCCGGGCACTACCGATCGGTGGGTGCCTGCCCGGAACTGCGCTTCGAGCCGCTGAACATCCACCGGCAGTGTGTGAAGTGCAACCGCAACCTATCCGGCAACGCAGTGGAGTACCGCATCCGCCTGGTGCAGCGCATCGGCGCCGAGAAGGTGGCTTGGCTGGAAGGGCTGCACCCGGCCTGCAAGTACACCGTGGAAGAGATCAAGGCCATCAAGGCCAAGTACCGGGCAAAGACCAAAGAACTGAAGAAGGGGCTCGCAGCATGAAACTGATCAACGCAAGGCAGGTATGGACTGAGGCTCAGCACGAATCGAACGCGTCGATCAGCGCAGTGGCCATCGACAAAGCACAATCGGCACCGATCAAGAAGGGGCAGCGCATGCGCCGCGCCGAGGCTGTGTTCGCTGCGCTTGGGGAAGACAAGGAGGAGCGTATTCAGGTTGTGCGCCAGAAGATCAGCATCAGCGAAACCCGGCGCACACCTGCCGGCCGCTCCACCGCTCGCGCCGCGCACCTGGCCACCATCGGCAAGGTACTGCGCGCCATCGATACCTTGCCGTTCCAGGTGCAGCAGTTCGGGCACTACCTGTACCACCCGGCTATGAACATGAAGCACCTGTTGAACGCGGTGCTGCTGATCACTGCCAAGGCGGCGCTGCCAGACCTGACTTCGGCCAAGCGCGTGAAGGCGCAGTATCTGGTTACCCTGGCCCTGCAATCATACAAGGGGGAGGTCGCAGGATCTGCAGAGTGGGGGCCGGCTCGGGTATCCGCAGAGATGATGGCGTTCTTCGGCGCCACAGTGGACCAGAACAACTGGAACCGCGATTGGCGAGACCTGTGGATTGCACTGAGAAAGGTCATCGAAGAAGTGGATATACAGGCGCAACAACCACTATGGCAGGTGATTCACTCGGAAAATGACAAAGATGCGGCATAAAGGTATTGACATGAATGAACATTGAAGGTACTTTTCCCATAGTGCACAAGTAACGCGAAACGCACACGAAACCCTGAACCCGGACAAGCGCCGGGTTTTTGTTGTCTTTGATCTTGCCCTTGCTTACATTGGCGCCTCTTTCAGCTTTAGGCATGGACAGCATGATTAATTCAAAAGAACAGTTGGAAAACGTTGTAGAAATGTTCAGTTTTTTCCAAAAAAACTCGCCTCTGTCAATGGGCCGCTATTTGGATCTTCAGCTTCCTGAGCGCCACACAGATCAACAACAAGCACAGTATGCGCAGGTGTTGCTGGATACGTTCAAGCTTGTTGATGGGGACGACTTGTTCGATATCGATCGCCCGATTAATGAGGGCTCTATCATCCGAGGCCTTAGTGATAATGGTAAAGTTGCTTGCGCAATGCTATTGCGTATGGCCGCTGCAAAAGGCATCAGGTAACCGAATTTTGTTGTGATTGAGCCTCGCTTTTAGCGGGGCTTTTTTATGCCTCAAATTCACCTATAGCCAGGACAGCCCTCGGGAGTTCTGGACGTCGATAGCCGGTAGTGCGACGTACGAGAACGACACCGTCAGCCTGTGCACTCTGGCCTCACATGCTTGTGGAGTGGTGCCGGATCAGTGGAGGAGCCGCGCGCATCGATCCAGTCTCTCGATGTTGCCATGTCTTCCTGAATGCTCAGACTTGATATAGCACTGGTTAAGTGGCTTAGAGGTGAGGCATGATTCGAGGTTCAAGCGTGAAATTTGACGATGAATCTTCAATAGCCAGTGGGAAGGTGAAAATGGCATGGGTTAAGCCGGCATACAGCAAGGAGCGAGTTAAGAAGGCGGGGATGGCGCTTATAAGTGACACTGCGGATTTTGATGAGATCGATCAGGCCTTGGAGGTCCTTAACAATTGGCGGTCAATTCATAGCTACCCTGTAAATACTTTCCAGGCCAGTCTGCGCGCCAAGCTCAATAAACTGAATTTGGAAGCGACAGTTGCTCAGCGCCTAAAGCGTATCCCTTCTATTCTCGCAAAGCTGCATCGGTTCCCCAAAATGAGCCTGTCGCGAATGCAAGATATTGGCGGGTTGCGTGCGGTAGTAGAGTCCTCTGATGCAATTTACAAGTTGTGGGACTCTTACCGTGAAAGCCGTTTCGATCATGTGCTTGTTTCTGAGTACGACTACATTGCTGAGCCAAAGGCGTCTGGGTATAGAGGTATTCATCTCATCTATAAGTACAATAATCGGAAGGGTGATGGACCTTCTTACGAAGGACTGCAACTGGAAATACAGATTCGAAATCGAATCCAGCATGCTTGGGCTACAGCGGTAGAAACGGCTGGTGTTTTTCTTGAACAGGCACTCAAGTCAAGTATTGGAAATGAAAAGTGGCTCGAGTTTTTCGCTTACGCTTCGTCTTCGTTTGCGATCGTTGAGAACCTTCCTGTTTTTGAAGGGCATCGTACCCTCACTCAGGATGAGATTTTTGATAAAACGCTGGCTTTGGAGGTAGAGCTCGAGGTGATTTCGAAGCTTGAGATGTATAAGGCTGTGGTGGAAATTCCTAAGGATGTGCAGGGCAAGGCACACTATTTCCTTATGGAACTGCAGCCCAAAGACAATCAGATTGAAATTACCGGATATGCGAGGGCTGAGCTCGTAAAGGCTACAGAAGATTATCTGGAGGCAGAAAAGACTGCGAAAGGTTCTCCCGAGATCCAGATCGTTTTGGTGGCTGCACAGTCTCTTGAGTCATTGAAGAAGGCTTATCCCAACTACTTCTTGGATACAAAGCATTTTGTAGAGAATCTCAGAAAAATAAGAGAGGCGCAGAAACGTAAGGCCGTGAAGGCATTGCCTGCTCTTCCTAAAAAGTAACGCCTGCGCTACAGCTTTCAAGTCTACCGAGCCCCGCCTACAGCGGGGCTTTTCCGTTTTCGGTCCCGCCACACCCTTCGCTCTGAGCAGGGAGTGCCGCCGGGGCTGACCTATTTCAAACATGCCCCACGGAGTCGAGCGCATGGAGTATCTACAGCGCCTGCTCGACAAGATCGACAGGTTCGAATTGCTGATTGCTGGTCTCGTTGGAGCTGTGATCGCCAGCTGGTGGCACAAGGACGACTTGAACGACTGGCGTGCCTGGATGATCTTCCTCATCACTGGCATGGCCTGCTCGATCTACCTTACGAGCATGGTCAGCACCTACCTGGGCGTGACCGAGCCGAAGATTGTCGCCGGCATCGGTTTCCTTCTAGGTGCATTCGGCGGCTCGCTCCTGGCGGCCATCAATCGAGCCATCAAATCCGCTGATCTCTGGGCGCTCATTCGCCAGCGGTTCGGGGGAGGCAATCCACCATGAATCTTGAACTGATCAACTCCATCGCCTGCGGCCTTATCGCGCTGTGGGCAGCCTGGTGCGTACTGAGCGGGAAGGTGAGGGACGGCATCCTCGGGAAGCTGATTTACTCGACCATCGCCATCAGCGGCTTCGTCGTAATGGCGCGCAGTCAAAACATCTTCTTCGGCCCGACCACTGCCGGTCTGACTCTGCATGTCGCGCTGGCCCTGGCTGGTGCCCGGCACATCTTCATGGTCACTTACTGGCAGCGGGTGAAGGTCTGGCTGTGCCGGACGCTGAACTGCGAGCACTGCCTGCACTGCGACAAGGCGCCAGGTGGCATAGAGCGCCGGGGTAAGTAATCCGCGCCACGTTTTCGAGTGCGCCAAATCGTGGCGCGAGGTTTTGCAGATGAGCAACGTCACCCGACTGCGCCACGCGCTACCGATGAGCCCGGACATCAACAAGGCAGTGAGCGCTCTCGACAAGGCCATTGCCGATGCCGTGGACGCCGCCAAGCAAGCAGGTTTGCCCCAAGGACTGATCGTAGGGTTACTCCACGGTCACGCCCATGCACAAACTCACCAGATGGTTAGTGGAGGCAGTGCTACATAAATCTGTAAGCGCGCTATCATCAGCTCATTACTATGCCAGGGAATGAAAATGAGCGTGGATACACGTAGTGTGCTGCTCCATCAGTCGGCAAGCACAGAGTCGATGGGGTTTGACCGTTTTGTCTTAGGTGCCACTTTAGCCGCATGCGCTTATCTGGCTCAGACGATTCCTTTTGCGCCCCTGGGGCACAACATCGAAACCATGTACCTGTGGACTCTGGTCGTTATGGCAGCAGCAGCCTTTTTTGGGTTTAAGCGAATCGAAGCCGTAATTGAGATGGTGAAATTCAACTCTCAGTACCTGGCGGATTTGGAGACCGGTAAGGTCAAAACCGAAGATCGTTTTAACCGGTACCAAGCAGCGCTTAATAGGAGATCGCGCCGAACATTGAGTTTTTATAAGGCGCGCAACACCACTCTATTCATGTCGTTTACTTGCTATGTGGCAACGAAGGTTTTTGCAACCTATCTAATTTAGATGTGCCGCAGGTGAGTGCGGCACGGATGGATCACTTGGCTTTCAGGGCTTCTTGAATCTGATCAACGTACAATGAAAGCCGGCCAAGTTCGGTTTCAAGATCGTGCGGTTTTCCGGAAGAAACGGCGCCTAAGATCAACTCAAGCGCAATCGCGCCTGCAACACCGCGCTGACTATCCGGCGCGAGTCGGTTGTAAGAAAGGTTCCCGGTTGTTGCTATTGCTTTCAAAGCTTCAGACATGCTGCTTTCCTTCCGTTGAGTCGATCCTTACCAATACCGGCAACGCGCCACTATTTCAAGCCCAAGGTGAACCATGGACAGGCCATATCCTCCATCGTCACTGCTTGAATTGCCCGACCTGAGCGACTTCGGCATCCGTCTGACACCAGCACCTGAAGTATGGGAGTGGCTACAAGCCGAGATCCTTGCCGACACCGGCAGCATTCACAACGAAGACCATGCCCATCTACTGGATGCAGACATCCGGATCATGTGGGCGTCATCGAGCTTCGCCAAGCAGGGGCGCACGGTACTGGGCCAGGCCGAACAGGTAGCGTTCCGTGCTGGCGGGTGGCAGAAAGCCCGGATGGAGCAGCAGATGCGTGATTGGTTCGGCGACGTGCCGACCTTCATCATCACCTTGGCTGCTGACTACTGCGCCCAGTGTTCTGACGCCGAGTTCTGCGCACTGGTCGAGCACGAGCTGTATCACATCGCCCAGGCGAAGGATCAGTACGGCGCACCCAAGTTCACCCAGGAAGGCTTGCCCAAGCTTGAGATGCGCGGACACGACGTAGAAGAGTTCGTCGGTGTGGTTCGCCGCTACGGTGCAAGCCCTGACGTTCAAGCGTTGGTGGATGCTGCAAACAGTCCTGCCGAGGTGGGGAAATTGAACATTGCGAGGGCCTGCGGAACCTGTCTGCTCAAGTCGGCCTGATTCTGGACAGGCTCTGGACGGATGAGAATCTATGGCAGCCCTTCAAAGCGACGTGAAGGCCTTTATCGTTCAGGCCCTGGCGTGCTTCGACACGCCCTCACAGGTTGTTGAAGCTGTCCAGAAAGAATACGGGGTCGTTGTAACCCGCCAGCAGGTGGAAACACACGACCCGACGAAGACATCGGGTAAAGGCCTGGCAAAGCGCTGGGTGACGATGTTCGAAGACACCAGGAAGCGATTCCGCGAAGAGACGGCAGAGATCCCGATCGCAAACCGTGCCTTCCGCCTCCGGGCCATGAACCGGTTTGTTGAAAAGGCCGAGACGATGAAGAACATCGGTTTGGCCTTGCAAATTCTCGAGCAGGCCGCGAAAGAAACCGGCGACATCTACGTCAACCGGGCGCGGAAGGAAGAGGCGGGCGACGAACCGGTAATCCCGACCCGCATCCAGGTCGACGTGGTGGATGCGAGGAAGCCGAATGCCGAGCCTTAACGTTCCGCAGGCTCAGTTCCTCACGCTTCCCCACAAATTCCGCGCGTTCGTCGCAGGGTTCGGCTCAGGCAAGACCTGGGTGGGATGCTCGGCGCTGAGCAAGCACTTCATGGAGTGGCCCGGCGTTAACGCTGGCTACTTCGCACCGACTTACCCGCAGATCCGGGACATCTTCTATCCGACTATGGATGAGGTGGCCTACGACTGGGGGCTGAAGACCAAGATCAACCAGGCGAACCACGAAGTTCACATCTACAGCGGCCGGCAGTATCGCGGCACTGTGATTTGCCGCTCGATGGAGAAGCCGCAGACCATCGTGGGCTTCAAGATCGGTCAGGCCCTGGTCGATGAGCTGGACGTGATGAGCTTGCTGAAGGCTCAGCAGGCCTGGCGCAAGATCATTGCACGGATGCGTTACAACTTGCCCGGGCTGAAGAACGGGGTGGACGTCACCACGACGCCGGAAGGCTTCAAGTTCGTATACCAGCAGTTCGTCAAACAGTTGCGTGACAAGCCGGCGCTGAACGACATGTATGGCCTGGTGCAGGCCAGCACGTTCGACAACGAGCTGAATCTGCCGGATGACTACATCGCATCGCTGATGGAGTCGTATCCGCCGCAATTGATTCAAGCCTATCTCCGTGGGCAGTTCGTCAACCTGACGTCCGGCACGATCTACACGGCCTACGACCGCAAGCTAAACGGGTGCTTCGACACCGTGCAGCCTGGCGAGCCGCTGTTCATCGGGATGGACTTCAACGTCGGCAAGATGGCGGCGATCACGCACGTCAAGCGCGAACAGGGGTTGCCCAGGGCCGTGGATGAACTGATCGACGGTTATGACACGCCCGACATGATCCGCCGCATCAAAGAACGCTACTGGCGGCACGACGGCAATGACTTCAAGAAGACATGCGAGATCAGGATATACCCGGATGCTTCGGGCGATTCGCGCAAGTCCGTGAACGCCAGCATCACTGACCTGGCCATGCTGAAACAGGCAGGCTTCGCGGTCATCGCTCCGGCGGCAAACCCGCCGGTGAAGGACCGAATCAATGCAATGAACGCTGCCTTCTGCAATGCACAGGGTGAGCGCCGCTACCTGATCAACCCATTTACCTGCCCAACCTATGCCGATGGCCTGGAGCAGCAAGTGTGGGGAGCGAACGGGGAGCCAGATAAAACCGCCGGTATCGATCACGCGAACGACGCCGGCGGCTACTTCATCCACCGCGAGTACCCGATCATCAAACCGGTCACCGCAATGAAAATGGGGGTCGCTCGATGACGGACGTCACTTTCACGCGTCCCGAGTACACGGCGGCGAAATACCGCTGGCGCTTGGTGCGCGACGTCTGCAAGGGCTCGGAAACGGTAAAGGCCGCTGGCGATTACTACCTGCCCAGGCCGAATGCCTCGGACAAGTCCCAGGACAACAAGGATCGGTACGACGCATACAAGAAGCGTGCTGTGTTCTACAACGCCACTGGGCGCACGAAGCACAGCTTGGTAGGCGCCGTCTTCCGCACCTGGCCAACGCTGACTGTGCCCGGCGCGCTCGACTACGTTACAAAGGACATCGACGGGCAAGGCGTCAGCGTCTACCAGCAATCGCAGTCGGTCATCGGGCATTTGCTCGAAGTTGGTCGTCACGGGCTGCTGGTGGACTATGCCGCCGTTGAGCCTGGCACTGTGAGCAAGGCAGACGAGCAGGCCGGGCGCGCCCGCGCAAACGTCGCCAGCTACCCGGCTGAATCAATTATCAACTGGAAGACGCGCCAGGTTGGCGGTCAGCATCTGTTGAGCCTGGTTGTGCTGCGCGAAAAGATCGACGTCGATACTGACGACGGGTTCGGCAGTGAGCAGGTTGTGCAATACCGCGTGCTGCGCCTGGATGTGTCCGGCGTGTACACCCAGGAAGTATGGGAGGAGGGCTCCAGCAAGACGGAGATGACGGTGGCGCCTTTCGCCCCGCTGAACGGCTCAGGTCAGCCGTGGCGAATCATCCCGTTCCAGTTCCTGGGCAGCGAGAACAACGACACCAGCATCGACGATTCGCCGCTGTACGACATGGCCGAAGTGAACATCGGTCATTACCGCAACAGCGCGGATTATGAAGAGGCAGCTTACTTGGTGGGCCAGCCCCAACCATGGATGTCTGGCCTTGATGAGCAATGGCGCGACCACCTCGAAAATGCAGGGATCTTCCTGGGCTCCAGGGCGCCTTGGCTGCTCCCTGTGAATGGCGCATGTGGCGTATGGCAGGCGCAGCCCAACACCGTCGCCAAAGAGGCCATGGACGCCAAGAAGCAGGACATGGTGTCCCTCGGCGCCCGTCTGATCGAGCGTGGTAGTGCAGTGAAAACCGCAACCCAGGCCGACAACGACAGCGCCGCCGAACACAGCGTCCTCTCCTTGGTGGTGAGCAACGTCAGCGAGGCGTACAGCCAGTGCCTGGTCTGGATGGCCGAGTTCGTGAACGCTCCGGGCGAAGCGATCTACAAACTCAACCAGGACTTCAGTCAAATCACTCTGGACGCGACGATCCTGGCGGCACTGTTCAATGCGGTGCAGGGCGGCAAGCTGCCGGAAGGCGACTTCTGGCAGTACCTGCGTGATCGCGGCGTGATCAACCCGGAGAAGACGGACGACGAAATCCGGGGCGAACTGGAGGCACAAAGCACTGGCCCTGACCTGGATGACGACGAGGTAATTCCGAATGGCGGCAAATCAGGCAATCCTTGACGCCACGATCCGGCATGCCGTGTTCCTGGAGCAGCTGAAGTCGGGTGAGGTTGCGAAGTTCGCGCCTTTCCTCAAGGAGATCGACCGTTCGATCCGCGAGCGACTGACCCGGGCGGACCTGACGGATTACACCGTCGCCCGCCTGGAACGGCTGCTGAGCGAAGTCGACAGCCTCCTTCTGGGCATCTTCGACCGGTACAGCGAAAAGCTGAACCTCGACCTGGTGGACATCGCCAATTACGAGGCCGAGTTTGAGGCGACCAGCCTGACCCGGGCGGCGCCGGTGGGCGTGTCGTTCGATGCTGCGGTGCCAGGTGCTGCGGCAATCAGGGCGGCGATCCTCACCAATCCGCTCAGCGTGCGCGGTGCCGACGGCGGGAAGCTGCTCAAATCGTTCATTGATGGCTTCACCGCCACGGAGCGGCAACGCCTCACAGGCGCGATCAGGCAGGGCTTCTTCGAAGGCCAGACCAACTTCCAAATCATCAAGAACATTCGCGGCACCAAGGCGCTCCAGTACAACGACGGCATTCTGGCCACCACCAACCGCAACGCCGGGGCCATCGTGCGGACGGCGGTGCAGCACGTCGCCACACAGGCGCGCATGGAGACGCTGAAGGAAAACAGCGATGTCGTGCAGTCGGTTGAGTGGGTCAGCACCCTGGATTTGAAGACCACCAGTCAGTGCCGGACGCTGGATAAGCAACGATTCAAGCTGACCGAGGGGCCGAGGCCGCCGATCCACATCAACTGCCGCTCCACGGTGGTGGCGGTGACGCGCTTCAGCGCTCTGTTCGCCAAGGACGCCACGCGGGCATCCATCGGCGATAGCGGTGCGCAGCAGGTGAGGGCAGACCTCGGCTACTACGACTGGCTCAAGCAGCAGCCAGCGGCGTTTCAGGACAAGGCTATCGGCCCGGTTCGGGCCAAGCTGTTCCGTGAAGGCGGGCTGAGCATCGAGCGGTTCTCAGAGCTGCAGCTTGATCGCAACTTTGCGCCTCTGACCCTTGTGCAGATGAAGGCTCTTGAGCCTCTGGCGTTTCAAAGGGCTGGATTGTAAAGTCCGGCTTCTTCCAAAGGAGCTGGGCAATGAGATTACTTTTCAAGGCAAACGATGTTAAAACCGGCGAGATTCATCATCTGAACGCGGTGTACAACAGCGATAACGACAAAAATAACGGTCTGCCGCCGACGCATGTCGAGGATTTAAGAGGGGGGCGTGTTGTTCAGGGTACACATTCCGACGGCACGCTGAAGCGTAATAGCTACATATTGCCGAATGGAAATGAGCTAGATTCGAACGATAAATACGCGCCCTGGTAACAATTAATCACCAATAAAACCCGCCTTGAGCGGGTTTTTTTATGCCCGCAGGCAGGGCCTGCACCTACGTCTCTGGGAGACACCCAATGCTGAAATTTCAACTGGACAGCCTGGATGGTGTCGACGAAACCGTGCGCGCTCTTTACACCGAGAAGGACGGCAAGTTCGTGCTCGGCATTGAAGGTCTGCCACAGCAAGAAGATGTATCCGGCCTGAAGGCCAAGGTTGATGAACTGCTCGGCGAGAAGAAGCTGGCCGAGAAGAAAGCGCGCGAGGCCGAAGAGTTGGCCCGTACTGAGCGTGAAGAGGCCGCTCGCAAGTCCGGCAACGTCGAAGAGCTTGAAAAATCCTGGTCTGAAAAATTCAACCGCCGCGAAGCTGAGCTGAACGGCTTGCTGGAACAGGAGCGTGGAACGCTGAGCACTCAGATCCGGGATCTGACCGTCGGCCGTACCGCTACTGACATCGCGTCTGCCCTGGCAATCCCAGGCAGCGCCAAAGCCCTGTTGCCGCACATCGAACGCCGCCTGAGCGTCGAGCAGCGCGACGGGAAGCCTGTCGTGGTCGTGCTCGACCAGCAGGGCAAGCTCTCGGCGGCAACGCTTGATGAGCTGAAAGCAGAATTCGCAAACGACACGGCCTTCGCGCCGTTGATCGCGGGTAGCAAGGCATCTGGCGGCGGGGCTGCTGGTGCTGGAGGTGGCGGCGGGGCCGCAAAAGGAAAAATCGGCGGCACCAAAGAGGAACGTACGGCCGCGATCGCGAGCCGGTTCCCGGATCTCCCACAATCGTAAGGAAATAACTCATGTCCCTGTCGCAAATGCAGGTTTTCAACGAATACATCATGCCGGCGACTCTCGAGACGCTGGATCAGTATCTCGCCGCTTTCAACGCCGCAAGCCGCGGTGCAATCGTGCTGTCTCCGGACGGTTTCACTGGTGACTTTCTCCAAGAGTCGTTCTTCCAGACCCTGGCCGCTGCCCAGCGCCGCGTGGATCGCTACAGCGCGAACGCTGCCGTCGCTGCAACTGATCTGACCGAGCTTAAGAACACTTCGGTGAAGGTCGCTGGTGGCTTCGGTCCAATCCGTTACGAGCCGTCGCAGATGACCTGGCTGGAGCGCCCAACCGCGCAAGGCATCGAAGTTGCCAGCCGCGCGTTTGCTGAAATCCTGCTGAAGGACCAGCTGAACACCGCGATCGCTGCACTGGTTGCGGCAATCACCGCTCAGGCCGCCGCGGTCAACGATGTGTCGGCTACCGCTGGCATCACCTACGCCGGCCTGAACAACGCTCATGCGAAGTTCGGCGACGCAAGCCAGAACCTGGTCACCCAGGTGATGCAGGGCACGAGCTATCACAAGTTGGTCGGCCAGAACCTGGCGAACCAGCAGCAGCTGTTCCAGGCGGGCAACGTCCGCGTGGTGGACATCCTCGGCAAGATCTCCGTTGTGACGGATGCCCCGGCGCTGATGCAGGCCGGCACCCCGAACAAGGAAATCATCCTGTCCTTGGTGCAAGGCGCTGCGCTGGTCCATGACGGCCGCGACATCATCAGCAACGTCCAGACCACCAACGGCAAAGAGCGTATCGAAACCACGCTGCAAACCGACTACACCTTCGGCCTGGGCCTCAAGGGTTACACCTGGGACACCACCACCGGCGGCAAGTCGCCAACCGACGCCGAACTGGCGACCGGTACCAACTGGGACAAGACCGCCACCAGCATCAAGCACACCGCCGGTGTGGCTCTGATCGGTGACGCCTCCAAGTAACCCTGAAAGCTGAGTCGGGCCCAGTGCCCGGCTTGGCGAGGACATGATCATGAGCGACAAGAACATCTGGTATCTGCCTGGTCCATTCCACCAGTACCAGGAAGACGTGAAGGCGCTTGCCAAGGCGAATGGCCTGCGCATTGTCGACGCAAGTGTTACCGAAAGCCGCGAAGATGCTGCCGAAGACGTGCCTGACGTGACGGTCAAAGAAGTGCCGACGATTCTGCTGATCGATGGTGGCAACTCCAACGTCAGTATCGATGCCTTCCGTGCCGAACTCGAATCTGTCGGCCTGATCGTCGAGTCATTCGCCGGTCAAGAGCTGGCCCGCCCGGATGGCGAGCTTGGTCCTGTCGCCAATCGCCTGTTCCAGGTATTCGAGGCGGTGAACGCCGGGGTGGAAAGCCTCATCCTTGAGCGTGACGGCGAAGCTGAAAAGGCAAAGGCTTTGCAGCAGCAGGTGGACAGCCTGCTCGAGCGGCTCGATAAATCGGGCCTGGCCGATGCCGAAGCGAAGGAAGTCGCCGGGCTGAAGGCCAGGCTGGATGACGCGAAGGTGCCGTATCGGGCCAACGCCTCCAAAGAATCCCTGGAAAAGCTCGTAGCTGAGCTGCCCAAGGAGTAATACTTGGCTGCCGGGCATCCGGTGGCCAAGCTTCAAACCATTCCAGCGAGTTGACGCATGACACTCATTATCGAGGACGGCACAGGCAAGCCCGACGCCGAAAGCTACGCGAGCGCCGAGGACCTGGCCATGTACGCCGTGAAGTTCGGCGTGGTCATCCCGGCAGAAGTGCCGGCACAGGAAGCGCTGCTGCGTCGGGCTGCCTTGGCGATGGATGGCATGGTCTGGAAAGGGCGCAAGACAAACAGTGATCAGGCCCTGTCCTGGCCGCGTCGGGGCGTCGAGCTGGATTATCAAATAAAGCCTGACAACTACCTGCCGGCGCGGATTCAGTACGGGCAGATGGCCTTGGCTGCCGAGATCCATCAGGACGACATCGACCCGGTGGAGAAGCGCAAAGGCGCGGTGCTGCTGGATCGTGTTGAGGGGGCGGTGACGCGGCAGTACGCTGCGATCCCGTCCACCAGCAACCGACTGCTGCCGGCGGCTCCAGATCGGCCGAGTGCTACGCAGTTTGCCGACTACCTTCAAAAGCGCGGGCTATTCGCAATCCGCGCATAGCTTCAACGGAGACCACCATGGCCACCTTCTACGACGAAATGGCCGTGATGGCTCTGGAGATGATCACAGAGTTCGGCCAGGCAGTGAACATCAGCAAGACGGAGACGGGCGAGTACGACCCGGAGACGGGCGGGGAAGCGCCGGGCGCAACCGTCGAGCAAATCGCCCAAGGCATCCTGCTTGACTTCACCGGCCAAGAATTCCAAAACAACAGCCTTATCCGGCAGGGCGACAAGAAGCTCAAAATCGCCGCGCAGGGCTTGGTCTGGGTGCCGGGCCTGCTCGACAAAGTCGTGGCCCAGGGCCGCACCTGGTCAATCGTCCCACCGCTGAAAGAGGTGAACCCCGCCGGCACGCCGATCCTGTACGAGCTGCAGGTCCGGTCGTGAGCCGGGCAGGCGCCGGACAGTCCGGCAGCTTCGCCCTGAGCCTGGCCGAGTTCGCCGCGCAGACCGGTGAAGCCATCGATGCCAGCGTGCGTGAAATCATCATCGAGGTCGGCAGCAGCCTGATACGGATGTCCCCCGTTGGCAATCCGGAGATCTGGGCGCAGAACGCCGTTGCGACCCAGTACAACAAGGCCGTTGACGATCACAACAGTGCGCTGCGCAGCGACCCGGCCAACCTCACGAAGGGCGGCAGGCTCAAGAAGGGCCGCAAGCTCAACGACGGCATGGACATCAAGGCGCCTGAAGGCTACGTCGGCGGCCGGTTCCGTGCGAACTGGCACATCTCGCTCGGCGTGGTCGAGAACGTCACCTTTGACGAGGTAGACCCGAGCGGCGCCGAAACCACTGCCGCGCTGGTCGCCGCAATGAGCGACTTCACCGCAGGCCAGATGGCCTACATCGTAAACAACTTGCCCTACGCGATCCCGCTGGAGTTTGGCCATAGTTCGCAATCGCCAAACGGAATGGTCCGGGTAACCGTGGCTCGCTTCCAGCAGATCGTGCTGGAGGCCATCAGGAACAACCAGGTATGACTCACGCAATCATCGCTTCGATTTACGAGGCCAGGCTGATCACCTGGAACGCTGGCAGGGGAGAAAAGCTCAAGATCGTTTTTGAGAACACGGCCTACACGCCGGCGGCGGGCGAAACTTACCTGAGGGCCTTCACGATCCCGGGCGACACCGCGAGCAACACGCTCGGCGGCGATCACCGACTGTACACCGGCGTGTTTCAGGTCAGCATTGTCGCGCCGGCGGCAACCGGTAAAACCAAGACGAACCCCATTGCGGCCGAACTGACCGACCTGTTCCCGCTTTACGCGCGAGACACGAAGGGCGCCGTCACCGTGGTCACCATGTCGCCAGTTGACCCGGGGCCGGGTATCACTGGCGATTCTGCTTACACCGTGTCGGTATCGTTCACCTACCGGGCTGACACCAACTAATTACGCCCATTGGGCAAACCCAGAACCCGCCACTGAGCGGGTTCTGTCATTTCTGAAAAGAGGAAAATCCCCATGGGCTACAAACTCCCGAACGGCGGCACCTTCCAGCACGCTGCAACCTACGCGGCCGCTCTGGCCTTCGCCTCCATCACCAACGCCACCGAAGCCGTTGCCACCGTAGTCGGCGCCACTCTTTCAGCCGGCGATATCGTCCTGCTGGCCTCCGGCTGGAGCAAGCTGGATAGCAAAGTGGTGCGTGTGAAAGCCGCGACCGCCACGGCAATCACACTGGAAGGCATCGACACCACCGACACCCAAATCTTTCCCGCCGGCGGCGGCGCGGGCACGATGCGCAAGATTCTGACCTGGGTGCAGATCCCGCAGATCTCCGACGTTGCCTTCTCCGGCGGCGAGCAGAACTACTTGGATGTGGTGTTCCTTGAGGATGACCAGGGCAAACAGATCCCCACTGATAAATCGGCAGCAAGCATGGTGCTGACAATCGCTGACGACCCGGCCCAGGCGTTCAACGGTGTGCTGCTGAAGGCGGACGCCGGCAAGCAGATCGAAGCGGCACGTCTGAACCTACCCGGTAACGACATGCTGTTGTACGGCACCTACACGTCGTTCTCCAAGCAGCCGGCAGTCTCTCGCAACAACCTGTTGACGCGCACCGTCAACCTGGCGCTGCAGGCTGAGCCGACCCGTTACCTGACTGCGGTGGCGTAACCCATGGCAAAGATCAGAATCGCCCAAAACCCGACGTTCAAGGCCTTTGTGTCGATCCCTATCGTTGGGGGTGAGCCCGAGAAAATCGAGTTCACCTTCAAGTATCGGGATCGCCCGGGGCTTGCCGCTCTGTTTGACGAGTGGAACCTCAAGCGCGAGGAAACTCGGATCGCCTTGGGCGAAAGCCCGACTCTTTCCGAGATCGTTACCGCTGACACTGAGCAGCAGTCGCAGCAGATCAAGGACCTGGTGGTCGGCTGGGGCTTCGATGACAAGTTCGACGACAAAAGCATTCGAGCGTTGGTGACGTCCTGCCATGGCGCTACTGAGGCAGTCGTGATTGCTTACCAGAACGCGTTCAATCAGGCCCGCCTGGGAAACTGACTGACGCCGCCCGCGCACTCTACGCGCCGGCGGCACCTGCTGAACTGATCGGTCTGTTTGGGCTTTCCCCGGGCGACCTTGAAGAGGTGACCGAGGTCTGGCCCTGCAACTGGTCGGCGTTCTACCTGTTCAACAGGATGTCGACTCAGTGGCGGGCAGGCGCCGGCGGCGCGATCGGCCTCGACTACAACTGCATCCGCGACGTGGCCGGATTCCTCGGCATCAAGAAAAAGAAACTCGCTGAAATCTTCCCTGACCTGCAGGTGCTGGAAGGCGAGGCCCTGCGCGTCATGGCGGAGGAAAGGGAAAACAGCCCGTAACCACGGGCAATTATTCAAGGTGAGTCGATGAACATTGCAGAGCTCGGCGTCAAGATCGACTCGGCCGATGCAATCCAGGCGAAAACAAGCCTGGATGAAATGGCGAAGGCTGGGGGTCGGGCCGAGCAGTCCGCCGTTTCGCTGATGAACGAAATGCAGGCTCTGGAAAAGTCGCTGTCCACCAGCGCAAAGACCACCCAGGACCTGGCAAAGCAGCGTGACGCGCTGGCGAAGCTGACCAAGACCGGCGCCTATGGCGAGGCCGAGGCGGCGAAGATCTCCGCTCAGCTCGACAAACAGCAGGTGGCCTTGGCCAAGTCTGCGATGGACGAGCAGAAGGCGCTGAACAGCCTGCTGGGCGCTATTGACCCGGCCCGCGCGGCGCTGGCGAAGCTGGACACGCAGGTCGAGCAGCTGGGCAAGCACCTGGACGCCGGCCGCATCAGCCAGGATCAGTACAATACTGCCTTGAGCAAGATCGACAAGGACTATGCCAAGCTCGAAAAGACCACCACCGGTTTCGACAAGCTCCGGCTCGGCACCCGGCAGGCGCAGGAAAACGTTGTGCAGTTGGGTAATGCCCTTTCCTCGGGAGACTGGGGGAGCGGCGTGCGTGCTGTTGCTCAGCTTGGTGCTGGCGCTGGTGCGTCGGCAAGTTCGCTGCTGGCAATGGTCGCGCCGATTGGCTTGGTAGCTGCTGCTATCGGTGGACTGGCATACGCCTACTACAGCGGCAACAAAGAAACGGATGCGTTCAACAAGGCGCTAATTCTGACTGGCAACTTTGCGGGGACCAGTTCGGCCCAGCTGAGTGACATGTCGCGCCAGGTGTCAGCCGTTGTTGGCACTACAGGGGCTGCAGCTGATGTATTGGCCACCCTGGCGGCAAGCGGAAAGCTCGCTAGCGGCAGTTTCGTGGGTATAGCCGAGGCGGCCTTGTCCATGGAGAAGGCCACCGGTAAGTCAATCGAGGCGACTGTCGCCGAATTCGTCAAGATTGCTGACGACCCGGTAGCAGCAGCCAAATCGTTGAACGAGCAGTATCACTTCCTTACTGCTTCGGTTTACTCGCAGATTGTCGCGCTCAAAAACCAGGGCGACGAGATCGGGGCTACCAAGCTTCTGACTGACACCTACGCCGACACTGTGCAGAAAAGGTCTCGCCAGGTGATCGAGAACCTGAGCCTTTGGGAGAGAGCTTGGCTGGGTATCAAGAGCGCTGCGAGCGGTGCTCTGGATGGAATCAGCGATGTAGGCCGGAAGAAGAGCTACAACGACCAGATCAAGGAGCTGCAGACCAAACTCACCGGTTCTGATGCGTTCGACGTTGGTGGTACGCGGATGAACGCTCGAGAGGTGAGCCCGAAGGCTCGCGCTGAGATTCAAGCTCAGATCAACTTCCTAACGCTGCAGCGCGATGCGGATGACGCTCGCATCAAGTACTTCGACGACGAGGCCAAAGCCCAGCAGAAAGCCATTGTCTCCGGAGAAAAAGTCGACGCCCTCACCAAGTCCTCATGGACGAATGAGCAGAAGCGCACTGATGCGATCAAGGAGTACAGGCGACAGCTCGAAGATATTCGCAAGGTAGCGCCCAATGATCCGCGCCTAGCCCAGGCGGCGGTAGAAAAAAACATCGCGAATATCAACGACAAGTTCAAGGATTCAAAAGCGCCCGGCACCCAAGTTGATCTGACCAGCTTCAACAACGCCAAGAACGACCTGGCGGCGATCACCGACACCTACAAAAACTACCAGAAGGAATTGGAGGCGGCGCAGAAGGCAGGCTTACTGTCCGAGGAGGACTACCTGCTTCGGCGCCAAGCTCTGATCGGCAACCAACTCGACCAAACGACAGAGGCCTACAAGGCCGAGATCGCCGCGCTGGAAGCCGCCAAGGGCAAGAAGACAACGTCGGCCGCGCAAAGCATCCAGCTGGACCAGAAGATCGCCGACGCGCGCGCAGGGATGGTCAAGGCGCAGAAGGATGCCGATAGCCAGCTGGAGGTTCTCGCGACCAACGAGACCGGCCGCTTAGCCAAGCAGGAACGGGCGATCAGCACTTACGTGCAGGCGCTGGGGCAGCAACAGCGGGCCTTGGAGTTGGCAGGCCAGCGCGCAGTTATCGGCGTGGGGCAGGGCGATCGTCAGAACGCCCTCAGCGGCGAGCTGAACAGCCAGCAAGACCGGTTTGCTCAGCAGTCGTTGGAACTCGCCAATCAGAAGTCTGATCCGTCGCGGAACATGTCTGAGGAAGAGTTCAAGCGTAAATCGCAGGCGCTCGCGGACGCGAACAAGGCGGCTACCGACCAGATCCGGCAGAACTACGCGGATGTGGAGGCCGCCCAGGGCGACTGGACCAATGGCGCAACCTCTGCCTGGGCGAACTATCTGGATTCTGCGAGGAACATTGCCGGCCAAACCAAAACCTTGTTCGGTAACGCCTTCAGCTCTATGGAGGATGCCGTCGTCAACTTTGCCATGACTGGAAAACTGTCGTTTGCTGACTTCGCCAAATCGATTCTTGCGGACATGGCGCGCATTGCCACGCGGCAGGCAAGCTCATCGTTGCTTAGCAGTCTATTCGGCGCTGGCTTGAGTTACTTCGGAGGTGGAGGAGGCGGTAATGGTCTGGCGGCTGGTTCCGCTGGTGCGGTGTCGTCGAATCTCGGCGCCTCTCAAGCGGGATACTCCAGCACCTACTTTCCGCAAGCGCTGGGCGGGGCTTGGTCCAGCGGCGTGCAGATGTTTGCAGACGGCGGCGCATTCACCAACTCGATCGTCAGCAAGCCCACAGCGTTCGGCATGGCCAATGGCAAGACCGGCGTCATGGGTGAAGCTGGTGAGGAAGCAATCATGCCGCTGACCCGGACATCGAGCGGCAAGCTTGGGGTTATGGCCATGGGCGGCGGCGGGGCTGGCGGAACGCAGATCAATGTCGAGGTGCATATCGATGGCGACGGCAACGCTACCTCCTCGGCTGATGCACCTGGCTATGACCTCTTCGGCAAGGAGCTGGCGACGTTCGTAGAGCAGAAATACCAGGAACTGCGATCGAGGGACATGCGCCAGGGCGGCGTCATCAACAACGCAATCAAGGGGCGATGATGGCTATCGAACGATTCACCTGGGCGACGGAGAAAGGCGCGGAGGGCGACATCGCCCAGCGCGTTCGCTCTAAGCAGTTCGGCGATGGATACGAACAGTCGGTAGAGGACGGCCTCAACAACCGGTCGCAATCCTGGCCCGTGACCTTTACGGGCTTGAAGGGGCGCATCAAAGACATCATGGACTTCCTGGACCGCCACAAGGGGGCGAAGGGTTTCCTCTGGGAACCGCCCCTGGGCGAGCTTGGCCTATACAAGTGCAATGGCTACAAGCCCGTGCACCGCGGCGGCCAGGTCTACGCGATCACCGCCACATTTCAGCAAACCTTTCACCCCTGAGATAACCGCCCATGGCACTGATCACGGACATCCAGAAACTGGAGCCCGGCGGCGAGATTCGCCTGTTTGAAATTGACGGGACGGAGTACGGCGCCGATTACCTGCGCTTCCACGGTCACACCATCCCACACACGCCAGAGGAATTGCTGGCCTATGAGGGCTCGGAAGAGGACCTGCCCGCCAAGTCGATTATCTGGCAAGGCGAGGAGTACGCAGCCTGGCCGGTGCAGATCGAGGGAATTTCCTCGAGTAGTGACGGCACCGCCTCTCGGCCGACTTTCGCCGCCGGCAACGTCAACGGGCGCGTGACGGCGCTGTGCCTGGCCTTCGAGGATATGCTCAAGTTCAAGCTCACGGTCCGTGATACGCTGGCCCAGTACCTGGACGCGGCGAACTACCCTGACGGTAATCCATCCGCTGACCCGACTCAGGAGGCGTTGGAGATCTGGTACATCGACCAGAAAACCAGCGAGGACGGCGAGGCGGTGGTCTGGGAGCTGTCCTCACCGGGTGAGATCGATAACCACGGTTTGCCCGGCCGGCAGATGACTACCTTCTGCCACTGGGCCATGACCAATGGCTACCGTGGGCCGGACTGCGGCTACACCGGCGCGGCCATGTTCGACGACGAGGACAACCCTACGGATGACCCGGCGCTTGACCAGTGCAAGGGCTGTCTGTCGTCCTGCAAGTTGCGGTTCGGCGAGAACAACGAACTGTCCTTCGGCGGGTTCCCCGCCGTTTCCCTGATTGCCCGGAGCTGACCATGCGCAAGCACATCATCGCTTCGATCCAGGCGCACGCATCGGCCCAGTATCCGAAAGAGTGTTGCGGCCTGCTGCTGGCCATCGGTCGAAAGCAGAAGTATTTCCCGTGCAGGAACATCGCCACTGAGCCGAACGAAGAGTTCCGCCTCGATCCCGAGGACTACGCTGCGGCGGAAGACCTGGGCGAGGTGATCGGCATTGTTCATTCACACCCAGACGCCACCAGCCGGCCGTCACCGCACGACCTGGCCATGTGCGAGGCCACGGCCTTGCCCTGGCACATCCTGTCTTGGCCGGAGGGCGACATGCGCACGATCACGCCCACGGGCAGCACGCCGCTGCTCAAGCGCCCGTTTGTGCATGGGGCCTGGGATTGCTGGCAGGTTTGCGCAGATTGGTATGAGCGGGAATGGGGGCAGGAGTTTGAATCCTTCCAGCGCACCGATGGCTGGTGGGAGAGTGCGGAGAACGCCAGCCTATACGAGCAGCACTACGAGGCTGCCGGGTTTGTACGCGTCGACCGTCCCCAGCGCGGTGACATGATCGTTATGCAGGTTGGCCGGACAGTTCACCCGAACCACGCTGGCATTTACCTTGGCACTGATCCGTCGCTGCCTGGTGAGGATTCAGTTGCGTTCGGCCCAGGCCCTTTCCTGCTGCATCACCTGTACGGCAGGCCGTCCGAGATCATCGTTTACGGCGGTCCATGGCATGACCGAACACGCCTGATTCTCCGGCACAAAAAAACAAGCTAGAGAACTAATGCGAGCCCAAAAATTTTCACGTGTCGCTTGGTTTCATAGCTGCACAACGCCTAACCTGTGTTGCAAGGGCGGCCACGATTGCGCTGTCATCGGAGCCATCTAGATTTTTAGATTGCTTCATATAGTTATCGTAAATGGCATCGTCCAGATAGGCGAATGCTTGGATTTTAAGTTTTGATGTTAATTTTGATGCTGCATTCTGCACCTCAATATTTCTATCTTTCGATGTGATAACGGCGTCTCCAAGGTTTTTGTACAGTGTCTTTGCCTCGCTGCAGTACTGCGTGCGCACTTCGAGAGTTCTGGTTCGTAAGAAGAGGTCTTTTTCTTGTTCTGATTTTACATGCTCTAGTGCTATCAAGTTATCCTGCTTCAGCTTTTCCACTGAAAGCAAGTGCTCTTGTTTTGTGTTTTCTAAGTCGGTATTGGATTTGTTGTTCGAGTAAGTGGAATAGCCGGTTGCTAGGGATGTGGCGACTACAGACACGATTGCGACCCAGTTGGAACTACTCATTGTTTATTTTACATCCATGGAGTAAAAAGGCACGAATGATAGCGAAAGGCCATGGGTGACGCACCTCTTAAATCCAATTTTCATTATGCCGAATTCATCCTTGAGTCTCGCAGTGCTACAGTCCCGCCAAACCAAAAGAGGGAACGACATGCGGATTTTTACGGCCTCGGGATTGGTGATTGGCATGGGGCTATCTCCAATTGCTTTGTCAGGTACTGAAGATGGTGCTCCTGCGTCTACTGGTCGCTGTGATGCGGTCGCGCTAAGGGCTGAAAAAATCATGCTTGGCAGGCAGGTAAAATTGCCTCCCGCGACCATAGAGTCTGAAGACGAAAAGATAGATTCGAGTGAGCGCGCAAAAGCGTTAAGGAATAACCTGATGACCACTTCAGCTTTCTATCCAATTGAGACGTCGCCGAATGCAAAGGCCGCTGCGGCAAGAAAATTTGGGGATTACTACAAAGAGGATTGTTTGGTTCGAAACCGCTGGAGTGAAGAGTGATCATGCGAATTTTGATAGCGGCGGTAGCGATGGCAGCGCTGGCGGGGTGCGCCTCATCTGCGATCTCGGTGCGGGATGCGAAGCCAGTCCCGTCGGACGAGGTCTATGCGTTCCAGACTAAGCCAGCCGGCGAGAGCGGAAAAATCACCGTGGTGCGCGACTCAGGTGCGGTCGGTTCTGGCTGCGACATCGTTGTTTATGTCGACGGTCGAAGGGCAGCAAAGATCGGAACTGGGCAGCGGGCCACATTCTACCTTCCGCCGGGGTCGACCAACCTCGGCGCAGGCCTGGCTGACTCTGGCTTGTGCGCGGGCGCTGCAATTCGAACCATCGCAGCAACAGTGCAGCCAGGCAAGGAAAGCCTCTATCGTATCAGCGGTGACATGGCTGGGTTCTACATAGGGCCTTATGTCGATTACAAATGAGTCAAGAAAACCTTGAAGCCGCCTCCGGGCGGTTTTTTATTGCCCGGAGATAGTGATGCAGTCATCAGCAATCAGCTACCAACCCATGACGACAATACGCTTGCACGGGCAGCTCCGACAGTTCGGAAAGACCTTCAGGCTCGCGGTGAAATCGCCGGCGGAGGCGATCAAAGCACTATGCGTGCAGATCCCTGGATTCGAACGTTTCCTTTCGAATGCCAGGTCGCGCGGCCTTGAGTTCGCGGTGTTTCGCGATAAACGCAATATCGGGGAGAAGGAGCTGACCTACAACGGCTCAGGGGATATTCGCATTGCGCCGGTGGTAGTGGGCAGCAAGCGTGGTGGCGTTCTTCAAACGATTGTCGGCGCGATTCTGATCGTGGTCGGGGTTATCTTCTCCGCCACACCTTTCGGCACCCCGCTCATCGGCGCTGGTATCGGCCTCGTTGCCGGCGGTGTTATCCAGATGCTCAGCCCCCAGGCCGGCGGCCTGAAGACCAGCGCAGCGCCCGAGAACACCCCCGGTTACGCCTTCGGCAGCGCCAAGAACACTACTGCGTCGGGCAACCCGGTACCGCTCTGCATTGGCGAGCGCCGGTGGGGCGGCGCGATTATCAGCGCTGAGATCTACGCAGAAGATCGCATGTAACTATCACTTGCAGCACCGCAGCCGCCCATGAGGCGGCTTTTTATTGCCTGGAGAAAAGTATGGGCGCAGCACGCAAAATCGACGTTTATGGCGCCAAGGGCGGATCGGATAAGCCCAAAACACCTACTGAAGCGCCGGATAGCCTGCGCTCTGTCGCCATGGCAAAGATGCTGATCGCAGTGGGCGAGGGAGAGTTCGAAGGCACACCTACCGCGCGCGATATCTTCCTCGACAACACCCCGCTTCAAGACCCCCAAGGCAATATGAACTTCCCGAACGTTAAATGGGAGTGGCGCACCGGGGCGGTAGACCAAACCTATATCCAAGGCATCCCGTCCATCGCAAACGAAACAACGATCAGTACGGAGTTGCGCAGTGGCACGCCCTGGGTTCGAGCCATCACCAATACTCAGCTTTCTGCTGTGCGCGTGCGCTTTGCCTGGCCAGCCCTCCAATCGGTCGACTCGGGCGGGAACATCAACGGGTACACGATTGGCTACAAGGTCGAGTTGGCAACTGACGGCGGTACCTACCAGGAAGTGCTGAATGAGGCCGTGTCCGGAAAGACTACAAGCGTCTACGAGCGCACGCGCCGCATCGATTTGCCGAGGGCGAGTTCAGGTTGGCTGATGCGGATCACTCGACTGACTGCGAACCAGAACAACAACAAAATCTCCGACACCATGCAGATTGCCGGCTTCACTGAGGTGATCGACGCGAAGATTCGATACCCTAACACCGCGCTGCTCTTCATTGAGTTCTCGGCAGAACAGTTCCGCAGCATCCCGGCCGTGACCGTGGGCTGCAAGGCTCGAAAGTGGTCGGTACCGAGCAACTATGACCCGGCATCGCGAACATACAGCGGTGTGTGGGACGGTACCTTCAAGGAGGCCTACACCAACAATCCGACTTGGGCGACGCTCGGCATCACCACGAACGACCGTTTCGGCCTGGGCCGTCGCATCAAGCCATGGATGGTGGACAAGTGGGAGCTGTACCGAATCTCGCAGTATTGCGACCAACTGGTGCCGGACGGGAAGGGTGGCCAGGAGCCGCGATTCATTTGCAATCTGAATCTGCAGAGCAAGGCCGACGCCTGGTCGCTGCTGCGTGATATCTCAGCCATCTACCGGGGCATGACTTACTGGGCACAGGGCCAGGTGTTCACCCTGGCGGATATGCCGCGCGCTACCGACTTCGACTTCGCCTACACCCGGGCGAATGTCATCGATGGCAAGTTCACCTACTCGAGCGCATCGGAGCGCACTCGCTACACCCGGGCGCTGATCAGCTACGACAACCCGCTGAACAACTTCGACACCGACGTCACAGCTGTGACCGATGCCAAGTTGCAGCGGCGCTATGGCGACAATCCGCTGGAGATCAGCGCTATTGGCTGCACCCGCGAATCCGAGGCCCAGCGCCGGGGCAAGTGGGCGCTGCTCACGAACTCCAAGGACAGAGCCGTTACCTTCAAGGTTGGCTTGGATGGCCGCATTCCGCTTCCAGGCTACGTGATTCCGATCGCGGATGAACTGCTTGCAGGCCGGCCGGTGGGCGGGCGTATCTCTGCGGTGAATGGCAAGGTCATCACGCTGGATCGCGACACCCAGGCCAAGCCGGGTGACCGACTGATCCTCAACCTGCCGGACGGCAAGTGCGAGGGCCGCACCGTGCAATTGGTCAGCGGCCGCCAAGTTACCGTAACCGTTGCCTACTCCGTGACGCCTGAGCGCGAACTGGTGTGGGCGCTGGATGCCGATGACCTTGCTATCCCGTTGTACCGCGTGGTCAGCGTGGCCCGCCCGGAGCCCGGCGTATTCGAGATATCGGCAGTCCAGTACGACCCGAGCAAGTTCGATCACATCGACACCGGCGCCCGGCTGGAGGAACGGCCAATCAGCGTTGTGCCGATCACCGTAGTTCCCGCTCCGGCGAGCGTCGACATCACGTCGAACTACTCCGTGGACCAGGGGCTGGCGATCAGTACCATGAACATCTCGTGGCCTGCCGTAGCTGGAGCGGTCGCCTATGACGTGGAGTGGCGCAAGGACAGCGGCAACTGGATCAAGCTGCAACGCACCGGTTCGACGAGCGAGGACGTCACCGGCATTTACTCGGGCGCCTATCTTGTGCGTGTTCGGTCGGTGAGCGCCTTCGAGATCTCTTCGATCTGGAAAAACTCCAACCTGACCAATCTGGAAGGGAAGGTCGGGTTGCCGCCTGCGGTGGCATTCCTGTCCACCACCAGCGAACTGTTCGGTATCGGCGTTCGGTGGGGTTTCCCGGCCGGTACCGAGGACACCCAGCGCACCGAGCTGTGGTATGGCCAGGCCAATGACCTCTCGGTGGCTACCAAGCTCGCCGACCTGGCATACCCCCAGGCGAACTACAGCATGCAGGCCCTCAAGGCCGGCGCGCAGTTCTTCTTCTGGGCTCGCCTGGTTGACCGCACCGGTAACGTGGGCCCGTTCTATCCTGTCGGCAACGGCGTGATGGGCATGGCCAGCGCAGATGCTGCTCCGGTGCTGGACCTGATTGCCGGGCAGATTGGGCGCACGGAGCTTGGCCAGGACATCAACGACGAGATCGACAAGATCCCAGGGCTGCAGGCGCAGCTTGACGCGCTTGACGGCCTATCGGCCTACAACCCTGAATCGGTCTACCTGGAAGGCGACCTGGTCGTGGTCGGTAAGCGGATCTACCAGGCCACCCAGTTGGTGCCGGTGGGTACCTCGCCGCCGAACGCCGATTACTGGGTGGACGTGGGCCAGGTGCTGGTCAACGCGAACGGTTTGGCGCGCCAGGTCGAGACCAACACTACCAGCATCACCGAGCTGGATGGCGTGGTGACAGCCCAGGCGTCTAGCCTTCAGGCCCTGCAGTCGGCGTACCGGGACGATAACGGCGAGGGTGACTTGGCTGACGCACTCCAGGGCTACAACGCGTCGGCGAGTTTTGCGCAGGAAGTGAAGACGCGCGCCTCGCAGAACGCTGCCATGGTGCAGCGCCAGACCGAACTCACCGCTGAGGTTGGCGAAGTCAGCGGCTCGGTAAGTGAGCTGGAAAGCGTTGTGGTCACCGATCGGGAAGCAACCGCTCAGGCCATCCAGCAGGTCAGGGCAGAGATTGGCGAAACTTCGGCCGCCGTTCAGGTCGTGAGTGAAGCCCAGGCCGACACCGACGGCAAGTTTAAAACTATGTACTCCGTGAAGATGCAGGTGAACGCCAACAACCAATTGGTTGCTGCTGGCTTTGGCCTGGGTATCGAGCAGGACGAAGAAGGTGTGCTTCAAAGCCAGTTTCTGGTCAGTGCTGATCGCTTCGCGATTGTCAGCACGCTTGCCGGCGGCCAGGTGTTCACGCCATTCACGGTGGAAAACGGACAGGTCTTCATGCGATCGGCATTCATCCAAGACGGCAGCATCACCATGCTGAAGATCGGCCAGGCCTTGCAGTCCGACGACTACGTCGCCGGGGTGAAAGGCTGGCGCCTAGATAAAGCTGGGAACCTGGAATTCAACGGGCCCGCGCCGGGCGGTGGGCGCCTGACGATGACCAATCGTGCGATCAAGGTCTACGACGAAAACAACGTTAAGCGGGTTCAACTCGGAGATCTGACAGCATGAGTTTCGGGATGAGGATTTGGGGGCCGACAGGGAAGTTGGAACTGGATGAAAACTCATTCACGGTCAGGATTGTTTACTCTGCTGTGGTGGCATTTATCACTGGCGGCAACCGGTACATCAATATTTCAATTCCTGGTATATCACCCACAACCCACTCGGCAGTTTGTATTCCAATCGGTGCCTACCCTCAAGACCCCAATGCTCAAAACAACTATGCAATCCAGTATGAGCCCGATGTTTACGTCGGTGGTGTGACTGTTTGGTTTGGCAATCGGGCCGCGCCGTTCAATGCCATTAACGGACTTGGGCCGCAGCGTCTTTTAGTTATGAAGGATAGGTAGATGACATATGGTTTGGAATTTACCAATAACAACGATGTGGTAACTCTTGATTCAGAATTTTCCCGGCTTGTTGTTCTGCAGTCGGGTCGGTACTCGGGAGGAGCCGCTTTTTCTCCTCCTATCACTACCCAAGAGCCGCCTCTCGTTTTTGTTCGTCCTGACGGCACCACAACGCTCCAATACACCACTATCAGTGGTGGGCCAGGCAATTGGACGGGCTTCTCGTTTGTGTCGTCGGGTGCGGGAAACTATTTCTGCGCCGCTTTCAAATCGAGAGAGCTGGCAACTTACGGGCTGAGGCTGTGGGACGGTACGGGTGGCCTTCTGTTTGATAGCGGTACGCCATGCGCACAGTTTACTAGGACTGTTAGAAGCTGGACTTATCTAGGGTCTAGTAGTACTGGCCAGGGCACTGTTTTGTCGAGCTGGACCGCATACTCACCGCTTGATACTGGCGACTACGTGATGATCAATAACATCGGAATGGACGTTGGTGGGAATTCCACCCGTGCCGCAAAGCTATATGTAGTCTGGAACTACGGAAATAATCGGTTGGAGCCTTACATTATCGGCGTGAACAACTCAACAAGCTTTTTTATTCCTATCGTATTTGCAAAGCCTATTTCTTAGGAGGGACTATGACTTGGTACAACACGGGAACGGTTACTGTCACTCCAGGCAGTAACGTTGTTATCGGCGTAGGGACCGCATTTATCCGAAACGCACGAGTGGGTGATGGTTTTCGCGGCCCCGACGGCGGTTGGTACGAGATCACCAACATTGCGAGCGATACGGCGCTGTCCATCACGCCAGCCTATGGCGCCCCTTCGGCGTATGCGGTTGCACCGCTTCAGGGGTACGTGAAGGATTCGGCCGACGCTTTGCGCGAGGCTACCAGGACCATTGCGGGCGGTATTGCCGACATGGAGGAGCAGGTGGCCGCTGCAACTGAGGCTGCTGAGTCAGCCGGTCAATCGAAGACAGTGGCCACCGAGCAAGCAACTTTTGCAACCGACGCCGCTGCTCTCTCCACAAGTAACAAGAACGCATCTCAGCAGGCCGCAGAGCAGAGCCAGAGCTCGGCCGGCGCTTCAGATGCTGCTGCAGTTCGCGCCGAGTCCGCTAGGGACTCTATCGTCCAATCAGAACAGGCCGCAGCGGATTCCGCAGAGGCTGCCGCCCAATCTGCCGAGCATGCAGAGCAAGCTGCAGCGAACAAAGCCAACAAGGGAGCAAACAGCGACATCACGTCTCTTTCCGGGTTGACTACCCCGCTGTCTGTGGCTCAGGGTGGCAACGGAGCCATTGCTCCCAAGGTAATCACAGATGCTAACGCCGCCCTGAACAATGGTCGATATGCAACGCCTGGCTCCGGATGGGTTGGAGAAGTGCTCCCGAGCCCGAATGCACGAGGTGACGGATATCTCACGCATGACAACTTTGGCGCAGATTATGCAGTCCAGACCTGGAAGAGCATTTATGCGGATGTGCTCCCTCGGACCCGCTGGAAGTTCGCAGGGACCTGGGGCTCGTGGGTCGAGCAGTCCCCCGGGGCGGCCTGGGGTGCTATATCGGGAACTCTTTCTAACCAAGCTGATTTAAAGGCGGCGCTTGATGGGAAGTTGGGCTCAACCCAGGCCGACTTCGCGATCGTTTACCCCAATGGAGGAAGTTCGGCAGCTCCTGCAACTGTCGCAACCAACGCGAGGTACATTACGGACAATCCATTTCCCGGGTTTCATGTGATGGTTCAAATAGATCTTCTTGTCGGTGGTGTATGGAGTGATCCGGGATGGGATGGTAATACGGGGTCCGGAGGTAGCACGTATGGGGCTATTGCTGCTCAATCTCTACCCTCGGATAAAGTGATTGTGCAGACAGGCACCAGCTCGGTCGCTACCGCAAGTAATTTGCTTGGTGGTGGTCACGGGATCACATCCACAACTCCCACTACTTCGGCGCCTTGTCGAGTCAAAGTGTGGAAGCTTAAAGGGGCGGTTACATGATCAGGTATTACTCAAAGGAGGGTTCAAACCTTGTTGAGGTTGATGAGACCGACAAAGGCCCCGATGAGGGATGGATTGAAATGTCAGGGCCAAGGCCTGACTCGGCGGACTACACCGCCCAGGCAGATGGCTCTTGGTCTATTACCCAGGAAACGATCAATGCCAAGTTGGTGCCTGTAGAAAATGCATGGCGAGAAGAACAGATGCCCCTGGCCCAGCAAAATGTAACAGCCATCGAGTATGGCGAAGCGGACATTCCTGGTACAGCGGGGCAGTGGCAGGCTTACTGGCTGGCATTGCGTAAGTGGACCGACACCAACCCGGACTTTCCCGACAGCAGCAAGCGCCCGGTCGCGCCCAGTTGACCCATAGCTAAATCCCAACACCCGCCATGAGCGGGTATTTTTTTGCCTGGAGAAAAGCATGCGCACATCGCAAAAGGGCTTGAGCCTCATCAAGTCGTTCGAAGGACTACGCCTCAAGTCCTACCAAGATTCGGTTGGCGTCTGGACCATCGGTTACGGCGCCACTCGCGGAATCACTGCCGGTATGACGATCACCAGCGAGCAGGCCGAGCGGATGCTGGTGAACGACATAGGGCGGTTTGAGCCTGAGATAGAACGCCTGGTAAAGGTCCCATTAAATCAGGCGCAGTGGGATGCGCTCATGAGCTTCACCTACAATCTGGGCGGCGCCAACCTAGGTTCGTCGACGCTGCTGAAACTGCTGAATGCCGGGAACTACGCCAGCGCGGCCGAGCAGTTTCAGCGCTGGAACAAGGCCGGTGGCCAGGTTCTGGCCGGCTTGACCAAGCGCCGCCTGGCCGAGCGGGCGATGTTTCTGGGGGCGGCATGAGCCCCGGGCAGATCCTGGCCGCCATCCTGCTGGCGATGGTAATCACCGCCGCTGGCACCTGGCAGGTGCAAGACTGGCGCATGGGCAATCAGCTCGCCGAGCAGGCCGGCCTGCACAAGGATGACCTTGCAGCAATCAGCAATGCCGCAGCAGCCCAGGACCGCAGCGAGCAGGCCAATCGCCTGGCCATAGAGCAGAAGCTCGCCGCCCAGGACCAACAGCACACACGAGAACTTTCCGATGCCCAACGTAACCAGGCTGCTCTGCGCGATCGCCTTGCCACTGCTGATGTGCGGCTGTCAGTCCTTCTCGACGCCACGGATACAGGCAGTGGCTGCAAAGTGCCTGCCACCGCCGGCGCCGTCGGCGTGGTTCATGCAGCCCGTCGAGCCCAACTTGACCCAGCGCATGCTCAACGAATTATCGCCATCACCGGCGACGGCGACCAAGGACTGATCGCTCTGCGGGCGTGCCAGGCATATGTCCGAGCGCTTCGCTGAACTTCGTTTACCGCTTGAATGGTGTCACACTTAGCGGCGGCCAGGGATGACCATATGCATTAAGCAAGGCTAGATCCGTTGGCGCGCTGGTGATAACTAACTGCTCATCCCGAGAGTCTGAGTAATCAGTTTGATGAACAAGTAGCCGCTATCAAGGAGTTGGATTGATGCACGTAATTAGTTTCAGTGCTGTTGAGGAGAATCTTTTTTTATTGCAGCAGATTGCTCATGGGAGTTACTCAACAGCAAAAAGCCTACATGATAATTTTAGCGTCATCAGCCCTAGCCTCGTTGAGCAGACTGGGCTGGAGATGGAGATGCTAAGCCATCAGGATTTCGTCAAATATTTCGTAGGGGACTACCTGATTCAATGCGCCACCAAGACGAGAATAATTCAGGATACCTATAATTTTACGATAGATAATGGTGATGAAGGAGTTTATTGCCCCGACGCCGAAGCCTACGACAGATATCCGAGTGTTGCTCATTCTCCTACTGAGGGCGTAAAGCTATCAATGCGTGAAATATGCAATAAAATAATTCACGCGAAAAGATTGGAGTTTGAATTTGTTGAAAGCCAAGATTATGGGTTCCTTTATTGGAGTGGTATGTGCCGCTTGTTTGGTGAACTGCGTGGTAAGCCTTGGCAATTGAACTTGGACGTAAAAGTCTGGGTGTTGGCCATGAGGCACTATTACGAAGTTATTCGTCATCTGTAATTAGATTGCCGATGGGAAAAATTAGGTCGGATCCTTGATTTCGGGTGTTGCCAATTTCCTTTCTAATCTTGAACCAAGCGAAAGCCTTGGATGACTCACCTTGAAGTAGCACCATCTGCTCAGCGCGCTCCTTGGGCGTGGCAGGGTCCAACCATTCCCGTGCCAAGTCCGGCGTTAGCACCACCGGGCGCCGGTCGTGGATGTCCACCATGCCGCCGGCGCTGTCGGCGGTGATTATCACGAAGCCGTCATGCTCGCCCGGGCCTTCATCGGCATCGGGTAGCTGGCCAATGGCTGCGCACAGCACGGGCGCGCCATCCCGCCGGCGGATCAGGTAGGGCTGCTTCTTCGGGCCGCCTTCATCGACCCATTCAAACCAGTTATCGACGGGCGCAATTGCCCGGTGTGGCCAGATCGCCCGGAAGAAAGGGCCGTGGGCGACCTTCTCGACGCGTGCGTTGATCGGCGCGGCACGGTCCTTGGCCCAGTGCGGTCGCCATCCCCAGCGCACCGGGTCGGCGTGCAGAAGGTCGCCCTGCAGGTGGAGCAGGGCGACTTGAGTTGTCGGTGCCACGTTGTAGCGCTCAAGGGGCTGATCACCCACGGAGTTTGCCAAGGCATTGGGCATGCTCAACGCCGCAACGAAATCATGGATGCCCCGATACTGTGAAAGTCTTCCGCACATAATCCTTCCCTCTAAGCGTCATTTGAGCCTAGCTGGCACTGGGGGGTTGAGCTTTACGAATCTCGCTCAGGAGCCGCTGGTTCTCTCTGAACAGGTGGTCGCGCTGCTCGGCGACTAGTTGAAGGCTGTAGTTCTTGGCGCCCAAATCTGAAGTAGCCAGGTTGAGCCTGGTCACTTCGGACAGCGCTTTCTTGAGTTCAGCCTCCGCAGACGCTTTGCCGGTGGACAGTTCGTCGCTGAGCTGCACCAGGCCGGCAACGTTGGCGCGTGCTTTCTTGAGCATCGCCAGGGCCTGGGTTAGCTCATCCTCGAGCAGGGCGCACTGGTGCTTGTACATTTCCAGGGGCGTAGGGCATCCAAGCCACGCTGAGGTGTCTTCGTCGATGTTCATGGTGTGAAAACTCAAATACTGTATGCGCATACAGTAATCGAGGTGTATCTGATTTGGGAGTGGTGTTCGTCGGCAGGACGCCGGGGAGGGTGCGTGACTTTTGCGTGACACTCTCACGCACTTGTAAGCTCTTGTGGGCATTCGATTGCAGCGAGCGCCAATAAAAACAGCCACTTAACAAGGTCTTACAGATGTACTGCGTGCATGGGGTGCTAGGGGTCGAGTGTTCGAATCACTCCGTCCCGACCATTATTCCTGAGTAAAGTCAGACATTTGAGCCGATCAACTAGATCGGCTTTTTTGTGCCTGCGCGAAACTCGCGAAAAACGCAAAAGCTGATTGGGCGGGTACTTGGAGATGGCTAACTATTTCCATTGGGAATATTCTTGCTGAATGACGAACGACAGACGCCAATTGCTGGACTGGGAGCGCGATGAGTGCGCAGCTTTGAAAAAGGCCCTTGCGGACTACAATTCCGCACGCGCAAAGGACAAGCGCCTCACCCAGGACGAGATAGCCCATGCGGTAGGGATGAGCCAGGGAACGCTGGGCAGCCATCTCAATGGGCACCGACCATTATCCCAAAAACTTGCGGTTTCCATGGCGCAAATGCTCGGCATCCCAATTGGGTGTTTCAGTAAGCGGATCGAAGCCGACATAGGCCGAATGGCCTCTGCCGTTGGCATCAACTCGACAATCGCCGGCGCGAATGTAGACGAGCGCATTCCACCGCGCGGCTTTGACCTCGCTGGTGACGAGAGCTACACCGGCGTGCTGCAACTGAGCGCTCGCGGATCAACCGGTGGCGGCGATGACAACTCGCACGTCGAGATACGTGGTGTGCTGGCTTTCAAGACAGAATGGTTGCGCGCCAACAACCTCAACCAGCGGCATCTGGACGTGATCTACGCCAGCGGCCACAGCATGGAGCCGACCATCAATGATGGTGACGTATTGCTGATTGATGAGTCGAAGATCGAGCCAAAGGACGGCCAAGTCTTTGCCATGCAGAGCGTTTCCAAGGGGACGATCGTAAAGCGCTTGGTGCGGTCCGACGTTGACGGCTGGATTATCCGCAGTGATAACCCTGACAAGACGCGCTACGGCGACGAGGCGCTGCGTGACGGGGAGATAAATGAAATTCGTATCATTGGGCGCGTGGTCTGGCGCGGCGGCGTGCTTTAGTTACCTGAATGCCTTTGCAAGCCTCATCCAGCTCACCAAGCCCGGCCCAGTGCCGGGCTTCTTGTTTCTGCTTGCCACGGCTTCACCCGCAAGCTTGCCACTGAGTGTTTTTTTATCTCCTTGGGAAATAAAATCTCCAATGGAGTTGACATCAATACTTCCATAGGAGATATTTACTCCATCGCCGGGTAACAACCGGCCAGACAGTAGGCAGCGACGAACCGGCCTCCGCGAGCACCGTCCGGTCCTGGAATTTTTGGCTTCCTACACTGACTTGAGCCTCACCCAATGCGAGGTTTGTGATTGCCCACGGAAAGGGCGGTTCAGCAAAAAGGAGTTTGCTGATGTTGAAAGAGTTCAGATGCGGCAACTGCAAAAGACTGCTCGCCCGTACGGGTGGGTTTACAGAGCTCCAGATCAAGTGCACCCGATGCGGGACCTTGAATCATGTGAAGGCCACGAGCCTCGAGCAATCGCCTTTGAGCGACAGCAAAGCGGAATTCTCCGCGACCAATCATTCGACTCAAAGGTAAATAATCATGGAACAATTGAAAGTAGGTGCAAAATTCATCAACTACGACGGCTTCGTTGAGCCTGTTCGTCCAATTATCACACCGGCAGAAAATACCACCGGCATCGTGCTGCGAACCTGCTACGCCTACGGCGGGAAAATGCTTACCGGCACGGTAACTCCCGTTCCAACTAATGGCGAGTTTACGGCGTTCCCGATTGTGTTCCTTGGCTTGGGCAGCCCGTCGGGCGAAGTTGTCATTCCGGCAGGTCAAGGTCTTTGGTGGGCGCCGGTCGAAGGGGGGTTCAGTCCCTCTTACGCCTACACCACCTATGACGATCTTGCCTGATTGAACGGGTCTTAAAGAGGGTTTTGCCCTCTTTGGCCACCCCTAAGGCCCAGCTCAGTGCTGGGCCTTACCTATTCAGAGCCTCTGCAAAGCAGGGGCTTTTTCGTCTCCAGCGCCAGAAAAGGCCTGATCTGCCGACGTATCAGCGCGGGCGAGGCGTTCTGCCTGGGAGCCGCTCAGGTGTTTGGCCCGTTCCCGCGTCGACCAAATGTCACCGCCCCAATCACGCGTCGAAGAACACCAGCGCTCTTACCTCGATACTTCGCCGTGGTGGTGCACCATCTGGCGTTGTGGGGTCGTCAAACGCCGTGTGTGCGCTCAACCTCGCCACATCCTGCTGCGAATCATGGATCTTCAACAGCAATGCTTCATCAGGTCGCAATTGCGGGTAGTAATACCAACGATGTGCCGGGTTGGCCTTGACTGAAAACGTCTCGCCGACCTTGTCGCGATACACCAGGTCACTGGGCAACAGGTCACTCGCCGCCATGCTGCGTGCGTCGCACAACGCCAGCGGGGTGCTCAAAACCGGCGTTCCGATCGGTCGCCATACATTAATAATCGCAAACCGCTTGAGCAGCCGCTGCTGCGCTTCATCGCTGGGCAGGTGGTCATGCACTCGGCGAACGGCCGAGCGTTCGGTCTGGTCGTTGTGCACGTACCGCACGGGTTCGCGCAGCCCGCGTGCTTCTCGACCTGGGTTATCCACGCGAATCGTATGATCGAAAATCACCACCTTCACGGCACCCGTCTGCTGCTTGAGCAGGGCTTCGGTTTCTGGGTAGTACAGCAGGCGCACTTGTTCATCATCTTCCAGGTTGGCGACGGCGCTGATGTGATCAACTTTCTCGAAGCCGTTGCGATTGATATGGGCCGGTTCAGCCAGCAGCCGCGCGTTATGGATCGTCACCTGGGTGGGATCAAGCACACCGCTGCGTTGGGCGACGCCTTCGGGCGGGGGATAGGTGTAGTTCACCGGACGTTCTCCGGTGTCCAGCAGGTAATTGAGCACGCCGCGCACCGAAGCGGGGGCGAGCTGAGTCTGATGGGTTCCCATAAAACCACCTCTTTATGCGGTCGCCGTCGATCGAGCCATCGATGACAAAATGAGCGACATGGACATTTTCAGGGCCGAACTTCCTCGCGAAGGACTGCGCTACCGAACGCTACCCAGTCCAGCCACCGCGCCGATCCCTGCGATCCACACCACTGATTCCGCCATCAACCTTCGCTCCCATGAAGTCCATGGCTATCAATCTACCGATCCGGCCCCGCCAGGAATAAGAATATCGACAGCTAAGGATATGCCCTCACGCTGTTACTTCCGCCCACCAACGGCGCGTTTTCTGAGCCTTTTGGTAGCAGATTCCTACATCTGCATTCCGGCCGATCAGCCGCAGACCTCATCTATCCCATCCGAATCAACCACTTGCCCCACCACCCACCCAATTGGCACGCATCCTGCTTTTTTGCATCCATGGATAATTGGATACAAAAATACAAAAGGTGCTGCCGATGCAATTTGCCCCCGCTTACGTTGACCGCCAGCCCCTCACCGCCGAGGAGGAGGCCTACAACTTCCTGCTTGATGCCATCTGCAGTGGCCGCTACCGCAAGGGCGACCGGCTGATTGCCGAGGACATCGCCAGTGAAATCGGCATGAGCCGCATGCCGGTGCGCGAAGCCTTCCGCCGCCTGGATGCCCAGGGCCTGGTCACCCTCAGGCCCAACCGTGGCGCCGTCGTCAGCGGCCTGGATATCGACGAATTGCACGAAGTCTTCGAGATGCGCAGCGCCCTCGAAGGCCTGGCAGTACGTGTGGCCGTCAGCCGGATCGGCGAACGCCAATTGGCCGCGCTGGAGCGCATGCTCGACGAGATGGACGACTACCGCGACGAAAGCGCCGCCTGGGTCAGCCGCCACCGCGCCTTCCACGAATACCTGTGCAGGCTCAGCGGCCGACCGCGCTTGATGAAGCAGATCTCGGCGCTGTACTCGCTGGTGGAAGCGCCCATGCGCCTATGGCTGCAACACGGCGATAAACCCCTCAGCGCCCGCGAAGAACACGCGGTGATCCTTGATGCGATCCGCGCCGGTGATGCCGCTCGCGCCGAAGCCGTGGTGCGCGAACACATCGAAGGCACCGTGCCGGCGCTGATCCAGTTTTTGCAGTCGGAAAAATAATCAGAGGTGGGCCCAAGCCCACCCGTGTTTTGACTTTGAGTCCTGCCCCGTTAACCAACGAACTGGAGTGTCTGGTCATGCATAAACGCCGCGCCTTGCTGGTGGCTGTCTCCCTCGGCCTCTGTACCCAATGGGCGTCTGCTGCGCCCCAGGTACCGGAGCGCTTGAAGAACGTCGACAAACTCGTCTACTGCTCGGGGATGGATTCACCGCCCCTCGTGTCCTTCGATGAAGCGCAGAAACCGCGCGGGCTCACCGTCGACCTGGGTCTGGAAATCGCCAAGCGCCTGGGCGACAAACAGGTGCAGTGGCGGGTGATTCCGTTCTCCGGCCTGGTGCCGGCCTTGCTCGCCCAGCAGTGCGACATGATCGTCGACCAGCTGTTCGACAAGCCCGAGCGGCGCCAGGTGATCGACATCGTCAACTACATGTACTCCAGCCAGTCGGTGGTGGTGCCCAAGGGCAACCCCAAGGGCATCAAGACGCTGGATGACTTGTCCGGGCACAAAGTCGCGGTGCTCAACGGCTCCACCATCAAGACCTTGCTGGACACACAAAACGAAAGCCTGTCCAAGGCCGGCAAGCCACCGATGAAGCTGGTGGTCTACAACACCGACACCGACGCCTTCCAGGCCCTGCGCATCAACCAAGTCGATGCCTACGGCACCACCGTGGAAACCGCTGGCTACTACGCCGCCATGGCGCCCGACTTGTTCCAGGAAGGCGTGCCCGCCTTCAGCCGCATCCTCACGGGCCTCGGCATGCGCAAGGACGATCCGCAACTCGCCGCCGCCGTGCAGCAAGTGATCAGCGATATGCGCAGCGACGGCAGCTACGTGGCGTTGCTGAATAAATGGCATGTCAGCAGCGACACTCTCGACTGAGGTTTCCAGCCATGAACTTCAATTGGGATGTGTTCTGGCAGTACCTGCTGCAGCCCAGCGGGGTGTACCTCACCGGGCTCTGGCTGACGTGCCTGATCGCGGTGTCGGCGATGCTGCTGGGCTGCGTGCTGGGCTTGGCGGCGGCGCTGTTGCGCCTGTCGAAGAACCCGCTGCTGCACCTGCCGGTACGCTTTTATGTGTGGTTGATGCGCGGCACGCCACTGCTGGTGCAAATCGTGTTCCTGTACACGGCGCTGGCGGCGGGCGGGATTTTCCGCTTCGAAGATATCGAACTCTTCGGCCTGATCGTGCCGGGCAATATCCAGGCGGCCATCATCGCTCTGGGCCTCAACGAAGGCGCGTACATGGCCGAAATCATCCGCGCCGGCATCGGTGCCGTGGACAAAGGCCAGTACGAAGCCGGGCGTTCCCTGGGCATGGGCTTTGCCAAGTTGATGCGACGCATCGTGCTGCCCCAGGCGTTCCGCGTGATCGTGCCGCCCCTGGGCAACGAGTTCAACGTGATGCTCAAGAACACCACCCTGGTCAGCGTGATCGGCGTGCAGGAGTTGCTGCTCAGCACCCAGATGGTCACCTCGGCGACGTTCCGAGTGTTCGAGTTGTACCTGGTGGTCGCGATCTATTTCTTGATGCTCACCACGCTCTGGGGCTTCTTCCAGCGTTGGCTGGAGGCGCGTTTCGGCCAGTCCGACCGGCCTTCCGCACCGCCTCCCGCGTCCAGCCGCATGTTCGGGCGCAGCACCTTGAAACTGCTGAGAGGACGCTGACCATGGCGCACCAAAGTGAAGAACTGATCATCGAGGCCCTCGACCTGCACAAGTCGTTTGGCGACCTGCAGATTCTCAAGGGCATCTCCTTGCAAGTGCGACGTGGCGAAGTGGTGGTGCTGATCGGCGCCTCCGGTTCGGGCAAGACCACTTTCATTCGCTGCATCAACCTGCTCGAAGACATCCAGGGCGGGCGCATCCGCGTCAACGGCCGCGCCATGGGCTATCGCGAGCGCAGCGACGGCAGCCTGGTGCGCGATTCGGAGCGCAACATCGCCCGTCAGCGCCGTGACATCGGCATGGTGTTCCAACGTTTCAACCTGTTCCCCCACATGACGGCGCTGGAAAACATCATCGAAGCACCGATTCACGTGCTCGGCACGCCACGCGCCGAAGCCTTGGAACAGGCCCGTGGCTTGCTGGCGCGGGTGGGCCTGGCGGACAAGGCCAGCCATTACCCGTCGATGCTCTCCGGCGGCCAGCAGCAGCGGGTGGCGATTGCCCGTGCCTTGGCGATGAAACCCCAGGCCATGCTGTTCGATGAACCTACCAGCGCCCTCGACCCGGAAACCGTCGGCGAGGTGCTGCACGTGATGAAGGAGCTGGCCGAGGAGGGCATGACCATGGTGGTCGTCACCCACGAAATGGGCTTTGCCCGTGAAGTGGCCGACCGCGTGGTGGTGCTCGACCAGGGCGAGCTCATCGAACAAGGGCCGCCGGAACAGATCTTCAGCCGCCCCCGCCATCCCCGTACCCGGGCCTTTCTCAGCCGCGTGCTGTGACCTTCATAAGGAACTGTGCCATGCGTTTATCGAGTGTGTTAGCGGCGCTGTGCTGCGCCGTCGCTGTGCCCATGGGCCAGGCTGCCGACTCGGTGGTCAAGGTCTACAACTGGTCCGACTACATCGGCCCCGATACCTTGAAGAACTTCGAGCAAGACAGCGGCATCAAGGTGCAATACGACATTTTCGACACCAACGAAATGCTCGAAGCCAAGCTGCTCTCCGGTCACTCGGGCTATGACGTGGTGGTGCCGTCCAGCCAGTTCCTGTCCAAGCAGATCCGCGCCGGCGCCTACCAGCCGCTGCAACGTAACTTGCTGGATAACTGGAAGCACCTCGACCCACGCCTGATGCAACGCCTGGAAGCCGCCGACCCCGGCAACCGCTACGCCGTGCCGTACATGTGGGGCACCGTGGGCATCGGCTACAACGCAGAGAAAGTGCGTGCCGTGCTGGGCAAGGATGCGGTGCTGGATTCCTGGTCGATGGTCTTCGAGCCGGCCAACCTGGCCAAGCTCAAAAGCTGCGGCGTGGCCTTCCTCGATGCGCCGGTGAAGATCATCCCCCAGGTCATGCTCTACCTCGGCCTGGACCCCAACAGCACCCGGCCCGATGACTACAAGCAGGCCTCGACCCGGCTGATGGCGCTGCGCCCGTCGGTGACCTACTTCAACTCCTCGAAATACACCGCCGACCTGGCCAACGGTGACATCTGCGTGGCGGTGGGTTATTCCGGCGACGTGATGCAGGCCCAGAGCCGCGCCAAGGAAGCCGGTAAAAATATCGACATCCGCTACCTGATCCCCAAGGAGGGCGTGAACCTGTGGTTCGACATGCTCGCCATTCCCAAGGACGCCGCCAACCCCGCCAACGCCCACGCCTTGATCAACTACCTGTTGCGCCCCGAGGTGATCGCGCCCGTCAGCGACTACGTGGGCTACGCCAACCCGAACAAAGACGCCACGCCCCTGATGGACCCCAAAGTCAGTGGCAACCCGGGCATCTACCCCGGTGATGATGTGATCAACCACACCTTTGTCTCCGCCGACCTGCCGGAAAACATCCAGCGCCTGATGACCCGGGAATGGAACCGCATCAAGTCCGGCCAATGAATCGAAGAGTCCCTGCCATGTTGAAATTTTCTGCTCACGAGTATCCCTATCCATCGCAACGCCAGAGCGTGTTCGCCAGGCGCGGCATGGTCGCGGCTTCCCAACCTTTGGCCGCCCAGGCCGGTATCGAGATCATGCAACGGGGCGGCAACGCCATCGATGCGGCCATCGCCACGGCGGCCGCGTTGACCGTGGTGGAGCCCACCGGCTGCGGTTTGGGCGGCGATGCGTTTGCCTTGGTCTGGTGTAAAGGCCAACTGCACGGCTTGAATGGCAACGGCCACGCGCCGGCCGCCTTGAGCATCGAGGCGGTGAAAGCGGCGGGGCACGACCAGATGCCGCTGTATGGCTGGACGCCCGTCACGGTGCCGGGCTGCCCATCGGCCTGGGCCGAGCTGTCCGAGCGCTTCGGCCAGTTGCCGTTTGCCGAGTTGCTGCAACCGGCCATCCGCCTGGCGCGCGACGGTTTCCCACTGTCGCCGGTGATCGCCCAGCTGTGGCAGGCCGCGCTGGATGAGTTCAGCCCCCATCGCGACCCGGTACTGGACGCCTGGTTCGACACCTTCCTGATGGACGGCCGTGCACCTCGCGCCGGGGAGATATTCCGCAACCCGGCCCAGGCTCGCACCCTCGAAGAACTCGCCGCCACCCGTTGCGAAAGCCTGTATCGCGGCGCCCTGGCCGAACGCCTGGACGCCCATTCGCGTGCCAGCGGTGGTTACCTGCGGGCCAGCGACCTCAAGGACTACCGCGCCCAGTGGGTGGACCCGATCCACATCAATTACCGGGGCGTGGACGTGTGGGAAATCCCACCGAGCGGCCAAGGCCTGGTGGCGTTAATGGCGCTGAAGATCCTCGAAGGGTTCAGCTTCGATCACCGCGACAGCCAGCAGACCTGGCACCGTCAGTTGGAGGCCATGAAGCTCGCCTACAGTGACGGCCTGCACTACATCACCGACCCGCTGCACATGCGCGTGGCCGTAGCGGATTTGCTCAGCGATGCTTACAGCAGCCGGCGCCGCGCTCAGATCGGTGAGCAAGCCCAGCCGCCCAAACCTGGCGATCCCCATGCCAGCGGCACGGTGTACCTGGCCACGGCCGACGCCGAGGGCAACATGGTTTCGTTCATCCAGAGCAACTACCACGGCTTTGGCTCCGGCGTGGTGCTGCCTGACAGCGGCATTGCCCTGCAAAACCGCGGGCAGGAATTCAGCCTCGACCCGGCCCATGCCAACTGCCTGGCGCCGGGCAAGAAAACCTTCCACACCATCATCCCCGGGTTCCTCACCAAGGACGGCCAGGCCCTCGGTCCGTTCGGCGTGATGGGCGGCTACATGCAGCCCCAGGGGCATGTGCAGATGGTGATGAACCTGGTGGACTTCGGCCTCAACCCCCAAGCGGCTCTGGATGCACCGCGCTGGCAATGGCTGGGCGACATGAAGGTCGGCATTGAACAGGGCGCCTCCCGCGACCTGGCCAACGCCCTGGCGCGGCGCGGCCACAAGGTGCAGATCGACAGTGACCTCACCGACTATGGGCGAGGGCAGATCATCCTGCGCGACCCGGTCAGCGGCGTGCTGTGCGGCGGCAGCGAGCCCCGCACAGATTCCCACATCGCGGTGTGGTAACCCGGCTTCAACCTTTGCGCTGCGGTCTACCCTGACACACCGCAGCGCGGGGCAAGCCCGCTCACTACAGGTTTTGGGTGGTTCATAGATTTCGGGGTGGCGTATAGAGGCTCGGGGGGCCACCCAGATTTCGGAGGAGGCGTTGATAAAATAATTGAACAAGCCTGTCCCTTTTTTTGCCGTCACCGGTCATTCCAGGTAAGTGAACAAAATCGAGAGCTTCCTCCAATGCCCGTTGTCCGTCCCTTGCTCAAGTTGAGCCTGCTGCTGAGCCTCAGCGCCAGCCCGTTCTTCGCCGCCGTCAGCTATGCCGAAGACACCACCACCCGCCGCAGCTACCAGGTGCCGGCCGGCAGCCTGAGCGCGGCGCTCACCCGTTTTGCCGGTTTGGCGGGGGTCAACCTGTCGGTAGACCCTGCATTGGTCAGCGGGCGCACCAGCGGCGGGCTGTCGGGCGAGTTCGGTGTGGAGGAGGGCTTTGCCCGCTTGCTGCAAGGCTCCGGCCTGCAACTGCAGCCGATGGGTGAACAGGCCTACATGCTGGTGCCGATACCGGACGGCAGTACGTTGGAACTGGCGCCGACTGCGATCCTCGGCACCACCGGCCTGTACGACGGCGACACCTACGCCGGCGGCCAGGTGGCGCGCCGCACTGCGCAGGGCATGCTCGGTACGCGGGACTTCATGGAGACCCCGTTCAGCATCACCACCTACACCGCCGAGGCGGTGAAGAACCAGCAGGCCCGCACCCTGGGCGACCTGATCGCCGCCGACCCGTCGGTGCGCGCCACCAACCCGGCCGGTGGGCGTTACGAGCAGTTCACCATTCGCGGCTTCAGCCTATTCAACAGTGACGTGGCCTACAACGGTCTCTACGGCGTGCTGCCCACCTACACCATCGACATGGAAATGGCCGACCGCGTCGACATCCTCAAAGGCCCCAGCCAGTTGATCAACGGCATCTCGCCACGGGGCAGCGTGGGCGGCGGGATCAACGTGGTGCCCAAGCGTGCCACCGACAAAGACATCAACTCGTTCACCGGCACCTGGGCCTCCGAAAGCCAGGCGGGTGGGGCGGTGGACGTGGGCCGGCGCTTTGGTGAAGACAATAAGTTCGGTATTCGCTTCAACGGCGTGAAACAGGCTGGCGATACCGACTGGGACCACCAGAGCGTCGACCGCGAAATGGCCGTATTGGGCCTGGATTTCCGTGGCGAGCGCCTGCGCCTTTCCACCGATATCGGTCACACCGAACGCAACACCGACGCCCCCCAGGAGCGTGTCCAGGTCGCGGCTGCCGCTCCGGTGCCCAGCGCCAACGACGTGCGCCGCAACTATGCGCAAGCCTGGAGCAAGGCGCGCACCAAGGACACCTTTGGTACGTTCAACGCTGAATATGATGTGAGCGATGACGTGATGCTGTACGGCGGTGTCGGCTTACGCAAAAGCAACCACGACTTCCTGCGCCATGCGGTCTCCGTCACCAATGCGGCCGGCGATTTCAGCGTGCTGCCGCGCGACTTCACCCGTGATGAAAACGTACGCACCTACACGGCTGGCGTGCGTAACTGGTTCCACACCGGGCCGGTCAGCCACGAGGTCAACCTGGCCGCCAGCTACTTCGACATGGATTTCACCAACGGTGGTGCACGTTATGCCGCCGCGCCGAGCAACCTCTACAACCCCGTGCAAACCCCGACACCGTCCACGGCGACGCGTCAGGACGCCAAGGTCTACACCGAGAACAAATTCAGTGGCGTGGCCTTGTCCGACACCCTGGGCTTTTTCGATGACCGTCTGCTGTTGACCCTTGGTGCCCGCTGGCAGCGGGTCAAGGTGGATGACTGGAGCGATGGCATCAAGGGCGACACCGCCTACGACGAAGAAAAAGTCTCACCGTCGGGCGGGCTGCTGTTCAAGGCCTCCGATAAGCTGTCGCTGTACGCCAACTACATGGAAGGCTTGAGCCAGGGCAAGATCGCGCCGTCCACCTCGATCAACGAAGACCAGATCTTCCCGCCGTTTATCAGCCGCCAAGTGGAGGTGGGCGCCAAGTACGACGCCGGCACGTTCGCCGTGACCGCCGCCGTATTCCGCATCAAGCAGCCGGCCTATGAAACCAACGCCACCTCGCGGGTGTTTGGCCCGAATGGCAAGCGCCAGAACACCGGGGCGGAACTGAGCGTGTTCGGCGAGCCGCTCAAGGGCGTGCGCTTGCTGGGCGGTGTGATGTACATCGACAGCAAACTCAAGGACACCACCAACGGCACCTGGGACGACAATCGCGCCCCGGCCACGCCCAAATACAACGTCAACCTCGGCGCGGAGTGGGATGTACCGGGCCTGCAAGGCCTGACCCTGACCAGCCGTGGCATCTACTCCAGTTCACAATACCTGGACCAGTCCAACGTCAAGGAAATCGACGCCTGGAACCGCCTCGACGTGGGCGCGCGCTACGCCTTCAACGTCGACGACAAACACGTGACCCTGCGCGCGAACGTGGAGAACGTCGCCGATAAACGCTATTGGAGTTCGGCCGGTGCCTCGGATGACAGCGAACCGGGGCTCACCTTGTCCACCCCACGCACCTACCTGCTTTCCGCCACGGTCGACTTCTAACCGCAGGACAAAATGTGGGAGCGGGCTTGCTCGCGAAGGCGGTAGTTCAGACAACTCTTTGTGTGACTGACACACCGCTTTCGCGAGCAAGCCCGCTCCCACAGTTGATCGATGGTGCCAAGGTGAATTTCATGACTTTAATGAGAATGTTTTTTGATTGCGCCGCCACGATATGGAATAGTACCCGCCGTTTTCCCCGGCCCGTCTAGCCGGGGTGTTTTAACGCCGAGGTACTTGCCATGCGACTGTTGCGCTCCATTCCGACCCTTGCCGCCTGCCTCCTGGCGTTGTCTTCCAGCGTACTCAGCGCTGCCCCCATCGACCTCAATGACGGCCAGCACACCGTGCATCTGCCCGATGCTCCCAAGCGTGTGGTGGTGCTGGAGTTCTCCTTTCTCGACAGCCTCGCCGCCGTTGACGTGACTCCGGTAGGCGCCGCCGATGATGGCGATGCCAACCGGGTGCTGCCCCGTGTGCGCCAGGCCATCGGCCAATGGAAGTCCGTGGGCTTGCGCTCGCAACCGAGCATCGAGGAAATTGCCCGGCTCAAGCCGGACCTGATCGTCGCCGACCTCAACCGCCACCAGGCGTTGTACAGCGACCTGTCGAGCATCGCGCCCACCCTGTTGCTGCCGTCACGCGGGGAAGATTACGAGGGCAGCCTCAAGTCCGCCGAACTGATCGGCAAGGCCCTGGGCAAGCGCCCGCAGATGGAAGCGCGAATCCAGCAGAACCGTGCACACCTCAAGGCAGTCGCCCAGCAGATTCCCGCCGGCGCCAGCGTGTTGTTCGGCGTTGCCCGTGAAGACAGCTTCTCCGTGCACGGCCCGGACTCCTACGCCGGCAGCGTGCTGCAAGCCATCGGCCTGAAAGTGCCGTCGGTCCGTGCCAACGCCGCGCCCACCGAGTTTGTCAGCCTGGAACAACTGCTTGCACTGGACCCGGGCTGGCTGCTGGTCGGCCATTACCGCCGTCCCAGCATCGTTGATACCTGGAGCAAACAGCCGTTGTGGCAAGTGCTCGGCGCGGTTCGCAACAAGCACGTAGCCGAAGTGGACGGCGACAGCTGGGCGCGCAACCGTGGTGTGCTGGCCTCGGAGCAGATCGCTGAAGATGCGCTGGCGATTCTCAAGGGCGGCAACGCCGTACTGAGCCAATAGCCGTGCAGCGCAGTCTCGCCGCCCTCGGCATTGGGCTGCTGGGGGCCCTGTTGTTCTGGTACTCGCTGTACAGCTGGTCGCCGTTCGTGATCACCCCGGCAGATGCCTGGAATGGCCTGGTGCACCAGGGCAGCGTGGGCGGCAACATGGCCTACATCGTTGCCCAGCTGCGCGTGCCGCGCGCGGTGTGCGCAGCGTTGGTCGGCGCCTGCCTGGGCCTGGCCGGCGCCTTGATGCAAGGCATTACCCGCAACCGCCTGGCCTCGCCATCGTTGTTTGGCGTGACGGCCGGCGCGGCGCTCGGCTTGGCGTTGTTTTCCACCGGGCTGGTGGCGTTGCCGTTTGCCGGTGGCGCGCTGTTGATGACCTGCGTGGGCGGGGCGCTGGCCTGGATCACCGTGTTCAGCCTGGGCGGCGCGTGGTCGCCGGCCACGGCGCAAGGGCGACTGGTATTGGCCGGCGTCGCCGTCGCCGCGTTGTGCGCGGCATTGACCCGCCTCACGGTGATCCTGGTCGAGGCCCAGGCGCAAAGCGTGCTCAACTGGCTGGCCGGTTCCTTGGCCAATGTGGGCGCCGCACAGGCGCAACTGCTGTGGCCGTGCACCCTGATCGGCGGCCTGTGGGCGCTGTGGTGCGCGCCGCGCTTGAACCTGATCAACCTCGGCGAAGACGCCGCCCGCTCCCTGGGCGTCGGCATCACCAGCCTGCGCCTGCAGGTGTTTGTCGCCAGCCTGTTGCTGGTGGGCGCGAGTGTCTGCGCGGTGGGGCCTATCGGCTTTGTCGGGTTGATTGCGCCGAACATCCTTCGCCAGTTCCTGGGCAACGACTACCGCTGGCTGATCCCCCTGAGTGCCGCCTTGGGTGCGGTGATCGTACTGGGCGCCGACCTGCTCAGCCGCGCGGTGGCGTTCCCGGTGGAGACCCCGGCCGGCGTGGTCACTGCGTTGATCGGTGCACCGTTCTTCCTGTTTCTTGCCAGGCGCGCCCTATGAGCCGCCCACGATTGCGCCTGTGGGTGCTGCTCGCCTTGTTGTTGCTGGCGACCTTTATCAGCCTCAGCGCCGGCACCTTGTGGCTCAAGCCCGCCACCGTGCTGGAGCGCCTGCTGGCCCACGATGCCCTCGACTTCGAGGTGTGGAACCACCGCCTGCCGCGCAGCCTCATTGCGATCCTCGCCGGTGCCGCCTTCGGCCTGGCCGGGGCGATTGTGCAGGGCGTGATCCGCAACCCGCTGGCCTCGCCGGAAATCCTCGGCGTGACCCAGGGTGCAGGGCTCGCGCTGACCGTGGCGATCATCAGTTGGCCGCATTTGCCAATTGCCTGGCTGCCGCTGGTGGCATGCCTGGGCGGTGCCGGTGGCGCGTTGCTGTTGGCGCTGTACAACACCGGCGTGAGTTTTTCCGGCGTGCGTTTTGCGCTGTCCGGGGTGGCGATTGCGGTGACCTTGTCCAGCGTCACCGAGTTTCTGATCCTGTCCCATCCGCTGGACATCAACACCGCCTTGCTCGCACTCACCGGCAGCCTGTGGAGCCGCAACTGGCACCATGTGGCGCTGGTACTGCCGTTCCTGCTGCTGATCCCGTTGGGCCTGTGCCTGGCCAAGCCGCTGAACCTGATCGCCCTGGGCGATGAAGCGGCCCACAGTCTGGGCACGGCATTGCGCCGTACGCGCTGGCTGGCGATGGCCTGCGCGGTGTTGCTTACCAGCCTCGGCGTCGGCGTGATCGGGCCGATCGGCTTTATCGGCCTGGTCGCGCCGCATATGGCGCGGCGCCTGGTGGGCGGGCATCACCAATGGCTGTTGCCCGCCGCGATGCTGATCGGCGCGCTGCTGCTGGTGTTGGCCGACACGCTGGGGCGCACGTTGATCGCGCCCAGTGAAATCCCCGCCGGGGTGCTCACGGCGGTGATTGGCGCGCCGTATTTTCTTTGGTTGCTGGCACGGTTCAAGGGCTGATCCCATGAGTATTCTTCAAGCACGACAGCTCGATATCGGCTACGGCGACACCCGCATTGTGCAAGGTCTGTCGTTCACGCCGCCGGCCGGAAAAGTCACCGCGCTGATCGGCCCCAATGGCTGTGGCAAGTCCACTTTGCTCAAGACGTTCGCACACATCCTCAAGCCGAGCGCGGGCGAACTGAGCCTGGACGGCCAGGCCTACGCCAGCCTGTCCTCCCGTCAGTTGGCGCAGCAGATCGCCTTTTTGCCGCAAGTGCTGCCGGTGCCCGAAGGGGTCAGCGTGCGCCAGCTGGTCGCCTACGGCCGCAGCCCGCATAACTCATTGTGGGGGCGTTTGAGCGGTAGCGATCAATCCCATGTTTCGCGCGCCATGCAGCGCCTGGAACTGGAGGTTTTGGCCGACCGCGCGCTGGCGGACCTCTCCGGTGGCCAGCGCCAACGTGCCTGGTTGGCCATGGTGCTGGCGCAGAACGCGCCGGTGGTGTTGCTGGATGAACCCACCACCTACCTCGATATCAGTCATCAGGTAGAGCTGTTGGACTTGATGGGGGAGTTGGCCGCCGAGGGCAAGACGGTGATCACGGTGTTGCACGACATCAACCAGGCCTGCCGTTATGCCGATCACTTGGCGGTGATGCGCAGCGGCAAGTTGGTGGCGCACGGTGCGCCGGGGGCAGTGATCAGTGCCGAGTTGATGCGCCAGGTGTTTGATGTGCAGGTGCAGGTCATCAATGAGCCGGTGTCTGGCACCCCCATGTGCATTGTCGAGAAAAGCACCCGTAATCACGTCTGACTCGGTTCAAAAGTGGGAGCTCAGTGGGATTCAGATCTCCATACGGCCTTGCTGACGTCAATGGCTTTGGGCAGCAAGCGGTTCTGGTAAAACAAATCCGCCGTCGCCTGCTGCGCCTGGATGATCTTCTCGTCAATCGGCAAGATCGGCGACGGCGGGCGGTTATCCATGTACCGCGCAACCACCTCGGCAGGCAGCCCCATAAAGCGGGTCAGCACGCTCAAGCTGTCCTCGCGGCTGCTGCGCGTCAGCGCTTCAGCCGCCGTCAGTTCACTGAGCAGGTCCTGTACAAACGCGCCGTTGGCCTGCGCATAGTCGCGCCGCGCGGTGTACACCGGGCCCGACAACCCTAACCCTTCGCCATTGGCCAACACGTGGCTGGGGCTCTGGCTCAACGCCAGGGACGAGTAGGGCTCCCAGATCGCCCAGGCATCCACGCTGCCTTGCTCGAACGCCGCGCGCGCATCGGCAGGTGGCAGGTACACCGGCTGAATATCCTTGTAGCTCAGCCCGGCTTTGTTCAGGGCGCGCAGGATCAGGTTGTGGGAGCTGGAGCCTTTCTGGAACGCAACCTTCTTGCCCTTCAAGTCGGCCACCGAATGCAGCGGGCTGTCGTTGCGCACCAGGATGGTTTCCGCGCTGGGCTTGGGCGGCTCGGCGCCGATGTAGACCAGGTCGGCGCCTGCGGCCTGGGCGAACAAGGGCGGGATATCCCCGGTGGAACCCACGTCCAGCGCGCCGACATTGAGTGCTTCCAGCATCTGCGGGCCGGCGGGGAACTCGACCCATTTGACCTGCGTATGGGGGAAGCGCTTTTCCAGCAGCCCGTGTTCCTTGGCCAGCACCAGGGCGATAGAGCCTTTCTGGTAGCCGATGCGCAGGGTGGCGGGGTCGGCCGCCAGTGCGGTGTGCGTAACGGCCAACAGGGCGAGTAACAGCGCCGGAATTTTCATGCATCGTCCTTTTTGAAGCGGTTTTCGGGGCGCGCCAAACCGAGGTTTTCACGCAAGGTCGTGCCGCTGTATTCAGTGCGGAACAGCCCGCGCCGTTGCAGTTCGGGCACTACCCACTGGGCGAAGTCCTCCAGCCCACCGGGCAGGTGCGGTACCAGGATATTGAAACCATCGGCGGCGCCCTGTTCGAACCAGTGTTGCAGCTCGTCGGCGATCTGCGCAGGCGTGCCGATCAGGCTGTAGTGCCCGCGACCACCGGCAATTCGCCGCCCCAACTGCGCCAGCGTCAGCTGCTCGCGGTTGGCCAGGTCACTGAGCAACTGCTGGCGGCTGCGCTGCCCGCTGTCGGTCAAGGGCAGCTCCGGCAATGGCCCGTCCAGCGGGTAGCCCGACAGGTCGAAGTTACCCAGCATGCGCCCCAACAAGGCGACACCCACCTCGGGCTCGACCAGGTCCTGGAACGCTTCGAACTTGGCCTGTGCCTCGGCCTCGGTCGGCCCGACCACCACAAACACGCCGGGCATGATTTTCAGCGAATCGGGTTCACGTGCGTATCGCTGGAGGCGACCCTTGAGGTCCGCATAAAACGCCTGGGCATTCGCCAGCGACGTCTGTGCGGTAAACACCACCTCGGCCGTCTGCGCGGCCAGTTCGCGGCCCGCCTCGGACGAGCCCGCCTGCACGATCACCGGCTGGCCCTGGGGCGAGCGCGCCACGTTAAGCGGGCCCTTGACGCGAAAATGTTCGCCAACATGCTCCAGCACATGCCGTTTCGCCGGGTCGTAATAGGTGCCGCTGGTCTTGTCGCGCACAAAGGCGTCGTCTTCCCAGCTGTCCCACAGCCCGGTCACCACCTGATGAAATTCCCGCGCGCGGCTGTAGCGCTCGGCGTGGCCCAGGTGTTCATCGCGGCCGAAATTCTGCGCCTCGGCGGCGTTGTCCGAGGTCACCAGATTCCAGCCCGCACGCCCACCGGACAGGTGATCCAGCGAGGCGAATTTACGCGCCACGTGGTAGGGCTCGTTGTAGCTGGTGGTGGCGGTGGCGATCAGGCCGATGTGCTCCGTCACCGCACTGAGCGCCGAGAGCAAGGTCAGCGGCTCAAAATGATCCGAGCGCGCCATATGGCTGGCGATTTCGCCGGTGGCCGCCGCAATGCTGTCGGCCACGAACAGCGTATCGAACCTGGCCGCTTCGGCCACCCGCGCCAGGTGCGTGTAGTGCTTGAAATCCAGCCCGGCGTTCGCCGGCACGTCGGGGTGGCGCCAGGCGGCCACGTGGTGCCCGGTGGCCATGAGGAAAGCGCCGAGTTTCAGTTGACGGCCCATGCTTAGAAATCCTTGCGCAGTTGCACGCCGAAGTAACGCTCATCGTCACGGGGCACGGCGCGGTAGATGTAGTTGCCGCCGCTGGCCAGCAGCGGGGAATAGGATTTGTCGGCGAGGTTCTTCGCCAGCAGCGCGACACGCCATCCGTTGCTGTAGTCGGCCAGGGCCACGCTGGCGTTCCAGATGCCGTAGGCGCCCTGCTTGGTGTCGACGTTCTGGCTGATGTCGTACTGCACTTCGCTCTGCCAGCTGTAGTCGGTGCCCAGTTCGATATCCAGGCCGTTATCCAGCGGGATCGTGTAGTCGGCGCGCACGTAGCTTTTCCAGTCGGGGCTGTACGGCAGCGGCTTGCCGTTCACGTTGCAGGTGGCCGCGGCACCCGCTGGGCAGGCGAACTCGTCGATGCGCGCACGGGTGTAGGCCAGGGCGCCAGACAGCTTGAGTTGTTGGGTGGCTTGCAACGCGTAGTCCAACTCGACACCTTCGGTGCTGACGCTGCCGGCATTGATCAGGCGGGTCACCACCTGGCCGGCGACGGTGTCGAAAAAGTTGGCTTGATAGTTGTCGTAATCGCTGTGGAACACCGCGAGGTTGGTGGTCAGGCGGTTGTTCCAGGCGGTGGCCTTGATCCCGGCCTCCCAGGTGTTGGAGGTTTCCGGCTTGAGCGCGTCGGTGTCACGCGGCTGCATGTTGAAGAACACGTTGTACGCCGGGCCTTTGTAGCCACGCGAGTACGTCAGGTAGCTGGTGATGCTGTCGGTGAGGTCGTACTGCACACCGAGGCGGCCGGACCAACCGTCTTCATCCACCGAGCCCGAGCTGGAGGTGGCCGGTTGAATCCCGCTGACCGTGGTGGCCGAGGTTGAGACGCGGCGGTGATCGTATTTGAGGTCGTCATGGGTGTAGCGCAGGCCGGCGATCCCGCGAAAGCGCGAGGTGAAGTTGAGCGTGGTCTCGCCGAACACCGCGTAGCTGTCGTTGGTGGTGCTGTAGTCGGCGATGCCACGGTCGGTGCGTGTGGTGGTGGTGAGTGTGCGTTGGTAGGTTTCTTCGTCCTTGCCATGCATGTAGTACAGGCCGCCGACGTATTCCAGGAACTCACCCTTGGGCGAGGCCAGGCGCAGCTCCTGGGAGTATTGGTTGAAGGCCAGTTGGCCTTTGTCGGCGGTTCCGGGGAACGCAGCGGTCACGGTGCCGAGGCGGTCGCCGTCCTGGTACTGGGTGTTGTCCCAACCCCGCCAGGCGGTGATCGAGGTCAGGGTGTAGTCACCCAGGTTCCAGTCCAGTTGCGCCGACACGCCCTTGTTGGTGTCGTCGACGTAAGTGCGGGTGTCGGTGTTGATGTCGCGGTTGTCACCGGTGGCGCGCACCGGGCTCAAGGCGTTGGTAAACGCAGGTGACAGGGACTTGCTCACCACCCCATTCGGCGCGTCGTCGTGGGACTGCATGTAGTCGGCGATCAGGGTCAGTTTCACGTCGTCGTTGGGGGTGAACTCCAGCTTGCCGCGAATACCCTTGTGGTTATAGCCGTTGACCTCCTGGCCGTTGTGATGGTTATCCACGTTACCGTCGTAGCTGCCGAACAGCGTGCTGATCGAGCCTTTGAGCACGTCCGGCACCAGGCTGCCGCCGATGCCGAACCGAGTGCGGCTTTCATTGCCGCTGTAGTAGGACTGGTCGATGTAGCCGTGGGTCTCGGCAGTCGGGGCCTTGCTGGTGATGTTCAGCACACCGGCCGAGGCGTTCTTGCCGAACAGCGTGCCTTGGGGGCCGCGCAGCACTTCGATGCGATCCAGGTCCAGCAGGTCAAGCGTCGCCTGGCCGGGGCGGGCGTAGACCACGCCGTCGATCACCGTGGCCACGGTCGGCTCAACGCCAGGGGAGGTGGAGATGGTGCCCACGCCGCGCACGAACAACGAGGTGTCCTTGTTGGACGCCCCCGTGCGAAAGTTCAGCGACGGCACCTGCTGCGCGATGCTTGCCACGCCGTTGCGGTTGTCGCGCTCCAGCTGTTCGCCGTCGAGTACCGAAACCGCCACGGGCACTTTTTGCAGTGACTCTTCACGGCGGGTGGCGGTGACCGTCACGGGTTTGAGGGTCGGCTCCGGCTCATCGGCCGCGAAGGCGCCGGAGACGGGCAGGGCGGTCAGCCCGGCCAGGACCAGCAGGTGTGCTCTGGCGTATTGGAAGTTGTGCATGGTGTGCCCGCTCAAAAAAAATGCCCTGAACCGTTGCCGTTCTGCGACGACAACGCCTGTAAATGTGTCTTTGGCATTCGCTTGAGCGAGTAGCAGACAGAACGCTTTGTTAGCGCTAACATCGGCATAGTGGTGGGTCTGATTTAGAGCGTCAAATACTAAAAAATTAGTCCTATATTCTTTTTGGTTTTTAACAGGATCGTCCCTTGAGCGAAGAAAAACCGCGCAAACGCCGTGGCGCCGGGCGTGTCACCTTAAACACCGTGGCGCGTCAGGCGGGCGTGTCGGCGATCACGGTGTCGCGTTATTTCAACCAGCCGGAGCAAGTGTCGCCCGAGCGGCGTGAGCGGATTGCCGAGGTGGTGGCCGAGCTGGGCTATGTGCCCAACCTGGTCGCGGGCGGCTTGGCGTCGGCGCGTGGGCGGATCGTGGCGATGGTGATCCCGAACATCTCGGGGCCGATCTTTGCCAATACCATCCAGGGCTTCAGCGACACCCTCAGCCGCCACGGTTACCAACTGCTGTTGGCGTCGAGCTACTTCAGCGCCGAACAGGAAGAAAGCGCGGTGCGTGCCTTCCTCGGCTGGTCGCCCGCAGCGCTGGTGCTCACCAGCCGATTCCACAGCGCGGGCACCGAAAAAATGATCGCCGACGCGGATATCCCGGTGGTCGAAACCTGGGACTACGTGCCCGAGCGCGAGCCCTTGCAGATCGGTTTTTCCCATTACGAGGTGGGCGTCACGGCGGCGCGCTACCTGCACGGCAAGGGCTACCGGCGTATTGCGTTTGTCCAGAACAGTGCGGCGGGCGACTTCAGCGCGTTGGAGCGGCGCGATGGGTTTACCGCCACCCTGGTTGAACTCGGTATGCAGCCCTGGGTGTTCGCCCCGGACGCCGATCGCGCGCCCTTCGAGGCGGGCAAGCAGGCAATGGACGTGCTGATGGGCCACGCCAACCCGCCTGACGCGATCTTCTTCGCCAATGACAACCTCGCCGCAGGTGGCTTGCTTGCCGGGCAGCGTGCCGGGCTCAAGATCCCGCACGACTGCGCCGTGCTGGGTTTCGGTGATTACCCGTTCGCCGAAATGTTGCTGCCGAGCCTGAGCACAATCAAACCGCCAGCCCTGGAGATCGGCGTATTAGCGGCCACGCGCGTACTTGAAAGTTTGGGTGTTTTGCCCTGTGATGACCAAGTTAAGCGCTTGAATCTATTAGCCTGCCATTTGATAGAACGCGAGAGCGCTTAATCAACTAACCCGACCTGTAGTGAGCGGGCTTGCCCCGCGCCGCGGTGTGTCAGGAAAAGTTGAGGCGTCAGGTCTCCCGCAGCACAGCCCAAGCCCAACAACCACAAGGCCTGCGCCAGGGCTGTCAGGGAAATCCGGGACAGATGATGGCCATTCATTTCAGTTTGTTTCCCCATCTCAGGAACTAGCGTTGCAACTTCCAGTCGATTAACCCGGCCAACTTTGTCTCCGGGCGTGGCTAACTAATGGCACTTATCAGTAGTTCCAAATAGCCATACTTTCTCGCAACCAGACAACCAACATTATGTCGTCAGCCCTTATCGATGCCTGCCACCTGCAGATACCGCACACCGATCAAGTGTGCGCGTGGCTGAGGCAGCACGCCGGGTTGAAAACCGTCGACCTGGAGCGTGCCCAGCGCCTGTCCACAGACGCCAGCGACCTGCTGGGCCTGCTGACACGCCTGGGCCTGGTGTCCGAGATCGAGCTGGCCAGCGCCTGGGCCCACCTGCTGGACGCGCCGCTGTTGTTGGCGGATACCGCGCCCCCGGTGCTCGACCCATTGCCCCCACTCACCGAACGCTTCATGCGCCACTATCAAGTGGTGCCCATGGGATGGAGTGCAGCCGGCCTGCACGTACTGGCCGCTCACCCGGCCCAGCACTATGCCTTCCAGGCGTTGGCCTACGCCTGCCAGGTGCCGGTGTGGCTGGCCGTCGGCCCGCGCACCGAAGTCGACACGCTGATCGAACGCTATTACGGCCAGGGCCGTTCGGCCATGGGCACCCTGATTGAGAACCTCGATGAGCGCAGCGGTGCGCTGGAAGAAATCGAACACCTCAAGGACATGGCCTCCGAAGCCCCGGTGATTCGCCTGGTCAATCTGATCCTCCAGCGCGCCGTGGAACAACGCGCCTCAGACATCCACATCGAACCCTTCGAAAACCAGCTCAAAGTGCGCTACCGCATCGACGGCGTGCTGCATGAGGCGGAGGCGCCACCGGCCAGCTCTTCGGCGGCGGTGATCTCGCGGGTGAAGATCATGGCGCGCTTGGACATTGCCGAACGCCGGCTGCCCCAGGACGGGCGCATCATGCTGCGCATCCAGGGCAAGGCGCTGGACTTGCGGGTGTCCACCGTGCCCACCAGTTTTGGCGAGTCGGTGGTGATGCGCCTGCTTGATCGCCAGACCGTGCAGTTCGATTTCCAGCACCTGGGTTTCGACGGCCAGCGCCTGGCGGCCTTCCTCGACTTGCTGGAACGGCCCCACGGCATCCTGCTGGTGACCGGCCCCACCGGCTCGGGCAAGACCACCACGCTGTACACCGCGTTGTCGCGGCTCAACACCGCCGAGCGCAAGATCATCACCGTGGAGGATCCGGTGGAATACCAGCTCGAAGGCATCAACCAGATCCAGGTCAAGCCCGCCATCGGCCTGGATTTCGCTGGGGCGTTGCGCTCCATCGTGCGCCAGGACCCGGACGTGATCATGATCGGCGAAATCCGCGACCTGGAAACCTGCCGCATCGCCATCCAGTCGTCCCTCACCGGTCACCTTGTGCTCTCCACCCTGCACACCAACAGCGCCGCCGCCAGCATTACCCGCCTGCTCGACATGGGCGTGGAAAGCTACCTGATCGCATCGACCGTCAGCGGCATCCTCGCGCAGCGCCTGGTGCGACGCCTGGACCCGGCCACGCGCACGGCGTTCGAAGCGCCCCCGGAACTGATCGCAGAACACGGCCTGGACCGCCTGACCGACACCCGCCCGATCCTGCTTTACCGGGGCCGTTATGAAGGCCGCAGCGCCCTCACCGAATTGTTGGTGATGAACGACGAATTGCGCAGCCTGCTGATGCGTCATGCCGACGCCGCCACCCTGGAGCAGGCTGCACGTCGCGCCGGTTTGCGCACCTTGCATGAAGAAGGTTTGCGCCAGGCGCTGGCGGGCGTCACGTCACTGGAAGAAGTGTTGCGCGTCACCCGGGGAGAGGGCGCGTGAGCCTGTTCAAGTTCCGTGCCCTGGATAGCCAAGGGGCCGCTCACAACGGCACGCTTGAAGCCAAGGACCAGACTGCCGCTGTTGCCCTCTTGCACAAACGCGGCCTGCTGTTGCTACAGATCGAGTCGGCGGGCGGCCTCAGGTCGAACGCCACGCGCGGGCAGTTGAAGGGTGCCTCCCTGGTGAGTTTCACCCAGCAATTGGCGACGCTGCTGGGCGCCGGCCAGCCCCTTGAGCGCTCGCTGGGCCTGCTGCTCAAACAACCCGGCCAGTCTCAAGTGCGAGCATTGGTCGAGCGCATCCGCGATCAGGTCAAGGCCGGCCAGCCGTTGTCTGCGGCACTGGAGGCGGAGGGCGGCTTCTCGCCGCTGTACGTGAGCATGGTGCGCGCCGGTGAAGCCGGTGGTGCGCTGGAAGGCACCTTGCGCCAGCTCAGCGACTACCTGGAACGCAGCCAGTTGCTGCGCGGTGAGGTCATCAATGCGCTGATCTACCCGGCCTTTCTGGTGGTCGGCGTGCTGGGGTCCCTGGCGCTGTTGCTGGCGTATGTGGTGCCGCAGTTCGTGCCGATTTTCGAGGACCTCGGCGTGCCGATTCCCCTGATCACCGAGGCGATCCTTGCGCTCGGCGAGTTCCTCAGCCGCTATGGCTGGGCGGTGCTGGCCGGGTTGCTGGTGATTGCCTGGGGGCTCGCCGCTCGCCTGCGCGATCCCCGGCACCGGGAAGCGTTCGACCGGCGCCTGCTCGGTGTGCGCCTGATTGGCCCGCTGTTGCAACGGGTCGAAGCCGCCCGGTTGGCGCGCACCCTCGGCACCCTGCTGAGCAACGGGGTGGCGTTGCTGCAAGCCCTGGTGATTGCCCGGCAAGTCTGCAGCAACCGTGCGTTGCAGGCGCAAGTCGCGGTCGCGGCCGAGTCGGTCAAGGGCGGTGGCACCCTGGGTGCGGCCTTTGGCACTCAACCCCTGTTGCCCGACCTCGCCCTGCAAATGATTGACGTCGGCGAACAGGCCGGGGAACTGGACAGCATGCTGCTCAAGGTCGCTGACATTTTCGACGTCGAAGCCAAGCGCGGCATCGACCGCCTGCTCGCTGCCCTGGTGCCGTCGCTGACCGTGGTCATGGCCGTGCTGGTGGCGGTGATCATGCTCGCGATCATGCTGCCGCTGATGAGCCTCACCAGCCATTTATGAAGGAGCAGACCCCATGAAGACTTCACGCCGCCAAGGCGGTTTTACCTTGCTCGAAATGCTCGCGGTGATCGTGCTGCTGGGCATCGTCGCGACCATTGTGGTGCGCCAGGTCGGCGGCAATGTGGACAAGGGCAAGTACGGTGCCGGCAAGGCCCAGCTCGCCAGCCTGAGCATGAAGATCGACAGCTATGCGCTGGACGTCGGCTCGCCGCCCGGCACCCTGCAACAGCTGGTGGACAAGCCCGGTGGCTACGCCAAGCCTTCGGACCTCAAGGACCCCTTCGGGCACGCCTTCGGCTATCGCTTCCCGGGTGAACACGGGCCTTTCGACCTGATCTTCTACGGCCGCGACGGTCAACCCGGTGGCGAAGGCTACGACGCCGACCTGGGCAACTGGGAATAACCGGGCCATGGCCCAGCGCGGCTTTACCTTGTTGGAGATGCTGGTGGTCATCCTGTTGATCAGCCTCGCCGCCAGCTTGCTCGGCCTGGGTGTGCGCCAGGGGCTGCAGGTCGCCAAGGAGCGCCGAGCCGTCGGGCAGATGGTGGAAGCGTTGCGTGCCACCCGGGCCGGAGCAATTATCGGCGGCCAGGCGGCGCGCACCGAGTTTGACCTGCCCGCCAGGACGTTCCAGGCACCGGGACGTGCGCGGCAGCAATGGCCCGAGCCATTGCAGGTGACCTTGCACACGGCCGAGCAGGTGGGGCCGGCTGTCGAGTTCTACCCCGACGGCAGCTCCACCGGGGGCAACCTCCTGCTGGCCAGCGGCACCCGGCGTTGGCGCATCGACATCGGCTGGCTCACCGGCAGCGTGCAGTCAAAGGCCCTGCCATGAAGCGCCAGGCCGGTTTCACCCTGCTGGAAATGCTCGCCGCACTGACGCTGATGGCGGTGTGCAGCAGCGTGTTGCTGGTGGCGTTCGGGCAGAGCGCGCGCTCGCTCTCCCAGGTGGCCCACAGTGATCGGCTCACGCACGCCGCGCTGTCGATTTTCGATCAGGAGGCGGCGGGGCCGTTGAGTGTCGGCGTGCGCCAGGGTGAGCTGGATGGCATTCACTGGCAACTGAACTGCACCCGCCAGCAACCCCAGGTGTTTCGCGTCGACCTGAGCCTCAGTGAGGGCCCGCACCAGGCCCGTTTCAGCACCCTGAAGGCGCGCCTGTGAAGCGCTGCGAGCAAGGCTTCACGCTGCTGGAGATCCTGGTGGTGCTCAGTCTGCTCGCCGTGTTGCTGGTGCTGGTGGGTGGGGCATTGCTGGGGGCTAATCGTGCGGTGTCCAAGGCCCAGCGTTACACGGTGAGCCTGGACGAAGTGCGCGCCGCCCAGCAGTTCCTGCGCACGGCAATCGGCGAAGCGCTGCCGTTGAGTGGGGTGGACGAGGCGGCTGTAACGGAAGGTTTTTTTGTTGGTGCGCCCGAGCATGTGCAGTTTGTCTCGACCTTGCCTGGGGTACTGGGTGGCGGGATTCAGCGCTTCACCCTGCAACGGGTCGAGCAGACGTTGCAGGTGGCGTTTCCTGGCCGCGAACCCCAGGTGTTGCTGCACGACCTCGACAGGCTGCAAATGAGTTATCGCGGCGTCTCCCCGTTGGGCCAGGCCACCGGCTGGCTCGATGCGTGGCCGTGGCCCAGGCGCTTGCCCTACGCGGTGCGCATCGCGGCCCAGCTCAACGGGCCGGTGCCCTGGGTGACCCAAGTGATTGCCCTGCGCTTGGACCTGGCCAGCGGGGCGACGGGAGAATGAAGCGTCAGCGCGGTGCGGCCCTGCTGCTGGTGCTGTGGGTGCTGGCGTTGCTCAGTGTGTTGCTGGGCGGGCTGGTGGGTTGGGTGCAACTGGAAAGCCGCCAGGCCCTGTGGTTTCGTCAACATACCCAGACCGTCCTGGCCGCCGAAGCCGGCATCGCCCTGGCCATGACTGACCCGCGCCGGGTGGCCGATGGCCGTGAGATCGGCCTGACGTTCGACGACGCCCACCTGCACGTCAGCCTGCGCAGCGAGCGCGGCAAGTTGTACCTGGTCAACGCCGAGGCGGATGACTTCATGCGCCTGGCCCTGGCGTGCGGGGCCAGCCAGGCCCAGGCGAGCGCGTTGGCCAAGGCCCTCGAAACCCGCCGCAACAGGGGCCTGGCGCCGTTTCGCGTACTGGAAGAAGTGCGCCAGCTGCCGGGCATGACGCAAGCGCTCTACAGCCAACTGCTGCCTGAAATCACCTTGTGGAGCGACCTGGATCGCCCCGACGCGGCCTTTGCCAGCCCGCTGATGCGCAAGGCCCTCAACCTGCCGCAACAGAAAGCCGAGGGCGCCGACCCTGGCCTGGTGCTGCAGGTCGACAGCCGCGCCGAGCGCCCGGGCGGGTATCAGGCGCGCGTGCAAGCCACCGTTTTATTGAGCCCATCGGAGGACAGCGCACAACCCTATCGGGTAGTGCGGTGGCAAGAATGAATCGACTGGAACCCATCGCCCGACATTGGCGCGGCAGCCTGTTGCAACAGGGCTGGCGCCTCTGGCTGGCTGAATTGCGCAGCTGTGTGCCGGGCTGGCTGGCCCTTCACGAGCCGCCCGAGCAACGTCATCACTGGCCGTTGAGCGAACCGGTTGCGCCGGGCAACACGCGCCAGGTGCTGGTGTTGGCCACCGACGCCGTGTTGCTGCAAACCGTGCAGTTGCCCCTGGCGGCGGCGCGCAACCTCACCGCCGTGGTGGGCTATGAGCTGGACCGCTACACCCCGTTCAACGCCGACCAACTGTACTTCGTCGCGCAGCCGCTGCGCCGCGCACCCGCCCACCTGGAGGTGCGGCTGGTGGCGATCCTGCGCGAGCACCTCGACCAGATCCTTGCCGACTGCACTGCCCTTGGCCTGCAGCCCCACCGCGTGGAAGTGGGCGACCTCGGTGTCGACTTGCTGCCCGCGCCGTTGCGACCGCGCCAGCACCCACCGGGCAAGGGCTTGCAGCGCAGCCTGCCGTGGCTGTGCGGGGCCTTGCTGATCGCGGCGATGCTGCTGTGGCTCAACGATCGCCAGCGCGTGCTCGACGTCATGCAGGCCAGCGTCCAGCAACAGAAAGCCCAGGTCGCCGAGGTGCACACCCTGCGCCAGCAACTGCTCAACACCCGTGGCGCGGCGCAGTACCTCACCCGCCGCAAACTGACGCAGCCCCCGCTGGCCGCGCTGCTCAATGACCTGACCACTTGCTTGCCGGCCGACACCTGGATCGACCAGTTGGACGTGAAAGACGGAGAAGTCTCGTTCTCTGGGCAAAGCGCCAAGGCCAGCGGCCTGATCACCCGGATCAAAGGCTGCCATCGCCTGGAAAACGCCCAGTTTGAAGGGGTTATTCAACCGGATGCGCGCACCGGCAAGGACCAGTTTGCCTTGCGCGCCCACCTGCGCCAGGAGGTGGCCGATGCGCCGACCCCTCACACCCCGTGAACGTCGTGGTTCGGCGTTGCTGATTCTGGCGCTGGTGGTGGGCGCCGCCTACTGGCTGTTGATCGACAGTTGGTTCGCCGGGCCATTGCGCGAGATGGGCGAGCGCGCCGATCAGCTGCGCGAGCAGCAGCAACGCTATGCCGGCGTGCTGCGCCAGGGCGATGCGCTGCGCGCGCAATTGCAGCAGGCGCGCGAGGACCCGGCCAGCAGCACCAGCCTGTTGCCGGGGGACGATCCCGACGTGGTCGCCGCCGACCTGATGCAACGCCTCGCCGACCTGATCAACAGCTATGCCGACCTCGGCGGCGGCTGTCGCCTGACCCAGCGCAAACCCATCACCCCGGAGCAGGATGACGGCGAGCCGTACCGCCAGGTCAAGGTCAGCCTTACGCTGAACTGCGCCATCGAACCCTTGGAGGCGCTGTTGCATGAACTCGAATACCAGCCACCGTTTCTGTTCGTCGATGAGTTGCGTATCCGCCGCAGCCAGCAGGCCCCGGCCAGTGGCGGTGCGGGGCAACTGGTGGTGCACCTGCTGGTGCGCGGTTACCTGCAACCGGCGCGGGTGACGCCATGACGAGCGTACTGCGGCCCCTGGAATGGGGCCTGCTCGGCCTGGCCGGGTTGCTGGGTGTGTTGATGGCGGTAATCCTCAGCAGCATCGGCGACGAGCCGCGGTGGCTGCCGGAACCCAGCGCCCCGGCCCAGCCTTCGAGCCGTGTGCAAACAGCCCCGAGTATCGCGCTGCAAGACCTGGCCGCCACTTGGCAAACCCCGCTGTTCAGCCCTGATCGCAGCCCCGACCGTGTAGTGGGCAAGGCCCAGGTGTCGAGCCTGGCCAACCTCACCCTCAGCGGAATCATGATCACCGGCAACCTGCAGATGGCGATGCTCAAACCGGCCAGTGGCGCGCCCCTCACGGTGCGTCTGGGCCAGACGCTGCCCAACGGCTGGCGCCTGGAACACCTCACCCCGCAATACGCCCGATTCAGCCTGGACGGCCGCACCCAGACCTTGAGCCTCTACGCCAAGCGTTTGCCACCGCCGTCCAGCCGCCCCCCGATGACTTTGCCCCGCGAGCCTCTCCCTTGATTGATATGCGCACCTCAACGTTTTGCCTGGCCACCGCTCTTGCCTTGGGCGGCTGCGGCTCCTTTCCAGACCGCGCCGATCCGGATGAGGACCTGATGCACGAGGCCCTGCAGGGCACCGGCACACAACGCCCGCCGCTCGAGCAGTCGGCGGCCGAAAGCCCGCAGCCGTCGATAAAAACGCCACCGCAGCGCCAACTGATTCGCGGCAGCCAACAGTTCGTGCGTGCACCCGGTGCGGCACCGAGCGCACAGGAGGAGGGCGGCGACATCGTGTTCAACTTTGCCGACCAGCCCATTGAAGCCGTGATCAACAGCGTGATGGGCGACCTGCTGCACGAGAACTACAGCATCGCCCAGGGCGTGAAGGGCAGCGTGAGTTTTTCCACCTCCAAGCCGGTGAGCAAGCAGCAGGCGCTGTCGATCCTCGAGACCCTGCTGTCCTGGACCGACAACGCCATGATCCGCCAGGGTTCGCGCTACGTGATCCTGCCGGCCAACGAGGCCGTGGCCGGCAAACTGGTGCCGCAGATGCGCGTGGCCCAGCCGCCCAGCGGGCTCTCGGCACGGTTGTTCCCGCTGCGCTATATCTCAGCCACCGAGATGCAAAAACTGCTCAAGCCTTTCGCCCGCGAGAATGCATTCCTGCTGGTGGACCCGGCGCGCAATGTGCTGAGCCTGGCCGGTACGCCGGATGAGCTGGCCAACTACCAGGACACCATCGACACCTTTGACGTGGACTGGCTCAAAGGCATGTCGGTGGGCGTGTTTGGCCTGCAACGCGCGTCGGTGGCCGAGTTGATGCCTGAGCTGCAACACCTGTTCGGCCCCGACAGCGGCATGCCCCTGGCGGGCATGTTGCGGTTCCTGCCGATCGAACGCACTAACTCGGTGGTAGCAATTTCGTCCCAGCCGCAGTACCTGAGCGAAGTGGGGGATTGGATTCGCACCATCGACGAAGGCGGCGGCAACGAGCCGCAGATGTATGTCTACGACGTGCGCAACATGAAAGCCGCCGACCTGGCCAAGTACCTGCGGCAGATCTACGGCACCGGTGCGATCAAGGACGACACGCCGGCCAAGGTGGCGCCGGGGTTGCGCACCACCACCCTGGCCTCGCCCGGCATGGGTGGCTTGCAGAACACACCCCCAGTGCCAGATGAGCCGGAACCTGCGCCCGAAGAAAAGACCGTCGCCCCCAGCAGCGACCTTGAAGCCGGCACACGGATCACCGCACAACAGAGCAGCAATCAACTGCTGGTGCGCACACGCCCGGCGCAATGGAAGGAGATCGAAGCGGCAATCAAACGGCTCGACAACCCGCCACTGCAGGTGCAGATCGAGACGCGCATCCTGGAGGTGAAACTGAGCGGCGAACTGGACCTGGGCGTGCAGTGGTACCTGGGGCGCCTGGCGGGTAATTCGGCCAGCACCACGGTGGCCAACGCCTCCGGCAGCCAGGGCGCACTGGGCGGTGGCGGGGCGGGGTTGGGGGCGACGGACTCGTTGTTCTATTCGTTTGTCAGCTCCAACCTGCAAGTGGCGCTGCATGCCCTGGAAAAGAACGGGCGCACCCAGGTGCTGTCGGCGCCGTCGCTGGTGGTGATGAACAACCAGCCGGCGCAGATCCAGGTGGGGGACAACATTCCCATTAGCCAGACCACTGTGAATACCGGTGTGTCGGACACCACGTTGAGCAGTGTGGAGTATGTGCAGACGGGGGTGATCCTGGACGTGGTGCCACGGATCAACCCGGGTGGGTTGGTGTACATGGACATTCAGCAGCAGGTCAGCGATGCGCAGGATACGGCGGCTAACAGCGATACGCCGGTGAACCCGCGGATCTCGACGCGCTCGGTGTCGACCCAGGTGGCGGTGCAGAGTGGGCAGACGGTGTTGCTGGGGGGGTTGATCAAGCAGGACAACGCCGAGGGGGTGAGTGCGGTGCCCTATTTGGGGAAGATCCCGGGGTTGCGCTGGTTGTTTGGGAGTACCAGCAAGTCCAAGGCGCGCACGGAGTTGATTGTGTTGATTACGCCTCGGGTGGTGACCAACAGTGGGCAGGCGCGGCAGGTGACGGATGATTATCGGGAGCAGATGCGTTTGTTGCGGGTTCCGGTGGGTCGGTAGATTGGGGGCATATCCGTTATTTGGGTGATGGCCGCCTATGGTTCCGCTCTTACAGCGGCTCACTTTTGAAAAGCGCAAAAGTAAGCAAAACGCTCTTGCCCCAACACTCGGCACCTCGCTTAGGCTCGGTGTGCCCGAACGCAGGCTTGAATCCGTGGGCCGCCGCCACGCGCCATCCATGGCGCGGGGCGGCTAACCCGGCGTCCTGCCGGGTTACCCACGGATTCAAGCCTGCGTT
>NZ_JBSSAF010000007.1:0-385429 GCF_054058375.1 Pseudomonas sp. TE24901
TAACCCGGCAGGACGCCGGGTTAGCCGCGCTGGGCCAAGGATGGCCCATCGCGGCGGCCCACGCTCCAAAGCCGGAGTGAGGGCACACCGAGCCTAGGCGAGGTGCCGAGTGTTGGGGCAAGAGCGCTTTGGTTACTTTCGCGCTTTTCGAAAGTGACCCGCTGTAAGAGCGGAACCAATTTCAGCCGTTACCGAAGAAATGGATATACACACAGAGTCAAACCCCAAACCGCCCCCGCTCCGACTCATAAAGCGGCCGAACCAAAGCAAACTCATGATCAATCTGATCCACCAAATCCCCAAGGTCCGCCGCAGCCCCCGCCGACTCAACCTCCAGCCGCTGGCACAACTGCGCCAACCGCACCGCCCCAAGGTTGCCGCTGCTGCCTTTGAAGCTATGGGCAATCCGCCCCAACGCCTTGGCATCGTCGCGCGCCTTGCGCAGCGCTTCGACACGTTTTTGCGAATCATCGAGAAAGGTATCGAGCAACTTGGGGTACTCGCCTTCCATGACTTCCTGCAAACCCGAGAGCACGTCCGGGTCCAGATGAATCTCAGCCACTTGCTCGCTCCTTGATCAAGAATCGGCGGATTATGCCAGAGCCCCCCAGCAAAACTCCACGCACACACTGCGCCCACCGTCAGACCAGCGTACATTGCTGCTCAATTGACGCACCAGGCTCAACCCCCGGCCAGACAGACGGTCAACGTCCAACGGCCGGGCCAGCATCTGTTCCACGTCGAACCCGGGGCCGCTGTCTTCGAGGCGCAACAACATCTTGCCACCGGTGTCGGTCGGCACCACCTGCACATGCACGCGCACATAACCGCTGCTCAGTTGCGCCAGCCGTTCGTTGCGCTGGCGATAGTAGTGGGCGAACCCCTCGGCATCACGCTTGAGCCGCGAATCCAGGCCCAGCACGCCATGCTCCAGCGCGTTGGAGTACAGCTCGGCCATGACGCTGTAGAGCGCCCCGCTCTGCTCACGCAAGCCATGAATCTCCAGTAACAGTTGCAGCAAATACGGCAACGGGTTGTAGCTTTTGAGGGTCTGCCCACGGAATTCGAAACTGACCGACCAGTCCAGCGGGCACGACTGGCCGCTGTCGGCATACAGCGGTTGCGCTGTGCGCAACGACTGGCCGGGCTGCAAGGTGATCTCGACCAGACTGACGTCATCGCGCACTTCACCGCGAAACGCGGCCAACGCCTGCTCGATGTCCTCGAACAACCGGTCGGGCTCGCGGTTGGCGGCAAATACCTGTTGCAGGCGCTCGACGCCAAACAGTTGGTCATTGGCGTCAGCGGTATCCAGCACGCCGTCAGACAGCAAAAACACCCGGTCGCCCAACGCCATGGGCCACACCTCGGTGCTGTCATCAAACGCTTGCGCCGACAACACCCCCAACGGCAAATGCCGCGATTCAAGCGGCGTACGCTTGCCGGTGGCGACTTCATGCACATAGCCTTCGGGCATGCCGCCGTTCCATACCTCCACCACCCGCCGCTGGGTGCTCAGGCATAACAGCGTGGCGCAGCAGAACATGTCCACCGGCAGGATGCGCTTGAGCTTGGCGTTCATCTCCCGCAAGGTCTGCGCCAGGCCGTAACCCTTGGCCGTCATGCCGTAGAACACTTCAGCCAAGGGCATGGCGCCGACGGCTGCTGGCAAGCCGTGGCCGGTGAAGTCGCCGAGCAATACGTGCATGTCACCGGACGGCGTGTAGGCCGCCAGCAACAGATCACCGTTGAACAGCGCATAGGGCGATTGCAGGTAGCGGATGTTGGGCGCGGCATTGATGCAGCCCGAGTGCGCCACCTTGTCGAACACCGCCTTGGCCACCCGCTGCTCGTGCAGGAGATAGTCATGGTGCTTGGCGATCAGGTCGCGCTGCTGCAGGACCGTGGCTTGCAACCGCCGCAGGCGGTCCATGGCGTTGATCTTCGCGGCGAGAATCAGCTGGTTATAGGGTTTGGGCAGGAAGTCATCACCCCCCGCATCCAGGCAACGGGCCAGGGCTTCGCTTTCGCGCAGGGAGGTCAGGAAAATCAGCGGCACCAACTCTTCGCCTGCCAACTGCTTGATCCGGCGCGCCGCCTCGAAGCCGTCCATCACCGGCATCAGCGCATCCATCAACACCAGTTGCGGGCGCTCACGGGTGAAGACCTCGACGGCTTCAGCGCCATTGGTGGCCGTGAGCACCTGGTGGCCCTGGCGCCGCACAATCGTCGACAGCAACAGCAGATCGGTGGCGCTGTCTTCGGCGATCAGGATCGTGAGCGGTTCCGGGACGGGGGCCAGGGCGCTCAACTGATGTCGAACAGCTTGTCGAAGTTGGAAATGGCGAGGATCTTGCGCACATCGGAATTGCTGTTGACCACCCGCACTTCCGACTCATCCCCACCCGCGTGATCACGCAGCAGCAGGAGCATGCCCAGCGCGGAGCTGTCCATGTAGGTGGTTTCTTTCAAGTCGACGACGTACAGCTCCGGCACTTTGTAGAAGCGCTCGTAGGCATCCCGAAACGTCTGGTGGCTGCCGAAATCGAACCGCCCCTTGATCGCGATCGTCAACTTCTTCCCGTCCAGGGATACTTCTGATTCGACTGACATGCGACTGCTCCTTGTCATTGGCAATGACACAAGGTTTAGCAGGCGAACCGCATCTGAGCAACACCCCACCTCAACTGTAGGCGCCGGCTTACCGGCGATGGCGGCCTATCGGCGGGCTCATCAGCGCCTGGTAAACCGTTATCGCCGGCAAGCCGGCGCCTACAGTTATGCGGGGGTGGAGTTCAGAATTGGGATTGGCGCGGGAGGCGCTGGGAGAGTTCGTCGAGCAGCTTCTGCTCGCGCTTGTCTTCGATGGCGCGGGCTTCGTCGATGTAGCGCTGCACCAATTTGCGCAGGCCCTCGACGCGGGCGAACGCGGCTTGCCAGCTTTCACGGGCTTTATCGAGGTTGTTCTGGTGCCAGGCCAGGCTTTGGCGCTGCTGGCCGACGGCGGTTTCCAGCTGGTTGAGAAAGCCCTGGTAGCCCATCAACCACTGGCCGGACACCCCCTTACTGCCGCGCTCGATCCATTGCTGCTGGTATTCGCTGCGAAAACGCTCCAGGTCGCCCAACTTGCTTTCGGCCAGGCGGACCTGCCCCTGGAAATACCCCAGGCGTTGCACAGCGGTTTTCTCGGCCTTTTCGGCCATGTCCACCACCGGGGCCAGACGCGACGAACGGGTGCTGGCCATGGCTTAGCCGCCGGGCGCCGGGGCGAAGATGGTACCCAGGTGCGCTTCGCTCTCGCCCATGCTGATCTTGTCGTTGAGGCCTTGGCGCAAGTAGGTCACCAACTGCGGTTGCAGGGCAATCGCCAAGTCGGTCTCGCGATCCCCCCCGGCCACGTAGGCGCCGACGCTGATCAAGTCGCGGCTCTGCTGGTAACGCGACCACAATTGCTTGAAGTGCTGGGCACGGGTCATGTGTTCCGGCGTAACCACGGCCGGCATCACCCGGCTGATGGAGGCTTCGATATCGATGGCCGGGTAGTGCCCTTCTTCAGCCAGGCGCCGCGACAGCACGATATGGCCGTCCAACACGCCCCGCGCCGAGTCGGCAATCGGGTCCTGCTGGTCGTCGCCTTCAGACAATACGGTATAGAACGCGGTGATCGAGCCGCCCCCGGCCTCGGCATTACCGGCACGTTCCACCAGCTTGGGCAGCTTGGCGAAGACCGACGGTGGATAGCCCTTGGTAGCAGGCGGCTCGCCGATGGCCAAGGCGATTTCCCGCTGGGCCTGGGCGAAACGGGTGAGCGAGTCCATCAGCAACAGGACGTTCTTGCCCTTGTCGCGAAAATATTCGGCGATGCGCGTGCAGTACATGGCCGCGCGCAGACGCATCAGCGGCGCATCGTCCGCTGGTGAGGCCACGACCACCGAGCGCTTGAGGCCTTCTTCACCCAGGCTGTGCTCGATGAACTCCTTCACCTCACGACCCCGCTCGCCGATCAGCCCCACCACAATGATGTCGGCCTCGGTAAAGCGGGTCATCATGCCCAGCAACACCGACTTACCCACGCCGGTACCGGCGAACAGACCCAAACGCTGGCCACGGCCGACCGTCAACAATCCGTTGATGCTGCGGATGCCCACGTCCAGCGGCACGCTGATGGGGTTGCGGTTGAGCGGGTTAATGGTGGGGCCGTCCATCGGCACCCAGTCTTCGGCCTTCATACCGCCCTTGCCGTCCAGCGCACGGCCAGCGCCATCAAGCACGCGGCCGAGCATGCTCATGCCCATGGGCAGGCGGCCGGTGTCAGCCAAGGGCACCACGCGCGCACCGGGAGCAATGCCCGCCAGGCTGCCCACGGGCATCAGGAAAATCTTGCTGCCGGAAAAACCCATCACCTCGGCTTCGACTTGCACCGGGTGATAGCTGTCGTCGTTGATCACCATGCAGCGGCTGCCCATGGCGGCGCGCAGGCCCTCGGCTTCGAGGGTCAGGCCGACCATGCGCAACAGGCGCCCTTCGAGGATCGGCTGGCCGGGCAGCTCGGTGGCCTCGGCATAACCGCCCAGGCGCTTGGCGAAACTGGTGCGATCAAGGCGCATCGGGGGCGTCCAGCTCAACGCTCAGGTCAGGCTCGGCCGGGTGCAGGGCCTGTTCGTGAAGTTGATCGAACAGCTTGGCCATGATCTGGCTGATGCGGGTTTCCACCGTGGCATCGATGCGGCTGTGCTCGGTCTCGACGCGGCAACCACCGGGCTGCAGCGAGGCGTCTTCGACGATGCGCCAGGTTTCTTCATGGCGCTCGCGCAGGGCTTTGACCTGTTCGAAATCCTGGGGGTTGATGTACAAGCGCACATTGCCGACCCCCAGGGGCAGCAGCTTGAGGGCTTCGCGCATCACGCTTTCGATATGGCTGGAATCCAGCACCAGTTCGCGCTGGATGACTTGGCGGGCAATATGCTCCACCAAGCCGACCATGGCTTTTTCGATCTGCGAATCCTGCTCGGCAATCGGGTCGAACAGCGTGCCCATCAAGCGCTCCAGGCTGGCCAGCTTGACGCTCAGCGCGGCCTCGGCTTCCTGGCGGACCTTGAGGGTGGTGCTGCGAAAGCCGTCCTTTTCACCGGCAGCGAAGCCTTCGTTGTAGGCCTCCTGACGGATGGCCTCCACCTCTTCGAGGGTCAGTGGCTGGACTTCGTCCAGCGGCACTTCCTCGGACTCCGCCGGCAGCTCGGGCTCGGGTTCCGGCTCGGGTTCCGGCACATGGGGATCGAAGCTGGGCAACGACCAGATGTCGAACCCGCCGACATCCCGCGCGCGAATCAGATCGCTGGGCGCCTCATCTTTGTTCGACATCAGGGGCGCCTTAGATCATTTCTTCGCCGCCCTTCCCGCCGAGAACGATTTCTCCGGCTTCGGCCATACGGCGGGCAATGGTGAGGATTTCTTTCTGCGCGGTTTCCACGTCGCTGACGCGCACCGGGCCTTTGGCTTCCAGGTCGTCACGCAACAGTTCCGAGGCACGCTTGGACATGTTCTTGAAGATCTTCTCTTTGACGTTTTCGTCCGAACCCTTGAGGGCCAGCACCAGCACGTCCGAGGACACCTCGCGCAGCAGCGCCTGGATACCACGGTCGTCGACGTCGGAGAGGTTGTTGAACACGAACATGAGGTCTTCGATCTGGGTGGACAAGGTGTCGTCGATCTCGCGGATCGAGTCCATCAACTGGCCTTCGACCGAGCTGTCGAGGAAGTTCATGATGTCGGCCGCACGCTTGATACCGCCCAAGGTGGTGCGCGACGCGTTCGAGTTGCCGGAGAACTGCTTCTCCAGAATCGTGTTCAGTTCTTTCAGCGCCGCCGGTTGCACGGTGTTCAACGACGAGACGCGCAGGATGATGTCCAGGCGCACCTTGTGGTCGAAATGGCCGAGCACTTCGCCGGCCTGGTCCGGGTCGAGGTATGCCACCACGATGGCCTGGATCTGCGGGTGCTCGTAGCGGATCACGTCGGCCACGGCGCGCGGTTCCATCCACTTGAGGCTGTCCAGGCCGCTGGTGTTGCCACCCAGCAGAATGCGGTCGATCAGGCCGTTGGCCTTGTCTTCACCCAGGGCCGAGGTGAGCATCTTGCGGATGTAGCTGTCGGAGCCGACGCCCAGGCTGGTCTGGTCGCCGACGATCTCGACGAACTCGCTCATCACCTGCTCGACTTGCTCGCGGTGCACATTGCGCATCTGCGCCATGGCCACGCCCACCCGTTGAACCTCTTTGGGGCCCATGTGGCGCAGCACTTGGGCGGCGTCGGTTTCACCCAGGGACAGCAGCAATACAGCGGCTTTGTCGACCTTGGTGAGCTTGGCAACAGCGGCTCGATTATCACTCATCTGCGTTGATCCACTCTTTCACGACCTGGGCCACACGGCCCGGGTCTTCTGCCACCAGACTCTTGATTGCGTTCAGCTGAGCGTCATAGCCTTCGCTCGGGCTTGGCAACAGGATGCTTTGCGGGCCGCCGAGGCTGACGCGATCGTTGGCCAGTTCGCCATCCAGGCCGCCCATGCCACCCAACTCAACGTCGCCACCTGCCAGGGCAAGCTGTTTCTTGCCATTGCCGGTGATGTTGTTGAGCACCGGGCGCAGCACACCGAACACCAGCACCAGGATGAACAACACACCCAGCACTTGCTTGACGATGTCCCAGAACCACGGCTGGGTGTAAAACGCCGGGTCGGCGATCACTTCGCCACGCTCGGCGGAGAACGGCATGTTGATTACGCTGACGCTGTCACCACGGCTGGCGTCGAAACCGACGGCGTCCTGCACCAGGCGGGTGAAGCGCGCCAATTCATCGGCACTCCACGGCGCACGGGTAACAGCGCCGTCAGCCGGGTTGACCTTGACCTGGTCATCGACCACCACCGACACCGATAGGCGATTGATACGGCCCTGTTGCTGCTTGGTGTGGCTGATGGAACGGTCGAGTTCGAAGTTCTTGGTCGACTGGTTACGCTTGTCCGACGGGTACGGCGCGAGCATTGGCTGGCCGGTGGCCGGGTCCATGATCTGCTGACCGTTGGCGTCCAGCAGTGGCTGGCCAGGCTGTACCGCACCGGCCGAAGCGGTGGCGCCACCGGTAGTCTGCGGCGCCGAAGCCGGCGACGGCGGCTGGTTGCTCAGGGCGCCCGGCACACCTTGCGGGCCATTGCTGGCGGTGCGTTGTTCGTTGGTCGACTGCTCGCTGCGCAGGGCTGGCTGGTCGGGGTTGAACTGTTCAGAGGTCGACTCGACCGCGCTGAAGTCCACGTCGGCGGACACTTCGGCTTTGTAGCGGTCATTGCCCAGCACCGGTTGCAGGATGTTGTGCACACGCTGGGTGAGCATGCTTTCCATGCGGCGGCTGTAGTCGAACTGCTTGCCGGCCTGGGTCAGTGCAGAGTTCTCGGCCTGGTCGGACAGCAGGTTGCCCTTCTGGTCCACCACGGTAATTTGCGACTTGCTCAACTCCGGTACGCTGGTGGCGACCAGGTTGATGATCGCCAGGACCTGGCCAGGCTCCAGGGAGCGGCCGGCAAACAGCTCGACCAACACCGAGGCGCTTGGCTTGCGTTCGTCACGCACGAACACCGAGCTTTTCGGAATCGCCAGGTGCACGCGGGCGCCCTTGACGTTGTTGAGGCTGGAGATGGTGCGCGCCAGTTCGCCTTCCAGGCCACGACGGTAGCGTGTGGCTTCCATGAACTGGCTGGTCCCCAGGCCCTGGTCCTTGTCGAGGATTTCAAAGCCGATGTTGGCATCGGACGGTGTCACGCCCGCAGCGGCCAGCTTCATGCGCGCACGGGCCACGTCGTCGGCCTTGACCAGCAACGCGCCAGAATTGGGTTCTACGGTGTAGGCGATGTCGGCGGCGGCGAGGGTTTCCATGATCTGCTTGGAATCCATGCCCGCCAGGCTGCCGTACAGCGGCCGGTAATCGGGTTGTTGCGACCACAACACCACGGCAAAACCAATCGCCACGCTGGCTGCCAGGCCGACCATCAGGCCCACCTGACGCAACATGGTCATTTCGGAGAGGTTTTCCAGGAACGACAGGCCAAACAGCGGCGGCTTGCCGTCTGCCTTGGCGGGTGCGTTGTCCACGACTGCTTCTGCCATGACTTAAATCTCGTCCTTAAACCGGCATCTGCATGATGTCTTGATAAGCCTGAACCAGCTTGTTACGCACTTGCGTCAACGCCTGGAAAGAGACGCTGGCCTTTTGCGAAGCGACCATCACATCGGTGAGGTCCACGCCGCTCTTGCCGATCTCGAAGGCGGTGGCCAACTGACTGGAAGCTTGCTGGGTGTCACTGACTTTGTTGATTGCCTGACCGAGCATGTCGGCAAAACTGCTTTGGCCCAATTCCGGCGCTGGCGCGACGGATTTCGGTTGAGCCATGGCATCCATTTGCATGGAGCGCATATCCAACATCAACCGATTGAACTCAATACCCTGGCTCATGACCTTCTCTCTCCGACGACCCGCAATTTTTTGACACTACGCAGCGGTTACTGGGGTGGTAGCAACAAGGGTGCCAGATCCGTGGCGACTCGTAAGAAAAGGCGACAAACCCTGTCGGCCTAACTTTTTGTCAGGTGGCGAAAAGGTAGGCTTCCACGTCCATCCCCGCATCGCGCATCTGCGCCAGCTTGTAGCGCAAGGTGCGCGGGCTGATGCCCAGGCGTTCGGCCGCTTCTTTACGGCGGCCGCGCTCGGAACGCAGGGTGTCGATGATCATCTGGAATTCACGGCGCCGCAGGTCATCCCCCAAGGCACCGGCAGACTCGGCTTCGGCGACGACCGGCGCAGGCGCCAGGCTCGGCAACGGTGCAGCGCCACTGCCCATGGCCAGGCAGAAGTCCTGGGGCTGGATCAACCCGCCCTGCTGCAGAATCAGTGCGCGCTGGATCGCATTGTCCAGTTCGCGCACGTTGCCCGGCCACGGGTAGCCGATCAGGCATGCCTGGGCTTCGGCCGACAGCCGCGCCTGGGCGTGCTTCATTTTTTTGACGTGGTTGTTCAGCAGGCGCTCGGCCAACGGAATGATATCGGCCGGACGCTCGCGCAACGGGCGCCAGGCCAGGGGAAATACCGAGAGGCGGTAGAACAAATCTTCGCGGAAGCGCCCCGCCGCCACTTCCCCCGCCAGATCGCGGTTGGTGGTGGCGACCACGCGGATGTCCAACTGGATCGGCTTGCGCGCGCCCACACGCTCCACTTCACGCTCTTGCAACACGCGCAGCAGCTTGGCTTGCAGACCCAGGGGCATTTCAGAAATTTCGTCGAGCAGGATGGTGCCGCCGTCGGCCTGTTCGAACTTGCCGGCCTGGGCCGCGATGGCGCCGGTGAACGAGCCCTTCTCGTGACCGAATAGCGTGGCTTCGAGCATGTTGTCGGGGATGGCCGCGCAGTTGATCGCGATGAACGGTTGTTTGGCGCGGCTGGACTGCTGGTGGATATAACGCGCCAGCACTTCCTTGCCGGTGCCGGACTCACCGGAAATCAGCACGGTGGAATCACTGCGGGCCACGCGGGCCGCCAGCTCCAGCAGTTGCGCACTGGCCGGTTCGAAAGCAATCGGGCCTTCGCCCTCGACGGCCGGCACCACGCCGAGCGCGTGGCGGGCTACCAGCTCGATCAAGGCTTTGGGCTCGAACGGCTTGACCAGGTAATCGGCGGCGCCTTGGCGCATGGCGTCCACTGCCCGCTCCACCGCACCGTGGGCGGTCATCAGCAACACCGGCAGCTGTGGCTGGCGCGCCCGCAACAGGCCGAGCAACTGGTGACCGTCCATGCCCGGCATGTTCACGTCGCTGACCACCAAGCTGAAGGACTCTTGCTCGACAGCCTCCAAGGCTTCTTCGGCAGAACCGACCGCCCGGTAGTCATGGCCCGCCAACAGCAGCGTGTCAGCCAATGCTTCACGCAGGGCGCGATCATCTTCCACCAACAAAACCTTGATAGCCATATTCCTTTACTCCGCGCTTGCCGCGCCTGAAAACAGCGGCAAGGTCATCAATGCACAGGTGCCACGCCCCAATCGGGAATGCAGCTGCAATTCTCCCTGATGGGCACGCGCCACCGCCTTGACCACGGTCAGGCCGAGGCCGGTGCCGTTGGTCTTGGTGGTGAAAAACGGTTCGCCCAAGCGCTGCAGGACCACCGGGTCAATGCCGCTGCCGCTGTCACTGATGCACAGGCGCAGCGTTTGCTCGCGGGTATACAGGTGCACCTTGAGGCGCGCGCCCGGGCCGCTGGCCTGGGTGGCGTTTTCGATCAGGTTGAGCAGCGCGCCGACCAACGTGTCGCGATTGCACAGCAGTTCGCCGAGGTGGCTGTCGCACTGCCAACGCACGCTGACCTCCTGGATGTGGGTGGCGGCGGCGGCCTGCAACGACTGCATCAATTCGACTGGAGTGACACGGTCGGTCAGCGGCAATTCGCCTCGGGCAAACACCAGCATGTCGCGCACCTGATGCTCCAACTCATGCAGGCGCTCCTTGAGGCGGCCGGCAAAGCGCTGGTGGGTGGCGGGCGGCAGTTGCTCATCAGTCAAATGACTGGCGTAGATCAACGCGGCCGACAGCGGCGTGCGGATCTGATGCGCCAAAGAAGCGACCATCCGGCCCAGCGACGACAAGCGCTCATGGCGCGCCAGCTGGTCCTGGAGGTGACGGGTTTCAGTCAGGTCGTTGAGCAACACCAGTTGGCCAGGCTCGGCGTCCAGGGAACGGGTGGCTATAGACAGGCGGCGCCCGTCCTTGAGGGAGATTTCATGGCCGTCGTCTTCGCGCGGGGCAAAGCAGCGTGCGATCACGTGGCGCCACAGCTCGCCTTCCAGCGGCAGGCCAAGCATGTCGCAGGCGGCCGGGTTGGCTTCGCGTACACGGCCTTGGTCGTCGATGACAATCACGCCACCGGGCAACAACGACAACAGGTTCTGCAGACGGTTGGCCAGGCGCTCTTTCTCGGCCAGCTCTTCCATGCGCTGGGCGCTGACCACCGCCAGTTCACCCTTGAGCTCGGAAACCCGGGCTTCCAACAGGCTGTAGGAGTCAGTCAATTGGCTCGACATCTGGTTGAACAGCGAAAAGGCCTGTTCCAGGCCTTGCCGGCTTTGCTGCTCTACGGACGGAACGAGCCCCGCGATAGCAGGGCTGGAAGAGTGTTGGGCGGCGTGGGGCATCATGCTCTCTCGCTTGGCTGACCGTCAGTTAAACGGAACGTTGCGAGGGCTGTAGCAATACTTGTGCCGAAAAAAAACCGCTGACGAATCAGCGGCTTGGAAAACAGGCGTCAATCATCCGCCTGTTCATCACCTTCTTTGCGGCTCATGCCGTACTTGCGCATCTTCTCCACCAAGGTGGTTCGACGGATGCGCAGGCGCTCGGCGGCACGGGCGACAATGCCGTTGGCGTCGTCCAGGGCCTGTTGAATCAGGCCTTGTTCCAGGTTGCCGAGGTAGTCCTTCAGGTCCAGGCCTTCGGGCGGCAGCATGGCGGTGGAACCGAAGTCCGGCGTATGGCCGTTGATGGCCACGCGCTCTTCCATGTCGCTGCGCAGGCTGTCGACCAGTTGCTCGTCTTCGTCGTCGACGTAACGGAATTTCTTCGGCAACTCGACCACGCCGATCACACCGTAGGGGTGCATGATCGCCATGCGCTCCACCAGGTTGGCCAGCTCGCGGACGTTGCCCGGCCAGCCGTGACGGCACAGGGACATGATGGCGGCGGAGTTGAAACGGATCGAACCGCGCTTTTCGTGTTCCATGCGCGAGATCAGTTCGTTCATCAGCAGCGGGATGTCTTCGACACGTTCACGCAGCGGCGCCATTTCGATCGGGAACACGTTGAGGCGGTAGTACAGATCTTCGCGGAAACTGCCCACCTCGATCATGCTTTCGAGGTTCTTGTGGGTGGCCGCGATGATGCGCACGTCGACGCTCTGGGTCTTGTTGCTGCCCACGCGCTCGAAGGTACGCTCTTGCAGCACGCGCAACAGCTTGACCTGCATCGGCAGCGGCATGTCGCCGATTTCATCAAGGAACAGCGTGCCGCCGTTGGCCAGCTCGAAACGCCCGGCACGGCTGGTGATCGCCCCGGTGAAGGCGCCCTTCTCGTGGCCGAACAGTTCGCTTTCGAGCAGCTCCGCCGGGATCGCGCCGCAGTTGACCGGCACAAAAGGCCCGTCGCGACGCTTGGAGTGGTAGTGCAGGTTGCGCGCAACCACTTCCTTGCCGGTGCCAGACTCGCCGAGGATCAGCACGCTGGCGTCGGTGTCGGCCACTTGCTGCATCATCTGGCGCACGTGCTGGATCGCACGGCTGGTGCCGACAAGGCTGCGGAACAGGTTGGGTTCGCGGTGACGTCCACGCTCGCGGGCCTGGTCGTACATCTCGCGATAGACCTGGGCACGGTGCAGGGAGTCGAGCAATTTGCTGTAGCTGGGCGGCATTTCCAGGGTGGAAAGCACGCGGCGGCGCTGGTCTTCCGGCAGGTCGATGGAAGAAATATCGCCCATCAGCAACACCGGAAGGAACTCATCCCAGGTCGACAGTGTCTTTAACAGGCCCAGAACTGCGCCAGGAGCGTTTACCGTCCCGATCAGCACACAAATGATTTCACGGCTCGACGACAATGAGCTGACCGCCTGCTGCCAATCATGGCTACCGCAGGGTAAATTTTCTTCACCGAGAAAATTTAAAATCACCGCTAAATCGCGGCGGCGGACGCTATCGTCATCAATCAGCAGAATTTTGGTTTCACGCCACATGCAATAGCAACTTCCCTAGTTAACTCAAATGCCCTCGAGTAGGGGCAATCTAGATGGCCGTAGGCATTTTCTGCGTTACAACCGTCTGAAATCTGAAAACAGCACTAGTTAAGTCAAAAAATCGCTCGCAGTCAAATTTATGACGCGCATTCGGATTAACTGAGCCAGTTCAGCCGAACAGATGGTAAACCTTTGACGCACTTTCCGCTCGATTGATCTGCGACATCTCTTCGAAAATCGCCTGGCGCTCGCCGGTCGTCACTTCAAGCAACTGCTGATAAACCGCCAGCAGGCTTTCCAGCTTTTCCCGCAGGGCATCCTCGTCCACCGGCGCATTGGCCAGTGCTTCGTCGATCACTGCACGACAGCCCATATCCAGTTCGCCGATCGCATCCCAGTTACGTTGGGCCAAGGCGTCGACCAACGCTTCGCGGGTCTCGTCAATCCGTTGCAGGGCGTGGCTCATAACATGATCCTCAGGCCGACAGGCCTACAGTGGTGCAATACCGTCCCAGCCTTCCTTGAGCGTAATCATCAGGCCGGCAACTTCGTCAATCATGGCAACATCGCTTTTGCTGTTGGCTTCCAGCAGGCGCGTGGTCATGTAGGCATACAGGTTATCCAACTGCTGCAACGCCGCCGGATCATCGGTCTTTTCCGGGTTGAGGCCGTCACGCAGGCCGATCAGGATGTCGATCGCCTTGCCCAGCAGCAGACCCTTTTGCGCGATATCACCACGAGCCATGGCACCCTTGGCCTGCGCCATGCGATCCAGTGCACCTTCCATCAACATCTGGACCAGACGGTGCGGGCTCGCCTCGGAGACCTGGGCGTGGGAATTGACCTTCTGGTATTGGCGAAGGGCTCGCATGGGATTCATGTTTCTACCTCGTGACAGGCAACAGCAAAATTGGATGGGCTCTGACTAATATGTCGACGGGCTCACAAAAAACTTTAACCCGTCGATCTGCTGAAGGCCGCGCCCGGCGCAGAATCACCGGGCGGCTTCATGGCGGATCAACTGTCCGAATTGCTCTTGTTCAGCGCGTTGAGCGTGGTCATGACGCTGGAGCGCTGGTTGGTGAGCTGAGCCACCAGGTTGTTCATCGTGGTGTATTTGGCGGTCAGGCTGGTTTTCAGAGCAGCCATGCGCGCGGTCAGGTCGTCCTGCTGGGTTTGCAGATCCTTGAGGTTGTTGGTCAGCGTCGTCGAGCGCGAAGCCAGCACGCCGGTGTTGCTCAACGCGTAGCTGTCGGTCGCCGACTTCATGCGCGCCAACAGGCCCGTGTCACCGTTGAAGATCCCGCCGATGTCGGTGGGGTTGGTGAGAATGGCGGCACCAAATATTTTGTCGTCGATGCTCAGCTTGCCGGTGGTCGAGTCGGTGTTCACACCAAATTGAGCCAGGGACTTCAACGTGCCCGAACCACCCATTGCGTTCAGCTCACTGCGCAGCGCCTGCTGCAACGAGCGCATGGTGGCGTCGCCGGTCAGTGCAGAGGGCGTCGTGCTGCCGTCCGCGTTTGTGGTGACTTTGGTCTCGGTCCCGATCGCCGTCATCAAGGCGTTATAGGTGTCGACAAAACCTTTTACCGAGCTTTTGAGCGTGTCGTTACTGCGGGTGACGGTGATGGTTGAGGCCGTACGAGCAGCACTTGGGTCATTAACGCCCGACGGCAACGGCGACAACGCCGTCAGCTTGATACTCACGCCGGAGATCGCGTCGCTCAGGGTATTACTCTTGGATTCCTGCGCCGCACCGTCAATGGTGTACTTGGCATTGACCGGCGGGCCGCCGACGACCGAGGTATTGGCTTGAAGGCCGCTGTTGCCGCCCAGGGTAATGTCTGTACCGGCACCGGTGTTGGTCGACGTCACAACCAGACGTGAACCGTTGGAGTCAGTCAGGATGTTGGCACTCAGGCCTGCGCTGCTGTACTGCGCGTTGATCGAGTCACGCACCTGTTGCAGCGTGGCACCCGGCGCAACACTGACCCCGTAGCTTTTACCCGACTGGGAAATTTCCAGGGTCGTTGCGGTAGTACCGCTGTTGACGACACTCTTGGCCCCAGCGGCATAATTCTGCGTGGAGATCTTTGAGGCCGTTGCCAACTGATTCACGACCAACAGGTAGCTACCGGCCGAAGCGCCGGCGCCCAGAGTAACCGTGGAAACGTTGTTATCCGAAGTCGTCGCCGTCAGGCCGCCAATACTGGCGTCCTTGGCCATGTTGTCCATGGCGCCGCGGAACGCATCGAGTGCCGCTTGAATCTTTCCGATCGAGGATAGCTGGGCGGTCTGCGTCTGCGTCTGCTTGTTGATCTGCGATTGCTTCGGCGCCTGCTCAGCGTTCACCAAGGCGGTCACGATCGACTGGGTATCAATGCCCGTTACCGGGCCGCTGATGGATATGTCACCCATGATGTTTTCTCCTGATCCGGGGCTGGCGCTTTATTGACGAACGACGCCTAAAGCAGCTACAGCAACAAAATTCATGCCAGCTCAGACTTTGGCGTCAAATAACAAGCTGCTGGCATCATGAAGGCTTTGTGCGAGTTTCAAGGCGGTTTCCGAAGGGATCTGACGGATCACCTCGCCGCTTTCGGTCGCAATCACCTTGACCACCACCTGATGGGTGGAGTCATCAATCGAAAAGTCCAGGTTGCGCTGGGCAGCCTGAACGAATTTGCGAATATCCGTGACCGCCTGTTCAAGGTCGGACGGTTTCGAGTCTTGCTGGGTTTGAGCCGCCACAGGCACAGGATCGACCTTGGCCTTCTGCGGGTCATTGCTCACGGGAGCAGGTGCGCTCTGCGGCGCCACTGCAGGATAAGACAGGTTCAACTTCACACTCATGTCCATGTCCAATCTCCTCATCACGCAAAAGACAAAAGGGCACGTAAACGCGCCCTTCCGTCATTCATCTACCGATGGCTATTACTGAAGCAGCTTCAGTACAGCGGACGGCAGTTGGTTGGCCTGGGACAGGATCGCAGTGGAAGCCTGTTGCAGGGTTTGTTGCTTGGTCAGCTGAGCAGTTTCAGCAGCGTAGTCAACGTCCTGGATCTGACCGCGAGCGGCGCTGGAGTTGTCTGCAATGCTCTGCAGGTTGGCAACGGTGTTGTCGAAACGGTTTTGAACAGCACCCAGGCCAGCACGCTGGGAGTCGATGTCGGAGATCGCTTGAGTGATCACGTCGATCGAGTTCTGTGCGTTGGCAGCAGTGGTGATGTCGGTGTTGTTAACGGTGGTTTTGGTGGAGTTGGCAGCAGTACCAGTTGCTGCGAACAGGCCCGTCACACCGGCGCCGCTCAGGGAGTAGCTGCTGGAGGAGTTCAGGGAAACTGCACCGGTAGCGATGATGGCAGTAGCAGCCAGAGCAACAGCAGTACCCGCGGTACCAGTACCGTCCAGAGTAGCAACCTTGACGCCTGCGATAGCACCGGCGTCGCCAGCGTTGAAGGTCAGGTTCTCACCGGTGTCGGACTTGACCGACAGCGCTTGAGTGGTCGAATCGTAGTTAACGCTGATGCCCAGTTTGGCAGCGTTGGACTTCAGCTGGTCAGCCAGGTCCGAAGTGCTGGTCACGCCGGTGAACTGCACTGCGGTACCGCTGCCGACTTGCAGGGTGAAGTTGGCGCTTGCTGGGGTTGCAGCAGCGATGGCAGCCGAGTCAACGGTGAACTGAGCAGTGGTGCTGGCAGTAGCAGCCAGGCCGCCTACAGCGCCGTTCATCTGAGCAGCGATCTGCTTGGCCGAAGCGCCAGCAGCGATGGTCACGCTCTTCGATTGGCCACCGCCGGTAACAGCGATCGCGCCGCCAGCAACGCCCGTTGCGCTTGGAGTAAGGCCTTGGCTCTTCAGTTGCTGCGAACCAATGTTGTTGGCTGCAACGTTACCGATGCTCATGTCGATAGTCTGGTTGGCGTTGGCGCCGACCTGGAAGGAAGTAGTACCGAAAGAACCGTCCAGCAGGTTCTTGCCACCGAAGGTGGTGGTGGTAGCGATACGGGTCAATTCAGCAGTCAGTGCTGCGTATTGAGCTTGGTTCGACTTACGGTCTTCAGCGCTTGGCGAGCCGTTGGCCGATTGCAGAGCCAGGGTACGCATGCTTTGCAGGATGTTGGTGGACTGCTGCATGGCGCCTTCAGCGGTCTGAGCAATCGAGCTACCGTCGTTGGCGTTTTTGATCGCAACGCCCAGGCCGTTGATCTGGCTGGTCAGACGGTTGGAGATTTGCAGGCCGGCCGCATCGTCTTTGGCGCTGTTGATACGCAGGCCGGAAGACAGACGCTGCATGGAAGTTTGCAGTGCGCCGGAGGCCTTGTTCAGGTTGTTCTGAACGGTCAACGAAGCAAGGTTAGTGTTTACTGTTAATGCCATGACGAAATCCTCGTGGGTGGTGTACTGCGGCTTCCGGCCCTGGCAACCGCCGGGTGTGGCCTAGAGAACCTTCGTAATAGTTATCGTCGTGAATGCACGTTGCTTGAGGACTTTTTTGAATATTTTTACTAGCACCGTGCCACCCCTTGTAATTCAAGCATTTACGATAGCCCAAACCCCCGCAATTGCTGGGTTTTCTGGCGCCAAATAAAAAACGCCCATGATTTTTCAATCATGGGCGTTTTTGTATGCGGCACGCTTTGGGCATCACGGGCGATAGAGAATCGCCGAACCCCACGACAGGCCCACGCCAAATCCGCTGATTGCCACGCGCTTCCAGTCGGCGTCCATCATGTGCTTTTCCAGCAGCAGTGGAATGCTCGACGACACGGTGTTGCCGGTCTCGACCATGTCCTTGATGAACTTCTCCACCGGCGCTTCTTCAAAACGTCGGGCCACGGCGTCGACAATCGCCGCACTGCCCTGGTGGATGCAGAACGCGTCGATCTCATCAGCCTTGAGGTCCGACTCATTGAGCAGCTCGTGCAAATGTGCCGGCACCTTGAGCAAGGCAAAGTTGAACACCTGGCGGCCGTTCATGAAAAACACACCATCGCTGACCTTCAAGTGCGGCGCGCCGGAACCGTCGGTGCCAAACTTCGATTTGCCGAGCAACCACGGCGCGTCTTCGCCCATCCAGGTGGCGGTGGCGGCATCGCCAAAGAGCATGGTGGTGTTGCGGTCTTCCGGATCGACGATCTTGGAGTACGGGTCTGCGGTGATCAGCAGGCCGTTTTTCAGGCCGGTGGCTTCCATGAAGCCCTTCATCGCGTAGATCCCGTAGACGTAGCCGGAGCAGCCCAGGGAGATATCGAACGCGGCCACGTGGGTCGGCAGGCCCAGCTTGTCCTGAACGATGGCAGCGGTATGCGGCAAGCCTTCTTCATCACCGTTCTGGGTCACGACGATCACGGCGTCGATGGACTCGCGCTTCAACTCCGGGTTGTTGGCAAACAAGGCGTTGACCGCCTCGACGCACAGATCGGAGGTTTCCTGCGCAGCATCCTTGCGCGGCAGGAACGCCGAACCGATCTTGCCGATGATGAATTCTTCATCCTTGGCGAATTTGGCACCCTGGGCGTAGTTGTCGACCCCGTCTGCCGGCACGTAACTGGCGATGCTTTTTATGCCAATCATTGTGGCTTCCCAATACTAAATAGCTGGAGAACACCCCTCGGGCTACGCCGGGGATGCTGACAATAAAGGGGATAACCCCGTAAAAATCTCGCTGAAAGCCGCCCCGCAAGGACCCTGTGACGACTTATCCTTTTCACACGATACAGTGAAGATGCGCTTTATGACTCACAGGTCACTCAATTTTGTGCGCTTTATGCAAAACCCTGCAACATTCCTGGCGCCAGAAACGACAACGGCCCACCCTGTCGCCAGGGTGGGCCGTTTGGTTTTGCGCCCTTTACATGCGGCTGAACAGGCTCAGCTGGGAGATTTTCACAAAGGCCAGTTGCGAGGCTTGCAGCATGGTTTGCTGCAAGGTCAGGTCGATAGCCGCCTGCCCCATGTCCACGTTCGCCAGTGACGACATGGTGGAGGTGTTGGCCAGACCCAGGCTGGTGTTCTCCTGGCTTTGGACATCCAGGGCGTTCTGCCGCGCCCCGATCGAGCCGCGTACCTGGTCGATCTGCGCCGTGGCGTTACCCAGGTTGGCGACGGAGGTGTTCAACACATCCTTGAGGTTGTTCTTGGCAACCTGATCGCCATCGGCCGGTGTCAGCAGGGCTTTGCGCAAATTGCCCAGGGTATCCAGGGCATTCATGTTCTTGTTGCTGGTGGCGCTGACCGAGAATTGGTCGCCCGCCCCCGGCGTGCCGCTGATGCCGAAGGTGACGCCGGCCGTGGTGATCGACGTCGCGCCCGCCGCGATGGTGCCGCTGGCAATCGCTTTGCTGTTGGCGCTGTAGGGCTGGGCGAACACCTGGTAATCGGTGCCGCTGGTGAACTTGATGACCGCGCCCGAGTTCGGGAAGGTGCTGGAGTACGCCGCCTGGTCCGTGACGCTGCCACCGGTCAACTGCGCCGTCGACGCATTGCTGGCCGTGCGCGAGACGCTGAAGCTGTCCGGCTTGCTTTCCAGCGTGAATTCCCTGCCCGCCACCAAGGCATCGGAAGGCGCGCCCGTCGAGACATTCGACCCCAGGTTCAGGGTGATATCGAACTTGACCCCACGCAGGTTGACGCTGGAAGCGCCCTCTTTGGTGGCATCGAACGTACCGTTGCCGGTGATCTCGGAGGTCACGTCGTTGCCGTCTTTGTCGGTGACGCTGTATTGGGTGCTGCTGGCGAAGGTCAGCTTGTAAGGCTGGCCATCGGCAAAATTCTTGGTGTAGGCCGTGCCGGAGGTGACCAGGCCCGCCGAGATCGAGACCTTGCCGTCATTGACCGTGGGCGGAATCACCGTCGCCTGGGTGCGACCGGCGTTGGTAGAACTCTCCAGCAACGTCTTGCCGGTGTCGCCTGCGGTGATCGACAGGTTGCTGCCCACTTGCAGGCTCAGCGGCGTCTCATCACCCTGATAGCTGTAGGTGCCGTCATTGTTGCGGGTGTACGGCGGCGTATCGGTCTTCGTGCCCGAGAACATGTAGTTGCCGTTGGAATCCTTGGAGTTGAGCAAGCCCAACACCTGATCCTCAATCGCGCCGACCTGGGCGGCGATTGCCTTGCGGTCATCATTGCTGAGCTGCATGTTACCGGCTTGCAACGCCAGGCCCTGCGCAGTCTGCATGGCGGTATTGATGCTCTGCAGCACGCTCTCTTCGTTGGTCAGCGAGTTTTGCAGGCTGGTGATGTTGCCGGTGTACTGGCCCAACATGTCTTTTTGCTGCTGCAGCAACAGCAACTGAGCGGCCGCCACAGGATCGTCCGCGGCGGTCTGTACACGCACGCCGGTCGTCGCCTGGTTCTGGGCCGCGACCACGCCAGAATAGTTCTTCTGATAATCGCTGGAGCTGGTGCTGAAATATTGCTCTGTAGAGATACGCATCGTTCCAGACTCCTTTAAAGGGCGTTGATCAGTGTGCTGAAGGTTTCTTGCGCGGCTTTGATGATCTGCGACGACGCGGTGTAGTACTGCTGGAACTTGATCATGTCGCCCGCCTCCTCATCCAGGTTCACCTGGGATACGGAGTTGCTGGCCGCCTTGTTCGCCGCCAGCAACGCGCCGGTGGCCGTGCTGTCGGTGTTGGCCTGGGCCGCCTTGGAGCCCACCTGCGACACCAGTCGGCTGTTGGCGCTGACGAGGCTCATGCCCGCATTGCCATCCACTGCGCCCACGGTCGCCTTGGTCTGCAACCCCAGCAACTCCTGGGCGTTACGGCCATCGGACGTGGCGCCGCTGTTGAACGAGAAGGTGGTGCTGTCGTCCTTGGCCGGCGAACCGCCCACCGAGGTATCGAAACTGAAGCTCTTGCCCGGGATCAGCGCGCCGGACGCATCACGCATCGGCACGTTGATGGTGATCTTGTTGGCCTGCCCCGGGATGATGCTGCCGGTACCGATCGGGTTGCCCTGGGCGTCGCTGATCTTGTACGACTGCGTACCATCGGCAGCCACGTCGCCGTAGACCATCTTCACCGGCATCGAGTTTTCGATCCCGGTGCGCAACTGCGCGGTATCAGCGCCACCGTTGATATCGATCGGCAGCGTCAAGGTCGGCGGCGTGAACGTGCCCGTGCCGGTGTTGGTCTTGCTGGCGTTGCCGGCCAGTGCCCCGGCGTACGCGATTTTGTTCGGGTCCTTGAGCTCAACGCTGATATTGCTGGCCCCGGTGGCCGTCGGACTGACCTTGAAGCTGTCACCGGCCGCCACAGGCCCGCCGCTGTTGAGCGCCAGGGTGAAACCGTCAATCACCGGTGGCGGCGTGGTGGTGGTGTCGAACGAGCCCATGGCCTTGCCGTCGGAACGCACGACGTTGTACTGGTTGGCGCTGGTGAAGGTGACCTTGTAGTCAAAGGTCGACAGCTTGCTGCTGTCGGCAATCGTCACATTCAGGTTGCCGGAGCCTGCGCTGTTACCCGCGGCCGCCTGGCTGCGCTGGGAGATCGCTGCCGCACTGTTGATATCACCGAACAGCGAACTGCCGAAGTCACTGTTCAGGTCCAGGCCCTGGCCCAGTTGGCGGTTGACGGTGTCAGCAGTGGCAATGGCGATGCGGCCCAAGTCGTTGATCGCCGGCATCAGCACGTCACTGCGATAACGCAACAGGCCGCCAATGCTGCCACCGGTGACCACCGAACCGATGTCCATTGCGGTGTCGCCCATGTTCAGCTGAATGGTGTACTGGCTGTTGTCGGTCTTGCTCGGAACCGCCGAAATCGGGTTGGAAATGCCACCCTCGACCAGCGACTGACCGGTACCGGTGGTGATGCTCAGTTGGCCGTTTTTCTCGGTGGCTGTCACGCCGATCAACTCATTGAGCGAGCGCACCGCTTCGTTGCGCGCATCCAGCAAGTTGTTCGGCGCACTGTTGGAGGTGCCGCTCGCCTGAGCAATCTGGTTGTTCAGCGAGGCAATCGACGACGTCAGCGAGTTGACCTGATCGCTCATGGTCTTGAGTTGGCTGTTGATCGTTTCTTTCTGCTGGGTCAACTGCGTGGAAATCGAGTTAAAACGGTTGCTCAAGGTCTGCGCGCTGGTCAACAGCAATTGCCGGGCGGAAATGTCCGAAGGGTTGGCGGCGGACGTTTGCAGCGCCGAGAAAAACGCACTGAGGGCCGGGGACATGCCGGTGGACTTGTCCGACAGGGTCTTGTCGACCGCAGCGGCCTGGCCCGCATAAGCGGTGGCGTCGCTGTTGAGCGCGGTGCTGCTCTGGTAGGCAGCGCCGAGGAAATCGTTATAAATGCGGCGCACGTCCGCCAGGGTCGTACCGCTGCCGATGTAGACACCGCCGTACTGGTTCGACGCACTGGTGTTCTGGGTGGTCTGCTGACGCGAGTATCCCGGGGTGTTGACGTTGGCAATGTTGTTACTCAGGACCGACAGCGATCCTTGAGCGGCGTTGAGCCCCGACATCCCGATATTGAGCAAACTCATGATTCAGACCTTATAAATGAGTGGATGCGCCCGCGGCAGCGTAGTTCTGGTAGCTGTTCATCGTTTTTGCGATCTGCGAAATCTTGCTGGCGTAGTCCGGGTCGGTTGCATAACCGGCTTTTTGCAACTCGCGTACAAACTGTTCCGGGTTGTCGGCCGATTTCACAACTTCTTTATAGCGATCATTGCTTTGCAGCAACGTCACCAAGTCGTGGAAGCTGTCCTGATAGGAGTTGTAGGAACGGAACTGCGCCGTCTCCTTGACCATCGCCCCATCGCGAAACTCGCTGGTGATCGCACGCGCCTGACCGCCCTGCCAGCTCTGCCCGGCCTTGATGCCGAACAGGTTGTGGCTGCTGCTGCCATCTTCGGCACGCATCACCGATTTACCCCAACCGGTTTCCAGGGCCGCCTGGGCCACCAGGTACTTCGGATCGACGCCGATACGCGCCGCCGCGGCCTTGGCCATCGGCAACATGGTGGCGACGAATTCGTCCTGCGAACTGAACGCCTTCTTCGCCGGCGCCAGCGGTGGCTGGGCAATGGCGCGGCCGTAGACCTGCATCTGGCCTTTTGGCGCGACGGCAAACCCGCGCGCGGCACTGTTGATCACGTTGTCGGCTGCCGCACTGTTACGCAGCGGCGCGGCGTTGTTGACCGTGGTGGCGTCAGTGTTCGGCACGATGCCGGCCAACAGCCGATCGGTCAGCTTGCTCGGCAAGGAGATACGCCGCTGGTTCATCAGCGCCACATCGTTGGAATGGGACACGCCACCCTCGGGCACCGCCACGCGGTAAGCCCACAGCGGGCGCTGGCCGTTGGAGCGGCCCAGTGGGCCCTCGGCTTGGGTGCCCGCCGCAATCGCGGTCGGCACATCGACTTTCTTCGCCGGCTCCGCCGCTGCGGGGCCCTGCAAGGTGGCCGCTTGAGGGTCCACCGGCTTGTTCTTCTGCATCTGGCGCATCAGCACGTCAGCCAGGCCGATGCCGCCGCCTTCGCGTGACATCGAGACCGCCAGTTGCTGGTCGTACATTTCCTGGTACTGCTTGGCCGCCGGGGTGTTCAGCGGGTTGTCCTTGCCCAGCGCTTCGGTGGCCGAGCGCGCTGACTTGAGCATCTCGCTCAAGAACAACGATTCGAACTCCTGCGCCACCTTGCGCATGTTCGCATCGCTGTTCTTGTCGGCACCGACCTTGAGCTGGTTCAACCGGTTCAGGTCTGAGTAAGACCCCGAGTCCGCCGTGCTGGTCAGCCCGCTTTTGCGCATATCCATAGCCATGGCCTTAGATCACGATCAGGTCGGCTTGCAGGGCGCCGGCCTGTTTCAAGGCTTCAAGGATCGCCATCAAGTCGCCGGGCGCTGCGCCCACCTGGTTCACCGCACGGACAATCTCATCCAGGGTGGTGCCGGGGCCGAACTTGAACATCGGCTTGGCTTCTTGCTGGGCGTTGACCCGCGAACGCGGTACTACAGCAGTCTGGCCGTTGGACAATGGGCCAGGCTGGCTGACGATCGGGTCTTCGGTGATGGTCACCGTCAGGCTGCCGTGGGTCACCGCCGCCGGCGATACCTTGACGTTCTGGCCGATCACGATGGTGCCGGTACGCGAGTTGATAATGACCTTGGCCACTGCCTGGCCCGGGTCGACCTCAAGGTTTTCCAGGATCGACAGGTAGTCGACACGCTGGCTTGGGTCCAACGGCGCTGTCACGCGGATCGAACCGCCGTCGATGGCTTGCGCCACGCCAGGGCCGAGCATGTCGTTGATCTTGTCGACCACACGCTTGGCGGTGGTGAAGTCCGAACGGTTGAGGTTCAGGGTCAGGCTGTTGCCCTGGTTGAATCCGCTCGGCACGGTGCGCTCAACGGTGGCGCCGCCCGGAATACGACCGGCCGACGGCACGTTGACGGTGATCTTCGAGCCGTCACGGCCCTCGGCGTCAAAGCCCCCCACCACCAGGTTGCCCTGGGCAATGGCATAGACGTTGCCGTCGATACCCTTGAGCGGCGTCATCAGCAAGGTGCCGCCACGCAGGCTCTTGGAGTTACCGATGGACGACACGGTAATGTCCACCACCTGCCCCGGTTTGGAGAACGCAGGCAGGTCGGCACTGATCGACACGGCGGCGACGTTTTTCAACTGCACGTTGCCCGAACCTGGCGGCACCTTGATACCGAACTGCGACAACATGTTGTTGAAGGTCTGCAAGGTGAACGGGGTCTGGGTGGTTTGGTCACCCGTACCGTTGAGCCCCACCACCAGGCCGTAGCCGATCAACTGGTTGGAGCGCACGCCCGAGATGCTGGCGATGTCTTTCAGGCGCTCGGCCTGGGCGACTGCGCTCAGGGACAACAGCAATGCCGCTGCCATCAGCTGTTTGAGGTTCAAGATGATCACCTAGAAAGGGAACAGCGGGCTAAGGAAGAAACGGTCGAACCAGCCCGGCTGACTCGCATCTGCAAACGAACCCGTACCCGAGTAGGTAATGCGCGCATCGGCAATCCGCGTGGACGGCACGGTGTTGTCGGTGGCGATGTCATCGGCGCGGACCATGCCGGCGATGCGCACCAGCTCGTCGCCGGTGTTGAGGGTCATCCACTTTTCCCCGCGCACCGCGATGATGCCGTTGGGCAATACATCGGCCACGGTCACGGTGATCGAACCGGTCAAGGTGTTGCCCTGCGCCGCCGCGCTCTTGCCGTTGGTGGCACGGTCGCCGCTGTAGCCGGCGCTCAGGCTCAGGTCACCGCTGCCCAACGGGTTGTTGGTATTGGGCACGGCGCCAAACAGCGAGGTCAGGCCAATGCCGGTCTTGCTGGTCTTGTCGATCTGCGAGTTGGCGTTCTTGCTGGCCTGGGTCTTCTCGTTCAGGGTGATGGTGATGATGTCACCCACCCGGAATGCCTTGCGGTCGCTGTACAGGTTCTGTTCGAAACCGGCCTGGTAGATCGAGCCATTGTTGGCCGCTGCCGGCAACGGCGTGCGTGGCAACACCGGTGCGTAGTACGGGTCATTGGGTTTCGGCGTCGGGGCGACACAGCCCGCGAGCACGGCGATCCCACTCAATGCCAGAACAGAAACATAGCGATTCATGACCCTTACCTCACGGTGTTGCAGGCGCCAGAAAAGGCGCCCCATAGACTTGATTACAGATTCTGCGTTACGAACGAAAGCATCTGGTCGGCGGTGGAAATCACCTTGGAGTTCATCTCGTAGGCGCGCTGGGTGGTGATCATGTTGACCATCTCCTCAACCGTGCTCACGTTGGAGGTTTCCAGGGTGCTTTGCAGGGTGGTGCCGAAACCGTTCAGGCCCGGGGTGCCGATTTGCGGCGCGCCGCTGGAAGCGGTTTCGAGGAACAGGTTGTTACCGATAGCTTGCAGGCCGGCCGGGTTGATGAAGTCGGCGGTCTGCAGGTTGCCGATCACTTGCGAGGCCGGGTTGCCAGCAACGGTGATGGACACGGTGCCGTCGTTGCCGACGGTGAAAGTCTGGGCGTTGTTCGGCACGACGATGGCCGGCTCCAGGGCAAAACCGTTGGCGGTCACGACCTGGCCGTTGGCGTCCAGGTGGAAGGTGCCGTCACGGGTGTAAGTGGTGGTGCCGTCTGGCTGAAGGATCTGGAAGAAGCCCTTGCCGTTGATGGCCATGTCCAGCGGCTGGCCGGTCTGTTGCAGGTTACCGGCGCTGAAGTTCTTCTGGGTGCCGACGATCTGCACACCGGTACCCAATTGCAGGCCCGACGGCAGCTCGCTGTCCTGGGTCGACTGGGCGCCCGGCTGCTTCTTGATCTGATAAAGCAAGTCCTGGAACTCGGCACGGTCACGTTTGAAGCCCGTGGTGGACACGTTCGCCAAGTTGTTGGAAATGGTGGTCAGGTTGGTGTCCTGGGCGGACAGACCGGTTTTGGCAACCCATAGAGCCGGAAGCATGCTGTTCTCCTTCGTGCGCCTGTTTGTTGGCGCTGCGCTGCAAAATTAGTGGTTCAACGAGGCCGCAATCAGCTCATCGACAGAACGCGGGTCATGGCCTGGTCGTCTTCTTTAGCGCTGTTCATCATCTTGATGTGCAGCTCGAATTGCTTGGAAAGCGCCAGTACCGCCGTCATTTCTTCAACCGCGTTCACGTTGCTCGCCTGCAGGAAACCCGAGGTCAACCGCACGTTCGCGTCGGCTTGGGCAGGCTGGCCATCCTTGGTGTGGATGGTGCCGTCCAGGCCCTTGTTCAGATTCTTGGGGTCGGGCTGGACCAGCTTGATACGGTCAACCTCAGCCATCACCCGCGGGCCTTCACCCATGGCGCGAATGCTGACGGTACCGTCGGCGCCCACTTCGATTTTCTGCTGGGGCGGCACGGCAATCGGGCCACCGTTGCCCATGACCGGCATGCCGTTGCCGGCCCGCAGCACACCCAACGCATCCACGTTCATGCTGGCACTGCGCACGTAGGCTTCGCCGCCGTCGGGGGTTTGTACCGCCATCCAGCCATCGCCGTTGACCGCCACATCCAGGTCGCGGCCGGTCTCGATCATCGCGCCAGGAGCAAAGTCGGTGGCCGGCCGTTCGGTCATGGCAAACGCCCGCGCCGGAAAGCTGTCACCGAACACCGGCATCGAACGCGCCTGTTCCAGGTCACGTTGAAAACCGTTGGTGGAAATGTTCGCCAGGTTGTTGGCATGGGCCTTTTGCGCCAGAGCATTCTGGCTGGCGCCGGTCATTGCCACATAAAGGTACTTGTCCACGCTCTTTCCTCTTTCTGACGGACGCTTGCCGCCCACCGCTGTACTGAGGAGGCTTAAGCAATTTGCGAACCAACTTTCAAAACGGCGTAAAAACCCAATGAACACAGGGGTTTCCGGATTTTGCTCAAGGATCGTGCCCGCCAGGCGAGTCGAAAAAACGGCGGAGTTATGCCGCTAACGGCAAAAACCGGCGCCAAGGACCATCCCCGCAAAAAAGAGTTCGCCGCCCCAGCACACATCAAGCCCGCCCCGCAAAAAAAATGGCTTGATTGATTCAACGCAAGCGAGACTTATTGATATAAATTTCAAGCACGCTGTATTTATCATTTCAAAAACTACACGCCCGGCTAAAACTACCCTCAACCCACACTCGCGCAAATAGTTAAAGCATGTGTTTTAACTTGTAATCCGCAAATCACTTATAAAGTTCAACATTTCCCAGGCGCACCCGACACACACTTACAATTCCTCAAAAAAGCCCCCTTGTTGCACTTACTCGCCCGGCGTAACTTTTGCTCGCCACCTAACCGGCGGTACCCAATAACAACCCGCTCACTTCGCAACACACACTTATCCTCTTACACAAGGCCCACAATATGTTTAGAGTCAACGACACCCCCTCAACCTATTTCAGGGAGCCTTACTTCCCAAACAACCGCGACCAGCACTACGGCCGGCACGATACTCACCGCCCGCTTGCCGAACCCCATTACCACCGCCGCGATCGCGACCACAATGCAAACTGGGATCGTCCGGAGTTCGGACCGGATCGCGGGTACCGCCACGACCGTGAACGCCCCGCCCCCTATCGTGACCGAGATCACCGCTTCGACCGTCACCTGCCCGAAACCCGTCATGACCGGGACTACCGCCCCGACCGGCGACTGCCCGAAACCCGTCATGACCGGGACTACCGCCCTGACCGGCGACTGCCCGAAACCCGTCATGACCGGGACTACCGCCCTGACCGGCGACTGCCTGAAACCCTTCATGACCGGGACTACCGCCCTGACCGTCGACTGTCCGACTCTCGTCGCGACTGGGACGTGCGCCCTAGGCTCGACACGTCTCAAACCACCCGGACCATTGAGGCAATAGATCAATTGCTCGACCGTATACCCAATCGAAAAGCAGAGATCGACCACGGCATTACGTCCGATGACATCCGGGCTGGCAAGTATGGAGCGCTCCCACCAAAGACAATGAAGGAGCTTGAAAAGCTGGACAAAGACCAAAACTACCGGCTGGTCATTCTAAGTAGCGAAAAAAGTTGGGAGTCTGCCTGGATACCCACTGACGGAAACAAACCTACCTTGACCCAACCGCTGAACGACGACCCAGTTTTAACGAAAAACAACCACCACCCCATATGGGGCTTACCAGAAATAATTAAAACCCAAGCAAACTCCATCAACCTTGGCGTTACTTCAGATGACTTAAAAAAAGGCGCACACGGCGCACTTTCTCCAGAAATAAAGAAGAGCCTTGACCAGCTGCCGCACGACAAAAACTATTCATTGGTCTCACTCCCTGATTACATGGGGAATGGCATTCCCCTGCTCATATGGGAAGACAAAGACAATCGACACAACTATGTGCCTATTGGTCTTGTAGAAGACCGCCCGCACTGATACCGCCCACGCATGCTACTTCGAACACTGCGCCCCCCTGCGCAGTGTTCAGCGCGCAACTCTATGGAGCAATTACTTGGTCACATGGTGGTCCCGCAACTTGTTGGCAATCGTAGTATGCGAAACCCCTAGCCGCTTACCCAGTTGCCGACTGCTGGGGTGTTCTGCGTACAGCACTTCCAGCACCGCCTTCTCAAACCGCCCGACAATCTCTTCCAAACCACCCTCCAGGGAAAAGTCGCCAAGCGGTTGACGCACGCCATAATCCGGCAGGCGAATGTGCTCAGCTTTGACCGTACCGCCGTCACACAACGACACCGCCTGGAACAGCACGTTTTCCAACTGCCGCACGTTGCCCGGCCAATGGTAGTGACTGAGACGTTCCATCGCCGCCGGGGCTAGCTTGGGCAACGGGCAGCCGATCTGGCGGCTGGCCTGATCGAGGAAGTGCTCAACCAGCGGCGCCAGGCCATCAAGGCACTCGCGCAGCGGCGGGATGTGCAACGACAGCACATTCAGGCGGTGATACAGATCCTGGCGAAACTCACCACGCGCGCATAGCTCAGACAAATCCACCTGGGTCGCACAGATCACCCGCACATCCAGGTACACCTCTTCATCACTGCCGACGCGCCTGAAGCAACCGTCCTGCAGAAAACGCAGCAACTTCACCTGCAAACGCGCGCTCATTTCCCCAACGCCATCGAGAAACAACGTACCGCCCGCCGTCAGCTCCAACAGCCCGAGCTTGCCTTCGGCCCGTGCACCTTCAAACGCACCCGGGCCGTAGCCGAACAGCTCGGTCTCGGCCATCGACTCCGGCAGGCCTGCGCAGTTGAGGGCCATCAGCGGCGACTGTCCGCGCGGGCTGGCCAGGTGGCACGCCCGCGCCAGCAGTTCCTTGCCGGTGCCCGTCTCGCCTTCTATTAATAGAGGCGCGTCCAGCGGTGCCATGCGCCGCGCTTCGCGCACCACGGCCGCCATGACCTTGGAGCTCTGGAAAATACTGTCGAAGCCGCGCAGTTCCTGCTTGCGCACATTGTAGATACGCTCCCCCACGCGGTCGGCACGGTGCAGGGTCAGCACGGCGCCCGCCATGGCTTCACTGTCATCGTGTTCGGAGGATTGCAGCGGCGCGATATCCGCCAGGAAGACGTCACCCTTGACCTTGACTCGCAGGCCATTGATGCGTGATTTGCTTGCACGTACCAACTCGGGCAGGTCGAAATCCTCGGCATAGCGCGACAATGGAATGCCCGGCACCTCATCAACCCGCACGCCGAGCAACTGTGCCGCTGCACGGTTGGCGGCGACGATGGAGCCACCCATGTCGATGGACAGCACCGGAAACTCCAGGGCACCGAGCAACGCATTGAGTTCCATGTGGCGCCGCTCGCTGGGCATCAGCCCTACCCGCTTGACGCCGAACACCCCGGCGATCGCTTCGAATTGCGGGCGCAACGCCTGGAATTGCATGTTCACCAGGTTCGGGCAGAACAGGTAGATGGCATTGCCGTGTTCGCCACCGACCTCCCCCTTGGCGACGTTGACGCCGTACTCCACCAACAGGTTGAGGATGTCCCGCAGGATGCCGATGCGGTTCTGGCAGTGCACTTTGATACGCATGAAAAGGCCCGAAAAGTGGGAAGGCGCCGCGTCTTTTTGCCGCTGGGCGCAGATAGTCGTCAAGATTATGTGACAGCTTGTGTGCTTTTCCCAGCCCAATCCAACGACGAGCGCCACAAACGTAACGAAAACTTTACGAATATCGGTAACTTTTCCTACGGATACACGCGGCAGGTAGATGGAATCTCTCCCACCAAGGGGTATCAATAGGCTCATAGCAGGACATAACAAGAACGAATGCCTAGCAGGAGAGCCGTATGAAGCAGACGCAGTACGTGGCCCGCGAGCCCGATGCGCAAGGTTTTATCCACTACCCGCCGGAAGAACATGCGGTGTGGAACACCCTGATCACTCGCCAGTTGAAAGTGATCGAGGGGCGCGCCTGCCAGGAATACCTGGACGGCATCGACAAGCTTGGCCTGCCCCTGGATCGTATCCCGCAACTGGGTGAAATCAACAAAGTGCTGGCCGAGACCACTGGTTGGCAAGTGGCCCGCGTGCCGGCACTGATCCCCTTCCAGACCTTCTTCGAATTGCTCGCCAGCAAGCAGTTTCCGGTCGCGACCTTTATTCGCACCCGCGAAGAATTGGACTACCTGCAAGAGCCGGACATTTTCCACGAGATCTTTGGTCACTGCCCGCTGCTGACCAACCCCTGGTTCGCCGAATTCACCCACACCTACGGCAAGCTCGGCCTGGCGGCCACCAAGGAGCAACGGGTGTACCTGGCGCGCCTGTACTGGATGACCATCGAGTTTGGCCTGGTGGACACACCGCAGGGCCGGCGCATCTATGGGGGCGGTATTCTGTCGTCGCCCAAGGAGACGGTGTACAGCCTGTCGTCCGAGCCCGAGCACCAAACCTTCGACCCGCTGGAAGCGATGCGCACACCGTATCGCATCGACATCCTGCAACCGCTGTACTTTGTCCTGCCTGAACTCAAGCGCCTGTTCGACGTGGCGCAGGAAGACATCATGGGCATGGTGGAGCGCGGCATGCAGCTCGGTTTGCACGCGCCAAAATTCCCACCCAAGCCCAAAGCTGCGTGAACCTTACGTTTTGAAGCCAGGTGAACCTGTTCCCTGGCCGCGCGTTGCTTTAGGGTGACGCTACTGATCTTCATACATTCGAATTCAGGACACCTACATGACCACCTTGAACCAAGCCCACTGCGAAGCCTGCCGCGCCGACGCCCCTCAAGTCAGCGATGAAGAGTTGCCGGTACTGATCAAGCAGATCCCCGACTGGAACATCGAAGTACGCGATGGCGTGATGCAGCTGGAAAAGGTTTTCCTGTTCAAGAACTTCAAGTTTGCCCTGGCCTTCACCAACGCCATGGGCGAGATCTCCGAAGCCGAAGGCCATCACCCAGGCCTGCTCACCGAATGGGGCAAAGTCACCGTGACCTGGTGGAGCCACTCCATCAAGGGCCTGCACCGCAATGACTTCATCATGGCCGCGCGCACCGACGACGTGGCCAAGGACGCCGAGGGCCGCAAGTAATGCATTTTGATGCCATTGGCCGTGTGCCCGGCGACCCGATCCTGGGTTTGATGGACCTGTATGCCCAGGACAGCAACCCGAACAAGTTCGACCTGGGCGTGGGCGTCTACAAGGACGACCAGGGCCTGACACCTATCCCCCACTCGGTGAAGCTCGCCGAGCAGCGCCTGGTGGACACGCAAACCACCAAGACCTACATCGGCGGCCACGGCAATGCCGCCTTCGGCACACTGATCAGCCAATTGGTGCTGGGCGCCGACTCGCCGCTGATTCGCGAACGCCGTGCCGGCGCCAGCCAGACCCCGGGCGGCACCGGGGCTCTGCGCCTGAGCGCCGACTTCATCGCCCAGCATCTGCCGGGCCGTGGCGTGTGGTTGAGCAACCCGACCTGGCCGATCCACGAAACCATCTTTGCCAAGGCCGGGCTCAAGGTCAGCCATTACCCCTACGTGGGCACTGACAACCGCCTGGATGTGCAGGCGATGCTGGCCACGCTGTCCAAGGTGCCAGAGGGCGATGTGGTGCTGCTGCACGCCTGCTGCCACAACCCAACCGGTTTCGACCTGTCCCAGGACGACTGGCGCCAGGTGCTGCAGATCGTGCGCGAGCGCCGGCTGCTGCCGCTGATCGACTTTGCCTACCAAGGCTTTGGCGACGGCCTGGAGCAGGATGCCTGGGCGGTGCGTCTGTTCGCGGCTGAGTTGCCGGAACTGCTGGTCACCAGTTCGTGCTCGAAGAATTTCGGGCTGTACAGCGACCGTGTCGGCGCGTTGATCGTGTGCGCGGCGGATGCCGAGAAGCTGACGGATGTGCGCAGCCAACTGGCGAATATCGCACGCAACCTGTGGTCGACGCCGCCGGACCATGGCGCAGCCGTGGTCGCGACCATCCTCGGCGATGCCGAGCTCAAGGCGTTGTGGAGCGGTGAAGTCGAAGCCATGCGTTCGCGGATCGCGCAGTTGCGTTCCGGGCTGGTGGAGGCGCTGGCGCCACACGGGCTGGCCGAGCAGTTCGCACACATTGGCGCGCAACGCGGGATGTTTTCCTATACCGGCCTGAGCGCCGAACAGGTCAAGCAACTGCGCGAGAAGCACAGCGTGTACATGGTGAGTTCGGGCCGGGCCAACGTGGCGGGGGCTGATGCCACGCGGCTGGCGTTGCTGGCCGAGGCCATTGCTGACGTCTGCAACTGACGAAACTCAATCTAAATGTGGGAGCTGGCTTGCCTGCGATAACGGTGTCACATCCAATAGAGATGTCGACTGAAACATCGCTATCGCAGGCAAGCCAGCTCCCACATTTTTGTCCGTGTGAATCCTTCAGCCCGCCACCATCTCGGCTTTGAGCTGTGCTTCTTTCGCCTGGGCATCCGCCAACCGATACAACTCGATGCTGCCATCCCAGTGTTCGATCAACGCCGTGCACGACTCCACCCAATCCCCGCAATTGAGGTAATCCACCTCGCCCACCTTGCGAATCTCCGCATGGTGAATATGCCCGCACACCACGCCATGCAGTTCACGCTTGGTCACTTCGTGGGCGATGGCTTCTTCGAAGTCGCTGATAAAACTCACCGCCGTCTTGACCTTGTGCTTGAGGTAAGCCGACAGCGACCAGTAACCGTAGCCATAGCGTGCGCGCCAGTGATTGAGCCAGCGATTGAGCGTGAGGGTGAATTCGTAGGCCGAGTCACCGAGGAACGCGAGCCAACGGTGGTAGCGCGTGATGACATCAAACTGGTCACCGTGGATCACCAACAGATGCCGGCCATCGGCAGTCACATGCACCGCTTCGTCCACCAACTGGATATTGCCCAGGATCAGCTTGGAGTAACGGCGCAGGAATTCGTCATGGTTGCCAGTGACGTAGATCACTTCGGTACCGCGCTTGGCCATGGTCAGCAGGCGCCGGATCACGTTGGTATGGGCCTGGGGCCAATACATGCCGCCGCGCATTTTCCAGCCGTCGATGATGTCGCCCACCAGGTAGACCTTATCGGCGTGGTAGCCCTTGAGGAAATGCGACAGATGTTCGGCCTGGCAATCCCGGGTGCCCAGGTGCACGTCGGAAATCCACAGGGTACGAACCCGTTGCTTGCGGCTGGGCTTGGCGAACTCGGCACTGGTCATGGGCATCCCTCGACGGTGTTTTCGCGAGCTTGCGCCACGGCGATTAATAGCCCATGACAACTGTGCGTCAGTCTGATGACAGCGCCCGGTGCCCGCGAAGCGTTGTAGACTGCGCAGATGCTGCCCAGGAGACCGTGATGGGACCGACGCTCACACTACGCCACTACATCGAAGCCCCCCTCGCCCACAGCCATGACCATGCGCAGCTGGTGTTCGGCCTGTCCGGCCACCTGGACCTTGAAGTGGATGGCCGAGGCAGCCAGGTGCATGAAAGCAGCGTGATGGTGCTGCCGTTCTCGGCCCACCATGCCTGCGGCAGCCGCGATGGCAGCCGTTGCCTGGTGCTGGATGTGCCCAGCGAACACTGGGTAGTGCAATCGCTGGGCGAACACGCCGATGCCAGCCGCCGCCTGCTCGACGAACCCGCGCGCCTGACCCTCGACACCCGGCAAAGCCAACTGGTGCAATGGCTGGCCCACAGCCCGGTGGATGACCCGCTGATCGTCCAGCAAGGTGCGGTGCTGCTGCTCGCCAGCCTCAATCACCCCCAGGCCCAACCCGTGCCTGGCAAACGCTTGCCCTACACCGCGTTCAACGCCTACATCGAGCGGCATGTCGCGCACCCGCTGCAAGTGGCTGACCTGGCGCGCATCGCCGACCTGTCGGTCGCACGCCTGCACGCACGTTTTATCGTCGAATGCGGGCAGACGCCGATGGACTATATCCGCAGCCGTCGGCTGCAGATGGCCTTGAAGCTGCTGCGCGAGACGCCGTTGCCCATCGGTGAAGTCGCCGACCGCGTCGGGTACAGCTCACAGAGTGCGTTCGCAGCGGCGATGCTGCGGGAGTTCGGCGCATCACCGGGGGCGTTGCGCCGCTCACTGTAGGAAGAGTCTCGCGACAACGGGCGCGAGTCGGACGACAGACACGCTCGTTTGCAACCCTCTACACTGCGCCTCGATAAACCTGATGGTTCAAGGATCGCAATGACTCCCCGCTCAGCCCTCGGCGCCCTGCATATCGGCGCATTGATGTTTGGCCTCACCGGCGTGTTCGGCAAGCTGGCAGCCGCCTCGCCCGCCATCATCGTGTTTGGCCGCGCCGCCTTCGCTGTACTGGCCCTCGCGGTGTTCGCGCGCTTTGCCAGCAACACCACCTGGAAAACCCTTGAACTGCGTGACTGGCGCCGGCTGCTCATCAGCGGCGTGCTGCTCGCTGCGCACTGGGTGACCTTCTTCATTGCGGTCAAAGTGGCCGGCGTGGCCGTGGCGACCCTGGGGTTCACCGCGTTCCCGGCCTTTACCGTGATCCTTGAAGGGTTGATCTTCCGCGAGCGTATCCGCGCCAATGAAGTGGTGCTGGTGGCGCTGGTCAGTGTCGGCCTGGTGCTGGTGACACCCGATTTCAATTTGGCGAGCGAAGCCACGGGCGGCTTGCTGTGGGGCATCGCCTCGGGGCTGCTGTTTTCGTTGTTGTCCCTGAACAACCGCGCCAGCTCCGGGCGCATCCCGGCCGTGCAGGCGGCGCTGTGCCAGAACGTCGTGGTTGCGGCATGCCTGCTACCGGTGGCGGCGCCTGGTTTGGCCGATGTGCGTGCCATTGACTGGCTGTGGATTGGCCTGCTCGGCGTGTTCTGCACTGGACTGGCCCACAGCCTGTTCGTGGCCAGTCTGGCGGTGATCAAGGCGCGCACCGCCTCAGTGGTATTTGCCATGGAGCCGGTCTACGGCATCACCGTGGCCTGGCTGTTGTTTGCCGAAACCCCGACCTTGCGTATGTTGCTGGGCGGCGTCTTGATCATCATCGCCATCGTGCTGTCCGGCCTGATGGGCAGCGCCAGCCAGGCCAAACAGCCTGCGGCGGCGGCTTGATCTATACTTTGCGCATCCGCAACAGTCTGTCGTCGTTCAACGGATAAGGCCTCTCGACGACAGCCCTGCCCTTTGATGTTGCTGCAAGCGAGTGGTCACTCCCATAACGCTATGCAGGGGTTTCATCATGGAAATGCTCATCAGCTTGCTGGTTCAAATCATCAGCGGTGCCGTCGGCGGAAACGTCGCCGGCATGACCAAGCAGAGCCTGGGGACTGGGCTCAATACGCTTCTCGGCGGTATTGGCGGCCTGGTCCTGGGCCAGGTTGTCTCGCAGTTCACTGGAACGTCCGGCGGTGAAGCGCTGGATGTGGCGGCAGTCGGCAGCAATATCGTGGGCGGCGGCGTTGGCGGCCTGGTGCTGACTTGGGTGGTCGGGTTCATCAAACAAAAGCTGGCGGCCAAATAGCCTTAACGGTCACCGCTGCTCTGCGGCGGTGACCGTCATTGCGTACGATCGTTGTGGCCCAGGTCGCGTGCTGGGTCGATCTGGTCGCGCACACGTTGCTTGAGCACCTTGGCTTCCGGAAAACCGCCATCGGCCTTGCGCTCCCAGATTTGCACGCCATCGCAGGTGATGCGAAACGCCCCGCCGGTAGCCGGTTCCAATGCCACGCGCCCCAGGTCGTCGCAGAACGTACTCAACAACTCCTGGGCTAGCCACGCGGCACGCAGCAACCATTGGCACTGGGTGCAATAGGTAATGACGATCTCGGGTTTGTTCGTGGACATAATTTGAGAGGTTCCTGGCGTAACGGGCTCGGAGGATCGGGTGGCTATAATACCGGCCTTTACCGCCCAGCCTCGAGATTGATGATGCGCCGCCTGCTGTCCTGCCTGTTCCTGTGCCTTGTCCCCCTGCTTGCCGACGCCGTCGAGCCTCCACGGCCCAAAGTCGGCCTGGTACTCTCCGGCGGCGCCGCCCGGGGTTTGGCCCATATCGGCGTGCTCAAGGCGCTGGAAGAACAAGGCATCCACATCGACGCCATCGCCGGCACCAGCATGGGCGCGGTGATCGGCGGGCTGTATGCCTCGGGCTACAGGATCGATGAACTGGAAAAGCTGGCGCTGAATATCGACTGGCAACAGGCCCTGTCCGATGCGCCGCCCCGGGAGGACGTGCCGTTTCGACGCAAGCAGGATGACCGGGACTTCCTGGTCAAACAGAAACTCAGCTTCCGCGACGACGGCAGCCTGGGCCTGCCACTGGGCGTGATCCAGGGCCAGAACCTCGCGCTGTTGCTGGAAAGCATGTTCGCCCACAACAGCAACACGCGTAATTTCGACAAGTTGCCCATCCCGTTTCGGGCCGTGGCCACCGACATCACCACCGGTGAGAAAGTGGTGTTCAGCAAGGGGCACCTGCCTCAGGTGATTCGTGCCAGCATGTCGATCCCAGCCGTCTTCGCGCCGGTGGAGATCGATGGCCGCCTGCTGGTGGACGGCGGCATGACCGACAACATCCCGTTGGATGTGGCGCGGGAGATGGGCGTGGATATTGCCATTGTGGTCGACATCGGCACCCCGTTGCGCTCGCGCAAGCAACTGGCCACGGTGGTCGATGTGCTCAACCAGTCCATCACCCTGATGACCCGACGCAATTCCGAGGAACAACTCAAGGCCCTGCACCCCAAGGACGTGCTGATCCAACCGCCCCTGGCCGCCTACGGCGTGACGGATTTCGGCCGCGCCAAAGACATGATCGACGCCGGCTACCGCGCCACCCGCGCCCTCGACGTGCGCCTGGCCCATTTACGCCCCACCGAGCCTGTGGACCCACAACTGGTGGCCGCGCGCACTGCAGGTGAACGCACCCCGGTGATCACCGCGATCAAGGTGGAGAACGATTCGAAAGTCAGCGAAGACGTGATCCGCTACTACATCCGCCAACCCTTGGGTGAACCGCTGAACCTGGGGCGCCTGCAGACCGACATGGGCACGTTGTACGGCCTGGACTACTTCGAGCAGGTGCAATACCGCGTGGTGAAGAAGGGCCAGGACAACACCCTGGTGATCAGCGCACGCGGCAAACGCGCCGGCACCGATTACCTGCGCCTGGGCCTGAACCTGTCGGATGACATGCGCGGCGACAGCGCCTTCAACCTCGGCGCCAGCTACCGCATCAACGGTATCAACCGCCTTGGCGCGGAATGGCTGACGCGGGTGCAGATCGGTGATCGCCAAGAACTGTACAGCGAGTTCTACCAGCCGATGGACACCGGCTCACGCTACTTCGTCGCGCCCTATATCAGTGCCCAGGCGCAGAACGTTGAACTGATTCTGGACAACGACCCCATCTCCGAATACCGCCTGGAACGCTACGGCTTCGGCCTGAACGTGGGGCGCCAGATCGGCAACAGTGGCGAGATCCGCTTCGGCGTCGGCGAGGCCTGGGGCAAGGCCGACGTGCGTATCGGCGACCGCGACTCGCCAAGCGTGAGCTTCAGTGAGGGCTTCTATGAGCTGAAGTACTCGTTCGACTCCCTGGACAACGTGTACTTCCCCCATGCCGGCGAAGACATTGGCCTGGCCTACCGGGAGTTCGAACCGGGGCTGGGTTCGGACCAACGCTACCGCCAGTGGGAGTTCAAGCTGGACAAGGCCATGAGCAATGGCCCGGACACCCTGGTGCTGGGCGGGCGCTACGGGCGCACGCTGGATAAATCCGACGTGGTGATTTCCAGCTTCCTGCTCGGCGGGGCGCGGCAGTTGTCAGGCTTTCGCGAGGATGCGATCTCGGGCCAGAACATCAGCCTGATGCGCGCGGTGTACTACCGTCGCCTCACGCCGCGTTCTTATTTACCGCTGGACTTCCCGCTGTACCTCGGGGCATCGCTGGAACGGGGCCGGGCGTGGAACAACGACAATGAGTTCGACAGCGGGTATATCAACGCCGCGAGTATTTTCCTGGGGTTCGATACGCCGCTGGGGCCGCTGAACTTCAGCTATGGCTTCAACGATGACAACCAGCAGGCGGTGTACCTGAACCTGGGCCAGACGTTCTAGAAAAGCCGAACACCAAACCAAATGTGGGAGCGGGCTTGCTCGCGAATGCGGTGTGTCAGCGACTGAAAAGGTAACTGATACTCCGCATTCGCGAGCAAGCCCGCTCCCACATTTTGATCTTCACTGAATCAGGGGTCAGGACTTTTCCAGGTTCGCCAGGATATGCGCATGCACGCGCATGCACACGCTCAAATCGGCTTCGTCCACCCCCACAAACAGTTCATGACGCAGGGCCGTGGCAATGGTTTCGATCTGTTCGATCAACGGACGGGCTGTGTCACACAGCAGGATGCGCTTGGCACGGCGGTCTTCCACCACCGCCTGGCGTTGCACCAGGCCCTGGCCTTCGAGGCTGTCGAGCAGCCGCGCCAAGGTCGGCCCTTCTACACCGACACTCTGTGCCAGTTCCCGCTGGGTGGGGGCATCTTCGAAACGGGCCAGGTGCAACAGCACCAGCCAACGTGCCTGGGACAAACCCAGCCCCGCCAAACGGCGGTCCAGTTCGGCACGCCAACCTCGGGACATTTGCGCCAACTGCATGCCAAAGCGGTGTTGATCGGTTAACGGCATAAAAAACTCATGGTTTAGACTGAAAATAAAGTGTGGCTAATTATTAGTCAGCTAAGCATGAGCCATGCCAGTAGGCAAGAGTTGCTATGTACTGATTCGTTACATTGTCGTAATTGGCGCACTAAATTTCGAATTCAGACTGTAAAGCCGCCCGTACACAGTACAAAACGCCCTCAGGAACACGACCCGTAAACAGTGGCGCAACCTCCGCGACAGGTGGCAATTCGCCTTCTCCGTCAAGGAAAGCGTCCTGGATTTCACCGAGCAAATCCTCCGGCAAATCAAGGGCCTGCTCCAGGGAGAGCTGCTGCTTGCCGATGGATTCGGCCAACAGGGTGTAGACGTTTTTTTCCGAGCATTGCAACTGGCCGGCGATCTGGATCGGGGTCATGCCGGCGCGTGCCAGGCTGATCAGCTCGTGGCGGATATCGGCGACTTCCTTCGGTGCTTCGGCCTGCCCGCCGAGCACTTCCAGGAACGCCTGGCCGTAGCGCTCCAGCTTGCGTGCACCCACGCCGCTGACCCGGGCCATCTCGGCCATGGTGGTGGGCTGTTCGCGCAGCATTTCGAGCAAGGTGGAGTCCGGGAAAATAACGTAGGGCGGCACGCTGTGTTCCTGCGCCAGTTTGCGCCGCAGGGTACGCAAGGCTTCCCACTGTTCGCGCTCTTCGCCTCGTACCAACTGGCTAGCCTGGCTGGTGCTGCTCTTGACGGTGGTTTGCGGCTTGAGGTCGCGGCGCAGTTCAAGACTCACTTCACCCTTGAGCAACGGCCGGCAATTGTCGTTCAAGCGCAGCCCGCCATAACCTTCGATGTCAATGTCGACCAGATTGCGTGCAACCATCTGCCGGAACAACGAACGCCACTCGCCTTCCGCACGGGCTTTGCCAATGCCATAGACCGAAAGTTTTTCGTGGCCAAAACTGCGAATTTTTTCGTTGTCCTTGCCCAGCAACACATCCACCAGATGGCCCACCCCATAGCGTTGGCCGGTGCGGTGAATGGTCGACAACGCCTGGCGCGCCGGTTCGGTGGCGTCCCAGGTCTGCACGCCATCGATGCAGTTGTCGCAATGCCCACAGGGCTCGGGCATGTCTTCGTCGAAATACGCCAGCAAGGTCTGGCGACGGCAGCGGGTCTCTTCACACAACGACAGCATGGCATCGAGCTTGTGCTGCTCCAGGCGCTTGTGGCGCTCGTCGCCTTCGGAGTTCTGCAGCATCTGCTTGAGCATCACCACGTCCTGCAGGCCGTAGACCATCCAGGCATCGGCCGGCAGGCCGTCACGGCCGGCGCGACCGGTTTCCTGGTAGTAGGCCTCAAGGGACTTGGGCAGGTCCATGTGGGCCACAAAACGCACGTTGGACTTGTCGATCCCCATGCCAAACGCAATGGTGGCAACCATGATCAGGCCTTCCTCGTTGAGGAAACGCTTCTGATGGTAGGCCCGCAGGTCATTCGGCAACCCCGCGTGATACGGCAACGCCGGGTAGCCCTGCTCGCAGAGGAAGGCTGCCACTTCATCGACCTTTTTGCGTGACAGGCAGTAGACGATACCTGCATCGCTGCGCCGTTCGGACAGGAACGCCAGCAACTGTTTGCGTGGCTGCTCCTTGGGCACGATGCGGTAGAAGATGTTCGGCCGGTCGAAGCTCGACAGGAAGCGCTCGGCATTCTGCAAATGCAGGCGCTCGACGATTTCTTCGCGGGTACGCTTGTCGGCGGTGGCGGTCAGGGCGATGCGCGGCACATCGGGAAACAGCTCCGCCAACTGCCCCAGTTGCAGGTATTCGCGACGGAAGTCATGGCCCCATTGCGAGACACAGTGAGCCTCGTCGATGGCGAACAGGGCGATTTCCAGGCTCTGCAGGAACGCCAGCATGCGTGGCTGCACCAGGCGTTCGGGAGCCAGGTACAACATCTTCACTTCACCGCGCTTGATCCGCGCGGCCAGGTCGCGCTGTTGTTCGGGGCTGAGGGTGGAGTTCAGCGAGGCCGCAGCGACGCCGAGTTCTTCAAGGGTGGCCACCTGGTCGTCCATCAACGCGATCAGCGGCGACACCACCACGGCCAGGCCGTTGCGCAGCAGGGCCGGCACCTGGAAACACAAGGACTTGCCGCCACCGGTAGGCATCAGTACCAGGGCATCGCCGCCACTGGCCACGCGCTCAATGATCGCACCCTGGCGGCCACGAAAACTGTCGTAGCCGAAGATGTCCTTGAGGACGCGTTGAGCCTGCTCGAGCATGTAAAACTCCAAAATGGTGCCGAAATCCCACTGTACAGGCTGGCTGAGAAAACGCGTCTGCACGGCAAATAATCCGTAAGCGAAGTTTTCTCGGATTGGCCTTGGCCTGCCGGGGCATCACAAAACGCGGCAGTATACCCGAGCGACACCCGGCAAAGGGCGCCGCTGACGAATAGCGACCACTCTCTAAAACCTGGCAAATATGCAGTGCGGCTGGCCTGGGCGCTCAAGAAGGCCTAGAATTCAGCATCGTTTATTCCCAAGGTAGTCCTTCAATGTCCTTCGCTGAGCAACTAACCCGCCTGCAAGCCTTCCTCGACGCCGATGAGCTGCATGACGAGGCGCTGGACTACGTGGCCGCCCATGGCTACCTGACCGCCCTGTCGATCTGCTCCGAAGTCGTGCCCGACCGCGAATGGATCGACGCGCTGTTCGCCGAAGAACCGCACTACACCGACGCTGCCCAGCGTGAAGAAATCGAATCCACCCTGCTGGCCCTCAAGGCCCACATCGGTCGCCAGCTGGCTTCCGACGAGGAGTTCGAGCTGCCATGCGAGCTGGACCTGGGTGACGAGCCCGATGATTCCGACCTGCGCGGCTGGTGCATCGGCTTCATGGAAGGTGTGTTCCTGCGCGAAGCCGCCTGGTTCGAAACCGCCGAGGAAGAAGTCAGCGAAATGCTGCTGCCGATCATGGTGGGTTCGGGCCTGTTCGACGACCAGCCGGAGTTCTCCGACATCGCGGCCGACGCCAATCTGATGGACGACATGATCGTTCAGATCCCGGAAGCCCTGACCGCCCTGTACCTGCTGTGCAACGCCCCTGACGAAAAACCGGCGATCCTCAAGCCCCGTCACCACTGAGTCGCTTGCCCGTGACACCCATGGGCAACCGTCCTCTGCTCCTGCGTTACGCCCTGCTGGCCATCGGCTGGCTGAGCGTGGCGCTGGGAGTGATCGGCATTTTCCTACCGGTATTGCCGACCACGCCCTTCCTGCTGCTTGCCGCCGCCTGCTTCGCCCGAAGCTCTCCGCGCTTCTACCACTGGCTGGTGGAACACCCGCGCCTGGGGCCGTGGATCCGTGATTACCTGGACGGCAACGGCATCCCGCTCAAAGGCAAGGTCTACGCCATCGGCTTGATGTGGCTGAGCATCGGCCTGTCCTGCTACCTGGTGCCACTGCCCTGGGCCCGGGGCTTCATGCTGACCAGTGCGGTGCTGGTGACGATCTACATCCTGCGCCAGAAAACCCTGCCACCCCGCCCACGGTAGACACCGGCTTTTGCAGGAACCAGTCCCCACACAAGCCCTGCACACGACCTTGGTCGACACTGACTAACCCCAAGCATCATGCGAGACTGTGCAACCGGGCCTGGAATGCCTGGGTGTTTTTATGCTCGGAGTTACCATGACGCTGTCCAGCGGGCTGATCGCCGCCGTTGCCCTGGCCTATATGGCCATTATGTTTGCCATCGCCTTCTACGGTGACCGCCGCCGTGCGCCGCTGCCACCGCGTATGCGTGCCTGGGTGTACAGCCTGTCGCTGGCGGTCTACTGCACCAGCTGGACCTTCTTCGGCGCCGTAGGCCAGGCCGCCGAACAGCTGTGGGCGTTTTTACCGATCTACCTCGGCCCCGTGCTGTTGCTGGTGTTGGCGCCCTGGGTGCTGCAGAAGATGATTCTGATCAGCAAGCAGGAAAACATCACCTCCATCGCCGACTTTATCGCCGCGCGCTACGGCAAGTCCCAATCCTTGGCTGTGGTGGTGGCGCTGATCTGCCTGGTCGGCGTGCTCCCTTATATCGCCTTGCAGCTCAAAGGCATCGTGCTGGGCGTGAACCTGCTGATCGGCTCCGGCCCCGACACCACCGGTACTCGCGCCCAGGACACCGCGCTGATCGTGTCGCTGGTGCTGGCGCTGTTCACCATAGTGTTCGGTACACGCAACCTCGACGCCACGGAACACCACCGCGGCATGGTACTGGCCATCGCATTTGAATCCCTGGTCAAGCTGTTCGCGTTTCTCGCCGTCGGCGCGTTTGTGACCTACGGCCTCTACGACGGTTTCGGTGACCTGTTCAGCCAGGCCATGCTCGCGCCTCGGCTGGAGGAGTACTGGAAAGAAACCATCAACTGGCCCTCGATGGTGGTACAGACCGGCGTGGCGATGATGGCGATCATCTGCCTGCCCCGGCAGTTCCATGTGACGGTGGTCGAGAACATCGACCCGCAGGACCTGCGCCTGGCCAAGTGGGTGTTCCCGGCGTACCTGATCCTCGCCGCACTCTTTGTGATCCCCATCGCCCTCGGCGGCAAGATGATGCTGCCGGGCTCGGTGTTGCCGGACTCCTACGTGATCAGCCTGCCCATGGCCGAAGCGCACCCGGCACTGGCGGTGCTGGCGTTTATCGGCGGCGCCTCGGCGGCCACCGGCATGGTGATCGTGGCAAGCATCGCCTTGTCCACCATGGTGTCCAACGACATGCTGCTGCCGTGGCTGCTGCGCCGTTCCAGCGCCGAGCGGCCGTTCGAGGTATTCCGCCACTGGATGCTGTCGGTACGCCGGGTCAGCATCGTGATCATCCTGCTGCTGGCCTATGTGAGTTACCGCTTGCTCGGCTCCAGCGCGAGCCTGGCAACCATCGGCCAGATCGCCTTCGCCGCCGTGACCCAGCTGGCACCGGCCATGCTCGGCGCACTGTACTGGAAACAGGCCAACCGGCGCGGTGTGTTTGCCGGGTTGGCTGCGGGAACATTCCTGTGGTTCTACACATTGGTCCTACCGGTGACGGCGAAAAGCCTGGGATGGTCTCTGAGCCTTTTCCCAGGGCTGACGTGGATGCACTCACACCCGCTGGGCTTGTCCGTCACCTCACTGACCCTCGGCACGGTGTTCTCCCTGGCAGGCAACTTCACACTGTTCGTATGGGTGTCGATGCTGTCGCGCACGCGGGTATCCGAACACTGGCAGGCCGGGCGCTTCATCGGCCAGGAAATCAGCCAGCGTGCCAGTGCCCGCTCGATGCTGTCGGTGCAAATCAGCGACCTGCTCAGTTTGGCTGCACGGTTCGTTGGCGAGGAGCGCGCCCAACAGAGCTTTATCCGGTTCGCCTATCGCCAAGGCAAAGGTTTCAACCCCAACCAGAATGCCGATAACGATTGGATCGCCCACACCGAACGCTTATTGGCAGGTGTGCTCGGTGCGTCCTCGACCCGCGCAGTGGTGAAAGCCGCCATTGAAGGGCGGGAAATGCAGCTCGAAGACGTAGTACGCATTGCCGACGAAGCGTCGGAAGTACTGCAGTTCAATCGGGCGCTGCTACAAGGCGCCATCGAGAACATCACCCAGGGCATCAGCGTGGTCGACCAGTCGCTCAAGCTGGTGGCGTGGAACCGCCGTTACCTGGAGCTGTTCAACTACCCCGAAGGCCTGATCAGCGTGGGCCGGCCGATTGCCGACATCATTCGCTACAACGCTGAGCGTGGCCTGTGCGGGCCGGGCGAAGCCGAAGTGCATGTGGCGCGGCGCCTGCATTGGATGCGCCAGGGCCGTGCGCATACGTCCGAGCGTCTGTTTCCCAATGGCCGGGTGATCGAGCTGATTGGCAACCCGATGCCGGGCGGCGGGTTTGTCATGAGCTTCACCGACATCACCGCGTTCCGTGAAGCCGAGCAGGCACTCACCGAGGCCAACGAAGGCCTTGAGCAACGGGTGACCGAGCGCACGCACGAGCTTTCGCAGCTCAATGTGGCACTCACTGACGCCAAGGGCGTGGCCGAGTCCGCCAGCCAATCCAAGACCCGTTTTCTGGCCGCCGTCAGCCATGACTTAATGCAGCCGTTGAACGCGGCCCGGTTGTTCTCCGCCGCCCTCTCCCACCAGAACGACGGGATGTCCAGCGAGGCCCGGCAACTGGTACAGCACCTGGACAGCTCGCTGCGCTCGGCCGAGGACCTGATCAGCGACCTGCTGGACATTTCACGCCTGGAGAACGGCAAGATCAATCCGCAGCGTCAACCCTTTGTGCTCAACGAGCTGTTCGACACCCTGGGCGCGGAGTTCAAGGCCTTGGCCCAGGAGCAAGGCTTGCGCTTCCGCCTGCGTGGCAGCCGTTTGCGGGTGGACAGTGACATCAAGTTGTTGCGCCGGATCCTGCAGAATTTTCTCACCAATGCCTTCCGCTATGCCGACGGCCCGGTACTGCTCGGCGTACGTCGACGCAAGGGCGAACTGTGCCTGGAAGTGTGGGACCGTGGCCCTGGCATCCCGCTGGATAAACAGAAGGTGATCTTCGAAGAATTCAAGCGCCTGGACAGCCACCAGACCCGTGCCGAGAAAGGCCTGGGGCTGGGTTTGGCGATTGCCGACGGCCTGTGCCGGGTGCTCGGCCATCGCTTGAGCGTACGTTCGTGGCCGGGCAAAGGCAGCGTGTTCAGCGTGCGCGTACCGTTGGCGCGCAACCAGGCGAATCTGCAGGTCAAGGCGGCGCAGGAAAACGGCCTGCCATTGAGCGGCGCACAGGTGCTGTGCGTGGATAACGAAGAAAGTATCCTGATTGGCATGCGCAGCCTGCTCACCCGCTGGGGCTGCGAGGTCTGGACCGCCACCGACCAGGCGCAATGCGCTGCGCTGTTGGCCGAGGGGATGCGCCCACAACTGGCGCTGGTGGATTACCACCTGGACCAGGGTGAAACCGGCACTGAACTGATGGGGTGGCTGCGCGCGCAACTGGCGGAGCCGATTCCGGGCGTGGTGATCAGTGCTGACGGCCGCCCGGAAATGGTCGCTGAAGTGCACGCCGCAGGTTTGGATTACCTCGCCAAACCCGTCAAACCCGCTGCGTTGCGTGCGTTGTTGAGTCGGCATTTACCCCTATAGGCCGGTCCGACTCGGTCAAATGTGGGAGCTGGCTTGCCTGCGATAGCGGTCGTGACAGATCCACCGCTATCGCAGGCAAGCCAGCTCCCACATCGACCGCATTGTTTATTCGGGGAGATGGGCGACGCCGTCGGCGTCGGTCATGGCACGCTCCAGCAGATCGGCAGGAAGGCTTTTGCTCGCGCGGGCACCCAGCAGCCGCAGTTGCTCGGTACGGCTGACCAGGTTTCCGCGCCCATCGGTCAGCTTGTTTCGCGCAGCGCTGTAGGCCTTGTCCAACTGCTGCAGGCGGTTGCCCACTTCATCCAGGTCCTGGATAAACAGGACGAACTTGTCATACAGCCAGCCGGCACGCTCGGCGATTTCCCGGGCGTTCTGGCTCTGGCGCTCCTGCTTCCACAGGCTGTCGATCACCCGCAGCGTGGCGAGCAAGGTGGTAGGGCTGACGATCACGATATGGCGGTCAAACGCTTCCTGGAACAGGTTGGGTTCGGCTTGCAAGGCAGCGGAGAATGCAGCCTCGATAGGGACGAACAGCAACACGAAATCCAGGCTGTGCAGGCCTTCCAGGCGTTTGTAATCCTTGCCGGCCAGGCCTTTGACGTGATTGCGCAGGGACAGGACGTGCTGCTTGAGCGCCGCCTGGCCAATCACCTCATCATCCGCGCCCACATACTGTTGATAGGCGGTGAGGCTGACCTTGGAGTCGACCACCACCTGCTTGTCACCCGGCAACATGATCAGCACGTCCGGTTGGAAACGCTCGCCGTCCGGGCCCTTGAGGCTGACCTGGGTCTGGTACTCGCGGCCCTTCTCCAGGCCGGCGTGTTCCAGCACGCGCTCAAGGATCAGCTCGCCCCAGTTGCCCTGGGTTTTCTGGCCCTTGAGGGCACGGGTGAGGTTGGTGGCTTCGTCCGACAGGCGCAGGTTCAGTTGCTGCAGACGTTCGAGTTCCTTGGCCAGGGAGAAGCGCTCGCGGGCTTCGTTCTGGTAGCTCTCTTCGACGCGCTTTTCAAAGGATTGAATGCGCTCCTTCAGAGGGTCCAACAGCTGCCCGAGGCGTTCCTGGCTGGTTTCGGCGAAGCGCTGCTCGCGCTCATCGAAGATCTTGCCGGCCAGTTCAGCGAACTGCGCGCGCAGCTCGTCCCGTGAACCTTGCAGGTCGGTGAGGCGTTGTTGATGGCTTTCCTGCTGTTCACGCAGCTCCGCGCTCAGGGCCGCCGCCAGCGCGTCGAGGCGGCGCAGTTCGGTGTCCTTGGCGCTGCGGTCGAGGTTCCAGGCATGCGCCGCGTCGCGGGCGTTGTCGCGGTCGATCTGCAACAGCTCGACCTCGCGGCGCACAGCGGCCAGGTCCGCCTGCTTGGCCGCGTTGGCCTGGCTCAGGTCGCTGATCTCGTCACGACTGGCATCCAACTGGGCCGCCAGCCCTTCCTGGGCCATTTGCGCCATGGCCAGGCGCTCTTCGAGCAACTCCCAACCGCTCATGCGCGCGCTCAGGCGTTGCTGGAGCTGCCAGCACAGGGCCAACAACGGCACCGCTGCGCCAGCAAGACCCAAGGCAATACTGGTCCAGTCAAAAGCCATAGCCATTTCTGCCATTACCGAAAAAGTGCAAGGTTAACCAAGCGCGGGGCGAGAGGACAGCTCAGTCTTCGACCTGGCCCAGCTCGCGTTGGGCGCGGCGATCACCGGCGCGGGCGGCCAGGCGCAGCAGGTCGTGACCGATGCGGCGGTCGCGGGCGTTGCCGCATTCACGGCACATCAACTGGCCCAGGCGGCTTTGGGCAGCTACCACACCTTCACGGGCCGGCTGCTTGAGCAAGCGCCCGGCGAAGTGTTTGACGTTGGTGTTATGGCCCAGGCGCGGGCTGTCGAGCAACCACAAGGCAACTTTCAAGGAGATACGCTTGGGTGCGGTAACAGTTTGAGGAGTGTCGGTAACAGAAGGTGATACTGAGCGAAACTTCATAAAGCACTGTGGGACAGAACGGAAGGCGCGCCACTCTACTCTTTTTTTCGTACAGGTAAAGCTGAAAAAACCCTGCACGCCCGTTCTAGAGCAAGCGCTCGGGACAATCCACAGAAGCTGTGGATAACTCAGTGGACAACCCCCCTTTAACTCTCGCAAAGGCCCATGGAATGGGGGCCGCAGTCAAACTGACGATTTTTTCACCAATAAAAAAAAGCGAGATTTTTCATTGACTTAAATTTCCTTTGCAGGCAATTGGCGGCCCTTCATCGTACTTGACAGCGTGGTTACACACGCCGCAACTAATGTGCACAAGTACCCACCTGATGGTTATATCGTCGGCGTTTTTTGATCCGACACGGTGGAAAATGTTACCGGCGGGCCAAACCGAGGTGCTTTTCAAATCCGCGCCGGCTCGCCACACTGCTTCACCCACACAACCCTGTGCGACTCGATGAAAGGAATTCTGTTATTCGCCCTGTTGCTGCTGGCGGTCTGCGCGATATCGCTGGGCATCAATGCCGTGCTGCCCTCCCCCGATGGCGCCTTGTTCGCGATTGCCATCCTGCTGTCAGCCGCATTTACCGCCGCGAGCCTGTGCATCGAGTTGGGTGACGGCCGAATCAACGACATGCGCGACGTGATGAAGGTGGTCGAGACCGGCCAATCCTTGCGCCTGACCCTGGCCGCCTACGGGCTGGGCTGCTCGCTGGCAGCGGCGATCACGGTACTGGTCTATCGCGGGTTACTGGGCGCCTGATTAAATTATTTTGACTAGCACACTTTCTTTCCTTGTTTCAATCCGTTACTATCCGCCGCGTTAGTACCAAGCTGAAAGTCAATTCTGGTCGAACAAGTCCCCTGAACAACACGGGATCGACCACCTCGATGGTTTCCAGGTATTCCTTGCGACGACACAGCCTTTGAACAAGCAAAGGGTGTCGCGAAGTCTCAATACTCTGACCGAACCAACCTGCAAATTGATCAGGATCTTCACCCCGGGCCCAGAACCTTTGCCCCTGTTGTGTTGCCTGCCCTCCTAAGTACCTACCTGCCAGCCCAAGCGCGCCTAACTTATCAGCGCTTCAAACTGGCTGCTTTGTTCCAGTCGGGTTCTTCGTTTGATCAATGGTGATCAACGTTACTGGAACGTTTTAACGTTGCACGGTTCTTAATCCGTGTCATTTGTAGGAACACCCATAACATGAACGCTCAAATCCACACTCAGGATGCCATTCGCACCCTCACCAACGCTTTTGCCCCAATGAACTGCCTGATCATGGCCGCTCGCAAAGGCTGCTTCAGCTTCACCCTGGTCAACGAACACGGCATCGCTCGTCACAGCGAACGCCTGTACCCCGATCAATACTCCAGCGCAGAACCGCTGCAGGCCGTGATCGAGCGTACCCGTCAGGCCCTGACTGCCTGACCGACCCGAGTGGCTGAAACACAAAAACCCTGCCTGAAAAGCAGGGTTTTTTATTGCCCGAAATTCAAGGTTTGAGCATTTGTACTAAGGCCAAATTGATATAAACGTTATAACTAAATGAAGAAGATGTTTTAAAAACAGTCCTTTACATCACAAATATGACACTACACTTCAACTCAAGCGGCATGATCCGCTTGCGACGAGCCTGAGATCCGATCCCCTGCTGCCAAGCCCCCTCTCAGGCTTCGTCGACCACTTTCACGGATTGAGGCTTGTATGGGTATCGCTGCCAGTGAATTGTGTCGTTATGTGATCAGGCCCACGCTGAAGTACCTGGGCCGGGATGATCAAGCGGCCGAATCCTTGCTGCTGGGCATTGCTGCCAGCCAATCGGAACTGGGTTCCGCCCTGCACGATCGGCGCGGCCATGGCCTGTACAGCATCACCGAACCTCGTCACCGCGCACTCTGGGACGACTACCTGGCCCTGGACCCCGAGCGCGCCAGCCTGGTGCGGGGGCTGGCCAGCCAGCATGCATTTCTCAGCGCCCCCCAACTTGAACTCACCGTTAACCTGCGTTACGCCACCGCCATCGCCTGGCTGCTCGTTGAACAGCACACCCGTGCATTGCCCGCACCTGGCGATGTTCTGGCGATGGCGCGTATCTGGAAAGAAATTTTTCATCCACAAGGAAGGCTGCGCGATTTCACTCAAGCCTGGCAAACCTGTGTTTCACCCATGAATCAGGTCACTTGTTGATCAGGCGTTTTGCAAGATTCGGCTAAAAACGTTGATTTTGGTCGGATTGTCCTACAAAACCGCTCTATCTCCTGCATTACAGCCTATAGCGCGAACTTAAATTTATTGTTACTTTCCGCAGCGGTGATCACCACGGAGTTCTAATAATGAAAAAAGTAATGCTCAAGACCACACTTAGCCTCGCCGTTGCCATGGCATCCTCCCACCTGTTCGCAAGCGGTTTCGCACTGAACGAACAGAGCGTCAGCGGGATGGGTACGGGTTTCGCAGGTCGCTCTTCTTCTGCCGATGATGCAAGCACTGTTTACGGTAACCCTGCCGGTATGGCTCGCCTGAATGGCCAGCAGATCACGGGCGGTGTTGCGGCCATCGATGCCTCGACTGACATCAGCGACACCGGCGGCAACTCTCGCGGTTCCAACAAAGGTGACATGGTTCCGTTCACCGCGGTGCCATTTGGCTTCTACACCAACAAACTCAATGATCAGTGGGCCATCGGCTTCGGTGTCTACGCACCGTTCGGCCTGGTGACCGACTATGAAAGCGGCTTCCAGGGCCGTGGCTTCGGCAGCAAGAGCGAAGTGAAGGTCATCACCTTCCAGCCGACTGTCAGCTATGCATTCAACGACCGGGTTTCCATCGGCTTTGGCCCAACCATCAACCGGATTTCCGGCGTGCTGGAGTCGGACAAGACCCTCAACCCGGCCGTCAGCGACACCAATGTCAAAATCAAGGGTGACGATACCGCCCTGGGCTTCAACGTCGGCGTGCTGGTTCAAGCAACCGATACCACACGCGTGGGCTTGACCTACCACTCGAAGGTCAACTACAAGCTGGACGGTCACACCACCGTCAGCGGTCCGGCCGCTACACAGCCGTTCCTGCGCAACAACCGTTACGACGCTTCGCTGAAAATCGAAACGCCTGAATCCTACGATCTGTCGGTCACTCAAGACCTGACCGACGCCTGGAAACTGTACGGTGGTGCCACTTGGACACGCTGGAGCCGCCTGAAGGAAATCACCGTCAATAACGAAGGTGTGACCGCTGCTGCAGGCGGTGGCCTGGCACCAAGCCAGCTGACCGCGATCACCGAGAAACAGGACTGGCACGACACCTGGGCCTACGCCGTGGGTACTTCGTATCAGTTGACCAAACAGGTGGTGCTGCGTACGGGTCTGACTTTCGACCAATCGCCTACCAACAACACTGATCGTTCGCCGCGCATTCCTACCGGTGACCGTACAATCTTCAGCGTGGGCCTGGGCTACAAAGTCATGGATAACATGACCATCGACCTCGCCTACTCCTACCTGAAGGAAGAAGACGTCAAGGTCAATCAGACTGCTGCTGCTCCGTCGACCGCCAGCTACCGCGCCAAATACGAAAACAGTGCCAACGGTTTCGGCCTGGGCATGACCTACACCTTCTGATTCAGACCGGTGTAAAAAAGCCCCGCTCTCCTGCAAAGGAGGCGGGGCTTTTTAGTGGTCGATGATCAGGGTTTTGAAGCCAACGCCTGCTCCACCGCCTGTATCAGGTCCGGACTGTCCGGCTTGGTCAGGCTGGAGAAATTGGCAATCACCTTACCCTGGCGATCCACCACGTACTTGTAAAAATTCCACTTCGGCGCACTGGTCTGCTGCGCCAGGATCTTGAACAGATGCACCGCATCCGGCCCCTTGACCTTCTGCGGCTCCGTCATGGTAAAGGTCACGCCGTAGTTCACGTAACACACCTTGGCCGTCTCTTCGCCGGTCTTGGCTTCCTGCTTGAAGTCATCGGACGGCACGCCAATCACTTCCAACCCCTGGCCCTTGTAGCGTTGGTACAGGGCTTCGAGGCCTTTGAACTGCGGCGCAAAACCACAGAAGCTGGCGGTATTGACGATCACCAGCGGCTTGCCGGCGAAGCGCTGGCACAGGTCGATAGATTCCTTGGCGCGTAACTTGGGCAGTTGGCCTTCCAGCAACGGCGGGCAATCGGCGGCCATGGCCACGCCGCCAAACGCAGCCATCAGGACGGGTACAGCGAGCCAACGCTTCAGCATGGGGAGTGTCCTTGCAAGAGTTCAGGCAATGAACTTAACAGATCGACATACCCAGTTGCATCAACGCCAGCCCGCCGTGCTGCCAACCCCACCAAGCGAGGAGCAGCAACAGCACGGCCGCCACAGGCAGCAGAAACCGCAACGCTACACTCATGCCGCCTCCAGTTGGGTTTGCAAGCGCGCCACTGGCCGCTCACGCACTGGCCAGTTCAACGCGGCAGCGAGCAGGCTCAGCAGGATCGCCACCTGCCAGATCAAATCGTAGTTGCCGGTTCGATCATAGACCACCCCGCCCAACCAGCCGCCGAGAAACGAACCCAACTGGTGGAACAGGAACACGATCCCACCGAGCATCGAGAGGTTTCGCACACCAAACAACGTCGCAACCGTGCCGTTGGTCAGCGGCACGGTGGACAGCCACAAGAAGCCCATGGCCATGCCAAACAGGTAGGCCGTAACTTCGGTCACCGGCGCCCACAGGAACAACACGATCACCACCGCGCGCAGCAGGTACAACGCGGTCAGCAAGCGCGGCTTGGACATGCGCCCGCCCAGCCAACCCGCGGTGTAGGTGCCAAACACGTTGAACAGGCCGATCAACGCCAACACTGTGGTGCCGACGGTCGCCGGCAGGTGCTGGTCCACCAGGTAAGCCGGCAGGTGCACGCCGATAAACACCACCTGGAAACCACACACGAAAAAGCCGAAGGCCAGCAGCCAGAACCCGGAATGGGAGCAGGCCTCTTTCAAGGCTTCGCGCATCGTCTGCTGACCGACCACCACGGGCAGCGGCCGGTCCTTGAGCATGGCCACCAGCGGCAGGATCAGCGCGACCATCATGCCCAGCGCCAACAGCGCCGCCGACCAGCCCAGCCAGCCGATCAAACCGAGGGTGCCCGGCACCATGGCGAACTGGCCGAAAGAACCGGCCGCGCTTGCAATGCCCATGGCCATGCTGCGCTTCTCCGGTGGCACGGCACGCCCCACCACGCCCAGAATGACCGAGAACGATGTGCCGGAAAGGCCGATACCGATCAACAAACCAGCACTCAAGGACAACGACCACGCCGAGTCGGACATGCCCATCAACACTAGGCCTGCGGCGTACAGCACGCCCCCGACAAACACCGCCTTGGTCGCACCGAATCGGTCGGCCAGGGCACCGGTGAACGGCTGCGCCAGGCCCCAGATCAGGTTCTGCAAGGCGATGGCGAAAGCAAAGGTTTCGCGACCCCAGCCAAATTCGCTGCTCATCGGTGCCAGGAACAGGCCGAAGCCGTGCCGCACGCCCAAGGACAACGCCAGGATCAGCGCACTCCCCAAAAGAACCCAGCCACTGGTGCGCCACATCGAGGTCATTTCTTATTCTCCGCCGCGGGTATATACCCGCTTGTGTTCGAACAAACCCGCCTTCAAGCGAGTTCGTCCAGCAAGGCCAACAGGGTTTCGCGTTTTTCCGCGCCCAGTTGATCGATCAATTTCTGCTGCGCCGCTTCCCACGCCGGCAATGCCGCCGCCAGCCGTTCGATGCCGGCGTCCGTCAACAGCACCAGGCGGTTGCGCAAATCATCGCCTTCAACCAGCTGCACCAGGCCCTCACCTTCCAGCACCCGCAGGTTTCGACCCAGGGTGCTGCGGTCCAGGCCCATGGCTTCGGCCAGGCTGGAAATACTCGGCTGGTCGAGACGCTGCAAGTTACACAGCAAAGAATACTGGGCAACGTTGATCCCGAAGCCGTCGAGAGCGCCGTCGTAATACCTGCTGACGCCACGGGCGGCGCGACGCAGGTTTGTGCATAAACATTGGGAGGCAAGCATGGAGCGTGTATATACCCGGGATTAAGGAAATGCAAGAAAGTGTTACAGGGCCAAGCCGACCAGCACCGCCACTTCCAGTAGCTCCAGCAGCGCGCCGGCTGTGTCGCCGGTGGTGCCACCGAGGCGATTGACCATCAATTGGCGCAGCCCCACGAAGCAGAGGGCAGCGAGCAGCACGGCAATCCCGCCGCTGAAACCACCGATCAGGATGCACGCCAGGCCGCTGAGAATCAGCACCTGGTGACCGACCAGCCTGGGTAAATGATCCGACAGCGCCTGACCCAATCCGCCGGCCCGCACGTAACGCGTGGTGAGGAACAACGCCAACAGCGATGCACGCCCGATCAACGGAGCCAGGATCAACGCCGCGCCGTTATGCTGCTCGATCAACGCCACCAACGCAGTGAACTTAAGCAGCAACACCAACCCCAGGGTAACCACGGCAATCGGGCCACTGCGCGGGTCTTTCATGATCGTGAGCGTGCGCTCGCGGTCACCAAAGCCGCCGAGCCAGGCGTCGGCGCTATCGGCCAGACCGTCCAGGTGCAGGCCGCCGCTGAGCAGGACCCAGGCGGTCAGCAACAACGCGGCGTGCAACAACAGTGGCGCGCCCATCAGCGCCGCATTCAGCCCCCACAGCAGCACGCCGAACAGCAAGCCGACCACCGGATAAAACAGCAGTGAACGCCCCATTTCCTGAGGCTGCGGCATGCCCGGCAGACGAATCGGCAGGCTGCTGAGAAATTGCAAGGCGATCCAGAACGGCAGCATGTCTACTCCACTTCCTTGAGCTGGCCGCCTGCCGCGACCTGCAGGCGGAACAATCCGCCATGGCCGACTTCGACATTCAGCAACTGTTCACGAGGCAAACCCCGCGCCTGCGCCAGGAGTAAACGCATCACCCCGCCGTGGCTGATCAACAACACCCGCTGCCCGGCATAGGCCTGATGCAAGCGTGCGACGGCGCCCAGGACCCGGCGGGAAAAGTCACTCACCGGTTCCCCATCAGGTGGCGTGAAGCCATAAGGATCGGCCCAGAACAGCCCAAGCCCTTCAGCATCCGTGTCCATCAGCGCCGCAGCACTCAGCCCTTCCCAGGCGCCGAAGTGCAGCTCTTGCAGGTCTGGCTCCAGGCTCACCGGCAGGTTCAGGCGTTCGCCCAATTCCTCGGCGAAACGCGCACAGCGTTGCAGCGGCGAACTGACCAAACGGTCCCACGGCCCTTGCTGCAACACGGCGGCACGCATCTGCGTCCAACCGGTGGCCGTCAACGCATCGTCCAGGCTGCCGCGCAGGCCGCCGCCCAGTTCGGTTTCGCCGTGACGCAGCAGGTCCAGGTGCAAGGTCATGCCGGGCGGTCTGCCACGGCGGCTTCGGCGAAGGTCGCCATCTGCCCGTGCAACGCACACGCCAGGCGCAACAACGGCACCGCCAGCGCCGCACCGCTGCCTTCGCCCAGGCGCAGGCCCAGGTCCAGCAGTGGCGCCGCCTCAAGGGTTTGCAGCACATGACGATGGCCCGGTTCGGCACCCCGATGGCCAAACACCAGCCACTCGCGACATGCGGGGTTCAGGCGAGTCGCGACCAGCGCCGCCACGCTGCAGATAAACCCGTCCACCAGCACCACGATGCCTTCCTGGGCACAGGCCAGGTAAGCGCCAACCAACGCGGCGATTTCAAAACCACCCAGGTTGAAGAGGGTCTGCAACGCATCGCCGCGCTGCCCCGCATGCAGGGCCAATGCACGCTCGATCACCGCCACCTTGTGGCTCACACCCTGGGCGTTCAAGCCGGTGCCTGGGCCTGTCAGGTCGCTGACCTGGCACGCCAGCAACGCACACGCCAGCGCGCTTGCCGCCGTGGTGTTGCCGATCCCCATCTCACCGCCGATAAACAGCTGGGCACCGCTTTCCAGCGCACGGTGTGCGCTGTCGCGGCCGGCTTGCAGGGCGAGCCGTCCCTGAGCCTCGGACATTGCCGGGCCGTTGACGAAATTGGCAGTGCCCGCACCGATGTTCAGGTGGCGCACGCCAGGCAGGTTCAGTGCAGGCGTTACCGTGCCCAGGTCGACCACTTCAAGCCGCGCATCCAGTTGCCGCGCCAATACGCTGATGGCCGCACCGCCGCTGACAAAGTTGTGCAGCATCTGCCCGGTGACTTCCTGCGGGAAAGCCGACACCCCCTCCGCCACCACCCCATGGTCACCGGCAAAGATCGCGATCCACAGTGAATCCACCGACGGCTTGACCCTGCCCTGCAAGCCGGCCAATTGCACCGCCAAGGCTTCCAGCTGGCCGAGGGAACCGGCCGGTTTGGTCAATTGCTGCTGGCGCGCCAGCGCTTGGGCGTGCGCCGAGGCGTCGAGGGTTTTGCAGGGGTTGAGCCACCAGGAGTCAGTCATAACGCAGTACCTTTCAAAGTCAGGGGCAGGCCGGCGACCGTCAGGACAACGCGCTGACACCGCTCGGCCAAGGCTTGATGCAGCCAACCGGCTTCATCCACATAGCGGCGAGTCAATTCGCCCAGCGGCACGACACCCAGACCGGTCTCGTTGCTGACAAAAATGATTTCCCCCGGCAGCGCAGCCAGGGTGTCCAGCAGGTGATCGCGTTCGACCGCCAGGCGCCCGGCGTCTTCGAGCATCAGCAGGTTGGTCAGCCACAGGGTCAGGCAATCCACCAGCAGGCACTGCCCAGTGGCCGCGTGTTCGCGCAGTACGCGCGCCAGTTCAAGCGGTTCTTCGATCAACCCCCAGTGGTCGGGGCGGCGCTGGCGATGCAGGGCGACACGTTCATTCATTTCGCCGTCCAGGGGTTGGCTGGTGGCGATATAGGTGACCGGCAGGCCACTGTCGCTGGCGAGTTTTTCGGCCAGACGGCTTTTGCCGGAGCGGGCGCCGCCCAAAATCAGTTGGTGCATGGAGTTAGGCCTTGTTTCGCCGATTGGATTTTCGAAACTGCCCCATTCCTATAGGGGAGCGGGCTTGCTCGCGAACGCGCTGGTTCAGTCAAAGCATCTGTAACTGAGAGACTGCATTCGCGAGCAAGTCGAATCGTCGCACCGCCGCTCCCACATTTGGGTCGTGTGCGCACCGTCAAATCCCACATAGCGTGCGCAGCAACTCGGTATCCAGATGGTTTTCCACCAGGTCCGCCAGGCGCTCGATATCACGTTCGCGCAGCGCGTGGTAATCCACCTCCTGCACATCCACCAGCCCGGCCCAGCGCAGCAAGGCGCTGCACGCCGCGGGCGTTTCAAACAGCCCGTGCAGGTAAGTGCCGAGGATTTGCCCGTCCGCGCTTTGGGCGCCGTCGCTGCGGCCATCGTCCAGTTGCACAGCGGCGTGCAACAGGGCATCGCCCGTCGTGACGCCGGCGTGAATCTCATAGCCGCTGACTTCGGCGTCTTCGAGCAGCAAGCGCCCGCGTACGTTGCGCAGCTGTTTTTCTGCTTCGAGGGTCGTGCTGAACGCCAGCAGCCCCAGCCCTTCGCTGGAACCGGCAGGCCCTTCCAGGCCCAGCGGGTCGTGCACCTGCTCACCGAGCATCTGCAAGCCGCCGCAGATGCCGAGCACCTTGCCGCCGTAGCGCAGATGCCGCGCCACGGCGTTGTCCCAGCCATTGGCACGCAGGTACGCCAAGTCGGCGCGCACGCTTTTGGAGCCCGGCAAAATAATCAGGTCGGCAGCCGGAATCGGCTGACCCGGGCCGACAAACTGCAAGTCCACCTGGGGATGCAGGCGCAGCGGGTCGAAATCCGTGTGGTTACTGATACGCGGCAACACCGGCACCACCACCTTGAGCACCTGTGCAGCCTTGTCGATCTGGCGCTTGTCGATACCGTCTTCGGCTTCCAGGTGCAAGTCCATCACATAGGGCAACACGCCCACCACCGGTTTGCCGGTGCGGGCCTCGAGCCAATCCAGGCCCGGCTGCAACAAGGCGATATCGCCACGAAAACGGTTGATGATGAAGCCCTTGACCCGCGCTTGCTCGGTGGGCGACAACAACTCCAACGTGCCGACCAAATGGGCAAACACGCCGCCGCGATTGATGTCGGCGATGAGCAGCACCGGGCAGTCCACGGCTTCGGCGAAGCCCATGTTGGCGATGTCATTGGCACGCAGGTTGATCTCTGCCGGGGAGCCGGCGCCTTCCACGATCACCACCGGGTAGGCTTGGCTCAACCGCGCGTGCGAGGCCAGCACCGCCTGCATCGCGATGGCTTTGTAGTCGTGATAGGCGACCGCGTTCATGCTGGTGACCGCGCGGCCATGGATGATGACCTGGGAGCCGATGTCGCTGTTGGGCTTGAGCAACACCGGGTTCATGTCGGTGTGGGGTGCCAGGTTGGCGGCCTGGGCCTGCACGGCCTGGGCGCGGCCGATTTCACCGCCCTCGGCGGTCACGGCACTGTTGAGCGCCATGTTCTGCGGTTTGAATGGCGCGACCGCCACCCCTTGGCGGACCAGCCAGCGGCACAGGGCGGTCACCAGGGTGCTTTTGCCGGCATCGGATGTGGTGCCCTGCACCATCAATGTACTCATGAAGCTTCCTTGTAGGCGGCCAGGGCCTCATCGAGGCGCAACCAGTCGGCCTCGGTGTCGGGCAAGCCGAAGCGCAGGCTGCTGTCATGGACAAACAGCCGCAGCAGGATCCCGCGCTGGGCCATGAATTCGTGCATGCGTTCAGCGTGGGGCGTGATCAGCCATTGAAACAACGCACAGCCGCCCTGGGGCTGGAAGCCGTGGCGTTCCAGCAAGGCAAACAGACGCTGGCCCGCCTCGATGCAACGTGTGCGTTGGCGCGCCTGACCGGCAGTGTCGCGCAGGCACACCTGACCCAACACGCGCGTCGGCCCGCTGACTGCCCAGGGGCCGACCTGTTCAGCCAGCAACTTGAGCAGCTTGCGTTCAGCCAGCACAAACCCCAACCGCACCCCGGCCAGGCCGAAGAACTTGCCAAACGAGCGCAACACGATCAGGCCAACCTGGTGGGCCTGGCCCGCCAGGCTCAATTGAGGGGTGACGTCCATGAAGGCTTCGTCCACCACCAGCCAACCGCCGCGCTGGGCCAATCGCGAATGCCAGTCGAGCAGGCGTCGTGGGGTCAGGCTCAGGCCGGTGGGATTGTTGGGGTTGACCACCACCAGTACATCGAGGCCATCAAGAAAGAAGTCGACTTCCTGCTCCTGCACCTCGCGCACCACATAGCCGGCGCGACGCCAGGCTTCGGCGTGTTCGGCATAGCACGGCGACAACACGCCGACTTTGCCGGCGCGGCGCAGGCGTGGCAGCAACTGGATGGCCGCCTGGGAACCGGGCACCGGCAACAGGTGCGCAGCGCCGTAGTATTCGCTGGCGGCCTGCTCCAGGCCGTCATCGGTTTCGGGCAAGCGGGCCCAGGCGCGCAACGGGATCTCCGGGATCGGCCACGGCCAGGGCGCGAGGCCACTCGACAGGTCGAGCCAATCGGCCTCGGCAATCCCGTACTGAATCGCTGCCTTGCGCAGCCGGCCACCGTGTTCAAGCATAGAATTGCGCCCCCGCGCACAGGATCAGCAGCCACAACCATACGCCGCGCTGCACCAGTTGCCAGCCCCGGTCGATGGAATCGGCATCCGCCGCCGGGCCTTCGCCCAATTGCGGGCGATGGTGCACTTCACCGTGATAGATCGCAGCGCCGCCCAACTCCACACCCAAGGCGCCGGCACCCGCCGCCATCACCGGGCCGGCGTTGGGGCTATCCCAGGTGGGGCCCTGGGTGCGCCAGCATTTGAGCGCCAGGCGAGTCTTGCCGAGCACGGCGTAGGTCAACGCCACCAGGCGTGCGGGAATGTAGTTGAGCACGTCGTCGATCTTGGCCGCAGCCCAACCGAAACGCTCGAAGCGTTCGTTGCGATAGCCCCACATGGCGTCGAGGGTGTTGCTCAAGCGGTAGAGCACCACGCCCGGCACGCCGGCGACTACAAACCAGAACAGCGCGGCAAACACCGCGTCGCTGCCGTTCTCCAGCACCGATTCGGTGGCGGCGCGGGCGACTTCGGTGCTGTCCAATTCGCTGGTCTGGCGGCTCACCAGGTAGCTGACGCGTTTGCGCGCTTCGTCCAGGTCATCGCTGCGCAAGGCCTGCGCCACCGGAATCACATGCTCGCCGAGGCTGCGCATGCCGAGGGCGCAGTACAACGCGAGAATTTCCAGTACCCAACCGATATACGGCGCCCACGACAGCGCCGTGGCCAGCAGGGTCAGCGGCACCACCGCGATAAACCACGCGGTCACGCCATGGCTGCGCCAACCGCGCCCACCGGTGTTGAAACGTTGCTCGATGCGCCCGGCGAAATTGCCGAACGCCACCAGCGGATGCCAGCGCCTGGGCTCGCCCAATAGCGCATCCAGCGCCACCGCAGCGACACACAGCAAGGCCACACTCATTGACTCACTCCCCACGCATTCTCATACAACATGTCACTCAGCGGCCGAGGCTCGGTCCAGCCTTCGAGCTGCAACATCGGTGCCGGATAGAACTCGGCCACCGGCCCCAGGCACAGCACCGCCAGGGGTTTTGCGCCAGGCGGCAAGCCCAGCAGATCGGCCAGGGCCTGGGGCTCGAACAGCGAGACCCAGCCCATGCCCAAGCCTTCGGCACGGGCCGCCAGCCACAGGTTCTGGATGGCACAGGACAGCGAGGCCATGTCCATTTCCGGCAAGGTACGACGGCCGAAGATATGGCGCTCGCGGTCATCCATCAACGCCGCGACCAACACTTCGGCACAGTCGTGAATGCCTTCGACCTTGAGCTTCATGAATTCATCGGAGCGTTCGCCCAATGCCTCGGCGGTGCGTACGCGCTCTTCTTCCACCAGTTGTTGAATCTGCCCACGCAGTTGGCGGTCGCTGATACGGATAAAGCGCCAGGGTTGCATCAGGCCGACGCTGGGGGCCTGATGGGCAGCCTGGAGCAAACGGTGCAGCAACTCAGGGGCAACGGTGCCGCCGCTGAAGTGGCGCATGTCGCGGCGTTCGGCGATGGCGCGGTAGATGGCCTGGCGGTCGGCTTCGGGGAAGGCGTTGTCAGTCATGGCCTCTTCGCGGGCAAGCCCGCTCCCACATTGGATGGGGTTTCAACTCGGTACATTGTGGGAGCTGGCTTGCCTGCGATGGCGGCCTCCCGGTCTGGCGCAAACAATGCCGCAACCGCCACGGGATTGGATGGAAAATAGAAATGTACGTAAGACGCGGTCATGCGGCCTTGCCGGTAGACCGCCTCGGCACCACGCCCACCGTTGGGGCTAAGGCCACGGGCAATCGGCTGCCACTCGGTGGTCGTGAGGGAGTGGTGATAGGTATGGCCGCGCAGCGTGCCTTCGGGCAGCTCGACATTCTGCAGGGCCAGGGCCGCGAGTTTCTTCTGCATCACGGCATCGCCTTGCAGCAGGCCCACCAGTTCGGCGCGGACGCCATCGACATCGGTCAGCGAGTCGAGCAGGTACAGCATGCCGCCGCATTCAGCGAGCAAGGGTTTGCCGGCGGCATGGTGAGCGCGGATGGCTTTGAGCATCGGCGTGTTTTGCGACAGTGCCTGGTGGTGCAACTCCGGATAGCCACCCGGCAGGTAGAGGCTTTCGGCGTCTGGCAATTGGTGGTCATGGATCGGCGAGAAGAAGTGCAACTCGGCACCCATCGCGCGTAGCAGGTCGAGACTGGCGCCGTAGGTAAAGGCGAAGGCTTCGTCGCGGGCCACAGCAATACGCACGCCTTCGAGCAACGGCTCGGCCACGATCACTTCGGGCGCGGCAAAGGTGACCGGAGGCGGTAAGGCGACTTCGCAGCTGCTGCCCAGTGCTTGAGCGGCGGCATCCAGGCGCACATCGAGATCATTCAATTCGCTGGCTTGCACTAGCCCCAAGTGTCGGCTGGGCAGTTCGATCCCGGTTTCGCGGGACAATGCGCCATACCAGCGCAAGCCTTCAGTCAGGCTGCCTTCCAGCAACTGCGCGTGGCGCAAGGTGCCGACGCGGTTGGCCAGCACGCCGGCAAACGGCAGGTCCGGCTGATAACGCGCCAGACCCAGGGCCAGGGCACCGAAGGTCTGGGCCATGGCGGTGCCGTCGATCACGCCCAGCACCGGCACACCGAAGTGCCGCGCCAGGTCGGCGCTGGAGGGCGTACCGTCGAACAGGCCCATCACGCCTTCGATGAGGATCAGGTCGGCCTCGCCCGCCGCTTCCCACAACAGGCGGCGACTTTCCTGCTCGCCCACCATCCACATGTCCAGCTGGTACACCGGCGCACCGCTGGCACGCTCGTGGATCATGGGGTCGAGGAAGTCCGGGCCGCACTTGAACACGCGCACCTTGCGCCCCAGGTTGCGGTGCAAACGGGCCAGCGCGGCGGTGACGGTGGTTTTGCCCTGGCCGGACGCCGGTGCGGCGATCAAGACGGCCGGGCAATGACGGGGCTGATTCAAAGTTCGACGCCCTTCTGTGCCTTGATACCGGCCTGGAACGCGTGCTTGAGCATGCCCATTTCGGTGACGGTGTCGCCCATTTCGATCAATTCGGGTTTGGCGCCACGGCCAGTGACCACCACGTGTTGCATCGGAGGTCGGGCTTGCAGGTCGCTGAGCACCTGGTCCAGGTCGAGGTAACCGTGCTTGAGGGCGATATTCAGCTCATCCAGCACCACCAGGCCGATGGCCGGATCTTGCAGCAGTTCGCGGGACACCGCCCAGGCGGCTTCGGCGGCGGCAATGTCGCGCTGGCGGTCCTGGGTTTCCCAGGTGAAGCCTTCGCCCATGACGTGGAAACGCACTTGCTCGGGGAAGCGGCGGAAGAACAACTCTTCACCGGTGCTGTTACGCCCCTTGATGAACTGCACCACGCCGCACTGCATGCCGTGGCCCATGGCCCGGGCCAGCATGCCGAATGCGGAGCTGCTCTTGCCTTTGCCGTTGCCGGTCAATACCAGCAACAAACCGCATTCATTGGGGGAGTTTGCGATGCGCTCGTCGATCACGGCTTTTTTGCGCAGCATGCGCGCCAGGTGACGTTCGTCGCGGTCGGGGGAATCGGTCATGGCAGCTCTCCGTTGGGGCTGGACAAAAACGGCGGGCAGGGAAAAGAAAATACAGACAGCCAAGCATCGCCCACCGTGATGCTGTTGGATGCTCCGGGCCGGTCTCCGGGCTCATGAGTGGCGCCCTGCCCTTGTGAAAAGAGCGAGCAGACCGACGTTGCGCCTTCCCATATCGCGCGCGATACAGTGGCAAAAGGCAGCGTCTTGACTCATTTACCGTTGCGGGGGCAGCGCCGGAATCGCGGCAGCACTGTGTACAAGTGCGCTCACTCACCGGCTTCCCTGTTTCACCCTGTCGACGCATACGCCACAGAGCACCTGGAACAAGCCGCGAAGGTTAGTGGGTTGGGGGTGGAGCGTCAATTAAAGCCGGCCTCGCACTTGAACCATCGGACCGCCGTACTCCTCTACCCTTACAGGTATTCAGGAGAACACCATGCATAAAACCAGACTCGCCTTACTGATCATGCTCGCAGGCACCCTCGCCGCCTGCGGTGAAAGCTCAACGTTGCAGGTGTCGGACGGCACCGGTCCTTCGCCCAAGTTGCCCGAACCGAACAAGACACTGATCCCCACCGTCAACATCGCCCCGGCGATCGGCTGGCCTGATGGCGCAAAACCAACGGCCGCCGCAGGCACCCAGGTGGCCGCGTTCGCCGAAGGGCTGGACCACCCGCGCTGGCTGTATGTACTGCCCAACGGCGATGTGCTGGTGGCCGAAACCAATGCGCCGCCCAAACCGGATGATGCCAAGGGGATTCGCGGCTGGGTCATGGAGAAGGTCATGGGCCGCGCCGGCGCGGGTGTGCCGAGCCCGAACCGCATCACACTGCTGCGCGATGCCGACCACGACGGCGTTGCCGAGACGCGCACAGTGTTCCTGGAGAACCTGAACTCACCGTTCGGCATGACCCTGGTCGGCAACGATTTGTACGTGGCGGACTCGGACCAACTGCTGCGCTTCCCCTATCAACCGGGCGAAACTACGATCAAGGAAGCCGGCACCAAAGTGGTCGACCTGCCAGGCGGCAGCATCAACCACCACTGGACCAAGAACGTAGTAGCGAGCAAAGACGGCAGCAAACTGTATGTGAGCGTCGGCTCCAACAGCAACGTCGGCGAAAACGGCCTGGAAGCGGAAGAAGGTCGGGCGGCGATCTGGGAAGTGGATCGCGCCTCGGGCCAGCACCGCATCTTCGCCTCAGGCCTGCGCAACCCGAATGGCATGGCTTGGGAGCCGCAGACGGGCAAGTTGTGGACGGCGGTGAATGAGCGTGACGAGATCGGCAGCGACTTGGTGCCGGACTACATCACGTCGGTCAAGGATGGCGGCTTCTACGGCTGGCCTTTCAGTTATTACGGCCAGCACGTGGATGTGCGCGTTTCGCCGCAGAACCTGGACCTGGTGGCCAAGGCCATCGCGCCGGACTATGCCGTGGGCCCGCATACGGCATCGTTGGGGCTGACCTTCGCAGAGGGCAACAAACTGCCGGCGCAGTTCAGCAACGGGGCATTTATCGGCCAGCATGGGTCGTGGAACCGCAAGCCACACAGTGGCTACAAGGTGATCTTTGTGCCGTTCGAGGGGGGCCAGCCCAAAGGGCAACCGGTGGACGTGCTGACGGGGTTTCTCGATAAAGATGAGAAGGCCATGGGGCGGCCGGTGGGTGTGGTGGTTGATCAGCAGGGGGATTTGCTGGTGGCCGATGATGTGGGGAACAAGGTGTGGCGGGTGTCGCCAGCCAAATAAATACAAAACCCGTAGGAGCCGGCTTGCCGGCTCCTACGGGTGTTATGGGTTGCGAGCCAGGTTTGCTGGCAACACGCGCTTGGCGCTCAGGTAAGCATTCTGCCAATACGCCTTGGACAAGGTATCCAGCTTGACCGTACCGCCGGTTTGCGGCGCGTGTACGAAACGCCCCTCCCCCACGTAGATCCCGGCATGGCTGACCTGTGAACCGCCACCGGTGGCGAAGAACAGCAAGTCGCCGGTCTGCAGGTTCTCTTCGCTGACGTCCTGGGCACGCATCACGATCAGCTCGCGGGTGGTGCGCGGCAACGAGATACCCGCCGCGTCACGGTAGACAAAGCCGATCAAGCCACTGCAGTCGAAACCGGAGTCCGGTGTGTTGCCGCCCCAGCGGTAAGGCGTGCCAACCAGGCCCAGCGCACGGAAGAGCACGTCTTCGGCAGCAGGCGAGAAGCTCTGACTGGAATAGTTGAACACGGGCTTGGGCTTGGCCGCCACGAACGCAGGGGGCGGTGGACGGCTTGCGCAGGCGCTGAGGAGCGCGGCGCAAACGAGAAGAATAAGGCGGGCTGAGGTCGACATGGGCAGAACAATCCTGGTCTGGATGCGGCTTTTCGCTGCCGAACGCTGAAAACCAGAACGCGCAAGCAAAGCTCGCGCGAACGGATTACAACAATATCCAGGGATTCTAGCGCTTACACGTCAAACTTCAAGTATCACTTTAAGTTTACTTGCTAGCGGTAACCGTCGTCGGGGCCATGGCGAGTGCGCGCTTGGCTTCGATGAAGGTTTTGCTCCAGTAGCTGTCACCCAGGTTGTCGACTCGAACACCGCCACTGCGACGGCTGCTGGAGTGGATAAACTGGTTGTCGCCCAGGTAGATACCTGCATGGCTTACGCGACCACGACCCGCCGTACTGAAGAAAAGCAGATCACCCGGCTTGAGGTTGTTGCGCGCGACCAACGGTGCATCCACGTTGATCATTTCGCGGGTGGAGCGTGGCAGGTTCATGCCCGCTTCTTCGCGAAACAGGTAGCCGATGAAGCCGCTGCAGTCGAAACCGGCTTCAGAGGTACCGCCGAAACGGTAACGGGTACCGATCAGGGACATGCCACGTTCAAGAATGCTGTCGGCCAGAACTGGAAGCTGGTAAGGCTTGTTGCCGGCGAAGTCGGCCAGTTCCTTCTCGGTTGCAACTTCTTCCTCATAGACAGTGGAAGACTGCGATGCAACGAATTTTGCCTGGGACTGCTGTTGGGTTTTCTGCTGCTCTGCCACTTGCTGAGGGTGGGAGGCGCAACCAAACAACAGGGTAACGAGTGCGAGGGGCACGAGGGGTGCGAAGCGATTTAGCATGGGCACGACCGTGGCTGATATGTAAAGAAGTCGAGACTATGCCCGCTATCAGATCGATTTGCAAATTCAATCGTGATCTATGTGACTTCTTGTTTGGACTATGACATCTAAGCCCTTAACACCCTATACGTGCCTTTTGCGTGGCCAAACCGGCCCAAACGCAGGTTTTCTGGCGCCTGTAATTTGCCAGAAGCCCCGAAACACAAGGGTTGGCTACCAGCCGAGGGTTTCCTTGAGGAAGGGAATGGTGAGCTTGCGCTGGGCCTGCAAGGAGGCCTGGTCGAGTTGTTCGAGCAAGTCGAACAACGCACTCATGCTTCGAGTGCCGCGCGTGAGGATAAAGTGCCCCACTTCGTCAGTGAGGTGCAGGCCGCGACGGGAAGCGCGCAGCTGCAAGGCGCGCAGTTTGTCTTCGTCGGACAACGGGCGCATCTGGAAGATCAACGCCAGGGTCATGCGCGACTTGAGGTCGGCCAGCTTGATCGGCAATTCGCGTGGCGAGGTGGATGCCGCGATCAACAGGCGCCGCCCACTGTCACGCAGGCGGTTGAACAGGTGAAACAACGCCTCTTCCCACTCGGCGTTGCCGGCGATCGCTTGCAGATCGTCCAGGCACACCAGCTCGTATTGTTCGAGATGGTCGAAGATACCGATCCCGCGATCCATCAACTCCGCCAGGGGCAGGTAAACCGCCGGCTCGCCCATCTGCTCGAAACGCAGGCACGCGGCCTGCAGCAGGTGGGTACGCCCCACGCCGTGTTTGCCCCACAGGTAGATCAGGCTTTCAGTCCACCCGGCGTCGGCTTCGCAAAGCCGCTCGACATAGCCGAGTGCAGCGGCATTGGCGCCTGGGTAGTAGTTGATGAAGGTGGCGTCGTCACGCAGACGCACACCCAAGGGCAGCTGAATCGGTTTCATGCTGACTGAACGGCTCCAAACGAACCGTTAGTGGCCTCTGTGTAAAGTTTGCAAAGTTTATACCCGTGACGCCGGGCGCACAATGCAGCAGACCACAAGCAAAATCAAAGGTTTGCGTTAACCTGGGCGATTTGCGCAAATTGTTTGACACCCCGGTGCCATAAACCACAAACCCGGCCTGGGCCGGGTTTGTGACGAAGGGGTTACAGGTCGGGGTCTTCCACCCCCGTGTACACATCCGAATCCTTGTACAGATCATGCACATGGCGCACCAGCACCATGATCACCGCCGCCACCGGCAGCGCCAGCAGGATGCCGGTAAAGCCGAACAGCTCACCGCCCGCCAGGATCGCGAAGATCACGGCCACCGGGTGCAGGCCGATCCGATCTCCCACCAGCAGCGGCGTCAGCACCATCCCCTCCAACGCCTGACCCACCATGAACACCGCAACGATACCCAGCATCGGATACAGGTCGCCACCAAACTGGAACAACCCCGCCACCAGCGCCGCGCCGATACCGATCACAAACCCCATATAAGGCACGATAGCGGCCAGGCCGGCGATCAGGCCGATCAACAGGCCCAATTCCAGGCCGATCGCCATCAGGCCCGCTGCGTAAATGATCCCCAGCGCCAGCATCACCAGTAACTGGCCACGTACAAACGCCCCCAGCACCTCATGACACTCTTCGGCGAGGGAGACAATGCGCTCCTCACGATTGCGCGGCAGCAGGCTGCGGATCTTGGCCATCATGATGTCCCAGTCACGCAGCAGGTAGAACGCCACCACCGGGATCAGCACCAGGTTGGTCAGCCAGCCAATCAACGCCAGGCTGGACGCCGTGGCCTGGCTGAGCACCACGCCAACGATATCGGTGGTCTGGCCCATGTGCTCACTGATGGCCGCCTTGACCTTGTCGAACTTCCAGAACCCATCCGACAACCCCAGCTTGGCCTGGGCCCACGGCATGGCCGTGTGCTGCAGCCAGTCGAGCATCTGCGGCGCCAGCTCATAGAGACGAAACAGCTGCTTGGCCAACATCGGCACCAGCACCAGCACCAACGCCGTGATGATCAAGGTGAACAAGGCGAACACCGCCACCACGCCCCAGGTGCGCGACAGGCCGACTTTTTCCAGGCGATCCACCACCGGATCGAACAGATAAGCCAGCAGCAACGCAACCAGGAATGGCGTCAGGATCGAATGCAGCAAAAACACAAAACCGCACAGCAGGACAATCCCGCCAAGCCACACCCAACGACGCGTATCCGCCATAAACCACTCCATCTCTAGCTGCTTCTATATAAGGAAGAACATTTACCAACGAAAACGCAGTTGCGCCTGAGGCTCGGGAGCAGGGGCCGGTTGAGTGCCGTCCACTGCCGACTGCTGTGCAGGTGCCTCACCCGCTGGCACCTCCTGCAACTTGGCCAGACTCAACTGAGTACGCAACTGATCGGCACTGCCATTGACGCGATACACGATGCGATTGCCATCGACCAACAGGGGCTGCCCACCAAACGGCTCAAGCAGATGGCCCAATGCGGCATAACGCTCAAGGGTCATGCCCTGCACTTCCAGCAATTGTTCCGTACTCACGCCCGGCTTGACCGCGAAGCGTGGCGCGAGCTTCTGGCTGACCGCCAGCATCACCGCATCGGCGACGGCGCCGGTATCAGCGCCTTGGGCGGTGCCCTGCTCGCTCTTGTCACCCAGCCACAAGCGCCACTTGGCTTGCCATTGGTTGCCTTCCTGGCGCGCATGCACCGCCAGCAACGCATCGGCGCCGTAACGCTCGGACGCGGCGCGCAAGGGCGTGGCATCGGCGCTTTCCAGGTTCGGCGCGGTGGCGACCACCTGCTCGTCCAGGTCACCCAACGGCAGGCGCAGTGGCAAGCCACGGTGCTGTGCGGCTCGGCGCAATGCCTGGGCAACTGCCTGGCCATCACCGACCAGGCTGCTGCCTTCGGTGGAATCGTTCAGCCACCAACCGAGGATCGACGGCCGATTGCTGCCCCAGATCGACAGGCCCGCCTCACGCAAGGCGCGGTCGGTGCTCACCGGGTCGAAATCCACTTGCAGGCTTTCCGGAGGGCCGGCGTCGTAGCCGTACTGGCTGATGATTTGTTGCGGATCCTTACGGACGGCTGCCAGACCCGGGCCATCGGCAGCCTTGGCGTCGCCGGTCAGGCGGATTACCAGGGTCTGCACGGCGCGCTGGGTGGCCTGGTCGCGCTCCTGGGGCGACTGGCTGCTGACCGGTTCAAGTACTTGGTAAAGACCATTGAGGGTTTCGGCATGACTCGCCAGGCTGACCAACGACAAGCAGCCTACAAAGAAGAATTTGCACAGACGCATGAAAGATTCCCGAACGACAAAATTAGCGGCTGGAACAGACCGTGTGAACTCGGTTTGCCAAGGCTGTGACCACAGCGACTGGTAAAACATTCACAGGGTCTTGGTAAGTTTTCGTACTGTCATAACGATAGCGGGTTCAAGGCTATACCTTAATACGCGCCTTGGCAGACTCGGTCAGCAATTTTTAACCGGCTTTTTTCACGGATATGGCCCTGCCCGTCGGCCCGAGGATGGCCGCTGCCCCTCAAGCCTGATAAAATCGCGCGCCTTCGCAGACCGTCAACGGCTGGGCCTTTTACAAAAAGCGCCTGCCCGCTCGGTCGTTACCCAGAAATCCCCCCTAAAGGCCTGGATCATGAGCAAGCAACCCTCCCTGAGCTACAAGGACGCCGGTGTAGACATCGACGCCGGTGAAGCATTGGTCGAACGCATCAAGAGCGTCGCCAAGCGCACTGCGCGCCCCGAAGTCATGGGCGGCCTGGGCGGTTTTGGCGCCCTCTGCGAAATCCCGGCCGGCTACAAGCAGCCTGTACTGGTCTCCGGCACCGACGGCGTGGGCACCAAGCTGCGCCTGGCACTGAACCTGAACAAACACGACAGCATCGGCATCGACCTGGTTGCCATGTGCGTCAACGACCTGGTGGTGTGCGGCGCCGAGCCGCTGTTCTTCCTGGACTACTACGCCACCGGCAAGCTGAACGTCGACACCGCAGCACAAGTGGTCACCGGTATCGGCGCTGGCTGCGAACTGTCGGGTTGCTCCCTGGTGGGCGGCGAAACCGCTGAAATGCCGGGCATGTACGAAGGCGAAGACTATGACTTGGCCGGCTTCTGCGTTGGCGTTGTAGAAAAAGCTGAAATCATCGACGGTTCCAAAGTCACCGCGGGCGACGCCCTGCTGGCCCTGCCGTCCTCCGGCCCGCACTCCAACGGTTACTCGCTGATCCGCAAGATCATCGAAGTGTCCGGCGCCGACATCGAGAACACCCAGCTCGACGGCAAGCCGCTGACCGACCTGCTGATGGCTCCGACCCGCATCTACGTCAAGCCACTGCTCAAGCTGATCAAGGACACCGGCGCCGTCAAGGCCATGGCCCACATCACCGGTGGCGGCCTGCTGGACAACATCCCGCGCGTCCTGCCTAAAGGCGCCCAGGCCATTGTCGACGTGGCCAGCTGGCAGCGTCCTGCGGTCTTCGACTGGCTGCAAGAGAAAGGCAACGTCAACGAAACCGAGATGCACCGCGTGCTGAACTGCGGCGTGGGCATGGTGATCTGCGTGGCACAAGAGCACGTTGAAACCGCGCTGAACGTGCTGCGTGAAGCCGGCGAGCAGCCTTGGGTCATCGGTCAGATCGCCACTGCCCCGGAAGGCGCAGCCCAGGTTGAACTGAAGAACCTCAAGGCTCATTAATGTCTCAGACCTGTGATGTCGTGGTGCTGCTCTCCGGCACCGGCAGTAACTTGCAGGCCCTGATCGACAGCACGCGCACCGGCGACAGCCCGGTGCGCATCGCTGCGGTGATCTCCAACCGCAGCGACGCCTACGGCCTGCAACGCGCCAGGGACGCGGGTATCGAAACCCGCTCGCTGGATCACAAGGCCTTCGAAGGCCGCGAAGCCTTCGATGCCGCCCTGGTCGAACTGATCGACGCCTTCAACCCCAAACTCGTGGTACTCGCTGGCTTCATGCGCATCCTCAGCGCTGACTTCGTGCGCCACTATGAAGGGCGCCTGCTGAACATCCACCCTTCCCTGCTCCCCAAGTACAAAGGCATGCACACGCACCAGCGCGCGCTCGACGCCGGCGACAGCGAGCATGGCTGCAGCGTGCACTTTGTCACCGAGGAACTCGATGGCGGGCCTCTGGTCGTACAGGCAGTGGTTCCGGTAGAGTCTGCAGACTCGGCGCAGACGCTTGCGCAACGGGTTCACACCCAGGAACACAGGATTTACCCGCTGGCTGTTCGCTGGTTTGCCGAGGGGCGGTTGATTCTTGGTGAACAGGGTGCATTATTGGACGGTCAGTTACTCGCGGCCAGCGGCCACTTGATTCGAACCTAGGAGATTTTATGCGTCGCGCCTTGCTCTTCGCTTTTGCGCTGTTCGCCTTGCCTGCCGTGCAAGCAGCAGACCTTCACCCTTTCTCCGCCAGCTACACCGCCGACTGGAAACAGTTGCCCATGAGTGGTTCGGCTGAACGCAGCCTGACCAAGAACGACAATGGCTCCTGGACCTTGAACTTCAAGGCTTCCATGATGATTGCCAGCCTCACCGAAACCAGCGTGATCCAGTTCGACAAGGACGCCCTGCAACCGAAGAGCTACACCTTCGAACGCGGCGGCCTGGGCAAGGCGAAGAAGATCAACCTGGACTTCGACCGCACGACCAACAAGGTCACCGGTTTCGAAAACAAGGACCCGGTCAACGTCACCCTCGAAAGTGGCATGCTCGACAAGTCGACCTACCAGCTGGCCCTGCAACGTGACGTGGCCGCCGGCAAGAAAAGCATGAGCTACCGCGTGGTCGAAGGCACTGACGTCGACACCTACGACTTCCGTGTGATCGGCCCGGAAAAGGTCCAGACCAAGGCCGGCTCCATCGATGCGATCAAGGTCGAGCGTGTACGCGACCCGTCGCAGAGCAAACGCATCACCCAGATGTGGTTTGCCAAGGACTGGGGCGGCATCCTGGTTGCCCTGCGCCAGGTTGAAACCGACGGCAAGGAATACAACATCATGCTGCTCGACGGTACCGTTGACGGCAAGGCTGTCAAAGGCAGCTGATGGGCGGGTGAGCCAGAGAAGAGCCTCGCGGAATGCGGGGCTTTTTTTTGCCTGTTGGTTTTGCGTTGAAGCTTCTACCGCTATCTCCGGCAAACCGGCTCCTACAAGGGGAATGCGCTCCAAAGGTAGGAGCCGGCTTGCCGGCGATGGCGTCAGCATGGCCAATACAGCCCCAAAAGCCTGACCCGAACATGAAACTTCTGTCATAAAACTCAACGACCTGCGACGCAATCCCACGGTTTACGCGGCCTGCAGGATAGTTGCGTTTTATGCAATGAATTGTTGCGCAGAAAATCGGTTTACTTAGCAAGCTAACAAAACATATAAAAGAGGCCTGCGACGACTTGCCGCAGATCAACCAGAGATTGGAGCAAGCAGATGACTGTAAAAGTAACTGAACGCGACGACGAACATATGTCCCACGAAGCAGTAGCCCACGGGATTCATATCTGGGATGTACATCAGCAAGATCAGTTGGTCGGCATGTTTCACAACGAGAACGAAGCCCACAATTATAAAAACGAGCTCGAATCTCTCGAACTGAAACGCCAGGCGCAAAGCTCCTGAGTATTCGCACGGTTCGGGTCCCTGGCCCACGCAGCCTTGATGCCTGAAAACACAAAACCCGCCTTTTGAGCGGGTTTTGTATTGAAGGGGGGCGCTAGGCAGCCGGCGCGGGGCAAGCCCGCTAACAACAAACCCCGCCAACGGCGGGGTTTGTTGTGTTTACGGGCTTACCACATCAGATCGTCCGGGATCTGGTAGGCGGCGTATGGATCGTCCTCATCGGGCACCTGGCTTTCAGTGAGGACATTGAGCTGCACGATACGCTCCGGTGCACGCTCCTGGATCTTCAGCGCTGCTTCACGCGGGATGACCTCGTAGCCGCCACCGTGATGCACGATCGCCAGGGAGCCGTTGCTCAGCTTGTTTCGCATCAAGGTGTTGACCGACAGGCGCTTGACCTTCTTGTCGTCCACGAAGTTGTAGTAGTCCTCGGTGGTCAACTTAGGCAGGCGCGAGGTCTCGATCAGTTGCTTGACCTGCGCGGTGCGGGCCTTGGCCTCGGCTTTTTCCTGCTGCTGGCGGTTCAGCTCCTGGTCGCGCTTGACCTTCTCGGCCTGCGCTTCCTGGGCCAGGCGCGCCTGGGTGTCATCGGCTTCGATCTGGCCTTTATGGACCAGGCGTTGCTGCTTCTGTTTCTCTTTGCCGACCTGCTTGGCCTGCTTTTGGTTGACCAGACCTGCTTTGAGCAACTGGTCGCGAAGGGAAAGGCTCATGGTGCTTACTCACTTAGGCAACTGCTCAACCGCAGCTGGACACATTCTTTTCCTGACGTTTGGCTTCACCCCACAGGGCGTCCAACTCTTCGAGGGTGCAATCTTCTATGGGTTTGTGCGTATCGCGCAATGCCTGTTCGATAAATCGGAAACGTCGTTCGAACTTGGCATTGGCGCCACGCAGCGCGGTTTCCGGGTCGACCTTGAGGTGGCGGGCCAAATTGACGGCGGCAAACAGCAGGTCGCCCACTTCATCAGCGATGGCCACAGAATCGTTATCAGCCATGGCTTCGAGCACTTCATCCAGCTCTTCGCGCACGTTGTCCACCACCGGCAGTGCGGATGGCCAGTCGAAACCGACCTGGCTGGCGCGTTTCTGCAATTTGGCGGCACGGGATAAAGACGGCAAGGCGGTGGGCACATCATCAAGCAGGGACAATTGCTCCGGCGCGTCGGATTTTTCCGCACGCTCCTCGGCCTTGATCTGCTCCCAGCGTTCCTTGACCTGCTCCTCGCTCAACTGCGGGATATCCAAGGGCGCGTACAGATCACCGGTGGGGAACACATGGGGATGGCGGCGAATGAGCTTGCGGGTGATGCTGTCGATCACCCCGGCGAACTCGAAACGTCCCTCTTCCCGCGCCAGCTGGCTGTAATACACCACTTGGAACAGCAGGTCGCCCAACTCGCCTTGCAGGTGATCGAAGTCACCACGCTCGATGGCATCGGCAACCTCGTAGGCTTCTTCCAGAGTATGTGGAACGATAGTGGCGTAGGTTTGCTTGATGTCCCACGGGCAACCGTATTGCGGGTCGCGCAGGCGGTTCATCAAGTACAGCAAGTCATCTAGTGAATACATTGATCTCTATCCGCTGAAAATCAAATGTGGGAGCGGGCTTGCTCGCGAATGCGATGTGTCAGCCACAAACTTTTGACTGATAGACCGCATTCGCGAGCAAGCCCGCTCCCACATTTCAGACCTCGCTCATCCAGCTAATCAAGGGGTGCGGTTACGTCGCGTCTCGATGATGTTCGGCAACTGGGAAATGCGCCCCAGCAACCGCCCCAACGCGTCCAGCCCCGGAATCTCGATGGTCAGGGACATCAACGCGGTGTTGTCCTCTTTGTTCGAGCGGGTGTTGACCGCCAGCACGTTGATCCGCTCGTTAAGCAGCACTTGCGAGACGTCACGCAGCAAACCGGAACGGTCGTAGGCACGAATAACGATGTCCACCGGATAGGTGAGCACCGGCACCGGCCCCCAGCTGACCTGGATGATTCGCTCCGGCTCGCGCCCGCCCAGCTGCAGCACCGAGGCGCAGTCCTGGCGGTGAATGCTCACGCCACGCCCCTGGGTGATGTAGCCGACGATGGCGTCGCCCGGCAACGGCTGGCAGCAACCGGCCATTTGCGTCATCAGGTTGCCCACGCCCTGGATCTGGATGTCGCCGCGCTTGCCCGGCTTGTAGCCCGTGGCCTTGCGTGGGATCAGCTCCAGCTGTTCGCTGCCGCGCTCCGGCTCGACCAGTTGCTGGGCCAGGTTGACCAGTTGCGCCAGGCGCAGGTCGCCGGCACCCAGCGCCGCGAACATGTCTTCGGCGATCTTCATGTTGGCCTTTTCGGCCAGCTTGTCGAAGTCCACCTGCGGCAGGCCCAGACGCGCCAACTCGCGTTCGAGCAGGGTCTTGCCGGCCGCGACGTTCTGGTCGCGGGCCTGCAATTTGAACCAGTGGACGATCTTCGCCCGTGCCCGCGACGTGGTGATGTAGCCCAGGTTCGGGTTCAGCCAGTCGCGGCTCGGCGTGCCGTGCTTGCTGGTGATGATCTCGACCTGTTCACCGGTTTGCAGGCTGTAGTTGAGCGGCACGATGCGCCCGTTGATCTTGGCGCCCCGGCAGTTGTGGCCGATCTCGGTGTGCACGCGGTAGGCAAAGTCCAGCGGCGTGGCGCCCTTCGGCAAGTCGATGGCATGGCCGTCAGGGGTGAAGATGTAGACCCGGTCCGGCTCGATATCCACGCGCAACTGTTCGGCCAGGCCGCCGATGTCGCCCAGCTCTTCGTGCCATTCCAGTACTTGGCGCAGCCAGGAGATTTTCTCTTCGTACTGGTTGGACCCGGCCTTGACGTCGGTGCCCTTGTAGCGCCAATGCGCGCACACCCCCAGCTCCGCCTCTTCGTGCATGGCGTGGGTGCGGATCTGCACTTCCAGCACCTTGCCCTCGGGGCCGATCACCGCCGTGTGCAGCGAGCGATAGCCGTTCTCCTTGGGGTTGGCGATGTAGTCGTCGAATTCCTTGGGAATGTGCCGCCACAGGGTGTGGACGATGCCCAACGCGGTGTAGCAGTCGCGCATTTCCGGCACCAGCACGCGCACCGCACGCACGTCGTAGATCTGGCTGAAGGCCAGGCCCTTGCGCTGCATTTTGCGCCAGATGGAATAGATGTGTTTGGCACGGCCGCTGATGTCGGCTTCAACGCCGGTGGCCTGCAACTCGGAGCGCAATTGGTTCATCACGTCGGTGATAAAGCGCTCACGGTCCAGGCGCCGCTCGTGCAGCAGCGTGGCGATCTGTTTGTATTGGTCGGGCTCGAGGTAGCGGAAGGACAGGTCCTCCAGCTCCCACTTGATGTGGCCGATGCCCAGGCGGTGCGCCAGCGGCGCGTAGATATCGAAGACTTCGCGGGCAACGCGATTGCGTTTTTCGTCGTCGGCGGTCTTCACCGCGCGGATCGCGCAGGTGCGCTCGGCCAGCTTGATCAGTGCAACACGCACGTCATCGACCATGGCCACGAGCATCTTGCGCAGGTTCTCGACCTGACCCTGGGTGCCCAGCACCATGGATTGGCGCGGGCTGAGGCTGGCGCTGATGGCCGCCATGCGCAGCACGCCGTCGATCAGCTTGGCGACCACGGCGCCGAAACGCTGGCTGACCAGCGGCAACGCGATATGCCCTTCACGCACGCCGCGATAGAGCACGGCGGCGATCAGCGAGTCCTGGTCCAACTTGAGATCGGCGAGGATCTCGGCGATTTCCAACCCGGTGCGAAAGCTTGAAGTGCCTTCGGCCCACAGGTTCTTGGCCGCATTGTTTTGCTGCTCCGACTCACGAGCGAACTCGCAAGCGGCCTTCAAGGCTTCACGGTCCAGTGCCGGGTCGACACTGACGGCATGATCCAGCCATGCCTCGAGATTGATACTGCCGTCGGTGTTGATCGGCTGGTGTGCTCTCACCTGTACCATCTTGCTTACCTTCCCTACGACGCACCTTCGATGCGCCAAAAATCATCGCTGACCTGCTTTAACTATTAAAGCTTACACACGCTCCCTGGCAGGTCACGGCCTTGGAGAATGCAGGCCAGTCGGATTAAACGGGCATCCTAGCCCGCTTCAAATAACGCCATGGCCTCGACATGCGCTGTCTGCGGAAACATGTCGAGGATCCCGGCACGCTTTAGCCGGTAGCCTTGCTTGACCAACTCAACCGTGTCCCGCGCCAGCGTGGCCGGGTTGCAGGACACATACACCAGGCGCTTGGCCTTGAGGGTCGCCAGCTTGCGCACGACCTCCAGGGCACCATCGCGGGGTGGGTCCAAGAGTACCGCAGAAAAGCCCTGTTTGGCCCATTCTGCGTCGGTCAAAGGCTGGGACAAATCGGCCTGAAAAAACTGCGCATTATGCAAATTGTTGCTGACGGCATTGAGCGCCGCCCGGTCGACCATGGTCTGTACGCCCTCCACCGCCACGACTTCGCGCACCTGCTGGGCCAGTGGCAGGGCAAAGTTGCCTAGGCCACAGAACAGGTCCAGCACGCGCTCATCGGGCTGTGGCGCCAGCCATTCCAGGGCCTGGGCGACCATTGCCTCGTTCACGCCAGCGTTGACTTGCACGAAGTCGCCCGGGCGGTAAGCCAACTCCAGATTCCACTGCTCCAACCGAAAGCCCAACACCGCGTCGGATTCGACAGGCTCCGGTTGGCCTTCGCCATGCAGCCACAACTGGGCTTCATGGAACACACAGAATTCTTTCAACACCGCCAGGTCCGCGTCGGACAACGGCGCCATATGCCGCAACAACACGGCGATGGACGTGCCACTGAACAACTCCACATGCCCCAAGGCCTGTGGTTTGCTCAGGCGTCGCAACATGTTCGGCAGGCGCTGCATGATCGGTTGCAAGGCCTGTACCAGCACCGGGCAATCGTCGATGGCAACGATGTCCTGGCTGGCCACGGCGCGGAAACCTACTTCGAGATGTTTGGCCTTGGCGTCCCAACGCACCGCCACACGGGCGCGGCGACGGTAGCCGAATTCCGGCCCACTTAAAGGCGCCGCCCACTCTTGCGGCTCGACACCCGCCACACGGGACAATTGTTCGGCGAGCATGCGCTGTTTCAGGGCAAGTTGTTCGGCATGGGGCAAATGCTGCACGCTGCAGCCGCCACAACGGCCAACGTGGGCACACGGCGCCGGCCGGCGCAGTTCACTGGCCTTGAACACCCGCTCGGTACGCGCCTCGACCACTTTGCCGTGCGCGCCCAGCACCCGCGCCTCGACGTCTTCGCCGGCCAGCGCGCCATTCACAAACCAGGTACGACCTTCGAAGAACACAATGCCCCGGCCATCATTGGCCAGGCGCTCGATGGTCAGTTTTTGCTTCTTGCCTACAGGAATCTGTGGGGCCCGGCTGCCGCCCGTCGGTTGGAAGCGCAGGCCTCTCTCGTGCTTGGCCATCAGTTGGGTTCGTCAAAGATGCCGGTCGACAGGTAGCGGTCGCCTCGGTCACAGATGATCGCGACGATCACCGCGTTTTCCACTTCCTTGGACAAGCGCAACATGCCGGCCACGGCGCCGCCCGAGGACACGCCGCAGAAGATGCCTTCTTCACGGGCCAGGCGGCGGGTGGTGTCTTCGGCTTCACGCTGGGCCATGTCGATGATGCGGTCCACGCGGGTCGCGTTGTAGATCTTGGGCAGATACTCCTCGGGCCAGCGGCGGATACCGGGGATGGCCGCGCCTTCCATCGGTTGCAGGCCAACGATCTGGATCGCCGGGTTCTGCTCCTTGAGGTAGCGCGAGTTGCCCATGATGGTACCGGTGGTGCCCATGGAACTGACAAAATGGGTGATGGTGCCCCCGGTCTGGCGCCAGATTTCCGGGCCGGTGGTGGTGTAGTGCGCCTCGGGGTTATCACCGTTGGCGAACTGGTCCAGCACCAAGCCACGGCCTTCGGCGGCCAGGCGCTCGGCCAGGTCGCGCGCGCCCTCCATGCCTTCTTCCTGGGTGACCAGGATCAGCTGGGCGCCATAGGCGGTCATCGCCGCCTTGCGTTCGGCGCTGCCGTTATCGGGCATGATCAGGATCATCTTGTAACCCTTGATCGCCGCGGCCATGGCCAGGGCGATCCCGGTATTACCCGAGGTAGCTTCGATCAGGGTGTCGCCGGGCTTGATCTGCCCGCGCAACTCGGCGCGGGTGATCATCGACAGCGCCGGGCGGTCCTTCACGGAACCGGCCGGGTTGTTCCCTTCGAGCTTGAGCAACAGGGTGTTGCTGGTTTCACCCGCCATGCGTTGCAAGCGGACCAGGGGCGTGTTGCCGACGCAATCGGCGATTGTAGGGTACTGCAAGGTCATGGCGTATTCGCAATCCAGACTGCGGGGCGCACATCATACCGGGAAAGGCCCGCGGGCCATATCACGCAAAGTGCGGTGCTTATGGCTTAAAGGAATAAGTAGGTGATGTGTTGGCTGGGAGGGTGCCCCTGCTACCCCATCCGCCCGTCGCCATGATTCTTGCGAAACACCTCCTCCCCCATCGCCGCAATCTGTCCCTCGATCAGGGCTTCGAAAGGTTTGAGCAACGGTTCGAATGAAGCCGGCGCCTCTAACACCTGTAATGCCTGCACGATCGCTTCCACTGTCGACAACGCGCCCGGGCCGGGTGCCTTGCGCAACCGATAACGGGACACGGAGCCTTCCGCCAGCGTTACCCGTGGCAACGCCGCCAACAGCGGATTGAGGTGCAGCAGTTTGCGCGCCTTGCGCCAGGTGCCATCGGGCACCACCAGCAACAGCGCGTGATCGCCCGGTGCATAGGCCTGCAACGGCTGGGCGTCGTCAGCCGGAAACAGCAACCGCGCTTGATAACCCGGCGGGCTCAGTAACGATGCCAAATCCTCAAACACCTCCCCCACCACCAACTGCGCGTTGTTCAGCCCCAGCGCCGCCAACCGTGCGGTATTGAGTGCATGGTTGACCTCGCTCGGATGTTGCAACAGCAGCACCCGGGTACGGCTGTCGAGGCTTGGGATCAACGGGCACAGGCAATGGGCGACGGGCCTGAGGCAACGGGAGCATTGGGGTCTGGACATGGTTTTTCAGGCCTGGTTGAGCTGGGCTTTGAGCAAATCGCGGAAGGTCTGGATCAGCGGCTCGCGGCTGCGGCCACGGCGCATGATCATGGAAAACGGCGCCTGGTAGCCAAAGGTCGCCGGCAGTAGCACGCGCAGGTCGCCCTTATCGGCCCAGGCCTGGGCGTAGTGTTCGGGCAGGTAACCGATATAGGCGCCGGACAGCACCAGGATCAGCTGCGCCTCCATACTTTCCACCGTGGCGGCGCTGTGCTTGAAGCCGTGGCGGGCGAGTTCCGCCTGGCTCCAGTAACCGCGCCCGACCATGCGTTGCTGGGTGATCACTTGCTCGGGGATACGCCGCTCGTTGAATAAAGGATGGCGCGTGCTGCAATACAACCAGTGCTGTTCGCGGTACAGCGGCATGTAGATCAGGCCGCTCATGCGGTTGGAAAAGGCACCGATGGCCAGGTCCAGGCGATTGTCCTGTACGCCCAGCTGCAGTTCGTACGGGCTCATCACCGATAAGTGCAGGTGAACGGCCGGGTGTTCAAGACTGTAAGCACCGATCACTTCAGCGAACGGCAAGGCTTTGTCGCTGACGGTGGAGTCGAGCACACCGAGCTTGAGGGTGCCGCGCAACTCGCCTTTGAGAGCGGCGGCGTATTGCTCGAAACCTTCGAGCTCACCCAGCAACCGCAGGGTTTCCTGATGGAACAGCTCGCCTTTACTGGTCAGGCTGAATCCACCCCGGCCGCGATGGCACAGCACCAGGCCCAACGCCGATTCCAGTTGGCTCATGTAGGTGCTGATAGCCGACGTGGACAGGTTGAGTTCGTGCTGGGCGTTGGCGAACCCTTGGTGCCGCACGACGCTGACGAAGATGCGCAGGAGTTTCAGGTCGGGCAAGGCGTTGGCCATCGGATCTCCGCAAGGGTTGGAGTGTAGTGAGCGGGCTTGCCCCGCGCGGCGGTATATCAGGTTGGCTCGTGGCGGCTGATACATCGCCGCGCGGGGCAAGCCCGCTCACTACAGAGTCCAATCACCACAGAACCTTTCAGACAGTCTACCTGCTGGCATTAGTTTAGAAAAATCTGAACTAAGTATTTGCCCCTGCCGATTCTTTCGTTTCCAGGTATTTCGCATTATCGGCCCCTAATAAACAAAACAACGATGAGGCACTCCCGTGGACAAGATTTTCCACCAACCACTGGGCGGCAACGAAATGCCGCGCTTCGCCGGCATCGCCACCATGATGCGCCTGCCCCACCTGCAAACGGCCAAGGGCCTGGACGCCGCCTTTGTCGGCGTGCCGCTGGACATCGGCACCTCCCTGCGCGCCGGCACCCGCTTCGGGCCCCGCGAGATCCGCGCCGAATCCGTGATGATCCGCCCGTACAACATGGCCACCGGCGCTGCACCGTTCGACTCGCTGTCGGTGGCCGACATCGGCGACGTGGCGATCAACACCTTCAACCTGCTCGACGCCGTGCGCATCATCGAAGAAGCCTACGACGAGATCCTCGAGCACGATGTGATCCCCCTGACCCTGGGTGGCGACCACACCATCACCCTGCCGATCCTGCGGGCGATCCACAAGAAACACGGCAAGGTCGGGCTGGTGCACATCGATGCCCACGCCGACGTCAACGACCACATGTTCGGCGAGAAAATCGCCCACGGCACCACCTTCCGCCGTGCGGTGGAAGAAGGCTTGCTGGACTGCGACCGCGTGGTACAGATCGGCCTGCGTGCCCAGGGCTACACCGCCGAAGACTTCAACTGGAGCCGCAAGCAGGGCTTCCGTGTGGTGCAGGCCGAAGAGTGCTGGCACCAGTCGTTGGCCCCGCTGATGGCCGAGGTGCGTGAAAAAGTCGGCGGCGGTCCGGTGTACCTGAGCTTTGATATCGACGGTATCGACCCGGCCTGGGCGCCTGGCACCGGCACTCCGGAAATCGGCGGGCTGACCACCATCCAGGCCATCGAGATCATCCGGGGCTGCCAGGGCCTCGACCTAATTGGTTGTGATCTGGTAGAAGTTTCGCCGCCGTACGACACCACCGGCAACACCTCGCTGCTCGGCGCCAACCTGCTGTACGAGATGCTCTGCGTACTGCCCGGCGTGGCCCACCGCTGATGAGCACCCAAGACGTACTGAAAGCCGCGGCCGACCTGGTGTCGGCCTTCGCCCGCAATGACCGCGCCGCCTACTTCGGCGCGTTCACGGCCGATGCCAGCTTTGTGTTCTACACCCTCCCCCAGCCGCTGCTCAGCCGCGACGCCTACCAGGCGTTGTGGGACAGCTGGCGCCAGGACGAGGGGTTCGAGGTGCTGTCCTGCACGTCGAGCAACGCCGTTGTCAGCCTGCAAGGCGACGTGGCGATTTTTATTCATGACGTGGCCACCGAGCTGCGCATGAACGGGGAGCAATTTTTTAGCCAGGAACGCGAGACCATTGTCTTCAAGCGACAAGGGGCGAGCGAACAACAAGAACAAGGCCTGTGGCTGGCCTGTCACGAACATTTGTCCGCAATGCCGGAAGGGCTGCCGCCCCCTTAGCCAATGTGATCGGAGCTGATCATGAATAATAAAAACAACGAAAACAGTATTCGCAAAATAGAAACCAACGGGGTCGAACAGATCCCGGACCACGAACGCACTGCCGGCCCCAAGGATCTGTTCCGACTGATCTTCGGCGGTGCCAATACCTTTGCCACCGCCGTGCTGGGTTCCTTCCCGGTGTTGTTCGGCTTGTCGTTCCAGGCCGGTGTCTGGGCGATTGTGCTGGGCGTGTTGGTGGGTGCGCTGATCCTGGCGCCCATGGGCCTGTTCGGGCCGATCAATGGGACTAATAATGCCGTGTCTTCCGGTGCGCACTTCGGCGTGCACGGGCGGATTGTCGGCTCGTTCCTGTCATTGCTGACGGCGATTGCCTTCTTCTCACTGTCGGTGTGGAGTTCAGGTGACGCGCTGGTAGGCGGTGCGAAACGCCTGGTGGGCTTGCCGGAAACTGACCTGACCCTGGGCCTGGCCTATGGTTTGTTCGCCCTGCTCGTGCTCACGGTGTGCATCTACGGCTTCCGCTTCATGCTGTGGGTCAACCGCATTGCGGTGTGGGCGGCGAGCCTGCTGTTCCTGCTGGGCATCTTTGCCTTCGCACCGGCGTTCGACAGCCACTTCGCCGGCACCGTCGCACTGGGCCAGACTGGCTTCTGGGCGGCGTTTATCGGTGCCGCGCTGGTGGCCATGAGCAACCCGATTTCCTTCGGGGCGTTCCTCGGTGACTGGTCGCGCTACATCCCGCGTGAAACGCCGAAAATGCGCATCATGCTGGCGGTGGTGCTGGCGCAGATCGCCACCCTGATCCCGTTCCTGTTCGGCCTGGCCACCGCGACCATCGTGGCAATCAAGGCACCGGACTACATCGCGGCCAACAACTACGTCGGCGGTTTGCTGGCCGTGGCACCGAGCTGGTTCTTCCTGCCGGTGTGCCTGATCGCAGTGATCGGCGGCATGTCCACCGGCACCACCTCGCTGTATGGCACGGGGTTGGACATGTCCAGCGTGTTCCCGCGCCTGCTGTCGCGGGTCAAGGCCACGTTGCTGATTGGGGTGATGTCGATTGCCTTCATCTTCATCGGACGTTTCGCCGCCAACCTGGTGCAGAGCGTGTCGACCTTCGCCGTGCTGATCATCACCTGCACCACACCGTGGATGGTGATGATGATCATCGGCCTGATCGTGCGCCGTGGTTACTACTGCCCGGATGACCTGCAGGTGTTCACCCGCGGTGAAACCGGTGGTCGCTACTGGTTCAGCCATGGCTGGAACTGGCGCGGGCTGGGGGCCTGGATCCCGAGCGCACTGGTGGGGCTGTGCTTCGTCAACCTGCCGGGGCAGTTTGTCGGGCCACTGGGCAACCTGGCCGATGGCATCGACATCAGCCTGCCGGTGACGCTGGGACTGGCGTCGGTGGTGTACCTGACCTTGCTTCGCGTGTTTCCGGAACCGGCCGCTGTCTACGGCCCGGCGGACCCTCGCAGCAAGCGCACGGATGCGCGCGTTAAACCGGCGCTGCAACAAGCCGCCTGATCGCTCATAAAAAAGATAATCGGAGACCCGCCGTCATGGCTTTGGATTTATTCGTCGTACTCATCTACGCCGCCGGCATGCTCGTGCTCGGCTATTACGGCATGCGCCGCGCCAAGACCCACGAAGACTACCTGGTGGCCGGTCGCAACCTGGGCCCTTCACTGTACATGGGCACCATGGCCGCCACGGTATTGGGCGGTGCGTCCACCGTCGGCACCGTGCGCCTGGGTTATGTGCACGGCATCTCCGGCTTCTGGCTGTGCGCCGCGCTGGGCATGGGGATCATTGCGCTGAACCTGTTCCTGGCCAAGCCGCTGTTGAAGCTGAAGATCTTCACCGTGACCCAGGTGCTGGAAAAACGTTACAACCCCATGGCCCGCCAAGCGAGCGCGGTGATCATGCTGGCCTACGCCTTGATGATCGGCGTGACCTCGATCCTGGCCATTGGCACCGTGCTGCAAGTGCTGTTCGGCCTGCCGTTCTGGATCTCGGTGCTGCTGGGCGGTGGCGTGGTGGTGGTGTATTCGACCATCGGCGGCATGTGGTCGCTGACCCTCACCGACATCGTGCAGTTCGTGATCAAGACCGTCGGCCTGATGTTTATCCTGCTGCCGATCTGCCTGTACCGCGTCGGCGGCTGGGATGAGCTGGTGGCCAAGCTGCCGGCGTCGAATTTCAGCTTCACCGAAATCGGCTGGGACACGATCATCACCTACTTCATGATCTACTTCTTCGGCATCCTGATCGGCCAGGACATCTGGCAGCGTGTGTTCACTGCCCGAGATGAAAAGGTCGCCAAGTACGCGGGCACCTTCGCCGGTTTCTACTGCATTCTCTACGGCCTGGCCTGCGCATTGATCGGCATGGCTGCGCATGTGTTGATCCCGAACCTGGACAACGTCAACAACGCCTTCGCCGCCATCGTCAAACTGTCGCTGCCGGACGGCATCCGTGGCCTGGTGATTGCGGCGGCCCTGGCCGCGATGATGTCCACCGCCAGCGCTGGCCTGTTGGCCGCCTCCACCGTTCTGACCGAAGACCTGCTGCCACGCCTGCGCGGCGGCAAGCAGTCGAGCCTGGCGATCAACCGCCTGTTCACGATGCTCACCGGTATTGCCGTACTGGGTATCGCGCTGGTGGTGAACGACGTGATCAGCGCACTGACCCTGGCCTACAACCTGTTGGTGGGCGGCATGCTGATCCCACTGATCGGCGCGATCTTCTGGAAGCGGGCGACCACCTCCGGCGCAATCACCTCCATGACCCTGGGCTTTGTGACCGCACTGGTGTTCATGTTCAAGGATGGCCTGGATGCCAACACGCCGATCTACTACAGCCTGGCGGTCGGGTTGGTGAGCTTCGTGCTGGTGAGCTTGTTGTCGCGCAAACCGGAGGCGATGGCGGCGCGAGCGGTTTGATGTGTAACAGGATTTAGAGCAGTTTCTTCAGCGGGCACGACGTCGGATGTCGTGCCCGTTTTTTTTGTTCTGATTACTTCTAGGGCTCGCCCCCTCCAAACAAGTCGTAGCAGGTCTTGCAGCCAAAATACTGCTGTACCCCCGGGCAGACGATTTCGCCCGTGTGTCCTGCGCGTACGTGCCAAGTGCAGGCCTTTCCCTGATACGTCAGGGTGCCCTCAAGGTGACAAGGTGCCCAATTGTATTCGTCATGCAGCGTGCGCCCATCAATGCGCTCGGCACGCTTGAAGAAAGAGGCGATTTGCCGCTCATCGAGTGCAACGTCCGATGCTCGGCACGACTCAGGCTCCACAGATTCAAAACGTGTAATCGACACGTCGCTGACAGGCGAGCACCCCACAAGTAACACCGCAACCACCGCTGGCCAAAACCTCATTGCCACACCGCGCTGCCGGCTTCACCCAGATGTTTATACGAAATTTGCGGGTGGGTGTAGACGTCCTTGGAAGTCAGGCTGAAATGACCGTATAGCTCAGAGACCAACCATTGCAGCGATTGATTTTGCAACGCCGTCACCTTCTCATAATGCGTTTCATCCAAGTGTTTTCCGACCAGCTCGATACCTAATGAATCGGCATTCATGGGGTAACGCTCAGGGTAGTTCTTGGTGCGTTCATACCGATCCAACGCGCGGAACTGCAACTCCCAGGTGAGTGATTCAATAACCTTCATCTGAGCGGCGTCACACGTTGACTTATCCACCGCCTGACACTTGGAACGCAGTAATCTCCCGACGTGATAACAGCGTTTTTTCATGCTGGCCGTCTGGTAGATCGCACCATCCTTTTCGATAAGAAAGTGCGCGCCGTTGCCCTTATTTCGGTAACTGTTGAAAGTGTGCTGCGCCGTCGGGGCGTCGGTCTGGTGGACCACCAGGGCGCGCACGCTACGCATATCCCCCTGCTCGATCGCTGGGAAACGGCGGAGTTCGACCTTGCTGGAAATCAACATGCCTTCGTTATCAATGCTCGACATTCCGATGCCTTTTCATCCTTGGGAAGACAAAAATATAGAGGCTGAAACTGGGAAAAGGCGTGGATGACGGGATAAGCAGAAGGGTCTGACGATGGCACGTGCATCGTCAGACGATAAACGGGGGAGGCGTTACGAAAAGGGAGGTGCGCTCAGATCACAGGGAACCGGAGCTGCCCTGAAACAATACCTGTAGCATCAGCGCCCGCACGTTCAATAGCTGATCGTATGAGCGCCTTACGCTTACCTGCGCCGTGGCCGGCGTTGCTCGTCATCCGTGCGGATTGGCACCGGCTGCAGCGGCGGCTCGATCAAGCCCAGCGCAACGCCAAGGTCATGGAGCCAGTTTTGAATTTTCTCTTTCATGGTTTGCCCCCTTTGAGGGTGATGCGAGCCGGCGAGATACCTGTCGACTTTTCCTACACTGATAGTAGCCCTAAGTCCTACGTAATGCTTGAACGAAACCACAACGAACTGTTACCAGATTGATGTGAATCCTGACGGATCGCTCAAGCAATCGCACGGGTGTCTTGCACGAATTCGGCCTTGCCTTCTTGCTGCAAGTCGATCCATGCGTTGAGGTTAGCGCCGAGCATACCCTTTCGCCACATCAACCAGGTGGTAGCAATGGCAAATGGCCCTGTCAGGGGATGAACGGACACGCTGTCCTTGCCTGGCAGGCTGTCGAGCATCGACTCGGACATCAACGCCACCCCGGAACCGGCGATCACACAGGCGAGCATGCCCTGGTAGGACTCGATCTCGATCGCCCGCCCCATCGCCACGTGCTCATGGGAAAACCAGGTCTCCAGCCGCGTGCGGTAGGCGCAACTGCGGCGGAACGTGAACACCGAACGCCCGGCAACATCCTGCGGGCCGCGCACCGGTGGGTGATCAGCCTCGCATATCAGCACCAGCCGCTCTTCGCATAACGGCACGCCGTCCAGGGAGGCAATGGTGATCGGGCCATCCACAAAGGCCGCGTCGAGACGACCGGTAATCAGGCCTTCGAGCAATTCGCCACTGGGGGCCGATTGCACCTGCAAGTTCACCATCGGGTAAGCCTTGTGATAACGCGCCAGCAACTTCGGCAGATGGACGGCCGCCGTGCTGTACATGCTGCCCAGCACGAACTCACCGGCCGGCTGCCCGCCTTGAACCGCGCCATGGGCTTCGTCGTGCAGGGCCAGCAGGCGCGTGCTGTAGTCCAGCAGCACTTTGCCGGCGGGAGAAAGCTGCAGGCGCTGGCGCTCACGCACAAACAGTTCGACGCCGAGCTGCTCTTCCATTTGCTTGAGGCGCGTCGACAGGTTCGATGGCACACGGTGCAGGCGATCGGCCGCGCGGGTAATGGAGCCCTCTTCGGCCACGGCCTGGAAAATGCGCAATTGACTGAACTCCATACCTTTCTCCAAAACTGAACAAGTTACTCACTATTATTCATTTTTACAGAAAGTCAATCGGCTTTAGCCTGAAGGTCATTCGCTTACCAGCAGGAACTTGACCATGTCACCCCGCATTCGCTTACTCGCCAGCTTTATCGCCCTGATGATGGCCATGGGCATTGGCCGCTTCGCCCTCACCCCGCAAATGCCCCATCTGCTCAGTGAAGGGCAGATCGACCTGACCGGCGCCGGCTTGATTGCGGCCGCTAACTACCTGGGCTACTTCGTCGGGGCGGTGGATTCGATCTTCGCCCGCAGCCATCACCACGTACGCGGCCGCCTGTACGGTGGGCTGTGGCTGTGTGTGCTGCTGACCCTGGCTTCGTACTGGGCCCACGGGTTCTGGCCACATTTATTGCTGCGCTTTGGCACCGGCGTCGCCAGTGCCTGGGCGTTGGTGATGATCACCAGCCTGAGCCAGCCGCTGGCGGTCAGCATCGGCCGCCCGCGCCTGGGTGCCTTGGTGTTTGCAGGGCCTGGGCTGGGGATCCTGCTGACCGGGCTGCTGGCCCTGGGCTCCAACTTGCTGGGGCAGAACTCGGCGACACTGTGGCTGGTGTACGGGATTGTGGCGCTGGTGATGCTGCTGATGGTCCTGCCGTTCCTGCCACAGCCGACCCTCACGGTGCCCCACGCCTCCGAGGCCGGCAGCAACGAGAGCATCGCGCACCTGTGCTGGATCTACTTCCTGTACGGCCTGGGTTACATCATCCCGGCCACCTTCCTCTCGCAGATGGCCAGCGCGCAGTTCAAGGGCGCCTGGCAAGCCGATCTGTTCTGGCCGTGCTTCGGCCTGGCGGCAGCGCTGGGCGTGGTGGCGGCGAGCCTGCGCCGCAAGGACCCGCACACCACCCGCCGCTGGCTGATGACCACACTGTGGCTGCAAGCGGCCGGGGTATTCGCTTGCCTGCTGGGCAATGGCTGGGGCCTGGCGCTGGGCGTGTTGCTGTGTGGCGCGCCTTTCCTGGCGTGCATGCAACTGGTGATGGCGCGCTTGCGTGACGTGGCGCCTCACGGCTACCAGCGCAGCACCGGCCTGCTCACCGCCAGCTTTGCCATCGGCCAATTGAGCGGGCCGTTGCTGGCCTCGGTGAGCAGCCACCTGAGCGGTGGGCTGCAGCCAGCGTTGATAGTGGCCGGCTGCGGGCTGGTGTTGGCGGGTGCGGTGCTGGTCAACCGGCAACCAGCGGCGCGGGCAGACGCACCTGCTCGCGCCGAGCGAGCACCAGGAAAAACAGCCCTCCCAGGAAACACCCGGTAAACCAGGCAAAGTTGGCCATGCCCTGCAACGCCGGAGTGAAGGTGATGGCGACGCCCACCAGCGTCGCTGGCACCAGCGCCTTGACTGCTGTCCAGTTCACGCCGCCGTCGAAGTAGTAACGCCCACTTGGGCGGTCATCGAACAAGGCATCCACGTCGATCTTCTGCTTTTTGATCAGGTAGAAGTCCACCAGCAGGATCCCGAACAGCGGCCCGATGAAGGCGGCGAGAATATCCAGGGTGTAGTGGATCATCAGTGGGTTGTTGAACAGGTTCCATGGGGTGATGAAGATGGAGGCCACGGCAGCGATCATCCCGCCGGCGCGCCAGCTGATCTTGCTCGGCGCGACGTTGGCGAAGTCAAAGGCGGGTGAAACGAAGTTGGCCACGATATTGATGCCGATGGTGGCGGTCACGAAGGCAAAGGCGCCGAGCAATACGGCCATGCTGTTGTCGATGCGCGACACGGTGGCGATCGGGTCGTGGAGCATTTCACCGAACACCGGCAAGGTGCCCGAGACGATCACCACAGTGACCAGCGAGAACGCCAGGAAATTCACCGGCAGCCCCCAGAAATTGCCGCGTCGCACGTCCTGCATACTGCGGCAGTACCGGCTGAAATCACCGAAATTCAGCGTCGGGCCCGAGAAGTACGACACCACCAACGCAGTCGCCACGATCACCTGGCCGAATGCTTGCCAACCCGACAAGGATTTTTCCGCCAGGGTGAAGCTGATGTTGGCCCAACCCGCCTTCCACACGATCCAGCCCGCCAAGGCGAACATCACCGCGTAGACAACCGGCCCTGCCCAATCGATAAAGCGGCGGATGGACTCCATGCCCGCCCAGAACACCGCCGCCTGCAACACCCACAGGCTGAGGAAACCAAACCAACCCAAATAGGAAAGGCCTGCGAAGTGCGGCTCGGCATACACCGCCATCTGTGGGAAAAACCGCAGCACCACAATGATCAAGGCACTCGACGCCAGGTACGTCTGAATCCCATACCAGGCCACCGCGATGACTCCCCGGATCACTGCTGGAATATTTGCACCGAACACCCCGAAGGCCAGCCGGCAAATCACCGGGTACGGCACCGCGGCCTGCTGGCTCGGCTTGGCTACCAGATTGGCGATCAATTGCACGATGCAGATGCCGGCGAGCAAGGCGATCAGCACCTGCCAGCTGGCCAGCCCAAGGGCAAACAGGCTGGCGGCGAATACATAGCCGCCGACGCTGTGCACGTCGCTCATCCAGAAAGCGAAGATGTTGTACCAGGTCCATTTCTGCGGCAGTGGCCCCAGGTCCTTGTTGTACAGGCGCGGGCTGTAGCCTTTGGGCAATTGTTCGGTCATCGCTGGGCTCCTCGAAATACCGGCCTGCCCCACCGTAGCAGTGTGCATACGGGAGGCGGCAGAGTTTGTATACGAGGCATTCAGCAGATTGCGTGCCAATAGCACACAATCCCCGTGGTACGGCGCTCCAAAGGCGGTTATAGCGCTTTAAACACGGGAGAGGTGCTCAGCAACGGTGCATACAAATCCTGTACACAATCACCTCTGCACTCGTTGTGCACACAGGTAGCCCACGGTGCAGCAGACCGCGGTGAGGAATGTGCCCCAGGCCATGTCCATGACGGCCAGCCCGCTGGACCAACCGCGCAGGGTGGCCCAGTTGCTCAGATCGTAGGTGCCATAGGCCACCAGGCCCAGCAAGGCCCCCAGGCGCGCCGCGCGCTGCCAGCTGACGCTGGGCAGCACCACGAACACCACGCAACCGAGGGCATACAGGAGATAAAACAGAACGGCGGGCAGCAAGCGAGGCTGATCCAGCATCAACGGCCCGAGAAAGCTTTTGTAGGTCGGCCCCATGAGGACGCCCAGCCAGAGCCCGTCAAGTACCAGGAAGGCGAGCAATGTGCCTAGGTAGGCGTAAATAACTTTCCTGGACATTGCACACCCTCTGTAGGAGCCGGCCTTTTGTGGCGAGGGAGCTTGCTCCCGCTGGGCGGCGAAGCGGCCCCACGATTTGGGAGCGCTTCGCACTCCAGCGGGAGCAAGCTCCCTCGCCACAGCAAGCCCGTTCCTACAAAGAGGCGCGCGTGGTCAGCTTAGTTCAATGCGATCGGCATGGATCACAATCTGGCCCTGCTTGTAGAGCGCACCAATGGCCTTCTTGAAGTTGCCTTTGCTCACGCCGAACAAGTTGCTGATCACGGCCGGGTCGCTCTTGTCGCTCACCGGCAGGGTGCCGTTGTTTTCGCGCAACTTGGCAAGGATCTTCGAGTTGAGGCTTGAGGCCGCTTCCTGACCGACCGGCTGCAGGCTCAGGCTGATGTTGCCATCGGCGCGGATCTCCTTGATAAAGCCTTTCTCTTCCTTGCCCGGGCGCAGGAACTTGAACACTTCGTTCTTGTGGATCAGGCCCCAGTGCTTGTTGTTGATGATCGCCTTGAAGCCCATGTCCGTGGCCTCGGCCACCAGCAGGTCGACTTCCTGGCCCACCTGGTAGTTGGCCGGGGTCTTGTCCAGGTAGCGGTCCAGGCGCGCGGTGGCGGTGATGCGCTTGGTGTGCTTGTCGAGGTAGACGTGCACCACGCAATATTCACCGGCACTCAACTGGCGCTTCTCTTCCGAGTACGGCAACAGCAAGTCCTTGGGCAGGCCCCAATCGAGGAATACACCAATACTGTTGACTTCCACTACTTTCAAACTGGCAAATTCGCCCACTTGAACTTTTGGCTTTTCAGTGGTGGCGATAAGTTTGTCATCGCTGTCCAAATAAATGAAAACGTTAAGCCAGTCTTCATCTTCACTGGGAATATCTTTGGGGATATACCGATTGGGCAAGAGGATTTCACCGTCTTGCGCACCGTCCAGGTACAAACCAAAGTTAGTGTGTTTAACCACTTGCAAGCTGTTGTAGCGACCGACTAAAGCCATTTCCAGATACCCTCGTTACGTGGGCGGCATTCTACCCGAGTTGCGCCCGACACGCGCGTGCGCCTGAAAAATCGCGGGCTGGCGTGGCCTTTCACTGGCACCGCCCCGCTCGTCCGATCATCGGGCTCGATTGCGTGACGGCAAAATCGCCTTATTCCCCCGTGGTTTCGAGTTAAAACAGTAAGTTAGGGGCTTATTTCAAAGATGAACTTGGGTTATTTTCAACCCTGCGCGTTATTCCCGGGGGATATTTACCAAGCAATTGTCAAGTATTTCCTGTACGATGCCTGGCCAAGTTAATTTTCTACAGGTTAGTGGCCGCCATGCGCGTAAAAGCATCCAACAGCAAAGCAAAGCCAGCTCCCGCCGTTGAAACCAGCGAATCGATCAACAGCCAGATCGCGGCTTTCCTCAAGTCCGGCGGCGAAATCCAGCAAATTGCCAAGGGCGTGAGCGGCCAGACTTTCGGCCCGTCCAAGCAGATCAGCCTGGGCAAAAAGTAATACCTGCGCATTGCACCTGGTCCCTAAGCGCCTTGCCTTCAAGGCGCTAGGACTAGAGCCCGAAACATCCTCCTGCTTAATTCCCTGATGCGCCAATCGACGAACGGGCCTCAACACCCCGCATTCGCCGGTATGCTTGCACACGTCTAGCACGGGCATCTGCTCGATTTTTTCCGTCACTGCTCCTCGCTTTTCATGGAGTGAAGCATGTTCAAACCCTGCATTTTCCTGGTCACTGCCCTGGCAGCCAGCCCCCTCGCCGAAGCACAGATCTTCCAGCGCGAACTGGGTGACTTCGACCTGAAACTGGGCACTACCCCCAGCCGCAGCATGGCCCAGGGCCTGGTCAAGCCCACCTCGCCAGGCAGCGACTCGTTCCATGGCGGGCTGGACCTGAGCCACGACAGCGGCCTGTACATCGGCCAGTTTTCGCCAAATATGGGGTTGTCCTCCACCAGCAACCTGGAGGTCGACTCGTACATGGGCTTCAAGCACCCCTTCGACCAGACCCTGGGCTATGAAGTCGGGTTGATCCACTACAGCTACCCCAAGCTCAGCCCCCTCGACAGCCAGGAGTTCTACGGCGGCCTCAACCTGCTGGGCAATCGTTTCGGCGCCTCGTTCAGCAACGACCCGGACCGCCAAGACAGCACCCTGTTTGCCGACTTGGGTGGTACTCAGCCATTCGGCATCGGCGTCAGCATGAAGTACACCACCCATCAGTTGGGCACCCCGGTCTCGGTGGACGGCGGCTCCATCCGCAGCTTCAGCGACTGGTCGGTGCAATTCTCCCGAGAGTGGATGGGCGTGGACCTGAACCTGATCTACAGCGACTCCAGCCTCAGCGGCGGCGACTGCTCGGCCTACTCCGGACACAATTCGCAATGCGATGGGCTGTTGACCCTGAAGGCTGCACGGTCGTTTTATTGAGGATCTGAACTGTCGCGCCCGACGCGGGTTCACATGCATTAACTTCCTCTGCGCAAGGACCCGCCCATGCTGCGTCGGCTCAAACTACTGGTGATCTTGCTGACCCTGAGCCTGGCGCTCACCGCCTGCAGCCGCGTGGGCCTGGCCTATCGCAACCTCGATGTGATCATCCCCTGGACCCTCAGCGACTACCTGGACATGCATGCCGGGCAGAAGAGCTGGTTCAACGACAAACTCAAGGAACACCTGGCCTGGCATTGCACGACCCAACTGCCGGGCTACCTGGACTGGCTCGATCGCCTGCAACACATGGTCGACGACAACCAGGTCACCGACGCCGCCTTGCAGACCCGCACGGCCGAAGCCAAACAAGCCATTGCCGACGTCGCCCGTGAAATTACCCCGTCGGCTATTGAGTTGTTGCAGGGATTGGACGATCAGCAGGTCAAGGAAATGAACGACGCGCTGGCCAAGGACCTGCGTAAGCGCCAGGACGAATACCTCAAGCCTCCGCTGGCCAAGCAAATCCAGGACCGCGCCGAACGCATGAATAAACGCTTGGACGCCTGGATGGGGCCGTTGAGCGACAGCCAGAAAAACCGGGTCACGGCCTGGTCCATCAGCCTGGGAGAGCAAAACCAGCAATGGATCGGCAACCGCGCCCGCTGGCAGGCGCAATTTATCGACGCGGTGAAACAACGGCAAAGCGCCGACTTCCCGCAGAAAATGCAGCAATTGCTGGTGGATCGGGAAAGCCTCTGGACGCCGCAATACAAAATTGCGTATGCACAGACCGAGGCGGCGGCGCGCAGCCTGATCGTGGACCTGATGGCCGAAAGCACCGCACAACAGCGCGTGAAACTGACGCAGAAAATCGACGGCGTGCGCAGCGACTTCAAGGCACTTAAATGCCTGAAGAACGCTTCAAACTAAAACGGGCTGGGCGGGAACAGACTTCTGTGGGAGCGGGCTTGCCCGCGAGTGCGATAGGCCAGCCAGTCAACAGCTCTATCGACCCTGCCGCCGCCTTCGCAGGCAAGCCAGCTTCCACAGAGAATGCTCAGGCAATCTGGGCCTTTGAAGCCACCTCGGCAAAGGTCGCCGGGTCCAGCGCATCGGCCTGTTCGTCCAGCACTTGACGCGGGTGATCATTGCCGGGAATCGAGCTGTCGATCAGCGCCAGCAACTGCGCACCGAGTGCCGTCAGGATGAAATTCTCGCCATTGCCGCCCTCTTCCTCGGGCCGCGACTCGATGAAGCCGCGCTTGAATAGCAGCGCTTCATAATCCGCAGCGGTCTTCTTGAGCGCGTCCAGGTTACCGGTGGACTCTCCCGCCGTGGCCTTCTCGGCCGCTTCCTGCTCGGCGTATTTGCGCGGCGCAAAGCTGCCTTCGCCGTTCTGCACTTCATGCAACAGTCGTTCAATCAGATCCCAGTTGTAAGTCGTCATCCTGATTCCTCCTGCAGGCCGGTGGAAAAGTGGCCTGTCAAAGGGTGGACAGGCTACGTCGCTGGCCGTTCAGCCGAATAGACGGACGTCATTTCTCTGAACTTTCCAGACGTTCGCGGCCTCAACAGCACATAACCGCCAAGGAGGTCTGCCCATGAAAACCCTGATGAACCTGGCCATCGTCGCCACGTTAACCGCCGCACTGCCCGCCTGGGCCTGCACGCCCGATGAGGCGACGGCCAAGCGCGAGGAACTGGCCCAGGCAGTGGCCAAGCTGACCGAACAGAACCCGACCAAGGCCAAGGAGATGAACGACGAACTGCAGAAGATGGACCTGGACACCGAAAGCGCGGACTTCCCCGACAAGTGCCAGCTGATCGACGCACGTCTGAAAGAACTCAAGGAAGCCGCAGCCAAGGCCAAAAGCTGAGGCCATAAAAAAACCGGACAATCGTCCGGTTTTTTTTATTTCACCCCTGCCTTACTCGGCAGCGGGTGCCTCTGGCTTGCGGCGCTTGAGCGGGGCCATGCCGTCCTTGCTGACGAGCGACAGGTTGTCGGTCTTCGGACGGTTGGCGATCTTGCGCTTGGTCGGCGACTTGGCGCCGGTTTTCTTCTTGTCACCCTTGGCGTCGGTCTTTTTCTTCTTCACCCCGACGGCCTTGCCCGATGCCTTGACCTTCTTCGGCCCGGTGTAGGTGCCTTTGACTTCCTTGATGGTGCGGCGCTCGAACGACTGCTTGAGGTAGCGCTCGATGCTCGACATCAAGTTCCAGTCGCCGTGGCAGATCAGCGAGATGGCCAGGCCATCGTTGCCAGCACGCCCGGTACGACCGATACGGTGCACGTATTCGTCGCCGCTGCGAGGCATGTCGAAGTTGATCACCAGGTCCAGGCCATCAACGTCCAGGCCACGTGCAGCCACGTCGGTGGCCACCAGGATCTTCACGCCACCGGCCTTCAGGCGGTCGATGGCCAGCTTGCGATCCTTTTGGTCTTTTTCGCCGTGCAGCACGAACGCCTTGTATTCCTGGGCCACCAGACGGCCGTAGATGCGGTCGGCGGCAGCGCGGGTGTTGGTGAACACGATGGCCTTCTGATAGGTCTCGTTGGCCAACAGCCAGTTGAGGATCTGCTCTTTGTGCACGTTGTGGTCGGCGGTCACGATCTGCTGACGCGTGGTCTCATTCAGGTCGCTGACGTTGTTGACCTGCAAGTGCTCAGGGTTGTTCAACACCTTGGCGACCATGTCGCGCAGGGTCGAGCCACCGGTGGTGGCGGAGAACAGCATGGTCTGCTGGCGGTTGACACATTCGCCCACCAGGCGCTGCACGTCATCGGCAAAGCCCATGTCGAGCATGCGGTCGGCTTCGTCGAGCACCAGCACTTCGACTTCCTTGAGGTCCAGGTTGCCGGCGTTGAGTTGCTCGATCATGCGGCCTGGGGTACCGATCAGGATGTCCGGCACCTTGCGCAGCATGGCCGCCTGCACCTTGAAGTCTTCACCGCCGGTGATGATGCCGGACTTGATGAAGGTGAACTGCGAAAAGCGCTCCACTTCCTTCAAGGTCTGCTGGGCCAGCTCGCGGGTCGGCAGCAGGATCAGGGTCTTGATGCTGACACGAACCTTGGCCGGGCCGATCAGGCGGTTCAGCACCGGCAGGACGAAAGCCGCCGTCTTGCCGCTACCGGTTTGAGCTGTCACCCGCAGGTCACGCCCTTGGAGCGCGAGCGGGATGGCCGCTGCTTGCACAGGCGTAGGCTCGACAAATTTAAGCTCGGCCACGGCTTTGAGCAGGCGTTCGTGCAGGGCGAATTGGGAAAACACGGGTGCTACCTCGAAGAAATACAAAATATCAGCGCCATAGGTTACCGGTTTCGGGCGTCCAAACCGAGTTTCTTTACGCGAACGGTGCTAATCAGCTGCTTTTTTGTCAGTGTGTTTGTCCACAACATCAACTTTGTTGCACTTAAATGCTCTAATCGCCCCGTCTTGTCCTACAGAAGAATCGGTTTCACCCATGGATATCAAACAGCTCTGGCTCAACGTCCAAGACCTCTGGGGCGCCCTCGATGAACACCCCCTGCTGCATTCCAGCCTGGGCTTGCTGGTGTTGCTGGTGGTGGCGCTGCTACTTGGACGGGTAGCGCGCTACCTCATTCTCCACGCCGTCAAACTGCTCGGCCGGCAACCCCCCCTGCACTGGCTCAACGACCTGCGGCACAACAAGGTGTTTCACCGCCTGGCGCAGATGACGCCATCCCTGGTGATTCAATTCGGCCTCTACCTGGTGCCGGACCTCAGCAAGACCGCCACCCTGTTCATTGGCAACGTGGCCCTGGCCTTCACCATCCTGTTCATGACCCTGGCGGTGAGCGCCCTGCTCAACGCGCTGCTGGACATCTACGCGCGCACCGAGCACGCCCGCACCCGCTCGATCAAGGGCTATGTGCAACTGGCCAAGATGGTGCTGTTCGTGTTTGCCGCGATCATCATCGTCGCCACCCTGATCGACCGCTCGCCGCTGTTGCTGCTGTCGGGCCTGGGTGCGATGTCAGCGGTGATTTTGTTGGTGTACAAGGACACCCTGTTGTCGTTCGTCGCCAGCGTGCAGCTGACCAGCAACGACATGCTGCGGGTCGGCGACTGGATCGAAATGCCCCAGGTGGGCGCCGATGGCGACGTGGTGGACATCACCCTGCACACGGTCAAGGTGCAGAACTTCGACAAGACCATCGTCTCCATCCCAACCTGGCGTCTGATGTCCGAGTCGTTCAAGAACTGGCGCGGCATGCAGGCCTCGGGTGGGCGGCGGATTAAACGCAGCCTCTTCATCGACGCCAGCGGCGTGCGCTTTCTGCGGGACGATGAAGAGTTGCGTATGACCCAGGTGCACCTGCTCACCGATTACATCGGGCGCAAGCAGGCCGAACTCAAGGCCTGGAACGAAGCCCAGGGCCACAGCGCACAACTGTCGGCCAACCGCCGCCGCATGACCAACCTCGGCACCTTCCGCGCCTACGCCCTGGCCTACCTGAAAAGCCACCCAGACATCCAGCCAAACATGACCTGCATGGTGCGCCAGATGCAGACCACCGCCCAGGGCGTGCCGCTGGAGATCTACTGCTTCACCCGCACCACCGCGTGGGCCGATTACGAGCGCATTCAGGGGGATATTTTTGACTATCTGCTGGCGGTGCTACCGGAGTTTGGCTTGAGCTTGTATCAGCAGCCGAGTGGCAATGATTTGCGTGCGGGGGTGTTGCCTGCGGTATTGGGCGCCAGCCATTTGCCGTCCCTGGAAAATAAATCAGCCTGACGCCACCAAGCCCACTGTAGGCGCGAGCTTGTGTGGGAGCGGGCTTGCCCGCGAAGGCTGTGTATCAGTCAGCACATCCTTCTCTGACACCCCGCATTCGCGAGCAAGCCCGCTCCCACACGGGTTTCAGTGTGAGGCTGGCTGCTTGCGCGCACCCAACCGACTGATCCACACCGCCCCCACAATCACCAACCCGCCCAACGCCAGCCTCCCCAGCGGCTCATGCTGGTTCCAGATCAGCAGGTTCAGCAGCAACCCCACCGGCACGTGCAGGTTGTTCATCACCGCCAGGGTGCCGCCCTGTACCAGGCACGCGCCTTTGTTCCACCAGTACATGCCCAGCGCAGTGCTGACCAAACCGAGGAACACCAGCACGCCCCATTGCAACGGGGCTTCGGGCAGGAAGTTGGCTTTGCCGAACATCAGGAATGCCGGCAGCACCACGATCAAGGCGCCCAAGTAGAAGTAGCCGAAGCGACGATAATGCGGCAGGTCGCTCGGGTAACGCGCCACCAGGTGCTTGTACATCACTTGGCCTGCGGCATAGGTGAAGTTGGCCAGTTGCAGCAGCAGGAAGCCACCGAGGAAGTTCGGGGTGATCTGGTCGAAGCGAATCACTGCCGCCCCCGCGACGGCCACCAGTGCCGCCACCAGCGCCCACGGGTTGAAGCGCCGGTTAAGGGCGTCTTCGATCAGCGTCACGTGCAACGGTGTGAGGATGGTAAACAGCAACACTTCCGGCACCGTCAGCACGCGAAAGCTCAGGTACAGGCACACATAGGTCACACCAAATTGCAGCGCACCGATCATCAGCATGCCGCGCATGAAGGCCGGTTCCACCGAACGCCAACGGGTCAGGGGGATAAACACCAGGCCGGCCAGCACCACGCGCACCAGCACCGCGAAGTAACTGTCGACGTGACCGGCGAGGTATTCGCCGATCAAGCTGAAGGAAAATGCCTGAATCAGGGTGACAACCAGTAGATAGCCCATGCGCGCCTCGTTTCGAATGGGCGGGACATTAAAGGTTTTCGGGGCGACACGAAACTCGGGGCAAAAAAAAACCCGACCTCGCTATAGCGTCAGTCGGGCAGGAGCACTCAGGAGCAACAAGTGCAAAGGGAGGTTCTTACGCGTACTTGAAGGGTTTGCGTGGGCTTAGATAAACACCGCGCGATTATCTGACGATTAAAGGATCACGCGACCTGCGCCAACAGCGCCTTGGCGTGGTTGATGCCCTTCTCCTGGAAGTCGCCGCTCAGGTTCACCCCTTCGGCGTGAATGAAGGTGACGTCGTGAATACCGATAAAGGCCATGACCTGGCGCAGGTAGGGTTCCTGGTGATCGGAGCTGGCGCCGGTGTGAATGCCGCCGCGGGCAGTCAGCACGATGGCACGCTTGCCGGTGAGCAAACCCTGAGGACCGGTGGCGGTGTACTTGAAGGTGACACCGGCGCGCAACACGTGGTCCAGCCAGGCCTTGAGGGTGCTCGGGATGGCGAAGTTGTACATCGGCGCAGCCATCACCAGCACGTCGGCAGCCAACAGTTCGTCGGTCAATTCGTTGGAGCGGTCCAAGGAAGCCTGTTCCACAGCGCTGCGCTGTTCAGTCGGTTTCATCCAGCCGCCGAGCAGGTTGGCGTCCAAGTGCGGGACCGGGTTGAGGGCCACGTCACGTACGGTGATCTGATCCGCCGGGTGGGCGACCTGCCATTGGCTGATGAACTGCTGGGTCAGTTGGCGGGAGATTGAATCCTGCGGGCGGGCGCTGCTTTCGATGATCAGAACGTTGGACATGGCTACGTAGGCTCCATCTGTAATTGCTGTAAGTCGATGGAGAAAAGATTAACCAGGGCCCATTCGATAAAAAAGCGCAAAAAACTGCTATAACCCATCTATAAATTTGTTTATAAGCGGAGTATTGCTGTAGGCATGCTCCGCCACTGCTTTATTTCGGTGCGCAAGCCAAGGCGATCCGCATCTTGATAATGGCGCGGCTGAACTTGACCGTGGTGTTGGTGCTTTTGCCAGCCGGCACCGTGACCTTGCGCATGCGCGGCGATTCCGGGCCATTGGTGAAGGTTACCGAACACACGGCATCGTTGGTGCCGTAGTTATTGAGCTGGATCGAACTGATGTCGCCGTCCACGTCGGAAGCGGTGTAGTCCACTTTCACGCCGTCGATCTTTTTCGTCACGTCGATGGGGTAGGCAAAGGCGCTCAGCGGCAGCATCGCCAGCAACACACAACAGAATTTTCTCATTCGGCAGTCTCCAATAAGGACTGCCAGCTTAGGACAAGAGGAGCTCATCTTGAAAGCGCCCCGCGTTACCCTTGATCAATGGCGCACGCTGCAAGCCGTGGTCGACCACGGTGGCTTCGCCCAGGCGGCTGAAGCGCTGCACCGTTCGCAGTCCTCGGTGAGCTACACCGTGGCCCGCATGCAAGACCAGCTCGGCGTGCCGCTGCTGCGCATCGACGGGCGCAAGGCCGTGCTGACCGACGCCGGTGAAGTGCTGTTGCGCCGCTCCCGGCAACTGGTGAAGAACGCCAGCCAGCTGGAAGACCTTGCTCACCATATGGAGCAGGGCTGGGAAGCCGAAGTACGCCTGGTGGTGGACGCCGCCTACCCCAACGCGCGCCTGGTGCGCGCCCTCACCGCCTTCATGCCGCAAAGCCGGGGCTGCCGTGTGCGCCTGCGTGAAGAGGTGCTGTCGGGTGTCGAGGAGTTGTTGCTCGATGGCATGGCCGACCTGGCCATCAGCGGGTTCATCATCCCGGGTTACCTGGGCACGGAAATGAGCGATGTGGAATTTATCGCCGTGGCCCATCCCGACCACTCGTTGCACCGCCTCAATCGCGAGCTGAGTTTCCAGGACCTGGAGAGCCAGATGCAGGTGGTGATCCGCGACTCCGGCCGCCAGCAACCACGGGACGTCGGCTGGCTGGGCGCCGAGCAGCGCTGGACCGTCGGCAGCCTGCCCACCGCCGCCACCTTCGTCAGCAGCGGCCTGGGCTTTGCCTGGTTGCCCCGGCACATGATCGAGCGCGAACTCAGCGAGGGCCTGCTCAAGCAGCTACCCTTGGAAAAAGGCGGCAGCCGCAACCCGACCTTCTACCTGTATTCGAACAAGGACAAACCCCTGGGCCCGGCCACGCAGATCCTGATCGATCTGCTGCGCACCTTTGACACCGCGCCCCTGGATGCACCTTTCGCCGCGCCACAACAAGCCTGAAACGGAGTTCACCCATGGCCTGGTTCGACCATGAAGGCTGCAGCCTGCACTACGAGGAATACGGCCACGGCACGCCGCTGATCCTGATCCACGGCCTGGGCTCCAGCAGCCAGGACTGGGAACTGCAGATCCCGGTGCTGGCCAGGCACTACCGCCTGATCGTGGTGGACGTGCGCGGCCATGGGCGCTCCGACAAACCCCGCGAACGCTACAGCATTCAGGGTTTTACCTTTGACCTGTTGGCCCTGATCGAACACCTCAACCTGCCACCCGCCCATGTGGTGGGCTTGTCCATGGGCGGCATGATCGCATTCCAATTGGCGGTGGACGAACCGAGCCAGGTCAAGAGCCTGTGCATCGTCAACAGCGCCCCCGAGGTCAAGGTGCGCAGCGCCGATGATTATTGGCAATGGGCCAAGCGCTGGAGCCTGGCGCGGGTGCTCAGCCTAGCCACCATTGGCAAGGCCCTGGGCGACCGGCTTTTTCCAAAGCCGGAGCAGGCCGACCTGCGCCGCAAGATGGCCGAACGCTGGGCAAAAAACGACAAACGTGCTTATCTCGCCAGCTTCGATGCGATTGTGGGCTGGGGCGTGCAGGAACAACTTTCCCGAATTGCCTGTCCTACGCTGGTCATCAGCGCCGACCACGACTACACCCCCGTGGCGCAGAAAGAAAACTATGTAAAACTGCTGCCCGATGCGCGGCTGGTGGTGATCGAGGATTCCCGCCATGCCACGCCCTTGGATCAACCCGAAGTCTTTAACGCTACCCTGCTCGATTTTCTAAAGACAGTCGAAACCACTACCCAGGATCACTGACCCATGTTGAAAAAAATCGCCTTCTTCGCCGGTTCCGTTCTGTTCGCTGCCAACCTGATGGCCGCCGAGCCTGCCAAGGCGCCCCACGTGCTGATCACCACCACCAACGGTGACATCGAAATCGAACTGGACCCGGTCAAGGCGCCGATCAGCACCAAGAACTTCCTGGCCTATGTCGACAAGGGCTTTTACACCAACACGATTTTCCACCGCGTGATCCCGGGTTTCATGGTCCAGGGCGGTGGTTTCACCGCGCAGATGTCGCAGAAGCCGACCGAAGCGCCGATCAAAAACGAAGCCAGCAACGGCCTGCATAACGTACGTGGCACCCTGTCCATGGCCCGCACCAATGACCCGAACTCGGCCACCAGCCAGTTCTTCATCAACGTGGCCGACAACGCCTTCCTCGACCCGGGCCGTGACGCCGGCTATGCCGTGTTCGCCAAAGTCGTCAAAGGCATGGACGTGGTCGACATCATCGTCAACTCCCAGACCACCACCAAGCAGGGCATGCAGAACGTGCCAATCGATCCTGTCGTGATCAAGTCGGCCAAGCGCATCGACTGAGGTCTGCAGGTAGCTTCGCGTGGTGCCCACAAGGCACCGCGCGCATTTGAACAGGAGAGCCCGCCAGGCGGGCGTCAACCCTAATGCTCTATCGTCGTTTTGAACAACTGATCGATATCTTCCGCGACGCTCCCAGCGCGGCCCCTCCCGATAAAGTCCTGCCCTTCTACCTCTACTACCTGCGCCAGGTATGGCCGCACTTCGCCGCCCTGCTGGTGGTGGGCCTGATCGGCGCGTTGATCGAAGTGGCGTTGTTCAGCTACCTGAGCCGCATCATCGACCTGGCGCAGGGCACGCCGCCCGCAGACTTCTTCCAGATCCACAGCAGCGAGCTGATCTGGATGGCCGTGGTCGCCCTGTTGTTGCGCCCGATCTTCGGCGCCCTGCACGACCTGCTGGTGCACCAGACCATCAGCCCGGGCATGACCAGCCTGATTCGCTGGCAAAACCACAGCTATGTGCTCAAACAGAGCCTTAACTTCTTCCAGAATGACTTCGCCGGGCGTATCGCCCAGCGCATCATGCAAACCGGCAACTCCCTGCGCGACTCCGCCGTGGCCGCCGTGGACGCGATCTGGCACGTGGCGATCTACGCCATCAGTTCCCTGGTGCTGTTTGCCGAAGCCGACTGGCGCCTGATGATCCCGCTGGTGACCTGGATCATCTGCTACAGCCTGGCGCTGCGTTACTTCGTGCCTCGCGTGAAGGAACGCTCGGTGATTTCCTCCGAGGCGCGCTCCAAGCTGATGGGCCGCATCGTCGACGGCTACACCAACATCACCACCCTGAAGCTATTCGCCCATACGAGCTATGAGCAGGAGTACGCCAAGGAAGCGATCGTCGAGCAGACCGAGAAAACCCAGCTGGCCAGCCGCGTGGTGACCAGCATGGACATCGTGATCACCAGCATGAACGGCCTGCTGATCGTGACCACCACCGGCCTGGCCTTGTGGCTGTGGACCCAGTCGCTGATCTCCGTGGGCGCCATCGCCCTGGCCACCGGTTTGGTGATCCGTATCGTCAACATGTCCGGCTGGATCATGTGGGTGGTCAACGGCATTTTCGAAAACATCGGCCAGGTGCAGGACGGGCTGAAGACCATCGCCCAGCCACTGGCGGTGATCGACCGCGAGAACGCGCCGCGCCTGAGCGTGCCCCACGGCGAAGTACGTTTTGAGCAGGTGGATTTCCACTATGGCAAGAAGAGCGGGATCATTGGCGGCCTGAACCTTGAGATCAGGGCCGGCGAGAAGATCGGTCTGATCGGCCCCTCCGGTGCGGGCAAGTCGACCCTGGTCAACCTATTGTTGCGCCTTTACGACCTGCAAGGCGGACGTATCCTGATCGACGGCCAGAACATTGCCGAAGTCGCCCAGGAGTCGTTGCGCGAGCAGATCGGCATGATCACCCAGGACACCTCGCTGCTGCACCGTTCGATTCGCGACAACCTGCTGTACGGCAAGCCCGAGGCCACCGACGAAGAACTCTGGGCCGCCGTGCACAAGGCGCGGGCCGATGAGTTCATCCCATTATTGTCCGACTCCGAAGGCCGCACCGGGCTGGACGCCCACGTGGGCGAACGCGGGGTGAAACTCTCCGGTGGGCAACGCCAGCGCATTGCCATCGCCCGCGTGCTGCTCAAGGACGCGCCGATCCTGATCATGGACGAAGCCACCTCGGCCCTGGACTCGGAAGTGGAAGCGGCGATCCAGGAGAGCCTGGAAACCCTGATGCAAGGCAAGACGGTGATAGCGATTGCGCACCGGTTGTCGACCATTGCGCGCATGGACCGCCTGGTGGTGCTGGAGAAAGGCCAGATCGCCGAGAGCGGCAGCCATGCCGAGCTGCTGGCCCATGGCGGGCTGTATGCGCGATTGTGGCATCACCAGACCGGGGGGTTCGTCGGCATCGACTGACCCCTGTAGGAGCCGGCTTGCCGGCGATGGCGGCCTTGAATCTTGCAACGCTATTAAGGGCCTCATCGCCGGCAAGCCGGCTCCTACAGTTTAAATAGCGCCAGGTCCCGGTTTTAAAGGGCCTGGCGCTTTTTTATGGCCTGGAATTGTGGCGTAACCATGCTGTACTCACAGCAGTGCCCAGAGGGGTGCTGAAGTAAATCTGCAGGGAGCATCACTGATTTACTGATTCGGTAGAGCGATCTATCAAGGACGGGCTTCATGTCTTTGTTCAAACGTTCAGTGACGGAGGGGTTAGGTACGTTTTGGCTGGTGTTGGGCGGTTGCGGGAGTGCGGTGTTGGCCGCAGCATTTCCCGCAGTCGGGATCGGGTTGCTGGGTGTGGCCCTGGCGTTCGGGCTCACGGTGCTGACCATGGCGTTTGCCATCGGCCATATCAGCGGTTGTCACCTCAACCCGGCGGTGTCGGTGGGGCTGGTCGTGGGCGGGCGGTTTCCTGCCCGGGAATTACCGGCGTACATCGTCGCGCAGGTCATCGGCGGCACCGTCGCTGCTGCGCTGCTGTACTTCATCGCCAGCGGCAAACCAGGCTTCGAACTGGCCAGCGGCCTGGCGTCCAACGGCTATGGCGAGCATTCGCCGGGAGGTTATTCCCTGGCAGCGGGGTTTGTCTGTGAGCTGGTGATGACGGCGATGTTCGTGCTGATCATCCTCGGCGCCACCGACCGTCGTGCCCCACCGGGCCTTGCGCCCATCGCCATCGGCCTGGCCCTCACGTTGATCCACTTGATCTCCATTCCCGTGACCAACACCTCGGTCAACCCGGCCCGCAGTACGGGCCCGGCGCTGATCGTCGGCGGGTGGGCGATCCAGCAGTTGTGGATGTTCTGGCTCGCGCCGATCCTGGGCGCGGTGATTGGCGGCGTGACCTATCGATGGCTCGGCAAGGAGGAGCCGGCCTGAGCATACGGGCGCTGTAGTGAGCGGGCTTGCCCCGCGCCGCGATGTAACTGACACACCGCGGCGCGGGGCAAGCCCGCTCACTACATTCACCTTATGCCTGTCGGTAGGGCAGCGCTGCCCGCGCCTCTTCGGCATAGGCATGAATGCCCACGCGTTCACGCTCGAGAAAATCCTCCACGGCATTCTTCAACCCGGGATGGCGCAGGTAGTGCCACGATCGGGTGATCACCGGCTCGAAGCCGCGAATCAACTTGTGCTCGCCCTGGGCACCGGCGTCGAAGCGCTGCAAGCCTTCGGCGATGGCGTAGTCCATGCCCTGGTAGAAACAGGTTTCGAAATGCAGACGGTCAAACTCAGCCAGGCAACCCCAATAGCGGCCGTAGAAGCTGTCGCCACCAATCAGGCTGAACGCCATCGCCACCGGGCGCGAGCCTTGTTTGGCCAGCACCACACGGATCGCTTCGGGCATGCGCTCGGCCAGCAGGCTGAAAAACGCGCGGGTCAGGTAGGGAGACTGGCGACGTACCGCGTAGGTATTGGCGTAGCAGGCGTAGACAAAGTCCCATTGCGCCTCGCTCAGTTCATGGCCTTTCAGCCATTCAAACGCGATGCCCTGCCCCGCCACTTGCTCGCGCTCTTTGCGCATCTGTTTGCGCTTGCGTGAACTCAACGCATCAAGAAAATCCTGGAAGTCGCGATAGCCACGGTTTTGCCAGTGAAACTGACAACCCAGGCGCTGCAACCAGCCCGGCTGTTGTGCCAGCGCTTCGTCAGCCAATGGATCGGTGAAGTTGATGTGGGCGCTGGAGAGCCCTTCGATTTCCAGGTAACCCGGCAACGCCTTGAGCAACTCGAAACCGTCCTGGGCATTCGCCGCCAGCAGGCGCGGCCCGCTGACCGGGCTGAACGGCACCGCCGTGAGCAGCTTGGGGTAGTAGTCGATACCGGCGCGCTCACAGGCGTCCGCCCAGCCATGGTCGAACACGTACTCGCCGTAGGAATGCCACTTGCGGTAACTGGGTAACGCCGCCACCAGGCGTTCGCCCTCCCAATGCAGCAAATGCTCCGGCTGCCAGCCCGATTGCGGGCCCAGGCTGGCACTGTCTTCCAGCGCGCTCAGGAACGCATGCCGCACAAACGGTTGGGCCTGCGGCACCAGGGCATCCCAGGCCTGCGGGGCGATTTCGGACAGGCTGTCCAGGCGTTGCAACGGCATCGGCATCCTCACTACGTCGGGGCGTGAAAGCCTGGCGAGTATCGCTTATCGCCGGGGTTCGCACACCTTCAAATGGCGCGACAAAACCCATGCCAGTTAGTTCCTTCTTAAATTATTTGTCATCTACATGACATCACTTAGCCACTGCTCCGTCATAAACGATCGTGATACTGACGCCTGTTTTTAGAGCGCCCGGTTATACCGAGCGGCTACTTGTCCGTCCGAAATCGGTCGGTTGTGTCCTGGATGGTTTGCCATCCCTCCTCACTTTCGGAGATTGATATGCGTCTTGCTTCCACTAAAACTGCGGCGCTCCTGTGCGGCGGCCTGCTACTGGCCCTGAGCATTCCGGCCAACGCCGCAGTCGACGCTAAATTGCTCGACATGCTCAAGGCCAACGGCCAGATCACCGCTTCGCAGTACACCGAGCTGCAAGCGGAATTGGCCAAAGACCAGAAAGAAAAGCAGATCGCACAGCAAGCTCAACAAGAGACCAACGAGCAGATCGCGGCCACCGCGAAAAAAACCAACGAGCTGAGCAGCTTCGACCAGAAGCTCGCTTGGGCTGCCAAGACTCAGTTCAAGGGTGACGTGCGTTTCCGTCAGGAAACCGTGAAGATCCAGGGCGAATCCAACAACGGCGGCCGCGACAAGGACCGTCAGCGCATCCGTGCCCGCCTGGGCGCGTACACCGAAATCAACTCCCAAGTTGATACCGGCATCCGTATCGCCACCGGCAGCAGCGACGACGCTCGCTCCACCAACCAGGACCAGGACAACTACTTCGACAAGAAGTCGATCTGGCTGGACCTCGGCTACATCGACTACCACCCTGACCAGATCAAGAACCTGCACGTGATTGGCGGCAAGATGCTGCAACCGTGGGTCAACATGGGCGACGTGATCTGGGATAGCGACATCAACCCCGAAGGTCTGGCACTGACCTACAAATACCCTCTGGGTAGCAGCGCCGAGCTGTTCGGCAGCATCGGTAACTACAACCTCAAGGACAACGTCGACGGCGACGGCGTGCAATTCCGTCACGACCTGCGCCTGACGTCCGGCCAGTTGGGGACCCGCTTCTCGGTCACCGACAACCTGAAACTGACCCTGGGCGGCAGCGTCTACGCCTACCAGAACGACAAGGACAGCCGCTGCACCACCACCACGACGCCGTGCGCACTGGCCGTCAACGGCAACTCGGCGGACAACGAATTCCGTCTGTACGAAGGGTTTGCCCAGGCTGACATCGGTGGCCTGGCAGTGCCGCTGGCGTTCTACGGCCAGTACGTGAAGAACAACGACGCTGTGACCGACCAGGACACTGCCTGGTTGCTGGGTGCCAAGTCCAAGGTGTTCGGTTTCAACCTGGACTACAACTACCGCGACATTCAGCGTAACGCGGTCGTGGGTGCCTTCACCGACTCTGACTTCGCCAACGGCACCACCGGTTCCCGTGGCCACAAGTTCAAGGTCAGCTACGACATCGACAAGAACTTCGCCTTGGGCGCCACGTACTTCCTGACCAAGGCTGACTTCTCCAGCCGTACTCAGCGCGACGCCAACACCAACACCCTGCAGTTGGATGCTGAAGCCAAGTTCTGATTCAGCACGTAACACGCCTTGGGCCAGGACGGCCCGAGGCGCCTTTCACAGCCTCGCGTGAATGGGTCGGTCCCCATCATCCGTTCGACTCCGTCACGCGAGTCTGCCTTTACCCCCGCCTTTACTGATCCTTCAGCCGCTCGGCCGCCAGGCGTTCAGCCAGCGCGTCCACATCCTTGACCGGTTCCTCCGGCATGATCTTCAGCGTCGCCTGCATCAGGCGCATCTGGCGGATAAAACGCCGGCAGTTGGGGCAGAACATCAAGTGATGACGCACCAGCAGACGCTCGCGAAAGGTCAATTGCCCGTCGAGATAATCACTGGACCGCGCCACTTGTTCTTTACAGGTCAACATTCGCCCGTTTCCTCAAAATGCTCCACCGTGGCGAAGACTTTAAGCCGTGCTCGATGCAACAGCACACGGACATTGGAGAGCGAGAGCGTCAGAAGATTACAGATCTCTTCCAATTCCAGCCCCTGGCGTTCACGCAACACCAGCACGCTGCTTTGCAATTCGGACAAACTCAGGATCGTATGCTCCAGGCATTTGCGCAGTTCATCCTCGGTCAACAGGGCCTCGGGCGTGTCCTGGTGCCAGGCATACGGGGCGACCGCCCAATGACCGTCGTCCGGCACGAAGCGGTCATCGCCGATGGTGCCGTGGGGTGACGGCAAGTCGTCGAGCAGCACTTCGCGGCGATTCTGTTTGTAGCGGCCCTTGGCAGAGTTGGCGGTGATGGTCAGCAGCCAGGTCTTGAGGCTGGAACGCCCTTCGAACTTGGCCAGGTTGCGCACCACCGACAACCAGGCGTCCTGCACCACTTCATCGGCATGGCGCTGGCCGACGATGGCGTAGGCCACTGCACGCATGGCACTTTGGTAGGTGGTGACCAGCTCCTTGTAGGCGCGTTGCTCACCCTTGAGCAGCCGTTCAAGCAGGTGCGTGTCGTCCGCTGCTGCCATCGTTTACCTCAATCCTGCTGTGGAAATCCGATACCTGTGGGAGCTGGCTGGCCTGCGATAGCGGCGGTGAATTCACCCTCGTCATCGCAGGCCAGCCAACTCCCACATTGGACCGTGACCGGCTGATGGATCAGCGTTTGCGCAGGATCACGCTGCCAATCGAATAACCCGCACCGAAGGAGCTCAGTACCGCGACGGAGCCCTTGGGCAGGTCGTCCTGGTAGGTGTGGAAGGCAATCACCGAACCGGCCGAGCTGGTATTGGCGTAAGTATCGAGAATTACCGGCGCTTCTTCCACTGTGGCTTCGCGGCCCAGCAGTTTCTTCACAATCAGGTGGTTCATGCTCAGGTTGGCCTGGTGCAGCCAGAAGCGTTTAACGTCGGCCACGTTCAGCTGGTTTTCTTCCAGGTGCACGCCGATCAGTTCGGCCACCATCGGGCAGACGTCGCGGAAGACTTTGCGGCCTTCCTGCACGAACAGCTTGTCGGGCGCGCCGATGCCCTCTTCCGCGGTGCGGTTGAGGAAGCCAAAGTTGTTGCGGATGTTATTGGAGAACTTGGTCAGCAGCTTGGTGCTCACCACGTCGAACTGGTGCTCGGAGGTCGCCAGGTCGGCACGCTCCAGGACCACGGCGGTGGCCGCGTCGCCAAAGATAAAGTGGCTGTCGCGGTCGCGGAAGTTCAGGTGGCCGGTGCAGACTTCCGGGTTGACCATCAGGATCGCACGGGCCTGGCCCAGCTGGATGCTGTTGGCGGCGTTTTGGATGCCAAAGGTGGCCGACGAGCACGCCACGTTCATGTCGAAGCCGAAGCCTTCGATGCCCAGGGCTTCCTGGACTTCAATGGCGATGGCCGGGTAGGCACGCTGCAGGTTGGAGCAGGCGACGATCACGCCGTCGATGTCGGCCGCGGTCTTGCCGGCACGTTGCAGGGCCTGTTCGGCAGCGCCGACGGCCATCTGGCAGAGCACCGACCACTCGTCGTTGCTGCGCTCGGGCAGACGCGGGGCCATGCGCTGCGGGTCGAGAATGCCGTCCTTGTCCATCACGAAGCGGCTCTTGATACCCGATGCTTTTTCAATGAACGCCGCGCTGGATTCGGTCAGCGCCTGCACATCACCGCGCTCGATGGCGGCGGCGTTGTCGCTGTTGAACTGTTGCACGTAAGCATTGAAAGACTGCACCAGCTCTTCGTTGGAAATGCTGTTGGCCGGGGTGTACAGGCCGGTGCCGCTGATGACGACGTTATGCACGGTCGTTCCTCTAAATCTGTCAGGCAGAAGATATTGGTACCGTCGTACCAAACTTTAAGTCGTTCGATGCAGTCCAGCGGGCATCAAACTGGCAACGCTTTATTCCATCGCGCCGTGGCTGCGCACCAGCCTGTCACGACGATCCCGGCATTTATAGGCGCGAAGTTTGCCACAAACCTCGATATTTGGCGCTATCTGCGGACAAACACCGGTTTGCCTTGGCATGCATTCAATTGTGGGAGCGAGCTTGCTCGCGAAAGCTGAGTGTCAGTCAGTACATCTGTTGACTGACTCACCGTATTCGCGAGCAAGCCCGGTCCCACACAAACCCGTTCCCACAGGGAATTTGTGTTGTGTATCAGGCTTCGACCAGGCTCCATTGCTTGCTCAGGCGCTTGTCGGAAATCGGCACTTTGGTGCCCAACTGCTGGGCAAACAGCGACACCCGGTATTCCTCCAGCCACCAGCGGTACAGCTCTAGCTGGGGGTCGCGCTTGCCTTCCTGGGCATGCTTTTTCAGGCGGTTTTCGTACTGGGTCCACAGGCCGGCCAGCTCGCCGCTCCACACCCGGTCCTTTTGCACCTGGCTCGGCAGCTTCTCCAGGCGCAGTTCGATGGCCTTGAGAAAACGCGGCAACTCCTTGAACCATTGCGCCGGGGTTTCCCGCACAAAACCGGGATAGACCAGGTGGCTCAACTGCTGCTTGATATCGTTCAAGGCCACGGCCTGGGCCAGGTCGATCTTGCCCTTGAAGCGCTTCTGCAGGCCGTGCCAGAGTTTCAGCACGTCCAGGGTCAGGCGCGCCAGGCGCTCGGCGTGTTCGGTCCAGCTGCCGCGCTTGCGCTCGGCCAAGGCCGCCAAACCGGCGCCATCACGTGGCAGGCTGGCTTCGCCTTCGAGCACGCAGGTGTCGAGGCTGGCCAGCAGAATGTCTTCCACCAGCGCATCAATGCGCCCCAGTTCGCGGTACATCAGGCCCAGCTCGGTCAGGCCCGGCAGCTTGCCGCGTAGGAACTTGGCCGGTTCGGCCAGTTGCTGCATCAGCAAACGCTGCAACGCACGGCGGTGCTGGAATTCGGCCTCGGCAGCCGTGGAAAAACGCCCTTCCTTGACCGTACCGTTTTCTTCCACCAATGCCGGGTACACCGTCATCGACAGGCCGGCGATCTTTTGCTGGGTCTTCTCGGCCACTGCCGCGAACACCTTGGCCTCCACCGGCTGCTGGCTCTTGGCGGTTTGCGGCACGGCCAACGCAGCCTGGCTGGCCTCGGCAAACCGCGCGGTCAGCTCGGCCAGGTCGCGGCCTTCGCCGAGGAACTTGCCCTGGCCGTCGACCACTTCCAGGTTCATCTTCAGATGGTTTTCCACCTGTTGCGCCGCTTCCGCCCAGGCTTCGTCGCTGACCCGAGCGCCAGTCATGCGCAATAACTCGCGACCCAGTGCCAGGGGCAGCGAGCCCTGGCCGAATTCGATGCGTTGCAGCGCGGCCTTGACGAAGTCCGGCACCGGCACGAAATTCTTGCGCAGCGCCTTGGGCAGGTTGCGCACCAGGGCGATGCACTTGGCTTCGATCACGCCCGGTACCAGCCATTCCAGGCGTTCTGGCGGCAAGGCTGGCAAGAGCGGCGCCGGCACGCGCAAGGTCACGCCATCGCGGGGGTGGTTGGGCTCAAAGTGGTAACTCAACGCCAGCTCCAGGTCACCCAGGTGCAGGGTGTCCGGGTAATGCAGGGCGGTGACTTCACTGGCCTCGCGGGCCAGCACGTCTTCTTCGCGCATGATCAACAACTGCGGGTTCTTCTGGCTGTTGACCTTGTACCAGCTGTCGAACGTGGCGGTCTGATGGATCTCGGCCGGCAGCCGCGCGTCGTAGAAGGCGTAGAGGGTTTCTTCGTCGGCCAGGATATCGCGGCGACGCGCCTTGGCTTCCAGCTCGTCCAGCTGCTCCAGCAGTTGCTGGTTGGCCGTCAGGCACTTGGCGCGGGACTGAATTTCACCCCGCACCAGGCCTTCACGGATAAACAACTCGCGGGACACCACCGGGTCGACCGGCCCGTAATGCACCGGCCGGCGCCCGACCACAATCAGCCCGAACAAGGTGATCTGTTCAAACGCCACGACCTGGCCGCGCTTCTTCTCCCAGTGGGGCTCGAAGTGGTTCTTCTTGATCAGGTGCCCGGCCAACGGTTCGATCCAGTCGGCATCGATCTTGGCCACCATGCGCGCATAGAGCTTGGTGGTTTCCACCAGCTCGGCGGTCATCAGCCATTGTGGGCGCTTCTTGCCGATGCCCGACGACGGGTGAATCCAGAAGCGCCGCTGACGCGCGCCCAAGTAGTCACCGTCTTCGGTTTTCTGGCCGATCTGGCTGAGCAGGCCGGAGAGCACGGCCTTGTGCAGTTTCGGGTAGTCGGCCGGGTCCTTGTTGATCGAGAGCTGCATATCACGGCAGATCAGGCTCAACTGACGATGGGAGTCACGCCACTCGCGCAGGCGCAGGTAATTGAGGAAATTCTTGCGGCACCAATTACGCAGCGGGCTGGCGGTCAATTCCTGGCGTTGCTCTTCAAAACCACGCCACAAATTGACCAGGCCGGCGAAGTCCGAGTCGGCGTCCTTCCACTGCGCGTGGGCCTGGTCGGCGGCCTGTTGACGCTCCGGTGGGCGCTCGCGCGGGTCCTGGATCGACATGGCACTGGCCACGATCAACACTTCCTGCAAGCTGCCGAGCTTGGCCGCTTCGAGCAGCATGCGGCCCATGCGCGGGTCCACCGGCAGGCGCGCCAGTTGGCGGCCCAGTGGCGTGAGCTGGCTGTTGCGGTCCACCGCCGAGAGTTCTTGCAGCAGGTTGAAACCGTCGCTGATGGCCTTGCCATCCGGTGGCTCGATAAACGGGAAGTCGGTGATCTCGCCCAGGCGCAGGTGCAGCATCTGCAGGATCACGGCGGCGAGGTTGGTGCGCAGGATCTCGGGGTCGGTAAACTCCGGGCGCCCGATAAAATCTTCTTCGCTGTACAGGCGCACGCAAATGCCCGGCTCAACCCGGCCGCACCGGCCTTTACGTTGGTTGGCACTGGCCTGGGAAATCGCCTCGATCGGCAGGCGCTGCACCTTGGCGCGGTAGCTGTAGCGACTGATGCGCGCGGTGCCGCTGTCGATCACATACCGAATGCCCGGCACCGTCAGCGAGGTTTCCGCAACGTTGGTGGCCAGCACCACGCGGCGGCCCGGGTGGGATTGGAAGATGCGCTGCTGTTCGGCCGGCGACAGGCGCGCGTACAGCGGCAAAATTTCGGTGTGCTTGAGTTGGGCCTTGCGCAGCATGTCGGCGGCGTCGCGGATTTCGCGCTCGCCCGGCAAAAACACCAGCACGTCGCCCGGGCTGCGCCGCTCACTGCGCTCATAGGCGGCGATTTCATCGAGGGTGGCGAGGATCGCCTGGTCGACGGTGAGGTCGTCCTCGACGCGGTTGCCCTCCTCGTCCTGTTCCAGGGTCAGCGGGCGGTACCAGGTGTCGACCGGGAAGGTACGGCCCGACACTTCGACAATCGGTGCGTCGTCAAAATGCTTGGAGAAGCGTTCCAGGTCGATGGTCGCCGAGGTGATGATGACTTTGAGGTCCGGGCGACGCGGCAACAGGGTCTTCAGATAGCCCAGCAGGAAGTCGATGTTCAGGCTGCGTTCGTGGGCTTCGTCGACGATGATCGTGTCGTAGCGTTCCAGGTAACGGTCGTTCTGGGTTTCCGCCAACAGGATGCCGTCGGTCATCAGCTTGATCAGGGTGTTGGAATCGCTCTGGTCTTCGAAGCGCACCTGGTAGCCGACCAGCGCGCCCAGCGGTGTGCCCAGCTCTTCGGCGACCCGGCTGGCCACGCTGCGCGCCGCGATCCGGCGCGGCTGGGTGTGGCCGATCAGGCCGAACTGGCCACGGCCGATTTCCAGGCAGATCTTCGGCAACTGGGTGGTTTTGCCCGAGCCGGTTTCACCGGCAATGATCAGCACCTGATGCTTGTTCAGGGCCTCTTTGATTTCATCACGCTTGGCGGCAATCGGCAGGCTGTCGTCGTAACGAATCACCGGCAGGCTGGCACGCCGCGCCGTGACCTGGGCGCAGGAGGCCTGCATGCGCGCGACCCATTGCGCCAACTTGTCCTCGTCGGGCTTCTTGCGCAGCTCAAGCAATTGCCGCCGCAAGCGGTGGCGGTCGGCGAGCATGGCGTGATCGAGGGTTTTGAGCAGTTGGTCGATAGTGGGCGCTTGGTCAGTCATCAGCTACTTGGCGGTCATCTGTATAGGCACGGCCGCCAAGTGTGGCAGAAAAGCGCCTCGTCTGGCAGGCGGCTGAGCGGCATCAAGGATAAACCGACTCAAATGTGGGAGCGGGCCCGCTCCCACACCAGCCTGTGCCCACAGGAGGGTAGGTATTACAGAGGGTCTTTGCGCCGGTAAGGAAACACATCAATGACTTTGCCGGCGCGGATCGCCTCCTGCAGACCCTTCCAGTAGTCGGCATTGTACAACTCGCCGTGCAGCTCATCGAACAGCTGGCGCTGGCTGGCGTCGGCAAACAGGAAGGGCGGGAATTCTTCGGGGAACACATCCAGCGGGCCGATGGAGTACCAGGGCTCGGAGGCCATTTCGTCCTCGGGGGTGCGCGGCGCAGGGATATGGCGGAAGTTGGCCTCGGTGAGAAAGCAGATTTCGTCGTAGTCGTAGAACACCACGCGACCGTGACGGGTGACGCCGAAGTTTTTCAGCAGCATGTCGCCAGGGAAGATATTCGCCGCCGCCAATTGCTTGATGGCCAGGCCGTAATCTTCCAGGGCTTCGCGCACCTGGGCGGGGTTGGCGTTGTCGAGGTAGAGGTTGAGTGGGGTCATGCGCCGTTCGGTCCAGCAGTGGCGGATCAGCACCGTGTCGCCTTCTACTTCGACGGTGCCGGCCGCGACTTCCAGCAACTCGGCCAGGCAGTCGGGTTCGAACTTGCTCAGGGGAAAACGGAAATCGGCGAACTCCTGGGTATCAGCCATGCGCCCGACCCGGTCGACACTTTTAACCAGCCGATACTTCTCGATCACCGTGGCACGGTTGACGTTTTTCGACGGCGAAAAACGGTCCTTGATGATCTTGAACACCGTGTTGAAGCCCGGCAGGGTAAACACGCTCATGACCATGCCACGCACGCCCGGGGCCATGATGAAGCGATCATCGGTGGTGGCCAGGTGGTTGATCAGCGCACGGTAGAACTCCGACTTGCCGTGTTTGTAGAAGCCGATGGAGGTGTACAGCTCGGCGATGTGCTTGCCCGGCAGGATGCGCTTGAGAAAGCCGATGAATTCCGCCGGCACCGGCACGTCGACCATGAAGTAGGAACGGGTGAACGAGAAGATAATCGACACGTCGGCTTCGTCGGTGATCAGGGCATCGATCTGGATGCCGTGCCCTTCGCGGTGCAGCAACGGGATCGCCAGCGGCCACTGTTCGTCGCGGGTATAGAGGCGGCCCACCAGGTAGGCGCCTTTGTTGCGGTAGAGCACCGAAGAGAACAGCTCGACGTTGAGGTCCGGGTCCTTGCACACCCAGTCCGGCAGATTTTCCCGCAGTTGGGCTTCGAGGCGGCGCAAGTCAGCCGGCAGGTCGGCGTAGGGTTCGCTGAAGCGGTAGTCGGCAAACACCTGCGCCAGCATCTGGGCAATCTTGCCATTTGGCGTGTAGGTGCGGGTTTGCGCCGCCCGCGCCCGGCGCAGGCTGGGCCGGGTGGTGTGGATGAACATGCAGCCGTCGCTGATCAGGTCGTGGCTGAACAGGCCGCAGAATATCGAGTTGTACCAGGTCTCGGACAATTCATCGTCAAAGCGCAAGTCGATCAGGCCGATGTAGGCGCTTTTGACCAGGGGCCAGGCGTCCACCTCCAACAGCACCGCGTCATCGAAGCTGGCTCGCAGGCGCGCCGTGACTTCACCGACCTTTTCTTCATACAGGTTGATCCGCGCCGCCGACGCCGCCTGCCCTTGCTGCCACTGAGCCTTCTCGAACCGCTCGCGGGCACCGTCGGTGATCTGGCGGAAATGCTCACGGTAGTCGTCGAAGCCATCGAGGATCATCCGGGCGATGGCGGGAGCAGATTGCGACATGCGGGAAACCTCTGGCGGGCATCTGGAAGCCCTGAGCTTAGCCAGTGAATAGAAGCAGGAGAAGGAGGATTTTTCGCGGCAGGTTGTACAGGTTTGCGCACTTCGTACATTTATTTTCAAATTTCACAATTCGACCACTCGGTCAGAAAACGCACCAAAAAGTCGCACGAATCGCTACCCGCCTTCGCCTGTACGCCTGGAATGACGTGGCTTGGCGCTTTTGCGCAATAAAATCTGCCATGTCACTGAGGTTAACCGTTTGTAACCATCTTGATACAGCGTAAGGGAAACCCTGATTACCACCTTAGTGGCACTTTGATATATAGCGCGCCCTCTCCCACCCTAACAAGGTCTGAAGACCGATCCGGGAACAGGTTCTAATCGCCCAAGGAGCATTGAGATGTCATTGAGGAACATGAGGATCGGATTGCGTGCCAGTCTGAGTTTTGGGGTTTTGGCCAGCATGCTGGTGATTGTCGGCCTGTTTGGTTTGGGGCAGATGGCCAAGCTGCGCGAAAGTGCGCTGGTCATCGAGGATTCGTGGATGCCGAGCATCGAGAGCATCCACGACGCCGCCGCCTGTATCGCCAGCATCCGCCTGGAGGCCTTGCGCCTGGCGACCACCGACGAGTCCCGGGTACGCGATAACAGCAAAAGCCTGATCACTCGCCAGCGCAGCGAACTGCAAACCCTGCTCGATCACCATCAAGACCTGCTCAGCGGCGATGAAGAACGCGAGATGCTTACGCAACTCAAGGCCAACGTGAACACCTATTTGACCATCGTCGGGCAGATGGTCGCCCTGGTCGACAAGGACCAGCAGCAGGACGCCATCGACTTGCTCACCAGCCGCCTGGCGCCCCAGGGCACGGTCCTCAATAAAAGCCTGGAGGACATGATCACCTTCAACCAGAAAGGCGTGGAAGACGCCGCTGGCCTGGCCGCGCAGATGTACACCAACGCCCAGTGGGTAGTCGGTTTGATCATTGTGTGCGCCCTGATTGCCACCCTTTTACTGGCCTGGCTGCTGACCCGCAGCATCACTGCGCCCATCGGCCAAGCCTTGGCCGTGGCCCGCACCATCGCCGGTGGCGACTTGAGCCAGCCGATCGTAGTGCACGGGCAGGACGAACCGGCGCAATTGCTGACCGCACTCTCCACCATGCAGGTGCAACTGCAAACCACCATCCGTGGCATCAGCGAGTCGGCGCAGCAGCTGGCCTCTGCCGCCGAAGAGATGAGTTCGGTGATGGAACAGAGCACCCGCGGCCTGCAGGCGCAGAACGATGAAATCGAACAAGCCGCCACGGCCGTGAACGAGATGAGCGCGGCGGTGGACGAGGTGGCAGGCAATGCGGTGTCCAGCGCCGAGGCGTCCAAGGCCTCCGATGAGGACAGCAAGCACGGCCACTACCAGATCAGCGAAACCATCAGCTCAATCCAGAACCTGGTGGACGAAGTGCTCGGTGCTTCAACCAAGGCCGAAGGCCTGGCCGTGCAGGCCCAGGACATCAGCAAGGTGCTGGAAGTGATCCGTGGCATCGCCGGGCAAACCAACCTGCTGGCATTGAACGCAGCGATTGAAGCCGCCCGCGCCGGTGAAGCCGGGCGCGGTTTTGCGGTGGTCGCCGATGAGGTGCGTTCCCTGGCACAACGCACCCAGGACTCCACCGAAGAAATCGAGCAGATGATCACCGGTATCCAGCAAGGCACCCAAGGCACCGTCGAGGCGCTCAACAGCAGCGCCGAACACGCCGGCCAGACTCTGCAGCGGGCCAACAGCGCCGGCAGCGCCCTGGAAAAAATCACCGCCGCCATCTCGCAGATCAGCCAGCGCAACCTGGTGATCGCCAGCGCTGCCGAGCAGCAGGCGCTGGTCGCCCGCGAAGTGGACCGCAGCCTGGTGAACATCCGCGATCTGTCCACCCAAACGGCTGCCGGCGCCACGCAGACCTCGGCCGCCAGCCAGGAACTGTCGCGCCTGGCGGTGGACCTGAATGGGCTGGTCACACGGTTTGTCCTGTAATCCGTCAAGGCGTCGTGCAACACTCGCCGCCTGATGGATGTAGGAGTATTTCGTGAGACCTGTCGACACCCTGTACCTGCTGGGGCTGGCTGCTATCTGGGGCGCCAGCTTCCTGTTCATGCGCATCATTGCGCCCGAGATCGGCACCGTGCCGACGGCGTTTTTTCGCGTGTCGATTGCCGCCGCCGGTTTGCTGGTGATCCTGGCGGCGATGCGGGTGAACTGGGATTTCCAGGGCAAGTTCAAGACAGTGTTGCTGCTGGGGGTGATCAACTCCGGAATTCCCGCGACCATGTACTCGGTGGCAGCCCAGGTGCTGCCAGCGGGTTACTCGGCGATCTTCAACGCCACCACGCCGTTGATGGGTGTGTTGATCGGCGGGCTGTTCTTCAGCGAGCGCCTCACCCCGTCAAAGATCGCCGGGGTGACCCTGGGCCTGTTTGGCGTAGGCGTGCTGACCCGCGCCGGACCGGTGGCGTTTGACCTGCAATTGTTGATGGGCGCGCTGGCCTGCCTGCTGGCGACCACGTGCTACGGTTTTGCCGGGTTCCTGGCGCGGCGCTGGCTGGATCAGCGCGGAGGCCTGGACAGTCGCCTGTCAGCGTTGGGCAGCATGCTCGGCGCGACGTTGTTCCTGCTACCGTTCTTTGCCTACAGCGCCATCCAACAGCCGCCCGCCAGCTGGGGTGGGTGGCAGGTGTGGTTGTCGTTGCTGGGGCTTGGGCTGGTGTGCACGGCGTTTGCCTACATTCTTTACTTCCGACTGCTGTCGTCCATCGGGCCGGTGAAGTCGATGACAGTGACCTTCATGATTCCGCCGTTTGGCGTGTTGTGGGGGGCGTTGTTGCTGGATGAGCCGTTGTCGATGGCGCATCTGTATGGCGGGGTGTTAATTGCGGGGGCGCTTTGGCTGGTGCTACGCCCCAAAAAAATCTTGTAGGAGCCCGGCTTGTCGAATCGTCGCACCGCGGCGATAGCGATCTAAATGACGCCATCGCCGGCAAGCCGGGCTCCTACAGTGGAGGGTGGTGTCAGTTTTTACGGAAGACGAACACCAGGCCGATGATGATCAACCCCATCCCCAGCAGGCTCAACATCGCCAGCTTGTTGCCGAAGATCAGGTAGTCCATCACCGCCGTCACGGCCGGCACCAGGTAGAACAGGCTGGTGACATTCACCAGGTTGCCCCGGGCGATCAGGCGGTACAGCAACAGCGTTGCCAGCAAAGACACCACCAACCCCATCCACAGCACCGGCACGAAAAAGCCCGTGCTGTGCTCAAAGTGGAAGGGTTGGAACGGCACGAATACCGCGCACAACAGCAATCCAGCCAGGTATTGCACCGGCAGTGTGCCCAAGGGGTTATCGGTGATGCGCTTTTGCATGATCGAACCAAAGGTCATGCTGGCCAATGCCAGCAGCCCGAACAGCATCCCCGCCAAGGACATCCCCGACATGCCGATGCCTTGGTAGACCACCATGATCAACCCCGCCAGGCCCAGCCCCAGGCCGAACATCCGGCGCCAGGAACGTTGGCGCTCCATCAGCACCACGGTGAGGATCGGTTGCACGCCCATGATGGTTGCCATCACCCCAGGCGTGACTTTGAGGTCGAGGGCCAGCAGGTAAAAAATCTGATAAGCCCCCAGCAGCACCAGCCCGGTCGCCGCCGCATACAGCAGGGGTTTGCCGGGGCGCGGCCACTTCAACTTGAGAGCCGGCACCAGGATCACCAGGCCCGCGAGGGCGATGGCAAAGCGGATCAGCAGGAACGCAAAGGGTGACGCATGGGCCAACCCCCACTTGGAGAAAATCGCCCCGCTGCTCCACAGCAGGACAAACAGGCTCGTCGAGGCCGCCGCGGCCACGGATTGTTTCGAAAGAACAGACATGGTTACCACCTGTCATCAGGCAAAAAAAGCCGATTCAGCAGACGCTGAAATGCATTAGGTTTTTTTCAGGCGGGCAGACGGGAGCAGCGAAGCTGATCAGCCCGAAATGCCAACACCCGGCGGTGATACGACTGCGTACACCGACGTGCTGCTGACAGGAGGCGGGTAATGACTGATCTGCGCAGGCTGCTTTTCCCCGCACGGCACGACCACAGCGTTGACCGCTGAATCGACTACCGCTATGCGCTGGGAAGCTGGCATGTGCTGATCTTTTGAAGGGATGAAGACGCCGCGACTATAACCAGCCGCAAACATATTTTGCAATAACTCCTCCGGATCTTTTTGCGTGGAGGAGTTTTCATGCGGCGGCAAAACACCGGTCGCTATAATGCCGCCGGGTTTTTCCAAGGATTTCACATGATCGCTCTGCCCTGGCTGTACCTGGTGCTTCTCTCCATTGGCTACTCAGTGGCCTTGATCTACGGGCAACTGGGCCTGCTCGCGGCCGTCTCGGTCGGCCTGTTGCTGATCGCCGGCTACGCGGTGCGCCAGCAACGCACGCCGTGGGCGCGCTACCTTGGCCATGGCCTGTTCATCGTCCTGGCCTTGGGCCTGGCGATGCACTGGCTGCCGGGTTTCTACAACGGGCGCGGCATCGACCCGCAACGGTTTACCCCGGACGCCGTACCGTTCTCGATGTACCTGAACCAGGACAAGCCGCTGATCGGATTCTGGCTGCTGCTGGCCTGCCCGTGGATCGTGGCACGGCGCACGTTGCGCCTGTCGATTTGCGTGGCAGCACTGGCGTTGGCCCTGACGGCGGTTGCAGCGCTGGGTGGGGCGGCATTGCTGGGGATTGTCAGCTGGGCGCCGAAATGGCCGGAACAGGCCTGGCTATGGGTACTGAACAACCTGTTGCTGGTGACCTTGGTAGAAGAAGCGCTGTTTCGCGGCTACGTCCAAGGGGGCTTGAGCCAACGCTTCAAGCACCTGCCCTACGGGGAGAACCTCGCACTCTTGCTCGCCTCATTGCTGTTCGGCCTGGTGCACCTAGGCGCGGGCTGGCATTGGGTACTGCTGGCGAGTATCGCCGGAGTCGGCTATGGCCTGGCTTATCGGTTTGGCGGATTGGGGGCGGCGATCGCCACGCACTTCGGTTTGAATCTGCTTCACTTCGGGTTGTTCACGTACCCGATGCTGAGTTGATGCCCCGAGAGCGACCCAGAACGCCAGGAGATTGAAACGGACGCATGGCGTTCTGCTGACTTTCGTCAGGCCGTTGACAGCAAAGAACGGTAGACCTGAGCATAAGAGTCGACCATTTGATTCGCGGTAAACTCCTTTTCGAAACGCAAGGCTGCTCGAACCCCCATCGCTTGGCTTTCTACAGGGTTCTCCCATAACCAGATCATTGCCTGTGCCAACGCATGTGTATCACCCGGTGGAACCACCAACCCCGTTTCTCCTGCAATGTTTATATACGTCGTTCCGGTGCCGATTTCACAAGAAATAAGAGGCTTACTGAACATCGCGGCCTCCAGCAACGAAACGCCAAATGCTTCAGAACGCAGATGAGAAGGGAACACCAGGCCAAAGCAAAGCGTCAGCAGCGCAGTTTTATCTTCATCAGGCAAGCCTCCCAAAAAGTGCACGTTCGTAAGACCGAGTTTTATCGCCTGGGCTTTTAACTGCAGCTCCATCGGGCCTTGCCCCAAGATAACGATTGGAAAACGCACTGTACGAGCAGCCTCGAGCAAATACTCCAAACCTTTGTAATAACGCAGGGCGCCGACAAAAAGAAAAAATCGTCCTTGGAATATAGTGTTCCAATGCTTCAACTTTTCCGGCGACACCTGCGGATAAGTCCCTCTCCCCAGGCCAATCGGTATCACCGTTACTTTATCCAGGAAGTGCTGCAATACCGGACTGGTTTCTACATACTTCGGAGACGTGGCAATAATACGATCGACATTGCTTAAAAACTTATTCATCAACGGGCGATAAAACTTCAACAGTGTCTTCTGCTTCACGATATCCGAGTGGTAACTCACCACCGTTGGCTTGCGCACACGAGTAGCAAAATGGACCACATCCATAAAAGGCCATGGAAAATGATAATTGATGATATCCACACCTTCGACCAACTCATGAAAGTCTTTAAACGCTGACAACGAAAAGCCCGTCGAAGCAATATTCAAATCCAGTTTTGATGTGTGAGCCAAGTGCTCACCCACCTCGACATTACGGGAAGCGCCATGCTCACTCAATGAGAGTACTTGTGCAGTAATTCCATGCGCACGACCACCTTCCGACAGTTGAAAAATAAACTGCTCCACCCCGCCCATGGTGCGCGGATAATAGGTCTTGAAAAAATGGAGAACTTTCAACGTTGCCCTTCCCTTCTTATCTGCTTCGCTGGCACTCCCACATAGACTCCAGGTTCGGTCAAGTTACGGTGAGCGCAGGCGCCTGCGCCTAAGGTAACGCCGTCACCTACCGTCAACCCATCAATAACCGTTGACCCTGCGCCTATAAAACACCCCTTTCCAATCTGACACCTTCCTGCAACAGCGGCTTTGATAGAGATATGGGTAAAATCACCTATCGTGCATTCATGCTCGACAATGGCTCCCGTATTGATAACGCACCCCTGACCAACAGATGCCATAGGGCCTACGTGAGCGTGATGGCCAATGAAAGATCCTGGCCCCAGCGTTGCGCCAAAACCCAGTGTCGCCGTTGGCGAAATGATCGTTGCTAATGGCCAACCCAGCTGAGCGGCCCATTCGCATTGGGCTTGCCGTTGCACGCTATCACCTGAGGCAGGCATGACGGACCACCCGTCCAATCGACCTTTATCCCAACTCGGCAGAACAGGAAACGCTCCAAAGGTTTCATTTGGACGCGCATTGATATCAACAAAGCAAAGTTGCTTTATCCCTACCGCCAACGCAACATCAGCAACGGCACGGGCATGGCCACCGAAGCCAAGGATGAGCAAACCAGTCAGGGGGGGCATAGGCCTTACTCTACTCAATTGATATCTCTCGAAATCGTATCCAATATATCGATGTGCTCATTTACAACATCCGTCCAGTTGCGTCTGGACAACAAAGCATAGGTCTTTAATTGAACGGCCAGTAACTCATCACGATTAAGGATGCCCCACTGAATACGGCTGGCGATGTCTCGCCAGTCATAGGGGTTGAAAAACGTCATTTGTTGCAACGTTTCATCTACCAACACTTCTTCCGTGACCGGTATACGGGCCATTACTACGGGCGTTGCAACGGACAATGCTTCAGTAAACGTAAACGGGCAGCCGCCTTCGCTCAAACTCGGATTAACGGCCAGATCCGCTAACTTATAGCACGCAGCCAGCTCTTGGACGGTCAAGCCGTGAATACATAGCACATCATTTTCCAGATGATTTTCGCGAATAAATTCCCTCACAAGAGGAAAGCCCGCCGCGTGCCCGGTGAGTATTAATTTGTGGCGAATAAAATCATTTCGCAAAAGGTACTCATACGCCCTCAGCAAAGAAATCATATTTTTATTGGGCCGAAACTGGCTGGCATAAAAGATAAACTGCGCATCACCGTTAAGAAATGCAGATGAATAGCTGGGATTTGAAGACTTTTTCAAAGCCCTTTGGAAAAGAATCATGCAATAGTTTTTTGAAGACGCCGCTTCGTCAGACAACCCCTTCACAGCCACATTGCTGCTCAAGTCATTGGGCGCATGGTGAACAACTGAAACGAGTGACGGCCTTAGGGCGTACCGCTCGACCAATGTTTCCCACTTAACATTTTTGCTATACGTCACAAAGTGCTGACCACCGTGAATGGCAGCTTCAACCCTTTCATAAACTTGTAAAAATCGCTCGCCCCCTACTTCCGAAAAGCCGATAGGAAAATCTGACAGCACGACGTCAGGCACACACATCAGACGTGGCGCTTGAATTTGATTGAATGCAGGCCAGAAGGCAGTTGGGCTATACCACGCCTTCACCTCCGTCATCTTATTGATAAGTTGCAACATACGATCAGATTCAACTTGTTCCAAACGACGATACAGACGAAGCACTAAACTATCTTCTTTCGGCGCACCTACCGCCGTCTGCAAGCGACTCACCAGCCGCTTTAAGGGACGAAAAAGTTTACGCACAATCACACGAACTTTCAGATAAAGCGCATAAACAGGCAGTAAAATGAGCAACGGGCTGAACAACAATAACAACAAACAAAGGGCAACCGCTTCGAGCCCTAAACGGATCAGTCCCGTATAGGAATCAACCGTAATCAAACGCTCCTCAATCTTGCCGAGCACGATAGCCTTCCAATGAAATAGCTTTTTGGCCAGCCGCTCTCTAAACGGAACTTTTTTCTGTTTCTTTTTCCGAGCTATGTATTCCTCGTAACACCGCAAGATCATGGGAACACTGGCAGGTGAAACGATTTCAAACACATCCTCCTGAACGCCTTCACTCTGAAACAGATCATGCAGCGCTTTCTTAGTCCAACTCGGGCATACCAATGTAAACTTCACATCGTCTCGCCCTTCCGCACCTTTGAGGAATGCCGCAAGATAACGGCCCAGCCCCTCGTGCCGAAGGTCCAGCCCTGGAGCGTAGGCCAGATAGATACCAAACTTTTTCATAAGCACTCCCTGACAACCTGCCAATAGGCATTCGCCAGTTTCTCGACACTCTGCTCAGCCAACACGTCACTGGAAGGCAACGCATTGCGGCGTTCCAGATAGGAAAGTTCCATCTCTTTAAGTTGGCTGGCCATTTGCTTTGGCTTATCCGACTTCATCCAACTCAACCCCAAGGAAAACTGCTGATCAATTTCCCTCATGGCCGGGTAGTCACTACTTAATGAAGGAACACCTAGACCCGCCGCCTCGACGACACTGAACGTACCATTATCAATCGTACCTGCATGCCACAAAAAAGCAGCGCCTGCGAGTTCACTTTGATAATTTCTATCTGGCAGCTCACCCAACAAGTTCACATTTTTTTTCAATAATCGACTTTTCCCCAATACATCGTTTAACGGCTTGAGATGGGGCAACTTACTTTTAAACAGGCCCTTGGTATTGACGCCCGTAATCCGGCATTCCAATACACCACCGAGCTCCTCATAATAAAACTTCAACGCATTCACGGCATTCAAATGATTTTTGTGTATCGCCGTATTGGTGGTCCACAAGAAATAATTCGAGCGATCGGCAAAACTGCCTTTTACACGGGAAAAGTCGGGAGCCAGCATGGGTAACTTGAATACCTTATTCGTTGGTACCCCTGCGTAATTCAACGCGTCTTGCTGCGTAAACGCGGTGGTCACCAGTACCTTCGACGCAGCCCTGGCCGCATCTATATAAGGCTGATCTGCACCCAATGGTAATATCGGCACATACCGCTGCAGGTAGTCATACACCATGAGTATCGAAGGTCGCATCGGCAGAAGCGGCCCATTTAAACGATCGGAAATGACCAGCCAGACATCACAATCCTGGAGGTTATTTATTCCATCATCGATAACCAGATAACGCGGACACTTCGGTTCCCAACCTTCATGCCCGGAGTAGCGCATGGCTCGTCGTGCGGGCATTGCATCCAAAACGTTCCATTTGTATGAACGAATCGAGATCTCGCTTTCAAGGTCCATGAACTCTTCAGGCGGATAGCTTTCGGCGCTGTTTAAGTGCAGGAACACGACATCAACAGCCTCCCCCATCTGGCGACTGCCGTGATACAAGGCATTAGCTACAAGCTTTGCTCCCCTCAGGCTTCCGCCCCTGTACTCTACAGGAACGATGACGGCAATTCGCTTTCTGCGAACAGGGCGCTCAACACTTTCTTTTTTGATTGTCTCAAGTTCCGCCAGCACTTTTTTGAAGCCAGCTTGCCAGGCTTGCTCGCAATTTTTTGCTTTCATAGGCTCAAGCAAAACCATTTGCGATTCGCGGATGTTTTGGATCAGCTTTTGATCACCGCTCATCAACTGCTTAGTTTTAGCCTTGGCTTCAGCCACTGTTTTACAGCGACCTGGCAAACCGATCCCCCCCATTTTATCCAGCATGCCGCCCGCCATGAACAATAAGGGCATGCCTGCACGAATGGCTTCAAAGGGGTGATAATGAATGTGGTTGGGCTCAGTAGAGTGATAAAACATCACCCTGTGTTGCCTCATGTTGTACTCATGCTCTTCAGCGGACACAAATCCCAGTACATTTTTATCAGGCACCGCAATCGGTTGCGCACCGCCAATGGTGTACTCGCTCCCCGAAAAGTCATGAATAAAGCTTTTATAAATATTTTCAAAGTATGGGGAAGACCCAATTCTTGGACAGACAAACAAAATCTTCTTGAGCGTCCCTTCCCATAAATCAGGCGTAGCCTCGCCCTTCAAACCGACAGGCAGGTAGCAGTTTCTACTGGCTAAAAAATTCTGTTCGGAGTCTTTCAAATGGTCGTAGCCTGCGCCAAACCAGAATCGCGCGCCCATTGCCTTGATACTACGGACCAAGGACTCTTCAGCTTCCTCGTAAAACAACTGAGAATAAGAATAGCCCTTTGACAAACCAAAAACTCGCAGAACAATAGCACCCTTGAAATGACGCACAGCACTTTTAATTTGAGTTGGAAAAAAACCAACAATCGCCACATCAAAGTACAAATTGGCAATCCGCCAGGCCTCCTCGCATGGGCCCGCATACCAATCCTGCGCATTCAAGACATCCAGCTGATCCTTAGGGATGGTCAACGCGGCGTCAAAACTGAAATCGACGCTGGCAGAAAGATTGCCCTCGTCATAAGGAAAACTTTTCGGCATGAAAATTTCATTCACGCCCAGCGCCTTGAGCTGATCAACTTCGAATTTCCGTAATGTCGTATGGTTAAGCAACCAAAGGACTCTTAGTGTTTTCAAAATTATTTCAATCCATTTATAACTTTATATTCAGCAACGGCCTCATCACAGGCACCGTCGAAAACCAGTTCACCGTGATGGAACACCAGACCACGATTACAAATCGAACGTAACGCACTGAAATCATGAGTTGCCAACACCAGAATTTCTGCCTGCTCAATAAGGCCTGTAATACGCTCCCTGGCTTTAGCCATAAAATTCGCGTCACCAGCACCGATGACCTCATCCAGAAGCAGAATATCCCCTCCCACGGTGGTCGATATTGCGAACGCGAGCCGGACTTGCATACCGGCCGAATAGGTTTTTATGGGGTAGTCAATAAACTCTCCCAGCCCGGCGAACTCGACGATTTCCTCTGCTTTGTCACGCATGAACTTGGGGGACAGACCCAACAACAATCCTCGGTATAAAATATTTTCCCTGCCCGTAGCATCTGGCTCAAAGCCCAAGCTCAAATCAAACAGAGAGCGAACTTGCCCCTCTACATTCAGCACACCGCTCGACACGGGATATAGCCCGGCTACCATCTTCAGGAACGTGCTCTTGCCCGCCCCGTTGTGTCCGAGAAGTCCCACACGCTCACCACTCGTTATTTCAACAGTGATATTTTTCAGCGCATGAATATCCGCGACATTTGAACGCTGCGCCTTACGGCTGAACACACCTGCCATGAGGGACTTCAATGAACGCTCCTTATAGGCAACGGAGGCGTAATGAAGGTTGACGTTGTTAAGTGAAATTCGATTATTTTTCATAGGTAAAAAATCACTTTTCTTTCAACCTTGCTACCCACCATTACCGCCAGCGCTCCAAAAAACACGGCCGTCCCGATACTGAACGCGTAGTTCTGCCACGTTGGCCATTCTCCCTGAAGTAGGGGGGCCCGTATTAACTGTAAGATGTGATAAATAGGATTGTAATCAACCAGTGCGTGCAGGCCGCCGTTCTTGAACATCTTCGCTTCAAAGTACACTGGCGAGATAAACCACAACGATTGCATGATCAGACCTAACGCATGGGGAATATCTCGAAAGCGGGTACTTACGTAAGAAAGCAACGTAGACACCGGCCACGCGATCAATGCGAGTATCGGAAACAGGGTAAGAGAAGCCAACCAGCTCCAGCCAAAGTTTTGCGGGAGCACGACAGCCACCCATCCGTACAAGGATATGCTGGCTAACATCAAAACAATGCTGCTCCCTACCACCGTTCGAAGCGTATATATCGCCAAAGGGTGATTGCATTGTTTTATGTAGGCGTCCGCCTGGACAAATGACAGTGAGCCCGCCACGGTATTAGCAGATATGCACTCCCACACAATGATGCCCGACAGAATGTAAGGCGCGTACGTCACGATATCCGCATTAAAGAGCCTGCTGAATACCAGCGTCAGCAACAGCGTCAAGCCCAATGGCTGGATCACCGACCACGCCATGCCCAAAAATGAGCGCCGCCAGCGCGATCTGAGATCTGCCAATGAAAGGTGGATCCAAAAATAACGGGCATCCCATACACGCGTAAAATAAGAGAGCATCACTTCACCTGAGTAAATGTATTAGATCCAAACATTCAGTACTCACTTGAATCTCTGAACTCCACTTGGAGGGCAACGGCTACTCGGCTGCCCGGGTCTCCTTCGGTTTAATCGGCGAAGTAGTGTCTGATCTCCTCTGCTATGCGCTCTACTTGTTCACGGTTCAGCGTTGGATAACTGGGGAGGTTTATTCCGCGCGCGCTGAGATCTTGTGCGATAGGGAAGTGCTGGTCTGTCCAGCAATGCGGTAGGGTGTGCGCAGGCGCAAACAAAGGGCGGGTCTCTATACCTTGCGTGGTCAGGTGATCACGCAACGGCTGACGCTGGCGCGAATCATCCAACAGTATCGAGCACATCCAGTACGAATGGCGGGTCCCGGGCTGCTCAGCGTGCATCCGCAGGGGAAGCCCCTTGAGTGCTTCGCGGTACCAGTCGGCGACTCGACGCTTGAGCGCGATGATCTCGTCTGCCCGCTCCAACTGGGCGAGACCAATGGCCGCACAAATGTTGGTCATTCGGTAGTTGAACGCCAGCTCATCGTGCCAATACTCCCGAGTTTTGGACACGCCTTGGCTCTTCAGGTGACAGGCTCTGTCGTGCAAAGCCTTGGTTTTGGATACGACCATTCCACCTTCACCGGTGGTAATGGTCTTGTTGCCGAAAAAGCTGAATGTCGCGACATCTCCAAACGTCCCTACATGCTGACCTTTATACAAAGACCCGAAAGCTTCGGCGCAATCCTCGATCAGCAATACGTCATGCTCGCGACACAAGGCAACGACCGCCTCCATGTCACAAGCCAAACCATAGAGGTGCACGACCATCACCGCCTTGGTCTTTTCCGTGATCCGGCTTTGTATGTCTTCGATACTGACGTTCCAGGTATCTGCCAATGACTCGGCGAATACAACGCTGGCACCGGTTTGCAGGATGGTATTGACGGACGCCACATAGGTCAGCGTTGGAACAATGACCTCGTCACCCGGCCCTAGCCCAAGCGCGGCCATGGCCAGATGCAGGGCGACGGTACCGTTGCTCACCGTCGTGGCATGGTTCGCACCAATGTATCGGGCAAATTCGTTTTCAAAGCGAGAGATAAACTCTCCGCGAGAAGAAATCCAGGTCGAATCCAGGCACTGGTTTACATATTCCTTTTCACGTCCGCCCAGGAAGGGCTGGTATACCGGAATCATCCGCGCCCCCTATTCCTGGCCCTTGAAGTATTTATATCCGTGGGCCTGGACCAATTGGTCGCGCTCGGCCTCACGCATGTCTTCATGCATCATTTCTTCCACGAGTTCAGCGAACGTCGTTGTCGGTGCCCAACCCAATTGGGTTTTGGCCTTGCTCGGGTCCCCGAGTAGCGTTTCAACTTCGGCGGGGCGGAAATAGCGCGGGTCCACGGCAACGATGCATCGGTTGGTGGCGAGGTCGTAACCTTTTTCCTCAACCCCAGCGCCTTCCCAACGAATATTGATGCCGATTACTTTTGCCGCAAGTTCGACGAACTCACGAACGGAGTGCTGTTCGCCCGTTGCAATCACATAATCTTCAGCCACGTCCTGCTGCAGCATGAGCCACTGCATCTCAACGTAATCACGGGCATGCCCCCAGTCGCGCAGGGCGTTCATGTTGCCGAGGTACAAACACTCTTGCTCGCCCAGCTTGATACGCGCCAATGCTCGGGTGATCTTACGAGTGACAAATGTCTCACCGCGAATAGGCGATTCATGGTTGAACAAGATACCGTTGCACGCATAAATGCCGTACGACTCACGGTAGTTTACGGTCATCCAGTAAGCATAAAGTTTGGCGACCGCATACGGTGAGCGCGGGTAGAAAGGTGTGGTTTCCTTCTGCGGGATCTCTTGTACCAAACCGTACAGTTCTGAAGTTGATGCTTGATAGAACCTGGTTTTCTTTTCCAACCCAACGATTCGTATTGCTTCAAGAAGGCGCAGTGCCCCCAAGGCATCGGAATTGGCGGTGTACTCAGGCTCCTCGAAAGAAACGGCAACATGACTTTGAGCTGCCAAATTATAGATTTCATCCGGTCGTACATTCTGGACGATGCGCATCAAGCTACTGGAATCGGTCAGATCACCATGATGCAATGTCAGGTCATAACCTGTCGAATTCGGATCATGGTAAAGATGGTCAATACGAGCAGTATTGAACATGGAACTACGTCGTTTGATGCCATGTACCGAATAGCCTTTTTTTAACAAAAACTCAGCAAGGTACGCGCCATCTTGCCCCGTGATACCTGTAATCAATGCTACTTTTTTGCCACTCATTTTTTCACCATTTTTCAACTAATTGAGCAACCACCTCTCTCAAAGAAGCAAGCGCTCACACCTCCCTCACTTCCCATTTGGAAGCAAAAGCCGTCTTCAATATCTGCCTTTACCGTTGCGCGAATGCTTTAGCCGCTTGAGCAGTACCTTTCAAACATGGGCTCGGCCATAGATATCCTCAAACCGAACGATATCGTCTTCTCCCAAATAATCGCCGCTCTGCACCTCAATCAATACCAAGTCGATGACACCTGGATTTTCCAAACGATGAGTGTTGCCTGCGGGAATAAAGGTCGACTCGTTGGTATTCAGTAAAAACTCACGATCATTATTAACAACGCGTGCCGTACCACTGACCACGATCCAGTGTTCACTGCGGTGATGGTGCATCTGTAACGACAACGAGGCCCTGGGTTTAACCACTATGCGCTTGATCTTGAAACGCAAGTCTTCTTCCAGCGTTGTATAGGTTCCCCATGGACGGCGAACTGTCATATGGTCCAAGTGAGCACGGTGTCCACTCTTCTTGAGTTGGGCCGTGATGACCTTGATGTCTTGAGCGTGGTCTTTGTGAGCGACCAGAAAGGCGTCAGGTGTGTCGACAATGATCAGGTCTTCAACCCCCACCAATGCGGCCAACCGACGTTGAACGCGCACATAATTGTTGCGGGACGCATGCAGCACGGCGTCTCCCTCTATACGATTACCGTGCTCATCGGCTGGGGACAGTTCGCTCATGGCTATCCATGAACCGATGTCACTCCAACCAATATCACAGGGCACCATAGCCACTTTGTTGGAGCGCTCCATCAACGCGAAGTCGATCGAGATATCCGGGACTTTGGCGAAGCTATTGGGCTCCAGGTGCAAGCAACGATGGCTCTCACCTTGCATCTCTCCTGACGCAACAAGACAGCGATCCACAGCACTCGCCACCTCTGGCGCCCACAGCGTCATTTCTTCAATCAATGTGCCAGCACGAAAACAGAACATGCCGGAGTTCCAGAAGTACTGGCCTGAAGCCAAATATCCTTCGGCAACCTCGATACTTGGTTTTTCTACAAAACGTTTTACTTCGAAGCCTGCGCCCAAGGGTTTATCGCCGTCTTTCTGAATATAGCCATAGCCGGTTTCCGGATACTCAGGGCGTACACCGAACGTCACCAGCCAGCCATTTTTTGCTAATTCTGAGGCCGCCGATACCGCGCTGGAAAACTCCACTTGCTTCTCAATAAGGTGATCAGCAGGAAGTATCAAAATGATGGCATCCGCCCCATGTACACGTTCGACCTCTTTAGCTGCCATAAAAACCGCAGCGGCGGTATTACGCCCGAAAGGCTCAAGTACAAAGCTCGTATTCGTAAACTGCGGTGCTTGCGCAGCGTATTCATCTAATGTCTTGAAATAGAGATCACGGTTGGTAATCGTCAAAACTTCATTGACCGTCTCTAAAGCCAAGGCGCGGCTGTAGGTCTTACGTATCAGGTTGCCTCCGTCCGGCAACTCGATAAATGGTTTGGGATGTGCTGAACGTGAAACAGGCCAAAGCCGGCTGCCGGAGCCACCGCAGATAATGACCGGAACAAGTGTCACATTCGTCTCCTTTTTACACATTTTCACATTATCTCGATCGAAGTCTCACCCACAGGACATCGCACATTCGAAATGCGAACTAACGTGGAATCTTTATGCCATCATGCGAACTAGCGTAGAGTCTTTATGCCATCATGCGAATCAATATTCTAAGATGCTATTTCAGGGAATTACATATTATTGCGAAACATTAGCGCTGATATCTTTTAGCACAATGTCAGGGTATGTCTAGAAAAATACAAACATCCCTCACCCCGCAAAAGCATTCTTCTTCGTCGAAAAATCTAAACTTCTCACGAAACATGTCGATTTCTCGCATGAACTCCACGACCAATTTTCGGAATAGTCCTACAATCCATTTACTTAGAGCGCACACCACAGGAATATGCTGTCGTATTTACGAAGCATTGCCATGACGCAATTCACTGCTGGAAAATTTTCTCAACAATTGCTCGCGCCTGCCGATACCCCCTGAAAGCCTTGTGGATTGAACAATCATGCGTAATAACCAACCCGTTACCCAGCGCGAACGTACCTTCCCCGCTCAGCAACGGTTGATCTCCACCACAGATGCCAAGGGTGTCATCACTTACTGCAACGACGCGTTTGTCGAGATCAGTGGGTTCACCCGCGACGAGCTGATTCGTGCCCCGCACAATCTGGTGCGTCACCCGGACGTTCCGCCGGCGGTGTTCGCGCACATGTGGTCGACGCTCAAACAAGGCTTGCCATGGATGGGCATTGTCAAGAATCGCTGCAAGAGCGGTGATCACTATTGGGTTAACGCCTATGTGACCCCCGTTTTCGACGGTAACCAGGTGATCGGCTACGAATCGGTGCGCATCAAGCCCACCGCCGAGCAGATCCGCCGGGCCGAAGCGCTCTACCAACGCATCAACCAGGGCAAGTCTGCCGTTCCCCAGCGGGACAAGTGGCTGCCGGTGCTGCAGGACTGGCTGCCATTTATCCTGGTCAGCCAGTTGAGCTTCATGATCGGCGCGTCGCTGAACTCCCATTGGGGCTTTGCCCTGGCGGCAGGTTTGTCGGTGCCGTTGGGCCTGCTGGGCCTGAGCTGGCAGCAGCGCGGCCTCAAGCGCTTGTTGCGCCTGGCCGAGCAGACCACCTCCGACCCGTTGATCGCGCAGATGTACACCGACAGCCGTGGCGCACAAGCGCGCCTGGAGATGTCGATCCTCAGCCAGGAGGCACGCCTGAAGACGTGTCTCACACGCTTGCAGGACACGGCTGAGCACCTGAACGATCAAGCCGCACAGTCCAACACCCTCGCGCACAACAGCTCCAGTGGCCTGGAACGCCAGCGCGTCGAGACCGAACAGGTGGCCACCGCCGTCAACCAGATGGCCGCGACCACCCAGGAAGTCGCCAGCCACGTGCAGCGCACAGCCGACGCAACCCAGGAGGCCAACCGCCTGACCGGCCGTGGTCGCGATATCGCCGGGGAAACACGCGAGGCGATACAGCGCCTGTCCGTTGCAGTGGGTGAGACCGGCGTGACCGTCACCCAACTGGCCAAGGACAGTGATGAGATCGGCGGTGTGGTCGATGTGATCAAAGGCATTGCCGACCAGACCAACCTGCTGGCCCTGAACGCGGCCATTGAAGCGGCACGCGCCGGTGAGATGGGCCGAGGCTTTGCGGTGGTAGCGGACGAAGTGCGCCAACTGGCGCAACGCACCGCCGAATCCACCGGACAGATCCACGCGTTGATCGCCAAGCTTCAGCAGACCGCCGCCGCTGCCGTGCAAACCATGGACGCCGGGCATCGCCAGGCCGAAGAAGGTGTGGCACGGGTGACGGAAGCGGATCAGGCGTTGGTGGGCATCAGTGAAGCAGTAGCGCATATCACCGACATGACCACCCAGATCGCAGCAGCGACCGAAGAGCAAAGCTCGGTGGCCGAAGAGATCAGCCGCAACATCAGCACCATTGCGTTGCTGGCGGATCAGACGTCGGAGCAGGCGCTGAACTCGGCGCAGTTGAGTGAAGAGCTGACCCATACCGCCAATACCCAGTATTCGCTGGTAGAGCGTTTCAACCGGTAAACCACCGTGGCGAGGGAGCTTGCTCCCGCTGGGCTGCGCAGCGGCCCCAAAATCTTGGGAGCGCTTCGCACTCCAGCGGGAGCAAGCTCCCTCGCCACAGGTTTTACTCAGTGCTCATAAGAAACCCAGCCACTTTCACCGCCGCAGCCTCCAGATGCTGCTCATGACTGAACCCCGACGCCTTCAACGGCTTCAAGTCATGATCGCCCGCCACCAGCCACATCACTTCGATGCTCGGCGACAGCGCATACCCTTCCACCGCCGCCCGATCCCCCAACGCATCCCGCTCGCCCTGCACAATCAAGGTCGGCGTCTTCAACCCCTCCAGATGCTCGACCCGTGGTTTTTCCGGCTTGCCCACCGCATAGAACGGATACCCCAGGCACACCAGCCCATCGGCACCCAGCTCATCCGCCAACAAACTGGCCATGCGCCCGCCCATGGACTTGCCGCCAATCGCCAGTTTCCCAGCGACATGACGTCGCACCTGCGCATACACCTCGCGCCAGGCTTCCAGCAGTTTCGGCGCCGGATTCGGCGGGCGCTTGCCGCCGTCCACACGGCGCTGGGCCATGTACGGAAACTCGAAGCGCACCACGTTGACGCCATGCCCGGCAAGGCGTGCAGCCATGTCGTTCATGAAAGCTGAGTCCATCGGCGCGCCGGCGCCGTGGGCCAGGATCAGCGTCACAGGCTCGCGTCCCGCAGCGGGCGAGGCGACATCCCACAACCACCCATGTTCCCGCACACACTGCGCCCATTGATCCCCGTCAATACTGGCCTTGTGCTCTTCTCCCATGCTTGCCTCGCTTTTTAGTCTGCCTATAACTCCAGCCCAAGTGCCGCATCTGCTTGGGTTGAACCGTGGATGGGGAACCATGAACACTACTTTAAGTACCGCCTATAACTACAAGGTGGTCCGCCAATTCGCCATTATGACGGTGGTGTGGGGCATCGTCGGCATGGGGCTCGGGGTTTTTCTCGCCGCCCAATTGGTCTGGCCTGCACTCAACTTCGATTTGCCGTGGACCAGCTTCGGCCGCCTGCGCCCGCTGCACACCAATGCGGTGATCTTCGCCTTCGGCGGCTGCGCGCTGTTCGCCAGCTCCTTCTACTCGGTGCAACGCACCTGCCAGACGCAGCTGTTCGCGCCGAAAATCGCCGCGTTCTGCTTCTGGGGCTGGCAACTTGTCATTCTCTTGGCCGCAATCACCTTGCCACTGGGCTACACCAGCTCCAAGGAATACGCCGAGCTGGAATGGCCGATCGACATCCTGATCACCATCGTCTGGGTGGCCTACGCCATTGTGTTCTTCGGCACGGTGATGAAGCGCACCACCAAGCACATCTACGTCGGCAACTGGTTCTTCGGTGCGTTCATCATCACCGTGGCCATCCTGCATATCGTCAACAACCTGGAAATCCCGGTCAGCCTGACCAAGTCCTACTCCCTCTACGGCGGTGCGACGGATGCCATGGTGCAGTGGTGGTACGGGCACAACGCGGTAGGCTTTTTCCTCACCGCCGGCTTCCTAGGGATGATGTACTACTTTGTGCCGAAACAGGCCGAACGCCCGGTGTATTCCTATCGCTTGTCCATCGTGCACTTCTGGGCGCTGATCACCCTGTACATCTGGGCCGGCCCACACCACCTGCACTACACCGCGCTGCCGGACTGGGCGCAGTCCCTGGGCATGGTGATGTCGCTGGTGCTGCTGGCACCGAGCTGGGGCGGCATGATCAACGGCATGATGACCCTGTCGGGCGCCTGGCATAAGTTGCGCAGCGACCCGATCCTGCGCTTCCTCGTGGTGTCCCTGGCCTTCTACGGCATGTCGACCTTCGAAGGCCCGATGATGGCGATCAAGACCGTCAACGCCCTCTCCCACTACACCGACTGGACCATTGGCCACGTACACGCCGGCGCCCTCGGTTGGGTAGCAATGATCTCCATCGGCGCGTTGTACCACATGATCCCCAAAGTCTTCGGGCGCGAGCAGATGTACAGCCTCGGCCTGATCAACGCGCACTTCTGGCTGGCCACCATCGGCACCGTGCTCTACATCGCCTCGATGTGGGTCAACGGCATCGCCCAGGGCCTGATGTGGCGTGCGGTCAACGAAGACGGCACCTTGACCTACTCCTTCGTCGAAACCCTGGTGGCCAGCCACCCAGGCTTCATCGTGCGGCTGGTGGGCGGTGCCATCTTCCTCAGCGGCATGTTCCTGATGGCTTACAACACGTGGCGCACCGTGCGTTCGGCGCAACCGGCCGAAGTCACCACTGCAGCGCAGATGGCCTGAGGAGTCTGTGATGAAACACGAAACGATTGAAAAGAACGTCGGCCTGCTCATGCTGCTGATGGTGCTCGCCGTGAGCATCGGCGGCCTGACCCAGATCGTCCCGCTGTTCTTCCAGGACGTGACCAATAAGCCGGTCGAGGGCATGAAGCCTTACACCGCGCTGCAACTGGAAGGCCGCGACATCTACATCCGCGAAGGTTGCGTGCAGTGCCACTCGCAGATGATCCGCCCGTTCCGCGCCGAGACCGAGCGCTACGGCCACTACTCGGTGGCGGGCGAAAGCGTGTGGGACCACCCGTTCCTGTGGGGTTCCAAACGCACCGGCCCGGACCTGGCCCGCGTCGGCGCGCGCTACTCGGACGACTGGCACCGCGCCCACTTGTACAACCCGCGCAACGTGGTGCCCGAGTCGAAGATGCCGGCCTACCCGTGGCTGGTGACCGCCCCAGTCGACAGCAGCCACACCGAGACCAAGTTGAACGTGATGCGCACCCTCGGCGTGCCGTACACCGACGACGATATCAGTGGCGCCGTGGCCAGCCTCAAGGGCAAGACCGAGATGGACGCACTGGTTTCTTACCTGCAAGTGCTCGGCACTGCCATCAAGAGCAAGAGGTGAGCCATGGGATTTGAATTCGATGCAGGCACCATCCGCGGCCTCGGCACGCTGGTGGTCGCCATCGCCTTTATCGGCCTGTCGCTGTGGGTGTTCAACAACCGGCGCAATGCGGAATTCGAGCAGGCACGCCTGCTGCCGTTCGCCGATGAACCGTCCCCATCCGACGCTCAAGAAGAGCCTGCAACAAGGAGCAATCGGCCATGACCCTATTCTGGAGTACATGGATCTGCGTACTGACCCTCGGCAGCCTGATCGGCCTGACCTGGCTCTTGGTGGGCACCCGCAAGGGCGAGACCAAGGGCAGCGTGGACCAGACCATGGGCCACGCCTTCGACGGTATCGAGGAATACGACAACCCGCTGCCCCAGTGGTGGTTCATGCTGTTCGCCGGCACCCTGGTGTTTGCAGTCGGCTACCTGATCCTCTACCCGGGCCTGGGCAACTGGAAAGGCGTGCTGCCGGGCTATGAAGACGGCTGGACGCAGACCAAGGAATGGGACAAGGAAATGGCCAAGGCCGACGCCAAGTTCGGGCCGATCTTCGCCAAATTCTCGGCCATGCCCGTGGAAGAAGTGGCCAAGGACCCGCAAGCGCTGAAGATGGGCGGTCGCCTGTTCGCCTCCAACTGCGCGGTGTGCCACGGCTCGGATGCCAAGGGCGCGTTTGGCTTCCCGAACCTGGCGGACGACATCTGGCGCTGGGGCGGTTCGGCCGAGGCGATCAAGGCCACCATCCTGAACGGCCGCCACGCGGCGATGCCGGCCTGGGGTGACATGCTTGGCGACGAGGGTGTGAAGAACGTCGCCGCCTATGTGCGCCACGACCTGGCCAAGCTGCCGCTGCCGGCCGACAACTCGGCCGATCTGGGCGCGGGTAAAACCGCATTCAATACCACGTGTGTGGCGTGTCACGGGCCGGAAGGCCATGGCATGGAAGCCATGGGCGCCCCGGACCTGACCAAGCCGGCCGGCTATATCTACGGCACCAGCCTGGCGCAGTTGCAGCAGACCATCCGCCACGGCCGCCAAGGCCAGATGCCGGCGCAGGAAGCGCTGCAGGGCAATGACAAAGTGCACTTGTTGGCGGCTTATGTTTACAGCCTGTCCCATGGGGACCCGAAGACGCAGGAGTAACCAGCCCTCGCCCACCATAAAGCCCCGCACGGTGCATACTAGCGGGGCTTTTTTATCAGGACGCAGTGGCTTCAATCACACCGGCAAGCATTGCTTCTTGCACTTACGGGCCAATGGACTGAGAGATCACGAGAGATTGCTGGGTCACTCGGCTGCCCCGATCCTTCAATCCCAGCCGATTCATCAGCTCGGGGCGATCCAGCAACTCACGCGCAAACATCTTCGCCTCAGGAGACGACGCCTGCGAACGGGCTACATCTTCAAGTGACCAAATAGTCACCCCCAGATCTGACCCGGACGCGTTAAACGTGTCCGGGCGCTCCTTGAACGTATCGAAATGAGCGATCAAGTAGGCCGCCATGTCCTTATCGTTCATGTTACTGAACCGCTGGTGCTCAGGGGAGGCAACGTTAAGGACACTTTCCCGTTCAATTTTCCCGTCGTGTCTGAACTTGCCATAGCTGTCGAGCTTGCCCATGAGGCCATGGCTTTCCAGCAGCGCACGTGCAAACTGCGAGTCTTCGGTGCTGACACCAGACTGCGTGGAGCTATACGCGATGCGCTCAAGGGATTGACGCGTGACAACACCTGGCTGATCAGGGTCAGTAAACCTGTCGAAATTAGCGTAGAGATGCTTGGCTAATTCCGCCTCACTCATTCGCGCGAACGGCTTGTCGGTGTCCGTTCTTGCCGAACGTTGCGACGCCGGCTGCATGGCGTGCATAACGTTGTTGGACGTTGCGTTGACACTCATCAAATTCTCCTTAACTGGAAGTCCTACTGCCTATTTGCTTCTCCTATGTGGGAAAAAGACCTAGACGGTTCCAATCCATGAAGAGTTTTCACACATAAATAGATCTGGTCTGGTGTTCGCCAACGCTTTTTGGGCGCTGTCTTGCTAGCCCTGCCAGCAGGTCCGCACTGGTACACGGACTGACCGTGATCACACGCAATGTCAGTGACTTCAAATCCAGCGGCGTGACGGTGATCACCCCCTGGGACGAATAATCGCCCTTTCACCCACCGACACTTCGCGACCTTTTGTCACATCCCCTCCAATGCACAACTTTCCCCTCCTGCCATTCGGGTCTACGCTTCCCTGCACAGCGGGCCGGTTCTGGTGTACGCGACGACTGCCGTTGCGCCCCGAAAAAATTCCTGTCCACTCGATCAGCTTTCGATTTCGGATTTTGTCCCTACGTAAAACATGGAAAGGGCGCAGAATCTGGCGTGGAACGCATTGATACAGGTCAGCCATTGCGTTGCAAAGGCCCCTCGCTTTCTACATACTTGCGGCCGATTTTACCTATAAAAAAACCTAAACCGTGGAACCTTAGAATGAGCACAGCAATCAGTCCGACTGCTTATAACTATAAGGTAGTCCGCCAGTTCGCCATCATGACGGTGGTCTGGGGGATCCTTGGCATGGGGCTCGGGGTGTTCATCGCCTCGCAACTGGTTTGGCCGGAATTGAATTTCGGTTTGCCATGGACGACCTTCGGCCGCCTGCGCCCGCTGCACACCAACCTGGTGATTTTCGCCTTCGGTGGATGTGCATTGTTTGCCACCTCCTACTATGTCGTGCAGCGAACCTGCCAGACGCGACTGATCTCCGACGGCCTCGCCGCCTTCACCTTCTGGGGCTGGCAAGCGGTCATCGTCGGCGCGGTAGTCACCCTGCCGCTGGGCTACACCACCACCAAGGAATACGCCGAGCTGGAATGGCCCATCGCCATTTTGCTTGCCATCGTGTGGGTGACCTATGCCGTGGTGTTCTTCGGCACCATCGTCAAGCGCAAGACCAAGCACATCTACGTCGGCAACTGGTTCTACGGGGCCTTCATCCTGGTCACGGCGATGCTGCACATCGTCAACCACGCCTCGCTGCCGGTCAGCCTGTTCAAATCCTACTCGGCCTACGCCGGGGCGACGGATGCGATGATCCAGTGGTGGTACGGCCACAACGCGGTGGGGTTCTTCCTCACCACCGGCTTCCTGGGGATGATGTACTACTTCGTGCCCAAGCAGGCCGAGCGTCCTATCTACTCCTATCGCCTGTCCATCGTGCACTTCTGGGCGCTGATCACCCTGTACATCTGGGCCGGCCCGCACCACTTGCACTACACCGCGCTGCCGGACTGGGCGCAGTCCCTGGGCATGGCGATGTCGATCATCCTGCTGGCCCCGAGTTGGGGCGGCATGATCAACGGCATGATGACTCTGTCGGGCGCCTGGCATAAGTTGCGCACCGACCCGATCCTGCGCTTCCTCGTGGTGTCCCTGGCGTTCTACGGCATGTCGACCTTCGAAGGGCCGATGATGGCGATCAAGACCGTCAACTCGCTGTCCCACTACACCGACTGGACCATCGGCCACGTACACGCCGGCGCCCTCGGTTGGGTCGCGATGATCTCCATCGGCGCGCTGTACCACATGATCCCCAAACTGTTCGGTCGCCCACAGATGCACAGCGTCGGCTTGATCAACGCGCACTTCTGGCTGGCCACCATCGGCACCGTGCTCTACATCGCCTCGATGTGGGTCAACGGCATCACCCAAGGCCTGATGTGGCGTGCGATCAACGATGACGGCACCCTCACCTACTCCTTCGTCGAAGCGCTGCAAGCCAGCCATCCGGGTTACATCGTGCGCGCCCTGGGCGGTGCATTCTTTGCCTCCGGCATGTTCCTGATGGCCTACAACGTCTGGCGCACCGTGCGTGCCGCCGACCCGGTAGAAGCCGAAGCCGCCGCCAAGATCGCCGTAGTGGGAGCTCACTGATGAAGCATGAAGTAGTCGAGAAGAATATCGGCCTGCTGGCCTTCTTCATGGTCATCGCCGTGAGCATCGGCGGCCTGACCCAGATCGTTCCGCTGTTTTTCCAGGACGTGACCAACAAGCCGGTCGAAGGCATGAAGCCGCGTACCGCCCTTGAGGTTGAGGGCCGTGACGTCTACATCGCCAACGGCTGCGTGGGTTGCCACTCACAGATGATCCGTCCGTTCCGCGCCGAAACCGAACGCTACGGCCACTACTCGGTCGCCGGTGAAAGCGTGTGGGACCACCCGTTCCTGTGGGGCTCCAAACGTACCGGCCCGGACCTGGCCCGTGTCGGCGGACGCTACTCCGATGACTGGCAGCGTGCGCACTTGTACAACCCGCGCAACGTGGTACCTGAGTCGAAAATGCCGGCCTACCCGTTCCTCGTGGAAAACAAGCTCGACGGCAAGGACACCGCGAAGAAACTTGAAGTCTTGCGCACCCTGGGCGTGCCCTACACCGATGAAGACATCGCCGGTGCAGCCGCCGCCGTGAAGGGCAAGACCGAAATGGACGCACTGGTGGCCTACCTGCAAGGCCTGGGCACCATCATCAAAAGCAAACGGTGATCTTCATGGATATCGGGATGATTCGTGGCCTGGGCACCGTTGTGGTGATGGTGGCCTTTGTCGGCCTGGCGTTGTGGGTGTTCAGCCCCAAGCGCAAGTCGGAGTTTGAAGACGCGACCTTGCTGCCCTTTGCGGACGATCCCGAAGCCATCAAGCACGTCGAGCAAGCTTCTAGGAGTAACAAAGAATGACTACGTTCTGGAGTCTGTACGTCACAGTCCTCAGTCTGGGTACCATTTTCGCCCTGACCTGGCTGCTGCTGTCGACCCGTCGGGGGCAGCGCGCCGAACAAACGGACGAAACCGTCGGCCACTCGTTCGATGGCATCGAGGAATACGACAACCCGCTGCCCAAGTGGTGGTTCATGCTGTTTGTCGCCACCATCGTCTTTGCCCTCGGCTACCTGGCGTTGTACCCGGGCCTGGGCAACTGGAAAGGCCTGTTGCCGGGCTACAACTACCTCGACAACGACAAGCAAACCCCGTTTGCCAACGGCCAGACCGGCTGGACCGGCGTGCACGAATGGGAAAAGGAAATGGCCAAGTCGGACGCCAAGTTCGGCCCGATATTCGCCAAGTTCGCTGCGATGCCAATCGAAGACGTTGCCAAGGACCCACAAGCCTTGAAGATGGGCGGCCGTTTGTTCGCCTCCAACTGCTCGGTGTGCCACGGTTCCGACGCCAAGGGGGCCTATGGCTTTCCCAACCTGACTGACGCCGACTGGCGCTGGGGTGGGGAGCCGGCCACCATCAAGGAAACCATCATGAAGGGCCGCCATGCGGTGATGCCGGCCTGGCTGGATATCCTCAAGGAACAAGGCGTCAGTGATGTCGCCGCGTTCGTGGTGACCAACCTCGATGGCCGCAAGTTGCCTGAAGGCGCCAAGGCAGACGTAGCCAACGGCGAGAAACTCTTCGCCGCCAACTGCGTGGCCTGCCACGGCCCGCAAGGCAAAGGCACCCCCGCCATGGGCGCGCCTGACCTGACCCACCCGGGTGCATTCATCTACGGTTCCAGCTTCGCCCAACTGCAGCAGACCATCCGTTATGGCCGCCAGGGCCAGATGCCGGCGCAGGAGCAATTGCAGGGCAATGACAAAGTGCACTTGCTGGCGGCGTATGTCTACAGCTTGTCCCACAGTGACCCAACAACTGAGGAATAGCCCCCGAAAAACAACAAGCCCTAAAGGGTGACACCTTACAGGGCTTGTTGGGTTTCAGAAGCAACGTTGCTCTGTCTTGAGTCGCGATGTCGCTCCAAAGTCGCCATATTCATTGGCGGAGAAGCCTCATAGGAGCTTCTACAACAGCACGTTATTTCAGAATGCCGGCAAAAAATCTGTGCCGTCGTAGGGAGAACGTGGACGCGGTGCCGGCGCTTCTTTATCCTGCCGGGCTTGAGTTTGAGCGGCTATAGAGTCCTGGATGCTTTGCTCACTAATTTTACCGTCCAACCACTTCTTACTGTCACTATCAAGCTGATCCAACAGCGTTTCACGCCCCATCAACTCCTTCGCAAAGTCCCTGGATTCTTTCGGAATGTTGTGATCTTTGACCATTTTTTCCAGATGGTTCAGCGTAACAAAGCCCGGGGTTTTCGGATCTTCAAACACCTTGAAATCGTTCGCCAGTTGCTTGGACATCCGCAAGTCACTCCAACCGGAGTATTGAGTGTGAACCACCTTAAAATCCTGATCTGGCGGTAGTAAATCAGGAAATCCAGAGCGTCCAAAATGTGGGAAAATCAAACCATTATTTACATTCATTGCGACACCTCAAAACAGTTACCACCTTAATTGGAATGGCAACTGATATGTTGCAAATAGCCCCACCGAGTTCCATTGACGTTCATTGAAACCCCGTCAAAACGGAACGAAATATTTCCAGTTCAAAACAACCCTATCAAGTTAACAAAGAGAAATATCATTTAACTCAAAAACCGCGTACACCAGGCCTCGGCAATAGAACACTAAATTTACAGGACAGTTAGATCCGCCCTACGAAAAAGCAAACCACCTATTCTCCTGTGCGCCTCTCGCCAAACAGTGCTCTCCTCCCACCTGTCAATTGACCCAGATCACGTACACCATCATTCACCAACACCCAATGCGACCAAAGGTCGCGCCCATTTGATACATTTAAGGGCGTATTATCGAGGCACTGCAACACCCCTAATTTGACCCCGGCCGGCACGTACTGGCCGAGGCAAATCTCCACCGCCGTGGGATGCAATGATGAGAGACCAGATACCGGTACATGACGTTACCCCCCCTGCCAAGACCGTCGACCTCTACGCCTCGCGCGAGAAAATCTACACCCGTGCCTTCACCGGCCTGTTCCGCAACCTGCGCATGCTCGGCGGCGCCGTGTTGTTCCTCCTCTACTTCGGCACGGTGTGGCTGAACTGGGGTGGCCACCAGGCCGTTTGGTGGAACCTGCCGGAGCGTAAATTCTTCATTTTTGGCGCTACTTTCTGGCCCCAGGACTTCATCCTGCTCTCGGGCATTCTGATCGTTGCCGCCTTCGGCCTGTTCTTTATCACCGTGTACGCAGGGCGCGTGTGGTGCGGCTATACCTGCCCGCAAAGCGTGTGGACCTGGATTTTCATGTGGTGCGAAAAGGTCACCGAAGGCGACCGCAATCAACGCATCAAACTCGACAAAGCCCCCATGGGCGCCAATAAATTCCTGCGCAAGTTCAGCAAGCACACCCTGTGGTTGTTGATCGGTTTTGTCACCGGCATGACCTTCGTCGGCTACTTCTCGCCGATCCGCGAATTGGTGTTCGACTTCTTCACCGGCCAGGCCGATGGCTGGTCGTATTTCTGGGTCGGTTTCTTCACCCTCGCCACCTACGGCAATGCCGGCTGGCTGCGCGAACAGGTGTGCATCTACATGTGCCCGTATGCGCGTTTCCAGAGCGTGATGTTCGACAAGGACACCCTGATCGTCTCCTACGACCCACGCCGTGGCGAGCTGCGTGGCCCGCGCAAAAAAGGCGTGGACTACAAGGCCCAAGGCCTGGGGGATTGCATCGACTGCACGATGTGCGTGCAGGTCTGCCCCACCGGTATCGACATCCGCGACGGCCTGCAAATCGAGTGCATCGGCTGCGCGGCCTGCATCGACGCCTGCGACAACATCATGGACAAAATGGAATACCCGCGCGGCCTGATCAGCTACACCACCGAGCACAACCTGTCGGGGCAGAAAACCCACAAGCTGCGCCCGCGCCTGATCGGTTACGCCCTGGTGTTGCTGGCGATGATCAGCCTGTTGGTGGCGGCGTTTTTCATGCGCTCGCTGGTGGGCTTCGATGTGAGCAAGGACCGCGTGCTGTACCGCGAAAACGCCGAAGGCCGCATCGAGAACGTCTACAGCCTGAAGATCATGAACAAGGACCAACGCGACCACACCTACGTGCTCGACGCCACGGGCCTGCCCGACCTCAAACTGCAAGGCCGTCGTGAAATCAAGGTGGCGGCCGGCGATATCGTCAGCATGCCGGTGGAGCTGTCGAGTGCGCCGGAGCAATTGCCGTCGAGCACCAACGAGGTCAAGTTCATCCTCACCGACGCCGATGACGCCAGCGTCCATATTGAAGCCAAGAGCCGATTCATCGGCCCCCAAGTTCGTTGACTTATAGAGAGCAGAACAATGTCCGTAGCAACTGCCGCTAGCCCCTGGTACAAGCACCTCTGGCCCTGGATCATCATCGGGATCCTGGCCTGCTCGGTGACCTTGACCCTGTCCATGGTGACCATTGCGGTGAACAACCCGGACAACCTGGTCAACGACAACTACTACGAGGCCGGCAAAGGCATCAACCGCTCCCTGGACCGCGAGCTGCTGGCCCAGACCCTGCAACTGCGCGCCAAGGTGCACCTGGACGAACTGACCGGTGAAGTCGACGTGCACCTGACCGGCAACAGCAACCCGGCTACCCTGGAACTCAACCTGATCTCCCCGACCCAACCGGAGAAGGACCGCAAGATCAACCTGGCCCGCAGCGACACCGAACACGGCCGCTACATCGGCCAGGTCACCGACAAGGTCGAAGGCCGCCGCTTCGTGGAACTGCTGGGCGTCGAGGGCGACCGCACTTGGCGCATGTTTGAAGAAGAGCAGGTCAGCCACGACAAGGACTTGCTGTTGGGGGATGAGCCATTACAGGGTGCTGAAGACCTCAAAAAATAAACACCTGCGCTTCGCGCATCGCCGGCAAGCCGGCTCCTACAAGGCCCGCGCTCGACCTGTAGGAGCCGGCTTGCCGACGATGAGGCCCTCCCAGCCGACTAAGATCTCTACCCATGACCACCCCCTGCTACCACTGCGCCCTCCCCGTCCCCGCGGGCAGCCGCTTCACCACCGTCATCCTCGGCGAACGCCGCGAACTCTGCTGCCCAGGCTGCCAAGCCGTGGCCGAGGCGATTGTGGCCGGTGGCCTGGAAAGCTATTACCAGCACCGCAGCGAAGCCTCGGCCAACCCCGACGCACTGCCGGTGCAACTGGTGGACGAACTGGCGCTGTATGATCGCGCCGACGTGCAAAAACCCTTCGTACGCCACACGGGCGACCTCGCCGAAACCACCCTGCTGATGGAAGGCATCAGTTGCGCCGCGTGCGGCTGGCTGATCGAAAAACACCTGCGCCGCCTGCCCGCCGTGGCCGAGGCACGGCTGAACCTGTCCAACCATCGCTTGCATGTGCAGTGGGCCGATGGGCAATTGCCGTTAAGCCAATTGCTCAGTGAGTTGCGCCATATCGGTTACGCCGCCCACCCCTATCAGGCCGACCGCGCCGCCGAACAACTGGCCAGCGACAACCGCCGCGCTTTGCGCCAACTAGGCGTCGCCGGGTTGCTGTGGTTCCAGGCGATGATGGCGACCATGGCCACCTGGCCGGAATTCAATATCGATCTGAGCCCGGAACTGCACGTGATCCTGCGCTGGGTGGCGATGTTTCTGACAACGCCCATCGTGTTCTACAGCTGCGCGCCGTTTTTCAAAGGCGCCCTGCGCGACCTGCGCACCCGCCACCTGACCATGGATGTCTCGGTGTCCCTGGCCATCGGCGGCGCTTACCTGGCGGGTATCTGGACCGCGATCACCGGGGTGGGCGAGCTGTATTTCGATGCGGTCGGCATGTTTGCGCTGTTCCTGCTGGCGGGCCGCTACCTGGAACGGCGAGCCAGGGAACGCACCGCCGCCGCAACCGCACAATTGGTCAACCTGTTGCCCGCCTCGTGCCTGCGCTTGAAGGGCGATGGCCAGAGCGAACGCATCCTGCTGAGCGAACTGGCGCTGGGTGATCGCGTGCTGGTGCACCCCGGCGCCGTGCTGCCGGCCGATGGGGTGATCGTCGACGGCCAATCGAGCATCGACGAATCCCTGCTCACCGGCGAATACCTGCCTCAGCCCCGAGACGTTGGCGACAGCGTTACGGCGGGCACCCTCAATGTCGAAGGCGCGCTGACCGTCGAAGTGCGCGCCTTGGGCCATGACACCCGCTTGTCGGCCATCGTGCGCCTGCTGGAACGCGCCCAGGCCGAAAAGCCGCGCCTGGCTCAAATCGCCGACCGCGCTGCGCAGTGGTTCCTGCTGTGCTCGCTGATCGCGGCGGCCGTGATCGGCGTGGTGTGGTGGGAGCTGGACTCATCACGCGCCTTCTGGATTGTGCTGGCCATGTTGGTGGCAACCTGCCCTTGCGCGTTGTCCCTGGCCACACCTACCGCACTGACCGCCGCCACCGGCACGCTGCACACACTCGGGCTGCTGCTCACCCGTGGCCATGTGCTGGAAGGCTTGAACCAGATCGATACAGTGATTTTCGACAAGACCGGCACCCTCACCGAAGGTCGCCTGGCACTGCGTGCGATCCGCCCCTTGGGCGCGCTGGGCAGCGATGACTGCCTGAGCCTCGCCGCCGCCCTGGAGAACCGCTCAGAGCACCCGATCGCCCGGGCGTTTGGCCGTGCGCCGCTGGCGGCCGACGAAGTGCTCAGCGCCCCTGGCCTGGGTCTGGAAGGACGCGTCGGCGAGCGGTTATTGCGCATCGGCCAACCGGGCTACGTGTGTGAACTCAGCGGTTGCCCCCTGCCTGATTCACCCGATGAAGCTGGCCAATGGCTGCTGCTGGGCGATCGCACTGGCGCCCTCGCCTGGTTCGTGCTCGATGACCGCCTGCGCAGTGATGCGCCCGCGCTGCTGGCCGCGTGCAAGGCGCGTGGCTGGCGCACGTTGTTGCTGTCCGGAGACAGCTCGCCAATGGTCGCCAGCGTGGCCCTTGAGCTGGGCATCGACGAAGCCCGTGGCGGCCTGCGCCCGGATGACAAGTTGCAGGTGCTGCAACAGCTGCACCGCGAAGGCCGCAAGGTGCTGATGCTCGGCGATGGCGTCAACGATGTACCAGTGCTGGCCGCCGCTGATATCAGTGTGGCGATGGGGTCGGCCACGGACCTGGCCAAGACCAGCGCTGACGCGGTGCTGCTGTCCAACCGGCTCGATGCCCTGGTGCAGGCGTTTACCCTGGCGCGGCGCACCCGTCGGGTGATAATTGAAAACCTGCTGTGGGCCGGGCTGTACAATGGCCTTATGCTGCCGTTTGCAGCCCTGGGCTGGGTCACGCCGATCTGGGCGGCGATCGGCATGTCACTCAGTTCGTTGACCGTGGTGTTGAACGCCTTGCGCCTGACTCGCCTGCCGAGCGCGCCGGCTGCCAGCGTCCCCTTGGAAACCCGCCCGCTGCCGGCCTGAGCCGCGCGGGCATGGAGTGCAGATGCCAGCTCTATACGTGATGATCCCGGCGGCGCTGCTGTTAGTGGGTGTCGCCATTTACATCTTCTTCTGGGCCGTGGACAGCGGCCAGTACGACGACCTCGACGGCCCGGCCCACAGCGTGCTGTTCGACGACCAGGACCCGAACCACCTGGCCGGCGTCGAAGAAGCCAATAGCGCCGAACAGCCGCCCAAAGATCCACCCCATGCTTGAGTTGGCGCCACTGCTGGTCTCGGCGCTGATCCTCGGCCTGCTTGGCGGCGGCCATTGCCTGGGCATGTGCGGCGGGCTGATGGGCGCCCTCACCCTGGCGATCCCCAAGGAGCAGCGCAGCCGCCGCTTCAGGCTGCTGCTGGCGTACAACCTGGGGCGCATCCTCAGCTATGCGGCTGCCGGCGTGCTGATCGGCCTGGCCGGCTGGGCGGTGGCGAACAGCCCGGCCGCGATGTTCATGCGCGTACTGGCCGGGTTGCTGCTGATCAGCATGGGCCTGTACCTGGCCGGCTGGTGGAGCGGCCTGACCCGCATCGAAGCCCTCGGGCGCGGCCTGTGGCGGCATATCCAGCCAGTGGCCAGCCGCTTGCTGCCGGTGTCGAGCCTGCCCCGCGCCTTGCTGCTGGGCGCGCTATGGGGCTGGCTGCCCTGCGGATTGGTCTACAGCACCCTGCTGTGGGCGGCGAGCCAGGGCAATGCGCTGGACAGCGGACTGTTGATGTTGGCGTTTGGAGTGGGCACGTGGCCGGTGCTATTGGCCACGGGGTTGGCCGCCGAACGCGTCACGGCGCTGCTGCGCAAGCGCAGTGTACGAATGGCCGGCGGCTTGCTCGTGATCCTCTTTGGTATCTGGACGTTGCCCGGCCCGCACCAGCACTGGCTGATGGGCCATTAAATCGCCCTGTGGCATAGCGCCGCTCCCCGTTGATGCAAATCAAGATGCCCTCTGCCACGCGCCCCTAGACTCGGCCCATTAGCCTATTCCGGGGAGCGCCCGCATGCTCGACGCCATTCGTTGGGACACAGACCTGATTCACCGCTACGACTTGGCGGGGCCGCGCTACACGTCCTACCCCACCGCCGTGCAATTCGACAGCCAGGTCGGTACCTTCGACCTGCTGCACGCCCTGCGCGACAGCCGCAAGGCCGCACGGCCGTTGTCGCTGTATGTGCACGTGCCGTTCTGCGCGAACATCTGCTACTACTGCGCCTGCAACAAGGTCATCACCAAGGACCGTGGTCGCGCCCAGGCCTACCTGCAACGCCTGGAGCAGGAGATCCAACTGGTGGCCTGCCACCTCGACCCGAAACAACGGGTTGAGCAGCTGCATTTCGGCGGCGGCACCCCGACCTTTCTGAGCCACGATGAACTGCGCCAGGTCATGGGCTGCCTGCGCCAGCACTTCAATTTGCTGGACGACGACTCCGGCGACTACGGCATTGAGATCGACCCGCGTGAAGCGGATTGGGCCACCATGGGCCTGCTGCGTGAATTGGGCTTCAACCGCGTGAGCATCGGCCTGCAAGACCTCGACCCCGAGGTGCAACGCGCGGTCAACCGCCTGCAGAGCCTGGAAGAAACCCGCGCCGTGATCGACGCGGCACGCACCCTGCAATTTCGCTCGATCAACATCGACCTGATCTACGGCCTGCCCAAGCAGACGCCGATCAACTTTGCGCGCACCGTGGAGGAAGTGATCAGCCTGCAGCCGGATCGCTTGTCGGTATTCAACTACGCGCACCTGCCGGAACGCTTCATGCCCCAGCGGCGCATTAACACCGACGACCTGCCCTCCCCGGCGGCCAAGCTGCTGATGCTGCAAACCACCACCGAGCAGTTGACCCAGGCCGGCTATCGCTACATCGGCATGGACCACTTCGCCCTGCCGGATGACGAGTTGGCCATCGCCCAGGAAGAAGGCACCTTGCAGCGCAATTTCCAGGGCTACACCACCCACGGCCACTGCGATTTGATCGGGCTGGGCGTGTCGGCGATCAGCCAGATCGGCGACCTGTACTGCCAGAACAGCAGTGACCTGAACGGCTACCAGAACGCCCTGGCCGGCGCACAACTGGCCACCAGCCGTGGCCTGGTCTGCACCACGGACGATCGTTTGCGGCGGGAAGTGATTCAGCAGTTGATCTGCAATTTCAACCTGGCATTCGAGGGGGTCGAGCAAGCCTTCAACATCGATTTTCGCGGCTATTTCGACGACATTTGGCCGCAATTGGAAACCATGGCCGCTGACGGTCTGATCGAGCTGGACGCCCAAGGCATTCGTGTACTTCCGGCTGGGCGTTTGTTGGTGCGTTCAGTGTGCATGGTGTTCGATGCCTACCTGGAGCACCAGAACAGGCAGCGATTTTCACGGGTGATCTGAAACCGGAATTACTTGGCCAGCAAGCTCATCGCTTCCATGTTGGCCTCAGGCGACTCATCTTTCAGGGCCTTGGCCAGTTGCGCCTGGGCGTTCATCAAACCGGCCTGAATCGAGGCCACGTCCCCCTGCAAACCGGCGACTTTCGCCTGGCGGGCTTCCGGGGACAGCGCGGTGTCATTCATGGCGGCCGAAATCTGGGCCATCTTCTCGGCCAGTTGCTTTCTCAGCTCGCGGATCATTTTCAACAGCTCTTTGATGTTGTCTTTCAAGCTGCTGTCATCGATGTCTTTATTGGGGTTGCTACCCGCCTGGGACGCTTTGAGCCCCGCCCCGGAGATGACCACCTTCACGCCTTCACCGGGGGTGGGTGGAGGGGCTGGCTTGTCATCGACTTTTTTGCCCGCGAGCGCATCCGCAGCGGTCAAGACCTGAGGGGTCTTGGTAGTAATGACAGCGTTATTGAAAGGGAGTACCGACATGACCTGAGCTCCAGCTCATAGGGATTCACACGGTGTATCGGCGCCGTTACATAAAGCTTTATACCGTTGCCGGTTTTTTGTACACGCTGGCCTCACCCACCCCCGGTGCGTTACCCTTACGTCTTATGTGTGTTTTCCCACAAGGATTTAAGAAATGTCCGAGCCAGTTAAACTGCGCGCTCACAGCCAGGCTCATTGCAAGGATTGCAGCCTGGCCCCCCTCTGCCTGCCACTTTCGTTGAATCTGGAAGACATGGATGCGCTGGACGACATCGTTAAACGCGGCCGCCCGTTGAAAAAAGGTGAGTTCCTGTTCCGTCAGGGCGACAAGTTCGATTCCGTCTATGCCGTACGTTCAGGCGCGCTGAAGACATTCAGCCTGAGCGACAGCGGCGAAGAGCAGATCACCGGTTTCCACCTGCCCAGCGAGCTGGTCGGGTTGTCGGGGATGGACACCGAGATCCACCCGGTGTCGGCCCAGGCCCTGGAGACGACGTCGGTGTGTGAAATCCCCTTCGAGCGCCTGGATGAATTGGCCCTGCAACTGCCTCAGTTGCGCCGCCAGTTGATGCGCGTGATGAGCCGTGAGATTCGCGACGACCAACAAATGATGCTGCTGCTGTCGAAGAAAACTGCCGACGAGCGTATTGCGACATTCCTGGTCAACCTGTCGGCGCGGTTCCGCGCCCGGGGTTTTTCGGCCAACCAGTTCCGCCTGAGCATGTCGCGCAATGAAATCGGCAATTACCTGGGCCTGGCGGTGGAAACCGTGTCCCGCGTATTCACCCGTTTCCAGCAGAACGAGCTGATCGCCGCCGAGGGCAAGGAAGTGCATATCCTTGACCCGATCCAGCTGTGCGCGCTGGCCGGTGGTTCGCTGGAAGGCTGACACAAACGCTTGCGGCCGCGCTAATCGGCGGGGCCGCAGGTATACTTCGAGTCCGTTTACAGCCCCAGGACTCTTCGACGATGACCTTCGATTCGTTCGACATCAAATCCCTGATCCGCCCCGTCATCGACTTCCCCAAGCCTGGGGTGATCTTCCGTGATATCACGCCGCTGTTCCAATCGCCCCGCGCCCTGCGCCTGGTGGCCGACAGCTTTGCCCATCGCTACGTCGAAGCCGACTTCACCCATATCGGCGCGATGGATGCGCGGGGTTTCCTGATCGGCTCGATCATCGCCTACCAACTCAACAAACCGCTGATCCTGTTCCGCAAGCAGGGCAAGCTGCCGGCCGACGTGCTGGCCGAGGGTTACCAGACCGAGTACGGCGAAGCCTTCCTGGAAGTGCACGCCGACAGCCTGTGCGAGGGCGATTCGGTGCTGATGTTCGATGACCTGATCGCCACCGGTGGCACCTTGATTGCCGCCGCGAACCTGGTGCGACGCATGGGGGCGAAGATCTTTGAAGCCGCGGCGATCATTGATCTGCCGGAGCTGGGTGGGTCGCAGCGGTTGGAAGACATGGGCATCCCGACCTTCTGCCTGACGCAATTTGGGCTGACTGAAAAATAACGGTTGCCCTGATTTCTCGGCTGCCTGCACCTGCCCCTTCGCGAGCAAGCCCGCTCCCACATTCGACCTCATTCCAAAGGATGTACTCGGTCAACTGTGGGAGCGGGCTTGCTCGCGAAGAGGCCCTGAAAAACACTACAAAACTAGAGTCCCATCTGCTTGGCGATGATTTCATTCATCACCTCTCGCGTCCCCCCACCAATCGACAGGATGCGATTGTCGCGATACAGCCGCTCCACCAGGCTGCCACGCATGTAGCCTTGGCCGCCAAGGATCTGCACCGCGTCATAAGTGACCCGGTCGGCGGTGTCGGTGGCCAGGTTCTTGGCCATGGAAATTTCCTTGATCACACTCTTGCCGGCCGCCATCTTCGCCGCCTGACGGTAGGTGAACTCGCGGGAGACTTCCACCGCCGTGGCCATCTCCGCCAGGCGATGCTTGAGCACCTGGAATTTGCCGATGGGTTTGCCAAACGCCTCGCGCTGGGCCGCCCAGGCCAGGCTTTCTTCCAGAGCCAGTTGCGCGGTCATGTTCGCCATCAAGGCCAGGGCCAGGCGCTCGCTCTGGAAGTTGCCCATGATGCAGGCAAACCCCATGTTCTCGATGCCGATCAGATTGCCCACAGGCACGCGGCAATCGTCAAAGAACAATTCGGCCGTGTCCGACGCCCACCAGCCCATTTTCTTTAGGGGTTTGCCGACGGTGAAACCTGGCGTGTCCTTTTCGATGAGCAACAGGCTGATGCCGCCGAACCCCGGGCCGCCTGTACGCACGGCCACCGTATAGAAATCAGCACGAATGCCACTGGTGATAAAGGTTTTGCTGCCACTGACGCGGTAATGCTCGCCATCGCGCACGGCGCGGGTTTGCAGGTTGGCCACATCGGAGCCGCCACCGGGCTCGGTGACGGCCAGGGCAATAATCTTTTCACCAGCCAGTACCCAAGGTGCAACGCGCTCACGCACCTCGGGCCGCGCCCATTTAACGACGGGCGGTAGGCCGATATCCAGCGAACCAAGCCCCGCCACCACGCCGCCCGAGCCGCAACGCATCAACTCTTCGCTGGCCGCGACCTTGGCGAACAGGTCGCCCTCATGACTGCCGCCCAGGGCTTCGGGGTAGCCGATGCCGAGGATGCCCGCCGCACCGGCCTTGAGGTACAGCTCGCGGGGGAAGGTTTCGGCCTCCTCCCATTGATCGATGCCCGGCAACAGCTCGCGCTCGACAAAACGGCGCACGCTGTCGCGGACCAATTGGTGGCTGGAGTCGAAGTAATCCTGATAGGCAGACATCGGCAAGCTCCACACAGAGGGTGGAGCGAACTTACCAAGCGCTTGCTTGGTTATCAAGTTCTCACTTGCCACACAAATTCCATGTGAGAGCGGTTTTGTGTGGGAGCGGGCTTGCTCGCGAATGCGGTGGATCAGTCACTAACAGGTTGAATGACACACCGCTTCGCGAGCAAGCCCGCTCCCACACAAGCCAGTCCCACAGGGTGTATCGCGGTGTGTGCGCGTTAGAGGGCGATGGGTTTGCGCCCGGCGAAGGAATGCGCCAGGGTGCCGCCGTCCACCAGTTCCAGCTCGCCACCCAGCGGCACGCCATGGGCGATGCGCGAGGTGATCAGGCCTTTGTTGGTCAGCAGCTGGGCAATGTAATGCGCGGTCGCTTCACCTTCCACGGTCGGGTTAGTGGCCAGGATCACTTCAGTAAAGGTGCCCTGCTCTTCGATACGTGCCACCAGTTGCGGAATGCCGATGGCTTCCGGCCCCAGGCCGTCCAGCGGCGACAGGTGGCCCTTGAGCACGAAGTAACGCCCGCGATAACCGGTCTGCTCCACCGCGTACACATCCATCGGCCCTTCCACCACGCACAGCAACGTGTCGTCGCGGCGTGGGTCGGCGCACTGCGGGCAGAGTTCTTCTTCGGTGAGGGTGCGGCACTGGCGACAGTGGCCAACCCCCTCCATGGCCTGGCTCAAAGCCTGGGCCAACCGGGCGCCGCCGCTGCGGTCGCGCTCCAGCAGTTGCAGCGCCATGCGCTGGGCAGTTTTCTGGCCCACACCCGGCAGAATGCGCAGGGCGTCGATCAGTTGGCGAATCAGGGGGCTGAAGCTCATGGGCGAAAGGTCCGACAAAACAACGAGACGCGGTTTATACCCGCGCCCCGGATTAGCGTCAAATGCGCACCACCAACTTGCCGAAGTTGCGCCCTTCAAGCAAACCGATAAAGGCTTCGGGTGCCTGCTCCAGGCCGTCGACCACGTCCTCGCGGAACTTGATCTTGCCGTCACGTACCCAGGGCGCCATCGCACTGAGGAATTCGGGCTGGCGATCGCCGTAGTCGTCGAACACGATAAAGCCCTGGATGCGCACGCGCTTGGTCAGCAAGGTGCGTTGCAATGCCGGTAACCGGTCAGGGCCGCTCGGTGGCTGGTGGGCGTTGTAACCCGCGATCAGCCCACACAGGGGGATACGCGCCTTGGGATTGAGCAACGGCACCACCGCATCGAAGACCTTGCCGCCGACGTTTTCAAAGTAGATGTCCACGCCCTTGAAGCACGCCAGGGCCAGTTCATTGGCAAAGTCTGCGCTCTTGTGGTCGATGCAGGCATCGAAACCCAACTCCTCCACCACATAACGGCACTTGTCGGCGCCACCTGCGATCCCCACCACGCGCAAGCCCTTGAGCTTGGCCACCTGGCCAACCACCGAGCCCACGGCACCGGACGCAGCCGCCACCACCAAGGTTTCCCCAGCCTTGGGCTGGCCGATGTCCATCAGGCCCATGTAGGCGGTCATGCCGGGCATGCCCAGCACACCCAACGCCATCGATGGGCTGGCCAAGCCCTTGGGTACCGGGATCAGGTTGCGGCCGTCGGAAATACTGTGGCTTTGCCAGCCGGTGGAGCCGACCACCAGATCGCCCACTTCGAATTTGGGATTACGTGATTGCTCGATACGGCTGACAGCACCGCCGGTCATCACCTCGTCGATTTCCACCGGCGCGGCGTAGGACGGTGCATCACTCATGCGCCCGCGCATGTAAGGGTCGAGGGACAGGTACAGCGTCTTCAGCAAGACCTGGCCGTCTGCCAGTTCGGGCAACGCCACCCGTTCCAGGCGGAAGTTTTCCGGGGTGGGGGCGCCCTGAGGGCGAGAGACCAGCACGATGCGCTGGTTCAGAGTCAGTTCTTGAGGCATCAGGAGGCTCCTTGATCGAATCCATCGGTACAGGGTGCAGACCATGGTCGAGGGGCTGGGGTTCGATTGGATCGGCACAAACAAAAATGCCAGGCACGAGGCCTGGCATTGGAGTCTAGCTAACGCTCGCCGATCAGAACGGCAGCTTCATGCCCGGTGGCAGTTGCATGCCAGCGGTCACACCGCCCATTTTTTCCTGGCTGCTGGCTTCGATCTTGCGAACGGCGTCGTTGACGGCTGCAGCGAGCAGGTCTTCCAACACTTCGCGATCCTCCTCACTCACACCTGGAGCCAGGCTTGGATCGATGCTCACGCGCTTGATGTCGTGACGACCGGTCATCACCACGCTGATCAGATCGCCGCCGGACTTACCGGTGACTTCGGCGTTGGCCAGCTCTTCCTGCATCTTGGCCATTTTTTCCTGCATCTGCTGCGCCTGCTTCATCAGGCCGGCCATGCCACCTTTCATCATGGGAATCACCTCAAAGTACGTGGATCAAGTTAGTAGCCCGGTATCAGGATGCTTGGGGCACCGGGGCATCGACAGGTTCAATTGTATCGTGACGAACGACCGCACCGAACTGTTGCATCATCTGCTGGATGAGCGGGTCGGCGTGGATCGAACTTTCGGCGTCACGCTGGCGGTTGATACGCCGACGGGTCGCGGCCTGGGCCGGGGTTTCCTGCTCGGGCTTGATCAGCTCGATGGCGATGGTCAGCGTGCGCTCATGGTACTGGTTCAGTGCGTCATTCAGGCGACGTTGCTGGGTGGCGTTGAACAGGGCGCTGTGGGCCGGGTCCAGGTGCAGCAGCCAGTGATCGCCGTCGATGGAAATCAGGGTGCAGTTGGCGGCGATGCTGCCGGTCATGCCCGAGATCGGCAATTTCGGGAACAGCTCCAGCCATTGCAGGGCCAGGCCGGTGGCCGGGGCCGCTGCAGGCTCCACTTCGGGTTCCGGCGCAGGCTCGGCGGCATGTTCGCTGGCCAGGTCATCCAGGTAGCTGTAGGCCGAATCCATGTCCGGTTCGATGTAGTCTTCGTCCAGCGGCGGTTCGTCGTCGAGGTCCATGCCGGGCGTGGCCGCGTCAACCTGGGCGACCGTCGGCTCGGGGACCGGGGCCGACACCCACTCCGGCGCGTCCGGCACCACGCTGTCCGGAGTCGGGGTGGGCATCGGCGTCAGCTCGGGCTGCTCACCGGTGGTCTCCAGCACCGGTTCCACGGCGGGCTGCAGCTCGACGTCGGCCTCGGCTTCGACTTCCACCGGGTCGTTCCACGGCAGGTCGACGACCGGCTCGGGCTCGATGACCGGTTCAGGCGCGGGCTGCGGTGCAACCACCGGCGCAACGGCCACCGGTTCAGGTGCCGGCGCAACCGGGGCAGGCGCAGCAACCACTGGCGCGACGACTGCCGCGCCAGCCACTGGTTTGGCGGAATCAACTGTGGCCTGGCTGATCCCCACTGGCTTTAGCGGCTGTCTCGGTGCGTCTGCCGAGTCGGCGGGCCGGAAGGCCAGCATCCGCAGCAGGACCATTTCAAAGCCACCGCGCGGGTCCGGCGCCAGCGGCAAATCCCGGCGACCGATCAGGCCCATCTGGTAATAGAACTGCACATCTTCGGCCGGCAACGCCTGGGCCAGGGCCAACACGCGGTCGCGGTCGCCATGGCCATTGTCGACCCCTTCAGGCAGGGCCTGGGCGATGGCGACGCGGTGCAACACGTTGAGAATCTCGGACAGTACGCCGTTCCAGTCCGGGCCTTGCTCCGACAGGTGGCGCACCGCTTCGAGCAACGCTTTGGCGTCGCCTTCGATCAGCGCATGCAGCACGTCGAACACCTGGCCATGGTCCAGGGTGCCGAGCATGGCGCGCACATCGGCGGCCATGACCTTGCCTTCACCAAAGGCGATAGCCTGGTCGGTGAGGCTCATGGCATCACGCATCGAACCATCGGCGGCGCGGCCGAGCAGCCACAGTGCGTCGTCTTCGAACGGCACGTTCTCGACGCCCAGCACGTGGGTCAGGTGCTCGACCACGCGCTCGGGGGTCATGTTCTTCAGGGAGAACTGCAGGCACCGCGACAAAATGGTTGCAGGAAGTTTCTGCGGGTCGGTGGTGGCCAGGATGAATTTGACGTAGGGCGGCGGCTCTTCCAGGGTTTTCAACAGCGCGTTGAAGGAATGACTGGACAGCATGTGCACTTCGTCGATCAGGTAGACCTTGAAGCGCCCACGGCTCGGCGCGTACTGCACGTTGTCGAGCAGCTCGCGGGTGTCTTCGACCTTGGTGCGGCTCGCGGCGTCGATCTCGATCAGGTCGACAAAGCGCCCTTCGTCGATTTCCCGACAAACCGAGCAGGTGCCGCACGGTGTAGAAGTGATACCGGTTTCACAGTTCAGGCATTTGGCGATGATGCGCGCAATGGTGGTCTTGCCCACACCGCGTGTGCCGGTGAACAGGTAGGCGTGGTGCAGCCGCTGGCTGTCCAAGGCATTGATCAGAGCCTTGAGCACATGGGTCTGGCCGACCATTTCGCGGAACGAGCGCGGACGCCATTTACGTGCAAGAACCTGATAACTCATCGAAAACCGTCGCAACTGGGAAGCGGAAGCCGGTAATGCTAGCGGAGCAAGGGGGAAATTGCATCCGGCACGCTCGTCTAATCTGACTAAGCTCTCCTGACTGGCCCCACAAAGGCCTGAACCCGGAGAACCTATGCGCGTAGTCCTGGGCGCTTTATGGATGATTTCCCTCGTCAGCCTCGCGGCCCCGGCGCCGCTGCGCTTCTCGGTTTCCGACAGCTGGGCGATGCCCATGGCGCACGTGGAGGACGACCAACCCACCCAGGGCATCCTGTATGACCTGATGCTCAGCCTGGCCACCCAGGTCGGGCGCCCGGCCGAGTTCCACGTGCTGGCCCGGGCGCGCATCGCAGGCGCCATGGAACACGGCGACATCGATGTGCGCTGTTATGTCGCCCAGGCCTGGGTCGACAACCTGTCGGGCGACTACACCTGGAGCGTGCCATTGATGGTGCAGCGCAATGTGCTGGTGAGCCGCCACGCCACGCCGCCGGTGGTGCAGGTCGCCCAGCTGGCGCCGCAGTCGATCGGCACCGTGCTCAACTACCGCTATGCCGCCCTCGCCCCGCTGTTCGCCAGCGGCCAGCTGACCCGCGACGATTCGCGCAGCGAAGACCTGGTGCTGCACAAGCTGGTGGCCGGGCGCTTCACCTACGCGGTGATCAATGAGTGGATCCTGGACCGCTTCAACCTGGGCCTGGCGCCCGGGCATCGCTTGCACAAGGTCGCGGTCATCGACGAGCAAAGCCTGGGCTGCATCGTGCGCAACGACCCCGGCGTGCCGGTGCAGCGCATCCTGCGCACACTGTTGCGCATGAAGCTGTCGGGCGAGATCGACGACATCATTCAACTCTATACCGGGGAAAATCCGCCGGCCCTGCCGACTCCTGACAAAAACTGACAGTCCGGGCTTTTAGACTGGCTCCCGCTAACCGCCCACTCTCAGGAGCTTGAATGAACACCATCGCCCATTACTTCCTGCTGTACGTCGACAGCCCGGCCACCAGCGCCAACTTCTACAGCCGCCTGCTGGACAAGCCACCGGTCGAGCTGAACCCGACCTTTGCCCTGTTCATTCTCGACAATGGCGTAAAACTCGGGCTGTGGTCGCGGCACACGGTCGAACCGGCGGCCCAGCTCACGGGCGGCGGTGGTGAAGTGGGCTTCTCCCTGGCCGACAAGGCCGCCATCGATGCCCTGCACGACCTGTGGGTGGAGCGCGGCGCAACCATTATTCAATCACCGACCACCCTGGACTTCGGCTACACCTTTGTCGCCCAGGACCTCGATGGCCACCGGCTGCGCGCGTTCTGCCTGAGCGATTGATCGCCAACGCCCTTCCAGACTGATGGCTGCCACGCTGGCCAGCACGATCACACCGCCGAGCACCACCTGCAAGGCGATGTGTTCACCCAACAGCGTCGCGGCCATCGTCATGGCCACGGGCGGGATCAGGTACATCGCCACCGAGGCGCGGCTGACCTCCACGTGCTTGAGTACATACCCCCAGGCCAGGTAGGCCAAGGCGCTGGGGAAAATACCGAGCACCAGTACCGCCAGGTTCTCCGGCAACGGCGCCTGCACCACGGCAGCCGACAAACCCGGCAGGTTCACGCAGAGCATCAGCGTGCCCGCCCACACCATGTAGCATGCCATGGTCAGCGGGCTGTAGCGGTGGGCGTAGTGCTTCTGGATGGCGAAGTACACACTCCACGAGAGCGCCGCCAGCAGTATCAGCAGGCCGCGCGGGTCGATATCACCCACGCCCTGATCGCCCCAGATCACCACCAGCACGCCCAGCAGGCCGAGCAACACGCAGCTCCAGCGCCAGAGACTGACCCGTTCCTTCAAGCAGAAAAACGCAATCAACACACTGAACAGCGGTGCCGATTGCGCCAGCACGCTGGACGCCGCCGCAGTCACGAACTGCTGCCCGTAGTTGAGGCTGGTGTGATGCAGGAACACCCCGAAAAAACTCAATACCAGCAGCCACGGTACGTCCCGCAGACGCGGCCGACCGATGCCCATCAGCAGCGCCACACCGCCCATGAACACCGACGCGATCAGAAACCGCAGCAACGCCAGTTGGCCCGGGCTGTAGCTGTGCAAGCCCATGTGCACACCAATGGGTGAATACGCCCAACAGAGGATGACGCTGGCGATGACTAGCGTAAGCTTTACGGGTGACGGGGTATTCATCGAGGGCGTCCGGCAACAGGAAGGAATGCCGTCAGTCTTGGCCCGGGCAAGGTGCAGGACAATTAACCGTTTCTGACTTCTGAAATCACTGGAACTGAGCAATGGAACTGGCCCAACTGAAAATGGTGCGAGCCGTGGCGCAAACCGGCAGCGTGGCCCAGGCCGCCCTGCAACTGCACTGCGTGCCGTCCAACATCACCACGCGCATCAAGCAGCTGGAAAGCGAGTTGGGCACGCCGCTGTTTATCCGTGCCGGGCGCGGCTTGGCGATCAGTGCGGCCGGCGAGATCTTCCTGGATTATTGTGAGCGCATCCTGGCGCTGGTGGACGAATCCAAGCGTGCCGTCGACGCCAACGCCATTCCTCGTGGCACCCTGCGCATCGGCGCCGTCGAGTCCAGCGCCAGCGGCCGTTTGCCACCGCTGCTGGCGGAGTATCACCGGCGCTACCCCGACGTCACCCTCGAACTGGTGACCGGCGCCTGGGCGCAACTGCTGGACGACCTGCAACACCACCGTATCGACGTGGCGCTGGTAGCCTCCGGGGGCAAGCGCGCAAAGCTCGAACACAGCGTGGTCTACAGCGAACGCCTGGTGCTGATCGCCAGCGCATCCAGCGCTCCGATTCACAGCGCCGCTGACCTGGCCGAGCGCACCCTGCTGGTGTGGCCACCCGGCTGCCCCTATCGCGCCGCGTTGGAAAATTGGGTCAAGCCCCATGACTTCAAACCGAGCATCGCCAGCTATGCCAGTTGGGGCACCATCATTGGTTGCGTGAGTGCGGGGATCGGCGTGGCGTTGGCGCCGGAAGGCATCCTGGCGCGCTACGAACAGGCCAACCAACTGGCGTCCTATCGATTCGAAGAACTCCAGGCCGTGGACAACCTGCTGTTCTGGCACAAGGAGACCCAACGGCACTTGGCACGGGACGCCTTTGCTGGGCTGTTGCGAGAGACTTTCGGCTAACCCGTAACAACTTGTTTCAGGTATCCTCCCGCGAAATTAATTCAAATTGTAAGGGACTACCATGAATTACTTCCGCCTGCTAATGGTGGCGGCCGCCTTGAGCCTGCCTGTCGCACCCGCTTTTGCTGCCACCCCGCCCGCCCCTGTCGAAGCCAGTGCCCCTGCCGAAACGGCCGAGCACTTTCTTGCGTCACTCAAGCAGAAGACCGGCACCATCACCCTGCCAAGCGGCATTGCCACCCTCAAGCTCAACGACAACTTCTACTACCTCGACCCGTCCGACACCGAACGCTTGCTGACCGATGGCTGGGGCAACCCGCCAGGCTTCAAGACCCTCGGCATGATCGTGCCCAAGGCCGTCAGCCCGCTGTCGGAACGCGGCTGGGGCGTGATCGTCAGTTACAAGAATGACGGGCACATTTCTGACGAAGATGCGGCAAAAATCGACTACGCCGACCTGCTCAAGTCGATGCAGGAAGAAGACGAGGCCGACAACAAGGAACGCCGTAAACAAGGCTACGCCGGCCTGCACTTGCTGGGCTGGGCCGAGCCGCCGCGCTACGACGACACCACCCACAAGATGTACTGGGCCCGTGAGCTGAAAGCCGACGATGCACAACAAAACACCCTCAACTACAGCATCCGCGTCCTGGGCCGTGAGGGCGTCCTGGAACTCAACGCCGTCGCCGCCATGGCCGACCTGCCGACCATCAAGCAGGAACTGCCTCAAGTGCTGGCCTTCACCAACTTCACCGACGGCAACCTGTACACCGACTTCAACCCGAAAACCGACAAGCTGGCCGCTTATGGCCTGGCGGCCCTGGTCGCTGGCGGCATCGCTGCCAAGGCCGGGCTGTTCGCCAAGATCGGCATCTTCCTGCTGGCGGCGAAGAAGTTCCTGGTGATCGGCGTCGTGGCATTGCTTGCCTTCGTTCGCAAGCTGTTCAACCGCAACAAGGCCTGATCACAGGCACAAAAAAACGCCGCAATGTGCCAAGCACGCTGCGGCGTTTTTTTATGGGTTCAGTTCTTCGCGACGGGCGCCGCCAGCCGACGGTATTGATCCGCGCTGATCCAACCGGTGAACGAACGGTCGTCCGCGTTGATGAACTCGACCTGGGCCCAGCCATCCTTGAACGCCAGCACGCCGACGACATCGTTCTTGACGATATAGGGGCGCTTGGCGGCTTTGACGCCAGGGGTCTTCAGCAGGTAAGCCTTGTCGGCAGACACCGTCACCAGGCCGATCCATTTCTTATTGGCGGTCTGGGTCAGCTCCAGGCCGGTGGCGATCTCGGGCATCAGCACATTGATGCAACCGGGGTGCTGGCGGCCCTGCTCCACGGTGAGGGTCACGCCGTCGGATGAAGCGGCGACCTTGCCGGGATAGGCCTGGTCGAGCCAAGTGGTCAGTGCTGCAGGCTTGCCTTGCAGGTAGAACGCACAACCACGGGTAACGCCCTCGCCCAGGGTTTCGGCGTAGTAACCTTCAACCTGATGGTCTGGCGTCACGGCCAGCATCAGCCCTTCGTACTTGCCCGAATGCAACGGGGCGCTGCCCGCGAACGCAGGCACTGCGGCACACAACGACAACACACCCATCGCCAGAAAACGGATCATCTTATTTCTTCCCTTCAAGTTTTTCGTAGGCTTGTTTCATCAGGACGTCGTAGTTGCCGTAGTCCTCGCCGTTATAGTTGTAGGCCATGCCCGTAAAGTCCTTGGACTTCATGGCCTTCATCAAGGCTGGGCTCTTGCTGCAAAAACCGAGGAATGCCTTTAGTTGGTTGCCGGCATTCACTTTTAATGCCGCCGCAAACTCAAACACGGTTTTGTAACCGCACGAGCCATAGTTGAAGCCCATGATCTGGAACATGCCCCACGACGCCGACTTCAACGCCGCTTCCTGGTCCAGGGCAAACGCGGTGGCCATGGTTTCCCAGGCCTTGACCTGATCCTTGTTATTGACCTGCCACTGCGGCCCGGCCTTTTTCTTGTAGGGGTACGACAACAGCGGGTGCGCTTGGTCGTAGATATGTTTGGTGTACTTGCGAAACAAGTGCCCTTCAAACGCGATCACCGGCAACTTGGCCGGGCCAAACCCCGAACGCCCACCGGACTCCACGGTGGCAAACGCCTTGACGATATTCACCGAGATGCCATTGCCCAACTGCGTGGCGGCGTTCTGAAAGTCGGCCTCGCTCAGGGTCATGCCGCCGTCGCACATGGGCTGCAGCATCAATTGCCGGTTGCGCCGCTCGGCCTCGATCATCGCGCGCATGCGGTCCAGGTACACATTGACCGTGGCCTGCACCGCGTCCCCTTGCTGGGTGGCGAACACGTTGAGAAAGCTCGGAATTCGCATCGTCGGAAACGCCTTCACCGGCACTTTCACCGCCTCTTCGATCAGGCTATTGAAGGTGCGACCGGTGGGGTCAATCACCCCGTCAGGGTGGGCGTACTTGAGATGACGGAACTGGTATTGGCTGATGCACTGCACCAACTGGCCGTCGCACTTGCCGTTTTCGGCCAAGGGAAATCCCAGCTTGGGAATGATCAAATTGAACAGATACTGGATGCACTGAACATCGGCTGGCAAGTTACGGGCCTTGCCGGGAGCGCCTACCGAGGCACTGATAAGACGGGGCAACCCTTCCAGGCTTTTCATCACAGACATCCTTGTTAGTTAAAGAAGTGATAGCACTTCAATATCAACTTTGCCCTTGTCATACTCTGAAACAAGTGGCTGGCGGAAACTAACAAGGTGGTTTGGGGTTGTCCAGAGTGAGTATTAAAACCTGTGAAAGAACCCTCACAGACAACGCGTTAAAAAGTATGGATTTTAATTAAGCGAGGCTTTCGCCCACTCGTTGCGCTACTGTCACGCTCGCAAGACGCACGCACCTGAAAACATTCAAGGATTGAAATGAAAGCTCCCCTCCTGATCTTGGCGGTCCTGGCCCTGCTGTCCGGCTGCGCGTCCTCCCCCACGCCAGACTTCTCTCGCCCTGCTATCACCGAAACCAAATCGGTGGTGTTTGCGGGCAAGACGTTCGTGCTGAAATTCCAGAAAGATGGCCTGTGGGAATATTTCCCGGAGAACGAAAGCGTCGATGCCTGGACTGAAATGCTCGACTTCACCGTCGTCTCCCGCGACCTGAGCCGACTGGAGCCCCTCGACCTCGGCAAACGCACGGTCCAGCTTCACCAGCTGGAAAACCCGAACATGCCGGCGATCCTGACCACAGACAACCGCACCGGAATCCTGTACCTGATGCTGTTTTACCCCAAGTCACTCCGTAAGGACGGGGACTTTTCCGAGATCAGCTTCTTCAAGTACTACCGCGACAGCGTCACGGGCCAGATCATCATCTTTCACTTCGCCAGGAATATTCCCACGCCGGCTAACCCGGTGGAGAGCACGCAAGAGATGGGCGCGGAGCTGGTGCCGACGTTCAAGGCTTTTCCGTTGTATCGGCAGTAATGCCGTTTCGCGGGCAGCAAAAAATTATTCGCAGGCAGTCATTGCCAGCAAAACATCGATAAAAAATAGGAATTTGGTGGGTGTTGCCGGAGAAGAGCGTTATGGAGGCAACCCCACCAGCCACACCCCGGCACACAATGTTCCCGCTGTGGCTGCTGCCTTCCGGCTCTGACCAGGTTCACGGGTAATCGTTGCGGGGGGACCGATGGGGTCACCATAACGACGCCTGCCTCTCGGCAAGCCGCGCCATTGTACCGATCTCATCGGAAGTTACAACCGTTCGCGGCGGATTAAAAATATTCGATGGTTCAAGCACTTGTGGCCGGCTCCTACAAAAGAACCGCCTCGTCTGCCCGGCCGCCTTCTTCCTGGATCACCAGGTGGATAAAGTGCAACTTGGCGATCACCGGCGGTGGCAGCACGAAGGGGTAGAAATCCGGCTGGCCCATGCTGCGGGACAGTTCGTTGAGCATGCCGGCCAGTTCGATCCAGGCGTTGACGAACGACAGGAATGCCACGCCACCCGGGTGTTCGGGGTCGTAGAGGGTGGTAAGAGGGAACGGCTGGTAGTCCAGGTCCATCTCGCGGGCGCTCATGCCGAAGCCCAGGGCGGTGTCGACGGCGTCCATCATGTGCAGGTAGTGGGCCCAGGTCTCGGCCCAGTCTTCCCACGGGTGCATGGTGGCGTAGGCGCTGACGCAGGTTTGTTGCCAGTCGGGGCGCGGGCCGTTTTGGTAGTGACGGTCCAGTGCATCGGCGTAGCTGGCGCTTTCGTCGCCGAACAAGGTGCGAAACGGTTCGATCCAATGGGTGTTGGCGATCAGGCGATCCCAGTAGTAATGCCCGACCTCATGGCGAAAATGCCCGAGCAAGGTGCGGTAGGGTTCGCGCATTTGCACGCGGACTTTTTCCCGGTGGGCGTCGTCGGCTTCCTTGATGTCCAGGGTGATCAGGCCATTGGCATGGCCGGTCATCGGCGCATTGCCTTCCAGGTCGATGCCGACGAAGTCGAAGGCCAGGCCATTGTCTTCATCGATGCTCTTGGGCACCACCTGCAACCCCAGGCTGATCAACTGCGCCACCAGCCGGCGCTTGGCGGTTTCGACCTTGCGCCAGCGTTCGGGGTTTTCCGGGACCGACAGGTCGGGAATGGTGCGATTGAGGCTGCAGGCCACACACAAGGGCGCGGTGCTGTGGGCAGGAATCAGCCAGTTGCACGCGGCGGGTGTGTCAAGATTGGCGCAACGGCGAAAGGCACCGGCGTCAAGGTTATCGTCTTGCAACCAAGTGCCAGCAACGGGACCGGGCTGCAAGGACGCCAGCCGGCTCTGTTGCGGCTGATAGCCCAGCAGCGCCTGGCAGGCCAGGCATTGGCTGTTGCGAAAGAACAGCGACTGGCCGCACCGGCATTGCCACACCTTGCTGTTGCGCGAGGACCCGGCCACGAACGGTGCAGCGATACGCGAACTGAGTTGCTCGAAGTAACGGAACATGGCGATCTCTCCTTGGAAGACAGAGACTAGATCAATTCCCTTCGAAGATCGTTCCGAAAATAACGCAATACCACTGTAGGAGCCCGGCTTGCCGGCGATGACAATCGTACGGACGCCATCGCCGGCAAGCCGGGCTCCTACAGGGTCAGTCGACGGTGATGTTGTGCTTGGCGAGGAAAGCGACGAAGGCTTCTTCGTCCAGCACCTTCAGGCCCAGCTCGCTGGCCTTGGCCAACTTGGAGCCCGCACCCGGCCCGGCGACCACGCAGTGGGTTTTCGCCGAAACGGAGCCGGCCACCTTGGCCCCCAGGCTTTCCAGCTTGTCCTTGGCCACGTCACGGCTCATCCGCTCCAGGGAGCCGGTGAGCACCCAGGTATGCCCTGCTTCGGGCAAGCCTTCGACGACTTTTTTCTCGCTCTGCCAATGCATGCCGAAGTCGCGGAGCTGTTGCTCGATGGCCAAGGCGCGGTTGGCGTTGTCGGGGTTATCAAAGAAGTCACGCACGGCCTTGGCCTGCTTCTCGGGCAGCGCCTGACGCATGTCGAGCCAATCGGCCTTGATCACACCTTCGAGGCTGCCGAATTTGTCCGCCAGCTTCTGCGCCGCCCCCGGGCCAACGCTCGGCACGTGCAGCTTGTCGAGCAACCCGCCCAAGGTGGTACTGGCGGCGAACTCGGCGCTCAAGTCGCCCTGATCCTGCAACTGCAGGCCGCACTCTTCAGGCGACAGCAATGCACCGATCACTTCCTGGTTATGGCTGTCTTCAAAGAAGCTGTGAATCTCATGCGCCACTTCCAGGCCCACGTCAGGCAAGTACGTCAGCACTTCCGGCAAGGCCTTCTGCACGCGCTCCAGAGACGCCAGGGAGCGCGCCAGCACCTTGGCGGTCTCCTCGCCCACATCGGGAATACCCAAGGCGTAGATAAAGCGCGCCAGGGTCGGCGTCTTGCTGTTTTCGATGGCCGTGATCAGCTTCTTGCTGGAGATATCGGCAAAGCCTTCCAGGTCGATGATCTGTTCGTACTTGAGTTTGTAGAGATCAGCCGGCGAGCCAATCAGCTTCTCGTCTACCAATTGCTCGATGGTCTTGTCGCCCAGGCCGTCGATGTCCATGGCGCGGCGCGAGACGAAATGAATGATCGCCTGCTTGAGCTGTGCCCCACACGCCAGACGCCCGACGCAGCGGTACACCGCGCCTTCGCTGACGGTTTCCTTGCCCTTGCTGCGCTTGACCAGTTGGGTGCGCTCAACATGGGAACCGCACACCGGGCAGCTCTCGGGAATAGGCACCGCGCGGGCGTTTTCCGGACGGCGCTCAAGCACCACGGAGACGACTTGCGGGATCACATCACCGGCACGGCGGATGATCACGGTATCGCCAATCATCACGCCCAGTCGCGCCACTTCGTCCATGTTGTGCAAGGTGGCATTGGACACGGTGACACCTGCGACCTTGACCGGCTTGAGACGCGCCACCGGGGTGACGGCGCCCGTGCGGCCGACCTGGAATTCCACGTCGAGCAGCTCGGTCAGCTCTTCCATGGCCGGGAATTTATGGGCGATGGCCCAACGCGGTTCGCGGGCGCGGAAGCCCAGTTCACGCTGGGAAGCAATGCTGTTGACCTTGAACACCACGCCGTCGATCTCGTATGGCAGGCTGTTACGCCGCTCGCCGATATCGCGGTAGTACTCGAGGCAATCCTGGATGCCCTTGGCCAGCTTCAGCTCGTGGCTGATGGGCATGCCCCACTTCTGCAGCTGTTGCAGGTTGCCGATGTGGGTGTCGCTGATATCGGTGGTCACGCCATAGCAGCAGAACTCAAGCGGCCGACTGGCGGTGATCTTCGAATCCAGCTGACGCAGGCTTCCCGCAGCGGCGTTGCGCGGATTGGCGAAAGTCTTGCCGCCGACTTCCAGTTGCGAAGCATTGAGCCGCTCGAACCCGGCCTTGGACATGAACACTTCGCCACGCACTTCCAGGGTCGCCGGCCAGCCGCTGCCGTGCAGTTTCAACGGAATATTGCGCACGGTGCGCACGTTGACGCTGATGTCTTCGCCGGTGGTGCCGTCGCCACGGGTGGCACCGCGTACCAACTCGCCGTCCTGGTACAACAGGCTGACCGCCAGGCCGTCCAGTTTTGGCTCGCAGCTGTATTCCACCGCCGCGCCGCCGCCGAACAGGTCGCCCACCGGCAGGTCGAGACCTTCGGTGACCCGGCGATCGAATTCCAGCATAGTGGTTTCATCGAATGCGTTGCCAAGGCTGAGCATGGGGATCTCATGCTTGACCTGGGTGAATGCCGACAGCGCCGCACTGCCCACCCGCTGCGTCGGCGAATCCCGCGTGACCAGCTCCGGGTGCTCGGCCTCCAGGGCCTTGAGCTCGTGGAACAGCCGGTCGTACTCGGCGTCCGGAATGCTCGGCTCGTCGAGGACGTGGTAGCGGTAGTTGTGCTGATCCAGTTCAGCGCGCAGTTCGAGGATGCGGGTGTGGGCGGCGGTCATGGGTGTTCTCTCATAAAGCAAAAGAGCAGCCGAAGCTGCTCAATATGTTAGTGCACGGATTCTACAGACAACGCTTAAGATCGAACCTCAGCGTTTCTGTGTCAGGGCGCGACGCTCGAACTCGACGATGCGCTGACGGTAGTGTTCGATGGTCTGGGCGGTCAGGACGCTGCGTTGGTCGTCCTTGAGTTCGCCATTGAGTTCCTGGGACAGCTTGCGGGCTGCCGCCACCATCACGTCGAACGCTTGTTTCGGGTGACGCGGGCCTGGCAAACCGAGGAAGAAGCTCACGGCCGGGGTGCTGAACAGGTCGATGTCGTCCAGATCGAACGTGCCCGGCTTGACCGCGTTGGCCATGGAGAACAGCACCTCGCCGTTACCCGCCATGCTTTCGTGACGGTGGAAGATGTCCATCTCGCCAAAACGCAGGCCGCTTTCCAGGATGTTCTGCAACAGTGCCGGGCCCTTGAAGCCGGCGGCGTCGCGGCAGATCACGCTGATCACCAGCACTTCTTCAGCGGCCGGCTGGTCGTTCACCGACTGGCGCGGCGCGGTGCTCTTGCCAATGTTCTCGTCCGGGAAATCATCGTCGCGGCTGCTGAAGCTCGGGCCTTCATCGACGTCGAGGTTCAGGTCGCCCTGATGCGGCTCGGCGACCGGAGCACTGTTGCGCTTGCCACGCTTGGAGGACGGCTCACGGGCTTCTCGCAGCGGCGCGCTCATCGACGGCAGGTCGTGCTCGTCCAGTTGCGGTTCTTTATGGGTATCCAGCACACGGGGCGGCCCCAGCAGCTCGGCGCTGCCGTCGTCGTCCGGCAGGTTGGACAGGTTTCGGTCCAGGCGGAACTTGAGCTTGCCCTTGCCGCCACGCATCCGGCGCCAGCCATCAAAAAGAATACCGGCAATGACAATAATGCCGATGACGATCAGCCACTCGCGCAGACCGATTTCCATGTAATCCCGTGCCTCTAATAAAAAATGCTGAAAAATAAGGGGTTTAGCACCGTGCAAACCGCTTTAAAACGTGGCGCCAACTCTATGTTCTGACTGACGTTTTGCCCACGCACACGAAAAATTGACATTAAACTAGCACGACCAAAGATAACTTTACACCGTCTGTCAAAATGCCTTGAACAAATATGTCCATTTGCCATATTTCACAGCCGGCTCCATCACCTTACATCCTGCTGAAAATTCTCTTTCAAAGCGTGGTTCAGGATTCCACCATCGCCATCGCTTCTTCCACGTCCACCGCCACCAGGCGCGAACAGCCCGGTTCGTGCATCGTCACACCCATCAGTTGATCGGCCATTTCCATGGCGATCTTGTTGTGGGTGATATAGATGAACTGCACAGTCTGGGACATCTCCTTAACCAGGCGTGCATACCGTCCAACGTTAGCGTCATCCAGCGGGGCGTCAACTTCATCGAGCATGCAGAACGGCGCCGGGTTCAACTTGAAGATCGCAAATACCAGGGCCAATGCGGTCAGGGCCTTCTCGCCGCCGGACAACAAATGGATGGTGCTGTTCTTCTTGCCCGGAGGCCGCGCCATGATCGTTACCCCTGTATCGAGTAGATCTTCGCCCGTCAGTTCCAAGTAAGCGCTGCCTCCACCGAAAACTTTCGGGAATAAGGCCTGTAAACCGCCATTAATCTGATCAAAGGTATCTTTGAAACGATTACGGGTTTCCTTGTCGATCTTGCGGATCACGTTTTCCAGGGTGTCCAGGGCTTCGACCAGGTCGGCGTCCTGGGCGTCCAGGTAACGTTTACGCTCGGACTGCTGCTGGTATTCGTCGATGGCCGCGAGGTTGATCGCGCCGAGGCGTTGGATACGTGCAGCAATGCGCTCAAGTTCTTCTTCGGCTTCTTTCTCGTTGGCCTGGGCGGTCAGGGTATTGAGCACGCCGTGCAGGTCGTAGCCGTCTTCGAGCAACTGGTCCTGCAGGGTCTTGCGGCGCACGGTCAGGGCTTGCCATTCCATGCGCTGCTGTTCGAGCTGGCCGCGGATCAGCTGGGATTGCTGCTCGGCCTGGGTGCGGCGCTTCTCGGCGTCGCGCAGTTCGCGGTCGGCGTCTTCCAGGGCAATCTGCGCGGTCTTGAGTTCTTCGTCGACGGTCATGCGTTTGTCGAGCAGCTCTTCGAGCTTGAGGCGCAACTCTTCCAGCGGCGCTTCGCCCTCCTCCAGGTTGAGGCTCAGTTGCTCGCGCTTTTCGGTGAGGCGTTCGGACTGCATCTCCAAACGCTCGAGGGCCTGGGCCGTGGACGCGTGCTGAGCCTTGAGCGAGCCCAAACGCACCGCCAACTGGTGAGCGTGATCTTTATGCTGACGGGCTTCCTGACGCACGCGGTCAAGGCGCTCGCGCAGGCTGTCGCGCTGGGCCAGCAGCAGTTCGCGCTGCTCGGTGTCCAGCGCCATGCTGTCGAGGGCTTCCTGCAAATGCAGGCGCGCCTCGCCAATCTGTTCGTGTTCCAGGGCGCGCTGCTCGCCCATTTCGGCGACTTCTTCGTCGAGACGGGTGCGGCGCAGGGTCAGTTGCTCGACCTTGGCTTTGCTCGCGGACAGCTGGGCTTTCAGCTCGCCTTGCTGGCGCGCTTCGTCCTGCAATAGGCGGCGCAGGTGTTCGCGGCCGGTCTCTTGCTGGCGCTGGGTGGCGCGCAGGGTTTGCAGCTGGGTTTCCAGACCTTCAAGGGTGGCTTCGCGCTCTTCACGCTCGGCGATCAGGTTGACGATCTCCTGGCCCCGGGCCAACACGCCGCTCTCTGCTTCACTGGCGCGACGCACCCGCAGGAAGTGCCGGCCGACCCAATAGCCGTCGCGGCTGATCAGGCTTTCACCAGCCCCCAGTTGACCGCGCCGGGCCAGCGCCTGCTCCAGCGAATCCACCGGTTTGACTTGACCCAGCCACGGCGACAGGTCAATCGCTGCTTCAACCTTATCCAGCAAGCTGCCCGGTACTCGCATACCGTCCGCCGCAGGGCTGAGCAAACGCAAGTCACCCTGGGCAAAACCCGACAGGTCGAACCCGCCAAAATCATCCACCAGCACCGCTTGCAGGTCAGCACCCAGCACGGTTTCCACCGCCAGCTCCCAACCCGCTTCCACTTTCAAGCCTTCGGCCAGGCGCGGGCGCTCGGCCAGGTGCTGGTCGCGCAGCCATTCGGCGGTGCCGGTGCCGGGGTCCAGCGCGGCCTGCTGCAAGGCTTCAAGGGACGCCAGGCGCCCGTTCAAGCGCTGCAGATCACCCTGGGCCTGCTGCTGGGCCTGGGTCGCCTGTTGCAGTTGCTGACGCAGTTGCTCCAGGCGCTCCACTTGTTGTTCTTCGCTGGCTTCCAGCTCTTCCAGCGTCATTTCGCTTTCGGCCAGCTGCTCGCTCAGTTCCATGATCGCCGCGTCTTCCGGGTCGGCAGACAGCAACGCACGCTCTTCCTGCATGCGGCGCTGGCGCTCGGCCAGGCGCTCCATGCTGGTTTCCAGTTGCTGGATGCGCGACTGTTGCACCTCAGCCTGGCGGCGCGGCTCGGCGGATTGCAGGTTGAAGGTGTCCCACTGCTCCTGCCAGCCGTGCATGGTGGTTTCGGATTCTTCCAGGGCGGCGGCGGCCTCTTCGGCAGCGGCGCTGGTGACTTCCTGCTCGGGGGTGAGCATGTCCAGCTCTTCGCCGAGGGTCAGCAGCAAGGTGCGGTCATGGCCCAGGTGGGATTCGGTCTCCAGGCGCGCGCGTTCGGCTTCTTTCAAATCATCCTGCAACTGGCGCAGGCGCTGCTGGCCGTGCTGGATGCTTTGCTCGACGCGGGCAATGTCGCCGCCCACCGAATAAAAGCGGCCCTGCACCAGATTGAAGCGCTCGGACAGGTCATGGTGACCGTCACGCAGGCGCTCGATGCTGGCGTCAGCGTTGCGCTGCTCGGCCACCAGGGCCTCAAAGCTGATTTCCTGGGTGCCGATGATTGCTTCGCGCTGGCCCACCTGATCATTCAGCGCCTGCCAGCGCAGGGCCGACAGTTGTGCCTTGAGCTGGCGCTCTTCGCCCTTGTATTCCTGATACTTCTCGGCGGCCTGGGCCTGGCGGTGCAGGCGCTCCAACTGGCGCTCCAGCTCTTCGCGCAGGTCGGTGAGGCGAGCGAGGTTTTCATGGGTACGGCGAATGCGGTTTTCGGTCTCGCGGCGGCGCTCCTTGTACTTGGAGATGCCGGCCGCTTCCTCGATAAAGTTGCGCAGGTCTTCGGGCTTGGCTTCGATCAGCTTGGAGATCATGCCCTGTTCGATGATTGAGTAGCTGCGCGGGCCCAGGCCTGTGCCGAGGAAAATATCGGTAATGTCCCGACGGCGACACTTGGTGCCGTTGAGGAAGTAGCTGTTCTGGCTGTCGCGGGTCACTTTGCGGCGGATGGAGATTTCCGCGTAGGCCGCGTATTCGCCGATCAAGGTGCCATCGGAGTTATCGAACACCAGTTCGATGCTGGCCTGGCTCACGGGCTTGCGGCTGGTGGAGCCGTTGAAGATGACGTCGGTCATCGACTCGCCACGCAGGTTTTTCGCCGAGCTCTCGCCCATCACCCAGCGGACGGCGTCGATGATATTCGACTTGCCGCAACCGTTGGGCCCGACCACCGCCGCCATGTTACTGGGGAAGTTCACCGTGGTCGGGTCGACGAAGGATTTGAACCCCGCCAGTTTGATGCACTTGAGCCGCACGTTTAGGCGTCCGCCAACGCAGCGATGACCAGCGAGCAACTGCGCTGGCCGTAGGCCGAGAGCACTTGGCGGATCTGCACCAGGTCACGGGCGAGCACGGCGGCGAGCAGTTGCTCGAACAGCGTCAGGTACTCGCTCATCGACGCCTTGCGCTGATCCAGCGCCAGGTAATAGGCGCGGTTCATCGCCGGTTGCAGGTTCTCGACGGTTTCCTGCAGGTACGGGTTATTGGCGAAGGGGTACGCGGCGCGCATCACGTTGAAGCTTTCTTCAACGAACGCGCGGATGTCCTGGCGCTCGAAACTCGCCACCAGGCGCTGCTGGATCTGCAGGAACGGGCCCATGTCGGCCTGGGTCTGCCAGCCTTGGGCCACGGCGTTGCCCAGCAGGATGTACAGCTCGCCCATCAAGGTACACAGGCTCTGCACCTTGTGCGCGGTGAGCTCGGTGACGTGGGCGCCACGGCGCGGCAGGATCGCGATCAGGTGGCGGCGTTCGAGGATCAGCAAGGCTTCACGCACGGAACCACGGCTGACGTTGAGTGCCAGCGTGACCTTCTGTTCCTGGATCCGCTCCCCAGGCTTGAGATCGCCGCGAATGATACGTTCGGCGAGGTGGTGAGCAATTTGCTCGGCGAGACTGTCCGGCGCCTTGAACGTCATGTTTTCCCTTCAAAATCTTCTATCGGTACAAGCGCGGCAGTGTAGCGCATTGGCCCGCTGATGGCGCTACGCCCACCGTGGCGAATTTGGCATGAAATAAGCAGCACTGAAAAGCCAAAAGCCCCTGAAAACGCCGGTTCCAGAAGACTGGACCATAATTGAAAGTGTTGCGACTGCATTTTCTTGACCTTCCGGTCAGAAAATCATTGACCGAAAAGTCAGAGATGACTAGATTCGGCGCAAAGCGGTTAACAACAATAATGAGTCTGCGAGGCCTTCCGTGATCCAGTTTTTACTTAACAGGGAACTCCGTAGCGAGCACGCCCTGGACCCCAACCTGACGGTGCTCAACTACCTGCGCGAGCATTTGGGCAAATCCGGTACCAAGGAAGGCTGCGCCAGCGGCGATTGCGGTGCCTGCACCGTGGTGGTCGGCGAGCTGCATACCGATGCACACGGCGTCGAGCAGATCCGTTACCGCAGCCTCAATTCGTGCCTGACCTTTGTGTCATCCCTGCACGGCAAGCAACTGATCAGCGTCGAAGACCTCAAGCACCAGGGCCAACTGCACAGCGTGCAACAGGCCATGGTCGAGTGCCACGGCTCGCAATGCGGCTTTTGCACCCCGGGTTTTGTGATGTCGCTGTTCGCCCTGCAAAAGAACAGCGATGCCCCCGACAGCCAAAAGGCCCACGAAGCCCTGGCCGGCAACCTGTGTCGGTGCACCGGCTACCGGCCGATCCTGGCCGCCGCCGAACAGGCGTGCTGCAACAAACCGCAGGACCAGTTCGACAGCCGCCAGGCCGAAACCATCGCCCAGCTCAAAGCCATCGCGCCGACGCAAACCGGCGAACTCAACAGCGGCGACAAGCGCTGCCTGGTGCCGCTGACCGTCGCCGACCTGGCTGACCTCTATGACGCCTATCCGCAAGCCCGGCTATTGGCGGGCGGTACCGACCTGGCACTGGAAGTCACTCAGTTCCACCGCACGCTGCCGGTGATGATCTACGTCGGCAATATCGACGAGATGAAGCGCATCGAAGACTTCGACGACCGCCTGGAAATCGGCGCCGCCGCCGCCCTCTCCGACTGCTACGCCGCGCTGCACCACGCCTACCCGGACTTCGGCGACCTTCTGCACCGCTTCGCCTCTTTGCAGATCCGCAACCAGGGCACCCTGGGCGGCAACATCGGCAACGCTTCGCCCATCGGCGATTCGCCGCCGCTGCTGATCGCCCTCGGCGCGCAGATCGTGCTGTGCAAAGGCAATACCCGCCGCACCCTGGCGCTGGAAGACTACTTCATCGACTACCGCGTCACCGCCCGCCAGGACAGCGAGTTCATCGAGAAGATCATTGTGCCCAAGGGCCACGCGCTGTTCCGTGCGTACAAGGTTTCCAAGCGCCTGGACGATGACATTTCCGCCGTCTGCGCCGCGTTCAACCTGAAGCTCGACAACGGTGTGATCAGCGATGCCCGCGTGGCTTTTGGCGGCATGGCCGCCATCCCCAAACGTGCGAAGCACTGCGAAACCGTGCTGATCGGCGCGACCTGGAACGCTGCCACCGTGGAAAAAGCCTGCGCCGCCCTGGCCGAAGACTTCACCCCACTGTCGGACTTCCGCGCCAGCAAGGAATACCGCCTGCTCAGCGCCCAGAACCTGCTGCGCAAATACTTCATCGAGCTGCAAACGCCACACATCGAGACTCGGGTGACCGCTTATGTCTAACCATCACGCCGTCGTTAAAACCCAGGCTGAACTGGCCGAGCTGTTCGCCCAGGACCTCACCTCCGGTGTGGGCCGCAGCGTCAAGCATGACAGCGCCGCCAAGCATGTGTCCGGTGAAGCGCAGTACATCGATGACCGCCTGGAATTCCCCAACCAGTTGCACCTGTATGCACGCATGTCCGACCGCGCCCATGCGCGCATCATCAGCATCGACACCGCGCCCTGCTACGCCTTTGAAGGCGTGCGCATTGCCATCACCCACGAAGACGTGCCGGGCCTGAAAGACATCGGCCCGCTGATGCCCGGCGACCCGTTGCTGGCCATCGACACCGTGCAGTTCGTTGGCCAGGTGGTGCTGGCGGTGGCGGCCCGCGACCTGGAAACCGCACGCAAAGCGGCGATGGCCGCCGTGATCGAATACGAAGACCTGGAGCCGGTGCTGGACGTGGTCGAGGCGTTTCGCAAGAAGCACTTTGTGCTCGACAGCCACACCCACCAGCGCGGCGATTCGGCGGGCGCATTGGCCACGGCAAAAAACCGTATCCAGGGCACCCTGCACATCGGCGGCCAGGAACACTTTTACCTGGAAACCCAGATTTCCTCGGTAATGCCCACCGAAGACGGCGGCATGATCGTCTACTGCTCCACACAAAACCCCACCGAAGTGCAGAAGCTGGTGGCCGAAGTGCTGGACGTGTCGATGAACAAGATCGTCGTGGACATGCGCCGCATGGGCGGTGGTTTTGGCGGCAAGGAAACCCAGGCCGCCAGCCCCGCGTGCCTGTGTGCGGTGGTTGCACGCCTCACCGGCCAGCCGACCAAGATGCGCCTGCCGCGCGTCGAAGACATGCTGATGACCGGCAAGCGCCACCCCTTCTATATCGAATACGACGTGGGTTTTGACGACAACGGTCGCCTGCACGGGATCAACCTGGAACTGGCAGGCAATTGCGGCTGCTCGCCGGACCTGTCCAACTCGATTGTCGACCGGGCCATGTTCCACTCCGACAACTCGTATTACCTGGGCGACGCCACGGTAAACGGCCACCGCTGCAAGACCAACACCGCGTCCAACACCGCCTATCGCGGCTTCGGCGGCCCGCAAGGCATGGTCGCCATCGAAGAGGTGATGGACGCCATCGCCCGCCACCTGGCGCTGGACCCGCTGGCGGTGCGCAAGGCCAACTACTACGGCAAGACCGAGCGCAACGTCACCCACTACTACCAGACCGTCGAGCACAACATGCTCGAAGAGATGACCGCCGAGCTGGAAGCCAGCAGCCAATACGCCGAGCGCCGCGAAGCGATCCGCCTGTACAACGCCCACAGCCCGATCCTGAAAAAAGGCCTGGCGCTGACCCCGGTGAAGTTCGGCATTTCGTTTACCGCCAGCTTCCTCAACCAGGCCGGTGCGCTGATTCACATCTACACCGACGGCAGCATCCACCTGAACCATGGCGGCACCGAGATGGGCCAGGGTTTGAACACCAAGGTCGCGCAAGTGGTGGCCGAAGTGTTCCAAGTGGAAATCGACCGCGTGCAGATCACCGCGACCAACACCGACAAGGTGCCCAACACCTCGCCAACCGCCGCTTCCAGCGGTGCCGACCTGAACGGTAAGGCCGCACAGAATGCTGCCGAAACCATCAAGCAGCGCCTGGTGGAGTTCGCCGCGCGCAAATACGACGTGAGCGAAGCGGATGTGCAATTCCACAACGGCCATGTGCGGGTGCGTGACCAGATCCTGACGTTCGAGGCGTTGATCCAGCAGGCGTATTTCGCCCAGGTCTCGCTGTCGAGCACCGGCTTCTACAAGACCCCGAAAATCTACTACGACCGCAGCCAGTCACGGGGTCGGCCGTTCTACTACTTCGCCTTTGGCGCAGCGTGCTGCGAAGTGATCGTCGATACCCTGACCGGCGAATACAAGATGCTGCGCACCGACATCCTGCATGACGTGGGCGCCTCGCTGAACCCGGCCATCGACATCGGCCAGGTGGAAGGCGGCTTCATCCAGGGCATGGGCTGGCTGACCATGGAAGAGCTGGTGTGGAACAACAAGGGCAAGCTGATGACCAACGGCCCGGCCAGCTACAAAATCCCGGCCGTGGCCGACATGCCCCTGGACCTGCGGGTGAAGCTGGTGGAGAACCGCAAGAACCCGGAAGACACGGTGTTCCATTCCAAGGCCGTGGGCGAGCCGCCGTTCATGCTCGGGATTGCCTCGTGGTGCGCGATCAAGGATGCGGTGGCGAGCCTGGGCGACTATCGCCATCAGCCGAAGATCGATGCGCCGGCGACGCCGGAGCGGGTGTTGTGGGGGTGTGAGCAGATGCGGCAGTTGAAAGCTGCATCGCCTGTGGAAACTGAAACCGAGATGGCTTCGCTTTAGACCGGGGCGCTGCTTTCGCGAGCAAGCCCGCTCCCACATTTGAAATGCATTCCCCTGTGGGAGCGGGCTTGCTCGCGAAGACGGCAGAACTGACAACAGAGATGTTGAGGTGAACATGAACAACTGGATCAGCGCCCTCGCCGACCTGCAGAACCGCGGTGAACCCTGCGTGCTGGTGACCATCATCGAAGAACTCGGCTCCACGCCACGCAACGCCGGTTCCAAAATGGTGATCAGCGCCTCGCAAACCTTCGACACCATCGGCGGCGGCCACCTGGAATACAAAGCGATGCAGATCGCCCGGGACATGCTCGTGCGTGGCCAGCAGAACACCCACCTGGAGCGCTTCAGCCTCGGCGCCAGCCTGGGCCAGTGCTGCGGGGGCGTGACCGTGTTGCTGTTCGAACCCATGGGCCAGGTGCAGGCGCAGATCGCCGTGTTTGGCGCCGGCCACGTGGGGCGCGCACTGGTGCCGTTGCTGGCGAGCCTGCCGTGCCGGGTGCGCTGGATCGATTCCCGTGACCAGGAGTTTCCGGAACATATCCCGCAAGGCGTGCGTAAAATCGTCAGCGAAGAGCCGGTCGATGAAATTGCCGACCTGCCGGTGGGCAGTTACTGCATCGTGATGACCCACAATCACGCGCTGGACCTGGAACTCACCGCCGCCCTGCTCAAGCGCAACGACTTCGCCTACTTCGGCCTGATCGGTTCGAAGACCAAGCGCGTCAAGTTCGAACATCGCCTGCGTGATCGCGGCTTTGACGCCGCGCAGCTGCAACGCATGCGTTGCCCCATGGGCCTCACCGAGGTGAAGGGCAAATTGCCGGTGGAGATCGCTATCTCCATCGCCGGCGAAATCATCGCCACCTATAACGCCAATTTCGGCCAGCACACCGCCAGCGCCGAACCCATTGCCAAACTGCTGCCGGCGTCACGCCGCAGCCAAGCCATTTGAATTGAGATCACCATGCCTTTGACTCGCAAAGCCTACCGTGCCGCCCTCCTGCACAGCATCGCCGACCCTGCGCAAGTGGGGATCGAAGCCTCCTATGAGTACTTTGAAGACGGCCTGCTGGTGATCGAAAACGGCCAGATCAGCGCCATCGGCCATGCCGGTGATTTGTTGCCGACATTGCCCGCCGACATCGAAGTCACTCACTACCAGGACGCACTGATCACCCCCGGCCTGATCGACACCCACATCCACCTGCCGCAAACCGGCATGGTCGGCGCCTACGGCGAGCAGTTGCTGGATTGGCTCAACACCTACACCTTCCCGTGCGAAAGCCAGTTCGCCGACAAGGCCCATGCCGAGGAAGTCGCGGATATCTTCATCAAGGAACTGTTGCGCAACGGCACCACCACCGCACTGGTGTTCGGCAGCGTTCACCCGCAGTCGGTGAATGCATTCTTCGAAGCGGCCGAGAAACTCGACCTGCGCATGATCGCCGGCAAGGTGATGATGGACCGCAACGCGCCGGACTACCTCACCGACACCGCCGAAAGCGGCTACCAGGAAAGCAAGACACTGATCGAACGCTGGCACGGCAAGGGCCGCCTGCACTACGCGGTCACCCCACGCTTTGCGCCGACCAGCACGCCGGAACAACTGGCACTGGCCGGGCAATTGCTGGGCGAATACCCGGACCTGTACATGCAGACCCACATCAGTGAGAACAAGCAGGAAGTCGAGTGGGTGAAGGAACTGTTCCCGGAGCGCAACGGCTACCTGGATGTGTACGACCACTACAAACTGCTCGGCGAGCGCTCGGTGTTTGCCCACGGCGTACACTTGTGTGACGACGAATGCGCGCGCCTGGCAGAAACCGGCTCGGCGGTTGCGTTCTGCCCTACGTCGAACTTCTTCCTCGGCAGTGGCTTGTTCAACCTGCCGATGGCGGAAAAACACAAACTCAACGTAGGCCTGGGCACCGACGTGGGCGGCGGCACCAGCTTCTCGCTGCTGCAAACCTTGAATGAAGCGTACAAGGTGATGCAGTTGCAGGGCGCGCGGTTGAGCCCGTTCAAGTCGCTGTACCTGGCAACCCTGGGCGGTGCCCGTGCGCTGCGCTTGGAAGACAAGATCGGCACGCTGCAGCCGGGCACCGATGCGGACTTCCTGGTACTGGATTACAACGCCACGCCGTTGCTGAGCTATCGCTTGAAACAGGCGAACAACATCGCCGAGACGTTGTTTGTGTTGATGACGCTGGGGGATGATCGGACGGTGTTGCAGACGTATGCGGCGGGGCAGCTCGTACACCAGCGCTAATTTCAGGTACACCACAAAACCCAATGTGGGAGCGGGCTTGTGTGGGAGCTGGCTTGCCTGCGATGCAGACACCTCGGTCTTTCTGTTAGACCCAGGTGATGCCATCGCAGGCAAGCCAGCTCGCACACAAGCCGGCCCCCACATTTTTTATTGGGCTCAGAGTTTGATCGAGGAGCGCCCTGGCTTCTTGGTCTGCAACAGGTGCGAAAACACCGCATGCAAATCATCCGACGCGCTCTCTTCATCGAGGTTGAGCTTGCTGTCGATGTGATCCATGTGGTGCATCATCAAATCCACCGCCAGCACCGCGTCCCGCGCTTCGATCGCATCGATCAACTGGGTGTGTTCATCGTAGGAGCAGTGCGAGCGGTTGCCGCTTTCGTACTGGGCGATGATCAACGAGGTCTGCGACACCAGGCTGCGCTGGAAGCTGATCAACGGCGCGTTCTTCGCCGCTTCGGCCAGCTTGAGGTGGAATTCGCCGGAAAGACGAATGCCCGCACCGCGATCGCCCCGGGAGAAACTGTCGCGCTCGTCGTTGACCATCTGGCGCAGTTCGGCCAGTTGCTCGGCGGTGGCGTGCTGCACCGCCAGCTCGGTGATCGCGCGCTCCACCAGACGCCGCGCCATGAACACCTGGCGGGCCTCTTCGACACTCGGGCTGGCAACCACGGCACCGCGATTGGGCCGCAGCAGCACCACGCCTTCATGGGCCAGGCGCGACAGCGCACGGCGAATGATGGTGCGGCTGACGCCAAAGATTTCGCCCAGTGCCTCTTCACTCAATTTGGTACCGGGTGCCAGGCGTTGTTCAAGGATCGCCTCGAAGATATGCGCATAGACGATATCGTCCTGGGTTCCGCTGCGACCGGCCTTGCCAGCTCGCGGTTGTTTCTTGAGAGGTTGCAACTGTTCGTTCATGGGCACTCGGGTTTGGAGAACGGCGGCGAATTGACGGTAATGCGGCAGCTTTATCGTAATACGGCAACAGCGTGTCGCTGGCAAGTATCACCTAAAACCAGGGCACATTGTACACAACCGGTTGCGCCAACACACTGTACGGCTGTTTGCGGTGTCGGCTGTATTGCAATGAGTGGTTACGTTTGAGTTTAGGCTTGAATCCGCGCCTTCATCGGTAAAAAGCCTCAGGTAAAAGGAACACCTCGCCATGACACACGCCACCCAAGCGCCGTTGCGCCCGTTGGCCGACACTTCGCCGTCCGCCGTCGTGGCCGGTTTCATCGCCATGATGACCGGCTACACCAGCTCCCTGGTGCTGATGTTCCAGGCCGGCCAGGCGGCTGGCTTGACCACGGCGCAGATTTCCTCGTGGATCTGGGCGATCTCCATCGGCATGGCAGTGTGCAGCATCGGCCTGTCCCTGCGCTATCGCACGCCGATCACCATTGCCTGGTCCACCCCCGGCGCGGCGCTGTTGATCACCAGCCTGGGCGGCGTGAGTTATGGCGAAGCCATCGGTGCCTACATCACTTGCGCGGTGCTGGTGACGATTTGCGGGCTGACCGGCAGCTTTGAAAAACTGGTCAAGCGTATCCCGGCATCGCTGGCGGCGGCCTTGCTCGCCGGCATCCTGTTCAAGATCGGCAGCGAGATCTTCGTCGCCGCGCAGCATCGCACCGGCCTGGTGCTGGGGATGTTTTTCACTTACCTGGTGATCAAGCGCCTGTCGCCGCGCTACGCGGTACTGGCCGCATTGGTGATCGGCACCGCACTGTCGGGGCTGATGGGGTTGCTGGATTTCAGCGGCTTTCACCTGGAAGTGGCGACGCCGGTGTGGACCACCCCGCACTTCTCCCTGGCCGCCACCATCAGCATCGGCATCCCGCTGTTTGTGGTGGCCATGACCTCGCAGAACATGCCCGGTGTTGCCGTGCTGCGCGCTGATGGCTACACCGTGCCGGCCTCGCCGCTGATCACAGCCACCGGCTTGGCTTCCCTGGTGCTGTCGCCCTTCGGTTCCCACGGCATCAACCTGGCGGCGATCAGCGCGGCCATCTGCACCGGCCCCCATGCCCATGAAGACCGCAACAAACGCTACACCGCAGCGGTGTGGTGCGGTGTGTTCTACGGGATTGCCGGGGTGTTTGGCGCTACCTTGGCGGCATTGTTCGCCGCCTTGCCCAAGGAACTGGTGCTGTCGATTGCAGCCTTGGCGCTGTTTGGCTCGATCATCAATGGCTTGAGCATTGCCATGAATGAGCCGAAGGAGCGGGAAGCGGCGCTGATCACCTTTATGGTCACCGCGTCTGGCTTGACGCTGTTCTCCATCGGTTCGGCGTTCTGGGGGATTGTGGCGGGGGTGTTGACGCTGCTGATTCTGAACTGGCGCAAGGCATAAAAAAACGGCGACCCTCAGGTCGCCGTTTTTTTGAGTATCACTTAGCCGCGTTGATCGGCTTTTCCGGATACCACACGTCCAGCAGCGGGCTGACTTCAGCGCTTTTCAGTTCGCTGCGGCCTTTGAGCCAGCTTTCAACAGCTACGCGCTGCTCTTCGTTGACCGAGCCACGCTTCTGCAGGCAAACCAGACCGAAGTCATCGCCGCCAACATAGCCCAGGCCATTGGCTTCCATGGCTTCTTTAATGAATGCTTCGAGGAAAGCGTCGGTCGCTTCTTCACTCAGGTCTTCTTTGAAGTCCAGGTTCAGTTCGAAACCCAGCTCTTGAAATTCATCAACGCACAGTTTTTTGCGCAGACGCTGGGAACGGTTAGTCGCCATTGGAACAATCCTCTTAAGTAATAACGGGCGGCACTTTAGCAGTTTAAGGCGGCGATTGCCCGACTCTCTGGGACAGGCGGCCATTGGCCCGCAAAAAAAACGCCCAATACCAGCTATCGTTCAGCTACAAGTGGATCCACCTTGGGGCATAATGCCGACACTTTCATGACCATTGAGGGATTTTTCCTATTTACCCCTCGCCTTTTTCACCCTCCTCAGCAGTAGGGTTTTACTTCTTATGATCAAATCTTTGCGTCCCTTTTTGCTTGCCAGTGTTCTCCTGCCCCTGGCCTTTTCCGTCACCGCCGCCCCGATCAACAACACGCTGCCGCCGAATGTCCAACAGGCCCTGCAGAAAGCCAAGATTCCCAACACCTCCCTGTCCCTGGTGATGCTGCCGCTCAACGGCCCCGGCACCCCCACCGTGTTCAACGCCGACGTGTCGGTCAACCCCGCCTCCACCATGAAGCTGGTCACCACCTACGCCGCCCTGGAAATGCTCGGCCCCAACCACCAGTGGAAAACCGAGTTCTACACCGACGGCACCCTCAGCGGCGGCGTGTTGCACGGCAACCTGTACCTCAAGGGTGGCGGCGACCCCAAGCTGAACATGGAAAAGCTCTGGCTGCTGATGCGTGACCTGCGTGCCAACGGCGTGCAGCAAGTCACCGGCGACCTGGTGCTGGACCGCGGCTTCTTCAACCAGCCGCAATTGCCGGAGTTCAACGACGACGGTAACGACGAGAACAAGCCGTTCCTGGTCAAGCCGGACGCCCTGTTGGTCAACCTCAAGGCCCTGCGCTTCGTGACCCGCAACGATTCGGGCCGGGTGATCGTGTCGGTCGAACCGCCGATTGCCAGCATTCGCATCGACAACCAGGTGAAAGTCTCCAACGCCAAGCAGTGCACCGGCGACGTACGCTACAACCCGGTCACGGCGGCCGATGGCAGCGTCACCGTCACCGTCAGTGGTCAACTGGGCGATGGGTGCAGCTCGCAGACCTACCTGTCGCTGCTTGACCACGCCACCTACACCGCCGGCGCCGTACGCGCGATCTGGCAGGAACTGGGCGGCACCATCCAGGGCCGCGATATCCAGGCGCCTGTGCCCAAAGACGCGAAAGTGCTGGCCCGCGCATTCTCGCCGGACCTGGCCGAGATCATCCGCGACATCAACAAATACAGTAACAACACCATGGCCCAGCAGTTGTTCCTGAGCCTGGGCGCGCAGTTCCGCAACGATGCCGACGGCGACGACGCCAAGGCTGCGCAACGCGTGGTGCGCCAATGGCTGGCGAAAAAAGGCATCACCGCGCCGCACCTGGTGATGGAGAACGGCTCCGGCCTGTCCCGCGCCGAACGGGTCAGCGCCCGTGAGATGGCGGCCATGCTGCAAGCGGCCTGGAAAGGGCCTTACGCGGCGGAATACATCAGCTCGCTGCCGATTGCCGGCACCGACGGCACCATGCGCAAACGCCTGAAAACCACGGCCATGCGCGGCGAAGCCCACGTGAAGACCGGCACCTTGAATACCGTGCGCGCCATCGCCGGGTTCAGCCGTGACAACAACGGCAACAGCTGGGTGGTGGTGGCGATCCTCAACGACTCGAAACCGTGGGGCGCTTCGTCCGTGCTGGATCAGGTGTTGCTCGACCTGTATCGCCAGCCCAAAGCGGTGGCCGCCGCCCCGGTCCTCTAGGCAACACGCAACACCCAGTGGGAGCAGGCTTGCTCGCGAAAGCGGTGGATCAGTCGATACATCTGAGACTGACACTGCGTATTCGCGAGCAAGCCCGCTCCCACAGTTGTCATGCGTCGAGGATCAGGCGCTCAGCCGTTCAGCCTCCACACGGTCCCGACCCGCCTGCTTGGCCATATACACCGCCGAATCCGCGCGCAGCAACAGCCCATCGATGCCTTCATCGACCCGCCAACTGGCCACGCCAAAGCTCGCGGTCACCACCCCAACCGACTCCATCGGCACACTGCGCAAGGCCTGCCACAGTTCCATCGCCAGGCTGTAGGCCTGGCCTGCATCGGTGTTGGGGCACAGCACCACAAACTCTTCGCCCCCCAGGCGGCAGAACACGTCGGTGCGGCGCAGGCGCTGGCTGATGCGCTTGCACACTTCCTGCAATACACCGTCGCCCACTCCGTGGCCGTGCTGATCGTTGATGCGCTTGAAGTGGTCAATGTCGAGCATGATCAACGACAACGCCCCCGAGGTGCGGTTGAGCCGGCTCATCTCGGCCTTGAGGCGATCCTGGAAATAGCGCCGGTTATGGATGCCGGTGAGGGAGTCGGTAATCGAGAGCGCACGCAACTCCTCCTCCACCCGCTTGAGGTCGGAAATGTCCGACACATAGCCATGCCACAACGTACCGCCGCCCGGCAGTTCTTCTGGCGTCGCTTCACCCCGAATCCAGCGCAGGCCGCGTTGCGGCAACAGCACGCGATACTCTTCGCGCCAATGGCTCAACTGCAAGGCTGACAGGCGAATCGACACCCGCACCCGCTCTGCGTCCAGCGGGTGAATGCGCTCGAACACCTTGCTCGCGTCCTGCTGCAGCACCCCCGGCTCGATTTCATAGATATCGCGCATGCCATCGCTGGCGTAGATGAAACGCCATTGGTCCTGGGGTTCCAGGGTGAATTGGAAGATCCCGCCGGGCACATGAGCGCTGAGCTTTTTCAGCAGGCGGTCGCGTGCGGCCAAGGCTTCGTAGGCGCGTTTCTGCTCGGTGACATCCAGGTAGATCGCCAAGTGCCCGATCCACAGGCCATGGTCATCCAGCAATACCGTACCAAGCATATTCACGGTCAGTTGGCTGCCGTCCTGGCGCAGCAGCGTCCACTCCCTGGCCTCGTGCAGATTGTCCGGGCTTTCCACCAGCATCGCCTGGCTTGGGGGAATGCGTTTGCCCAAGGTCACGCTCAAGCTGGCGGCGCGTGCGTCCAGCTCCGATGCCAGGTGCAGGCTTTCCAGGGTCATGCGCCCCAGCACCGCGTCAGCCTTGAACCCCAGCATCTGCTCGGCACCGGCGTTAAAGGTATTGATCACCCCACGCAAATCCGTGGCGATGATCGCGACCTGGGTGGCGGCGTTCAGCACACTGCGCAATTGCCCGTGTGCGCCCCGCAATTCCTGCTCACGCAAACGCAATTGTTCAGTGCGCTGCTCGACCATCTTCAGCGCCCGCTGGCGCTGGCTGACCAACACATAAAGCAAGGCACTGAGCAACAGGCTAAGCAGCCCGCCCATGGTCAAGATGGTGCTCAGGGAGGAGTGATTGGCCAGGTCGAACACCTGGCTCGCCCGCAGGTTCAGGGCATAGACATGATCGCCCAGGCTGAGACGGCGCGCGGCCGTAAGATCGCTGTCGCCCACCGCGTTGCTGGAAGCGTAGAGCACGCGTTGCTGGGTGTCTGAAGTGTCGATGATCTGCATCACCAGGTTGTCGCGGTTCGGCTTGGGCAAGCCGTCGGCAACCAGTTGGCGCATGCTGATCACCGCCATCACAAAACCGAAGGGCTCGGTTTCCGATAGCTTGCTGACCGGCGCCACCAGCAGCACGCCGGCAGCATAAGCGGGCTCAACGCCCACCAGTTGCATGGGCTGGGACACCGCAGGCTTGCCAGTCTTTTGTGCACGTTCAAGGGCCGAACGCCGCAGGGGTTGGGCCAGCAAGTCAAAGCCCAGGGGCGAACCGAGCAGGCTCTGGGTCTGGCTGTACAACACCGGTACGTATTCATCGCGCTCGGCAGCGGGAGCCAGGTCGCCCGACGAGTTCAGCTCCCGAATGCTGAAAGGCGTGCCGCGCTGACGGGAGATTTCCTGTTCAAACTGGCTGCGTTGGTCGCGAAAAATCCGAGGCGCCCAGGCATAGGCCCGAGCGCGCAACAGCAGGGGTTGGGCGAAGCCGTCAAACTCTTCGCGGGAGACATCATCGGAGTTGACGAAGAAACGCCGCAGGCTGCCCAGGCGTTGTTCCTGGTCCTCGAAGCGCTCTTGAAGACGGGTGTAGCGTTCGTTGACGAGCAGCTGGAAACGTTGGCGAACCTGCTGTTGATAGAGGTCGGCAGCCGCCCACGCGATGATGGCCGTCAGCGCGCAACCGGCCAATAACACCACCAATGCCACCAGCCAAGCCGACGCCTGCTCACTGATAAAGCCAAGGATTTTCGGGCGGACGGCTTGCATCGGCATAGGCAACACTCACAACGCCAGCGTGCGGGGGGTGTCACTTTGGCTAGGCCTTAGTTATAGCTAGCGGCCCAGGGTTTGACCAGCGTAAAAAAGCCGCAAACCCGGAATAATCAGGCTTGCGGCTTTTGTGTCACGGCGATCAGCGCGCGGTGATTTTCCACGCCCGATGGATCTTGGCATTGCGCGCAAAGTCCGGGTCGATGGTCTTGTCGCTGATTTCCTCGACCGCGTAGCGTTCGCTGAGGTTGTCCTCCAGCGCGAACTTGCGGAAGTTGTTCGAGAAGTACAGCACGCCGCCCGGTGCCAGGCGCGCCATGGCCAGGTCGAGCAACTGCACGTGGTCACGCTGTACGTCGAAGATGCCTTCCATGCGCTTGGAGTTGGAGAAGGTCGGCGGGTCGATGAAGATCAGGTCGAACTCATCGCGGCTGGCCTCCAGCCAGGCCATCACATCACCCTGCTCCAAGCGGTTCTTGTCGGAGAAACCGTTGAGGGAGAAGTTGCGGCGGGCCCAGTCCAGGTAGGTCTTGGACAGGTCGACGCTGGTGGTGCTGCGCGCGCCGCCCTTGGCTGCATGCACACTGGCGGTCGCGGTGTAGCAGTACAGGTTGAGGAAGCGCTTGCCGGCCGCTTCCTTCTGGATGCGCAGGCGCATCGGGCGGTGATCGAGGAACAGGCCGGTGTCCAAGTAGTCGGTGAGGTTGACCAGCAACTTCACGCCGCCCTCGCTGACCTCGGTGAACTTGCCTTGGGCGCTCTGGCGCTCGTACTGCTTGGTGCCGCTCTGGCGCTCGCGACGCTTGACCACCACGCGGCTCTTGTCGATGTTCAGCGCCTGGGGAATGGCAGCCAGGGCATCGAACATACGCGCGGAGGCTTTTTCCGGGTCGATGGATTTAGGCGCGGCGTATTCCTGCACATGCACCCAATCGTGGTACAGGTCGATGGCCATGGAGTATTCCGGCATGTCGGCGTCGTACACACGGTAGCAATCCACGCCTTCACGCTTGGCCCACTTGCCCAGCAACTTGAGGTTCTTCTGCAGGCGGTTGGCGAACATCTGACCGCCTTCGCTCAGCCGCGCTTGCTCGACCACAGGTGCCGGTGCGGGTTTGATCGGGTTGCCGTTCTTGTTGTATTGGCGCTCTTGCGGCGCAGCCGGGGCTTGATCATAAGCGGCTTGCTCACGCTCGGCCTGGCGCTGCTCCGGGGTGCGGCGCTCGCCGGTGACGAACTGGTCCGGGTTGACCTTGATCAGCAGCAACTTGCACGGCAATGCGCCGTTCCAGAACGAATACTGCTTGTGGCTGCGGATGCCCATGCGCTTGCCTAGGTCGGGCGCGCCGGTGAACACCGCCGCCTCCCAGCCCATGCACGCTTGGCGCAGACGCTCGCCGAGGTTCTGGTAGAGGTACAACAGGCTGGCTTCATCACCCAAACGCTCGCCGTAAGGCGGGTTGCAGATGACCAGGCCTTTCTGGTTCTGGTCCGGGCGCGGCTCGAAGGTGCCGACTTCGCCCTGGTACACCTTGATCCAATGGCTCAGGCCAGCACGCTCGATGTTGTTGCGCGCGGGCTGGATCAGACGCGGGTCGGCTTCGTAGCCCCGGATCCACAGCGGCGGCTTGTTCATGCCGATGGCGGCACGTTCGGCGGCCTCGGCGTGCAACTTCTTCCACAACGCCGGGACGTGACCCAGCCAGGTGGTGAAGCCCCACAGTTCGCGGTTGAGGTTGGGGGCCATGTCGGCGGCGATCATCGCGCCCTCGACCAGGAAGGTGCCCACGCCGCACATCGGGTCGCTCAGCGCACCGCCTTCGGCAGCAATGCGCGGCCAGCCGGCGCGGATCAGGATTGCGGCAGCCAGGTTTTCCTTCAGCGGCGCCGCGCCCTGCTGCAGGCGATAGCCGCGCTGGTGCAGGCTGTGGCCGGACAGATCAAGGGAAAGAATGGCTTCGCCACGGTCCAGGCGCAGGTGGATGCGCAGGTCCGGGTTGATCTTGTCGATGGACGGGCGCTCGCCGGTCGGCGTGCGCAGTTTGTCGACGATAGCGTCCTTGACCTTCAAGGCGCCGAAGTGGGTGTTGTCGATGCCCGAACCGTGACCGCTGAATTCCACCGCCAGGGTGCCATCCGGCACCATGTGGTCGGCCCATTCGATATCCAGCACGCCGTGGTAGAGGTCCTCGGCGTCCTTCATCGGGAAGCGCTTGAGCACCAGCAACACGCGGTTGGCCAGGCGCGACCAGAGGCACAGGCGATAGGCGGTTTCCATGTCGGCCATGCCGCGCACGGCCGAGGTGTGCTCGCGGGCGTCCTCAAGGCCAAGCCCGACGGCTTCCTCGATCAGCAGGCCTTCGAGGCCCTTGGGGCAGGTGAGGAAGAGTTCAAAACGGTCCGACATGGGGCATTCCAGGCTTTTCAGCAATAAATGAACGGGCGACGCATCGCCGGCTCGGTTTTCAATCAAGCACTTTTCTTGAAGAGTGCTCGCGTGGCACGAATGTGCCGTCCCACCCCGGCTGCCGGGCCTTTGGGCCGTGATTGCCGGGGCAGATAAATAAACGATGGCAACAAAAAGAAATATTCCGACCCTTCGTCGAATAATAACCGACTGCAACGAGCGGGCATTCTCACTAAAGGATTAAACCCATCCTCTATGCAGGGTGCATCATAGCTGGCTTTGCCAGACAAATGGGGCGAAAAGCCATCCCAGCTTATGGCTATAGCATCGTTATCGTTACGTGCTTATGACAAAACGGTCATTGAATCCATGTGACCTATTGGTTAGAACTCAACACAGGTTGGCGCCGTAACGACGCCGACACATTGGCTCGCCACGCCGGCAGCGAGCCCACCAACGGCAGAAAAACTCTGCCCGGCCTCGGACGAGGCCGAAGGATATCTAGACAGTCAACAAGTGAGGGAAACACCCTATGAGAAGACTTAAGCGTGATCCGTTGGAAAGAGCATTTTTACGCGGATATCAATATGGCGTTCATGGAAAATCCCGTGAGCTTTGCCCATTTACTCTACCGTCGGTACGCCAAGCCTGGATCAACGGCTGGCGAGAAGGACGCGGCGACAACTGGGACGGTATGACTGGCACTGCGGGCATCCACAGACTCAACGAACTTCACGCCGTCGGCTAATCAGGGCACTTAATTCCGACACACCACCTTTGGATTTGTAACGACTTACCATGCACGCCCCATCCGGGCGGCGGGCTTCGGCCCAGGGGGCTCCTTTATGGAGCCCTTTTTATTGGCTGGGAAAAACTACCCGACGTACTCGGACTCACTGTGGGAGCGGGCTTGCTCGCGAAGGCGTTCTTTCAGTCGAAACTTGTTTCACTGACCCACCGCTTTCGCGAGCAAGCCCGCTCCCACACAAGCCTGCTCCTGCAATAGAAGCATCAGCGCAGTGCAGCGATCGCATCCACCGACTGGCGAATCAGTTCCGGGCCCTTGTAGATAAAGCCCGAGTACAACTGCACCAGGCTGGCACCGGCCGCGATTTTCTCGGCCGCATGCTTGCCTTCGGTGATGCCACCCACGGCGATGATCGGCAGGCGCCCCGCCAACTCGGCGGCCAGTACCTTGACGATATGAGTGCTCTTGTCACGCACCGGCGCGCCCGACAGACCGCCCGCCTCGTCACCATGGGCCAGCCCTTCGACACCGACACGGCTGAGGGTGGTGTTGGTCGCAATCACAGCGTCCATGCCCGAATCCACCAGGGCCTGGGCCACCAGTACGGTTTCTTCATCGCTCATGTCCGGGGCAATCTTGATGGCCAGCGGCACGCGCTTGCCGTGGCGCATGGCCAGGTCTTCCTGGCGCTGACGCAGGGCCTCGAGCAATTGCTTGAGGGAATCGCCGAACTGCAGGCTGCGCAGGCCCGGGGTATTGGGCGAACTGACGTTGACGGTGACGTAGCTGGCGTGGGCGTAGACCTTGTCCAGGCAGATCAGGTAGTCATCCACCGCACGTTCAACCGGGGTGTCGAAGTTCTTGCCGATATTGATCCCGAGAATCCCCGTGTACTTCGCCGCCTGCACCCGTGACAGCAGGTGATCAACCCCCAGGTTGTTGAAGCCCATGCGGTTGATGATCGCCTCGGCTTCCGGCAGGCGGAAGATGCGTGGCTTGGGGTTGCCCGGTTGTGGCCGTGGGGTCACGGTGCCGATTTCGACAAAACCGAAACCCAGCTGTGCGAAGCCATCGATGGCCGCGCCGTTCTTGTCCAGGCCGGCAGCCAGGCCGACCGGGTTGGGGAAGTCCAGCCCCATCACCGACACCGGCATTTTCGCCGGCGCCTTGCATACCAGGCCATTGAGCCCCAGTCGGCCACCGGCACCGATCAGGTCCAGGGACAGATCGTGGGAGGTTTCCGGAGAGAGTTTGAACAACAGCTGGCGGGCCAGGGTATACATGGGCGGGCTAGACTCGGATGGCGGTAAAGGTGGCGGCGATTATAGCCGGGGTCACGGCGCGCGCGCGAGGCATGCCGTCCAATCGTCAATAGCGCCGCGCTACCAGCGCCTCATAGCGCGCCCAGATCTTTTCGGCGTAGCGCATGCGCAAGGCTTCACGCTGCGGGCCCGGGCCCGGCCCCACATTGTAGGAGCCCACTGCCGTCCAGTTGTAACCGAAACGCCGGACGAATTCGGCAAGGATCGACGCGCCTACCTCCACCGAAAGGCAAGGCTCGTTCAATAGCCGCTCTTCGGTAATGCCTTGCTTGAGCAGGCGCGGCAAATGAATGCTGTTGATCTGCATCAAGCCGATATCTCGCGTGCCGTTGCGGTTGTCGTAGTTGACCGCTTGCGTGCGATAACCCGACTCCACGGCAGCGATGGCCTGCAGCAACTCAGGCTCAAGGTCATAGCGGCTGGCAGCTTCGTCCCAGCAGTCGGCCAACGCCGTGTTGCTGCCCATCCACAGAGCCAGCAGCAGGCTCCTGCTCCACGCACTAGCCATTTCGGGCCTGCCCGCACACCGAACATACCCTCGGTTCTTCGGCCTGCACCGCGCAAGTAAAACGGTACCCCCGGCCATAGATCGTCTTGATAAACCCCTTGTCGGCCTTCAGGTGCTTGCGCAACGCGTAGATGCACCGCGTCAGCGACTCCTCGGCCACCTCACCCCGGGGCCATGCCTGTTCCAGCAAGCGATCCTTGGTCATCAGCGCCCCACCGGAAGCCAGCAGCAAGCGCAGTACCTGGCCCTCCTTGGGCGGCAATTGAATGTCCGCGCCCTCCCCCGTCAACCGGCCATCGCCGTGCAAGGTCCAGCGATCAAAAACCAGGGCCGTCGCCAACCCATCACTTGCGACGGCCATGCACACCTCTGTATCCGACGTTCGACATTGAAATCACTATTTCCTGCACCGGTTGCCCAATCAACGCCACGACTATAAAAACCTGTTCTGCAACGTACGGCAGGACAAAGCCCATAGACCCGACGACTTCCGGAAGTACCCGGTAAGACAATTCGCTACCCATGCCAAGGTTCACCACTGGTTTCGCCCTTCAATTCATTGAGTGACGTCAGAGGGCGGTGCTTCATTCGTCTGTTGGGGCACGTCCAGTTCCGCCACCCATTGCTTGACCAGCCGCACCTGCGCAGGTGTGCCCCTGACCAGCAAACTGTTGGTGTCGGGGTAGGCAATGACCGCAAAGCCCTTGTCTGCCAGCAGGCTCTTCTGTTTACGCGCCAGCAGGGCCTCGATCATCGAAACCATCCCCGGTACCACAGGTTGATCTGCACCGGTGCCCGCCTGGCGGTCCGCTACAAAATGGTGAAGCACCTCCACCACGCCGAAGGCCTGCGCCTGCACGGGCGTCTTCACGGCCCGGCGGTCCATCAATTGCGCCATTTGCAGCACGCGGTCGACATAGCTCGGCGGCCCGGACACATAAAACATGCGCTGCCCGCCATCACGCAGAGGGAAGCGGGGCTCATCCAGCCCTGCCCCTTGCATGAGGCTGCGCAGCTTGCTGACGGAAATATGCCGGAGCACGACGGCCGAACTTCTGATCTCGGCAGCCTCGTAGAGGTAAAGCCTTTGCCGGTCGCGGTGCCAGATCAATCCCTCCTGCCGAGCCAACGCCTCCAGCACCTGTTCGGGGGCTGCAAAGTCGTATGTTCCACTGACACGCTTGCGCTCAACCCGTCGGCTGACCACCACCGCCACACCCAAGGGCCCCAACAGTGCATTGAAAAATGTGCCCAGGCTTTCCTCCTGCGCCTGGTACTCGTCACCCCAGGCCGCTGCACAGCTGAGCAGCAACACGACACACAACGCCCACCGGCATAGTCGGTGACAGGTCATCGTTGCGGCGGAGTCAGCGTGCAAGGTGAGGTTTCCTCAGCGGTCTGGCGTAGCGAAGCGGCCATACTGAAAGGCAAGCGGCGTTCAATCTTGATGAAAAGCTGACGGCATCGCGTGGCATGTGCCTTGCTACAGACATTGCATCAGGGCCCGCACCAGCGTCGGAGCAGGCCTACAGACAAAGGCGTCGTTACCCTTCAATGGCCCATAGCGCCATCCGAGGGAACGACGCTTTTTTTTCAGAGAAAAGGTAGGTGTTGATGAACGATTCAGTCGGCAACAGCCCGGTGAATAATCCGTTGGCCTGGGTCAACGGCAGTGACGCTCCGGAAAAGAGCAGCCTGGACCTGGGCTTCATGGCACTGACCGATTGCGCCTCACTGGTGGTTGCCGCCACCCAGGGTTTCGCCCAACCCTACGGGCTGACGCTGAACCTCAAGCGCCAGTCCTCCTGGGCTAACCTGCGCGACAAACTGGTCAGCGGTGAGCTGGATGCCGCCCACAGCCTGTATGGACTCATCTATGCCGTGCACCTGGGCATCGGCGGGGTGGCGCCCACCGAGATGGCGGTGCTGATGGGCCTCAACAGGAACGGCCAGAGCATCAACCTGTCCCACGGCCTGCAGCAGCAAGGCGTGACCACTCCCGAGGCACTGGATCGCCACGTGCACCAAAGCCGAACAAAACTGACCTTCGCCCAGACATTTCCCACGGGCACACACGCCATGTGGCTGTATTACTGGCTGGCGAGCCAAGGCATCCACCCCTTGCAGGACGTGGACAGTGTGGTGGTCCCGCCGCCGCAGATGGTTGCGCACCTGCAGGCTGGGCGCATCGACGGGTTTTGCGTCGGCGAGCCCTGGTGTGCCAGCGCAGTCAAGCAACATCAAGGTTTCACCCTGGCCACCACCCAGGCGATCTGGCCGGATCATCCGGAAAAGGTGCTCGGTTGCACCCAGGCGTTTGTCGAGCAATACCCCAACACGGCGCGGGTGCTGGTGATGGCCATTCTCGAAGCCAGCCGCTTTATTGAAGAAAGCCAGGAAAACCGTCGCTCTACCGCACAACTGCTCAGCGCCCGCGACTACCTGGATGCGCCACTCGACTGCATCGAACCCCGGCTGCTGGGCACCTATGACGATGGGCTGGGCAACCAGTGGCAAGACCCTCACGCGCTGCGCTTTTTTGCCGATGGCGAGGTCAACCTGCCCTACCTGTCGGACGGCATGTGGTTCATGACCCAGTTCCGCCGCTGGGGCCTGCTGCGCGAAGACCCGGACTACCTGGGCATCGCCCGCCAGGTCCAGCAGTTGGACCTGTACCGTCAGGCCGCCAGCGCCGTGGGTGTTTCAAGCAGCCCCCAGGACATGCGCAGCAGCCAATTGATCGACGGCAAGGTCTGGGACGGCAGCGACCCCGCCGCCTACGCGCGCAGCTTCCGCCTGCACGCCATGACCGACCACACCAGCCGCCAAGCCTTGCGCTGACAGGAGCACGGATATGTTGCGAATCCTGTTGATCAACGACACTCCGCGCAAGGTCGGTCGGCTTAGGGCCGCGCTGATTGAGGCCGGGTTCGAGGTCATCGATGAGTCGGGCCTGACCATCGACCTGCCGGCGCGCGTCGAAACGGTGCGACCGGACGTGATCCTGATCGATACCGAGTCACCCGGGCGCGATGTGATGGAGCAGGTGGTGCTGGTCAGCCGCGACCAGCCACGGCCGATCGTGATGTTTACCGATGAGCACGACCCGAATGTGATGCGCCAGGCAATCAAGTCCGGCGTCAGCGCCTACATTGTCGAAGGCATCCAGGCCCAGCGCCTGCAGCCGATTCTCGACGTGGCCATGGCGCGCTTCGAGAGCGACCAGGCCCTGCGCGCCCAGCTCCAGGCGCGGGACCAGCAACTGGCCGAGCGCAAGCGCATCGAGCTGGCCAAGGGCATGCTGATGAAAATGAAGAGCTGCAATGAAGAAGAGGCCTACACCCTGATGCGCCGCCAGGCCATGAGCCGCCAGCAGAAACTGATCCAGGTGGCCGAGCAGATTATCGCCATGAGTGAGCTGCTCGGCTGATTTGGCTCACCTCTTGCTAAGCATTCATCACAGGTAACCAACGGCGGTTGCCCCTCCACGACAAAGACGTCGCACATCCGGTTTGCCCCCCGCAAACCCGGTGGCGGCGTTTTTTCGTTTTGGCCCCAGTGCATGGGGCCGGTGGGGCAGCCTTCGCCGGCTGTTCCATCACCCGGCCTTCTTACAAGACTCCCAACCGTTGAGGTGCGTGATGAAATCAAGCTTCTGGAAATCCGGGCACACCCCGACCCTGTTTGCCGCGTTCCTGTATTTCGACCTGAGTTTCATGGTCTGGTACCTGCTGGGCCCGTTGGCGGTGCAGATCGCCGCCGACCTGCACCTGACCACCCAGCAGCGTGGCCTGGTGGTGGCGACGCCGATCCTGGCGGGCGCCGTGCTGCGCTTTCTGATGGGCATGCTGGCCGACAAGCTGTCGCCCAAAACCGCCGGGCTGATCGGCCAGGTGATCGTGATCGCCGCGCTGTTGGGCGCCTGGAAGCTGGGTATCCACAGCTACGAACAAGCCTTGTTGCTGGGCGTGTTCCTGGGCATGGCCGGTGCGTCGTTTGCCGTCGCCCTGCCCCTGGCGTCCCAGTGGTACCCCGCCGAACATCAGGGCAAGGCCATGGGCATCGCCGGCGCCGGCAACTCCGGCACCGTGTTTGCGGCCTTGCTCGCACCGGTGCTGGCCGCAGCGTTTGGCTGGAGCAATGTGTTCGGCTTCGCCCTGATCCCGCTGGTGCTTACCCTGATCGTCTTCGCCTGGCTGGCGCGCAATGCACCAGAACGCCCGAAGGCCAAATCCATGGCCGATTACTTCAAGGCCCTGGGTGACCGCGACAGCTGGTGGTTCATGTTCTTCTACAGCGTCACGTTTGGCGGTTTCATCGGCCTGGCCAGCGCCCTGCCCGGCTACTTCAACGACCAGTACGGCCTGAGCCCGGTTACCGCCGGCTACTACACCGCGGCCTGCGTGTTTGGCGGCAGCCTGATGCGCCCGTTGGGCGGCGCCCTGGCCGACCGGTTCGGCGGCATCCGCACCCTGCTCGGCATGTACAGCGTGGCGGCGATCTGCATCGCGGCGGTGGGCTTCAACCTGCCCAGTTCCTACGCGGCCTTGGCGCTGTTCGTCTGCACCATGCTCGGCCTCGGCGCAGGAAACGGCGCGGTGTTCCAACTGGTACCGCAGCGTTTTCGCCGTGAGATCGGCGTGATGACCGGCCTGATCGGCATGGCCGGTGGGATCGGCGGTTTTGCCCTGGCGGCCGGCATGGGTGCGATCAAGCAAAGCACCGGCAGTTACCAGATGGCGCTGTGGTTGTTCGCCAGCCTTGGCGTGCTGGCCTGGTTCGGCCTGCACGGCGTGAAACGCCGCTGGAGAACCACTTGGGGGTCGGCCGCCGTGACCGCTGCACGCGTCTGATGAGCCTGCAACTGAGCGTCGCCCACGCCAGCGCCATCGGCCCACGGGCCGAAAACCAGGACGCCCTGCGCGTGGTCACACCGGTCGCGGAACTGGCCGCCAGCAAAGGTTACCTGTGCGCATTGGCCGACGGTGTCAGCCAATGTGCCGATGGCGGGTTGGCGGCGCGCTCGACCTTGCAGGCCCTGGCCCTGGATTACTACGCCACGCCGCAAACCTGGGGCGTGGCCCAGGCCCTGGAACGCCTGCTGCTCGCGCAAAACCGCTGGCTGCAGGCCAACGGCGGTGGCCAGCCGTTGCTGACCACCCTCAGCGCCCTGGTGTTTCGCGGCCAGCGCTTCACCCTGGCCCACGTTGGCGATTGCCGGGTGTATCGCTGGCTGGACGGCGAGTTGCAGCGCATCAGCGAAGACCATGTGTGGGAGCAACCGGGCATGCAGCATGTGCTCAAGCGCGCCCTCGGCCTGGATCAGCACCTGGTGCTGGATTTTCTCGACGGCGAACTGCGCACGGGCGAATGCTTCCTGCTGCTCAGCGATGGGGTGTGGGCCACGTTGGGCGATCACAGCATCAGCACGATCCTGCGCGAACAAACCGACCTCGACCTGGCCGTGAACACCCTGGTCAACGCCGCTCATCTGGCCGGCAGCCAGGACAACGCCAGTGCTTTGCTGGTGCGCATCGACACGCTGGGCGCGGCCACCCTCGGCGATGCCTTGGTGCAGTTGCAGCAGTGGCCTTTGCCGCCGCCGCTTAAGGCTGGGCAACGCTTTGAAGGCTGGCAGGTAGAAAGCGTGCTGGCGCAGAGTCGACAGTCGTTGCTGTACCGGGTACGCGATGCCCTGCAGCAACCCTGGCTGTTGAAAACCTTGCCGCTCAACCGTGACGACGACAACGATGCCGGCCAGGCCCTGCTGTCGGAAGAATGGTTTTTACGGCGGGTGGCCGGTCGCGCGTTTCCGGAAGTGCATGCCGCCAGCGGGCGTCAGCACTTGTACTACGTGATGCGCGAATACCCCGGGCAAACCCTGGCTGCGCTGTTCCAGCAGCAAGGCCCGCTGCCCCTGGCGCAATGGCAGTCCATCGCCGAGCGCTTGCTGCGGGCCGTGGGCATGCTGCATCGACGGCAGATCCTGCACCGCGACATCAAACCGGAAAACCTGCTGCTGGGGGACGACGGCGAACTGCGTGTGCTGGATTTCGGCCTGGCCTACTGCCCGGGCCTTTCTGAAGACCGCGCTCACTTGCTGCCTGGCACCCCGAGTTTTATCGCGCCGGAGGCCTTTGCGGGTGACCGGCCTACAGCGCAGCAGGATTTGTACAGCGTCGGCGTTACCTTGTATTACCTGCTCACCGGGCATTACCCCTACGGTGAAATCGAGGCTTTCCAACGGCCGCGTTTCACCCAAGCTGTCAGCGCCAGCCGCTACCGCCCGGACCTGCCGGATTGGCTGCCACTGAGCCTGGAACGCGCGGTGGCCGCTCAACCCGCGCAGCGTTATGAAACCGCCGAAGAATGGCTGCTGGTGCTGGAACAGGCCGATCGCCGCGAACTGAGCGTGCGACCCAGGCCACTGCTGGAGCGTGAGCCGTTGAAGGTCTGGCAGACCCTGGCGGTGGCGTCGCTGCTGATCAATCTGGTGCTGCTGTACTGGTTGTTGCACCACTAGGGAGCAAATCCCCACTGCAGTTTTTGCGTAAGCCCCGTAAACCCGGGCACAAGGCAACTTGGCACAACCGCTGCATTAGCTGACACAACACCCCACATATAGCCGCACCTTCAACGTCGAAGGGGCGAGCTTCCCGAGAGAACGGGACCAGGACAAAGGCGTCCTCGCTAGGTAACTAGCGGGGACGCCTTTTTTTGTTTGCGCGTGATTGGTCGAGCCATTGCGGAGAACGACATGAAAAAACTCAAACTGGTGATGATCGGCAACGGCATGGCCGGGGTTCGCACCCTTGAAGAATTGCTCAAGCTGAGCAGCGACCTGTACGACATCACCGTGTTCGGCGCCGAGCCGCACACCAACTACAACCGCATCCTGCTGTCGCCGGTACTGGCCGGCGAGCAAACCTTCGAAGAGATCGTGCTCAACGACTTGAGCTGGTACCTGGACAACAACATCAAGCTGCTGCTCAACCGTAAAGTGGTGCAGATCGACCGCGTCAAACGCATCGTCATCGCCGAAGACGGCACCGAGGCGGAGTACGATCGCCTGCTGATCGCCACCGGCTCCACCCCCTTCATCCTGCCGATCCCCGGTAATACGTTGCAGGGCGTGATCGGCTACCGCGACATCGCCGACACCCAAGCCATGATCGACACCGCCAAGACCCACACGCACGCCGTGGTCATCGGCGGTGGCCTGCTGGGCCTGGAAGCCGCCAACGGCCTGATGCTGCGCGGCATGCACGTTACTGTGGTGCATATCGGCGAATGGCTGCTGGAGCGTCAGCTGGACAAGACCAGCGGCCAACTGTTGCAGACCGAGCTGGAAAGCCGTGGCCTGGTGTTTCGCCTGTGCGAGCAGACCCAGGCGCTGCATGACGCGGGCAATGGTCGCGTCGGCTCGGTGCAGTTCAAGAACGGCGACATCATCCCCGCCGACCTGGTGGTGATGGCGGCGGGTATCCGGCCCAACACCGAGCTGGCGGAAAAATCCGGCATTCCCTGCAACCGTGGGATTTTGGTCAACGACACCCTGCAAACCTACGACCCGCGCGTCTACGCCATCGGCGAGTGCGCCAGCCACCGCGGCATCGCCTATGGCCTGGTGGCGCCGCTGTTCGAGCAGGCCAAGGTCTGCGCCAACCACCTCGCACAGCTGGGCTTTGCCACCTACAAAGGCTCGGTCACCTCGACTAAATTGAAGGTCACCGGCATCGACCTGTTCTCGGCCGGTGACTTCATGGGCGGCGAAGGCACCGAGACCATCACCCTCTCCGACCCGATTGGCGGTGTGTACAAGAAACTGGTGATCAAGGACGACATCCTGGTCGGCGCCTGCCTGTACGGCGACACCGCTGACGGCGGTTGGTATTTCCGCCAGATCCGTGAGAACCACGCCATCGGCGAGATCCGCGATCACTTGATGTTCGGCGAAAATGCCCTGGGCGATGTCGGCCATCAAGGCCAGGACAAGGCCATGAGCATGGCCGACAACGCCGAAGTCTGCGGTTGCAATGGCGTGTGCAAGGGCACCATCGTCAAGGCGATCCAGGAACAGGGGCTGTTCAGCGTCGACGAGGTGAAGAAACACACCAAGGCCGCCAGCTCCTGCGGCTCCTGTGTTGGCCTGGTCGAGCAGATTTTGATCAACACCGTGGGCGGCGCCGCTGACGTCAAGCCGAAAAGCGAAAAGGCCATCTGCGGCTGCAGCGACCTCAACCACGGGCAGATCCGCCAGGCCATCCGCGACCAGCACTTGCTGACCATCGCCGGTACCATGAGCTACCTGAACTGGCGCACGCCCAACGGCTGCGCCACCTGCCGCCCGGCCTTGAACTACTACCTGATTTCCACCTGGCCGGGCGAAGCCAAGGATGACCCGCAATCGCGCCTGATCAACGAACGCGCCCACGCCAATATCCAGAAAGACGGCACCTACTCCGTGGTCCCACGCATGTGGGGCGGCGTGACCAACCCGTCGGAGCTGCGGCGCATCGCCGATGTGGCCGACAAGTACAACGTGCCGATGGTCAAGGTCACCGGCGGCCAGCGCATCGACCTGCTGGGGATCAAGAAGCAGGATTTGCCGGGGGTGTGGAAAGACTTGGACATGCCGTCCGGCCACGCCTACGGCAAGTCCATCCGCACCGTGAAGACCTGCGTCGGCAGCGAGTTCTGCCGCTTCGGCACGCAGAACTCCACCCAACTGGGCATCGAGTTGGAGCATGACCTGTTCAACATGTGGTCGCCGCACAAGGTCAAATTGGCGGTGTCCGGCTGCCCACGCAATTGCTCGGAAGCGGGCATCAAGGACGTAGGCATTATTGGCGTCGACTCCGGCTGGGAGATGTACATCGGTGGCAACGGCGGCATCAAGACCGAAGTCGCCGAGTTCTTCGTCAAGCTGAAAACCGCCGAAGAAGTGCGCGAGTACAACGGCGCCTTCCTGCAGCTGTACCGCGAAGAAGCCTTCTACCTTGAGCGCACCGTGCACTACCTGCAACGGGTGGGCATGGAGCACATCAAGAAGGCCGTGCTGGAAGACCCGGCGCGCCGCCAGGCCCTTAACGAGCGCCTGCAATTCTCGCTGTCGTTCGAACAGGACCCGTGGAAGGAGCGCCTGGAACAACCGCTGCTGAAGAAGGAGTTCGAGGTCATCCCCGTCAAACAACTGGAGGTGCCGGCATGAACTGGCTGGATATCTGCGCCCTCGACGACATCAACACCCTGGGATCGCGCATCATCAACGGGCCCAAGGGTGATATCGCGATTTTTCGTACCAGTGACGACGAAGTCTTCGCCCTCGATGACCGTTGCCCCCACAAAGGCGGTCCGCTGTCCCAAGGCCTGATCTACGGCAAACGCGTGGCCTGCCCGTTGCACAACTGGCAGATCGACCTCGCCTCCGGCGAAGCCCAAGCCCCGGACATCGGTTGCGCCCATCACCACCCGGCCCGCGTGGAAAACGGCCGTGTGCTGCTGGCCCTGCGGGACGCTGTGTGATGAACCGCCAGACCACCGCCTCTACCTGCTGCTACTGCGGCGTGGGTTGCGGCGTGTTGATCGAACATGACGGCGAGCAAATTATTGGCGTGCAAGGCGACCCCGACCACCCGGCGAACTTCGGCAAGTTGTGCAGCAAGGGCTCCAGCCTGCACCTGACCGGCGACTTGGCCGCCCGCGCCTTGTACCCCGAGTTGCGCCTGGGCAAAGGCCTGGCGCGCAGCCGCACCGATTGGGACACCGCGCTGGAGCACGCGGCCAACGTGTTCGCCCAGACCATCGCCGAACACGGGCCGGACAGTGTGGCGTTCTATATTTCCGGGCAATTGCTCACCGAGGATTACTACAGCTTCAACAAGCTGGCGCGGGCGCTGGTGGGCACCAACAACATCGATAGCAACTCGCGGCTGTGCATGTCTTCGGCGGTGGTCGGCTACAAGCGCAGCCTGGGCGCCGACGCACCACCTTGCAGCTACGAAGACCTGGAGAGCAGCGACTGCGTGATGATCGTCGGCAGCAACATGGCCTACGCGCACCCGGTGTTGTTCCGACGCCTGGAAGCAGCCAAGGCGCGGCGCCCGCAGATGAAAGTGCTGGTGATCGACCCACGTCGCACAGACACCTGCGATTTGGCTGACCTGCACCTGGCGATCCTGCCGGGGACAGACGTCGCGCTGTTCCATGGGATCTTGCACCTGCTGCTGTGGGAAGACTGGATCGACCGCGCGTTTATCGAGGCGCATACCGAGGGGCTGGCCGAGCTGAAGCGCCTGGTGCACGACTACACGCCGCAGATGGTCACGCAGCTCTGTGGCATCAGCGTCGAGCAGTTGCGCCTGTGTGCGGAATGGGTCGGGACCTCCCACAGTTTTCTGTCGTTGTGGTGCATGGGGCTTAACCAGTCCACGGCGGGCAGCGCTAAAAACAGCGCGTTGATCAACCTGCACCTGGCCACCGGCACGATTGGCCGGCCCGGCTGCGGGCCGTTTTCCCTGACCGGCCAGCCGAATGCCATGGGTGGGCGCGAGACGGGCAGTTTGTCGAACCTGCTGCCCGGGCACCGTGAGGCCGCCAACCCTGAACATCGCGAGCAGATCGCGGCGTATTGGGGAGTTGATTCGTTGCCAGCGTCTACCGGGCTCACGGCTGTCGAGCTGTTCGAGCAGGTGCAAGCTGGTAAGGTCAAGGCATTGTGGATCGCCTGCACCAACCCCGCGCAATCACTGCCAGACCAGAACCGCGTGCGCGAAGCCTTGGCCGCCTGCCCGTTCGTGGTGCTGCAGGAGGCGTTTCGTACCACCGAGACCGCCGCCTACGCCGACCTGCTATTGCCCGCCGCCAGTTGGGGGGAGAAGGAAGGCACGGTGACCAACTCCGAGCGGCGTATTTCCCACGTGCGCCGTGCCATCGTCCCACCGGGAGAAGCGCGACCGGACTGGGCAATTACCGTGGATTTCGCACAGCGCCTGGAGCGCCGCCTGCGTCCGGGTTTGAGCAGCCTGTTTGCCTTTGAGCAGCCCGCGCAGGTGTTTGACGAGTACAAGATGCTGACCCGTGGCCGTGACCTGGACTTGTCGGGCATCAGCCACGCCTTGCTTGATCGTATCGGCCCGCAGCAATGGCCGTTCCCCCAGGGCGCCGAGGGAGGTACCTCACGCCTGTACACCGACGGTGTGTTCCCGACCGACAACGGGCGGGCACGCTTCGTTGCCGACCCTTACCGCGCCGCGAAGGAGCAACGTGACGCGCGCTTCCCGCTGACGCTGATCACCGGGCGCCTGCGCGACCAATGGCATGGCATGAGCCGCACGGGTACGGCGGCGCAGTTGTTCGGGCATGTCAGCGAGGCGTTGTTGAGCCTGCACCCGGATGAGTTGCGCCGGCACCGCTTCAAAGAAGGTGATCTGGTCAGCCTGAAAAGCCGTCGCGGCCAGGTGATCGTGGCGGTCAGCAGTGATGACAGCGTGCGTCCCGGGCAGGCATTTCTGCCCATGCACTGGGGTGATCGTTTTCTCAAGGGCGGTGTGAATGCGCTGACCCAGCCGGCGTTTGATCCCTTGTCCAAACAACCGGAACTCAAGCACAGCGGCGTGCGCCTGGAAGCGGTGCAACTGCCGTGGCAACTGTTCGCGTTGATCGAAGGTGATGTGCAGCAACACTTCGAAGCCCTGCGCCCGCTGTGCGAGGGCTTTGCCTACGTCAGCCTCAGCCTGGCCGGGCGGGAGCGGCCCGCGTTATTGATACGCGCCGCCCATAGCGAGGCGCCCGACCTGCAGCTGTTGACCCGAATCGATGAACTGCTGGGCCTCAACGACGGGCCAGTGATGGCTTACGACGACCCACGCCGCTCGATCGGCAAACGCGTGAAGATTGAAAAAGGCCGCATCACGGCCTTGCGCCTGGCCGGCGAAACCTTGGCACGGCATTGGTTGCAAAGCCTGTGGCTGGAAGGCCGCACCGACGACCAACTGCGGCGCTGGCTGTTGGCGCCGTTGAGCGCCCCCCCGGGCGGAACCGCGGCGAGCAACAAAGTGCTGTGCAATTGCAAGAACGTCAGCGAAAACGCGGTGTGCACAGGTATCGCCCGGGGCCTGGACCTGGATGGGCTCAAGCGGGAACTGGGCTGCGGCACCCAATGCGGCTCCTGTGTGCCGGAAATCAAACGTCTTTTGGCCAGCAGCCCGCAGCCAATCGCGATCAGTGTGTGAGGGGAACAACATGAGTGCAAAAGTCTGGTTGGTGGGCGCAGGCCCCGGTGACCCCGAGCTGTTGACCCTCAAGGCGGTGCGAGCGCTGCGTGAGGCCAATGTGGTGTTGATCGACGACCTGGTCAACGTGGCCGTACTGGAACACTGTGCCGGTGCGCGGGTGATCACCGTCGGCAAGCGTGGCGGTTGCCGCTCCACCCCGCAGGATTTCATCCACCGCCTGATGCTGCGTTATGCCCGCCAGGGCAAGTGTGTGGTGCGGCTTAAAGGGGGGGATCCGTGTATTTTTGGCCGGGGTGGCGAAGAAGCGACCTGGCTGCGTGAACACGGGGTGCAATTGGAGCTGGTCAACGGGATTACCGCCGGCCTGGCGGGGGCGACGAATTGCGCTGTTCCGCTGACTTTGCGGGGTGTGAGCCGTGGGGTGACGCTGGTGACGGCGCACACCCAGGACGACAGCCACCTTAATTGGCGTGCACTGGCCGAAGGCGGCACCACATTGGTGGTGTACATGGGGGTGGCCAAGCTTGAGGAGATTCGCCAGCAATTGCTCGACGGCGGAATGGCTGCCGATATGCCGGTGGCGATGATCGAGAATGCATCACTGCCCCAGCAGCGGGAATGCCGCAGCAACCTGTTGCACCTGCAGGAAGACGCGCAGGCATTTGCCCTGAAGAGCCCGGCGATCCTGGTGATCGGCCGTGTTGCCGCCTCTGCTCAAGCCGCTTGCGCCGTTGCGGTCGCCAGCGCCTGAAGCAAATTCAAGGCGAAAAAAAGCCCGGCCTAGGCCGGGCTTTTTTCTACCACTCAGTAATTACTGAGCAGCTTGAGCTTCTACCGAGGCTTCTACGCGACGGTTGATAGCACGGCCTGCTTCAGTTGCGTTGTCAGCAACTGGACGGGATTTACCGTAGCCAACCGAGCTAACGCGGTTAGGAGCGATACCGTCTTTGACCAGAACTTGCTTAACAGCGTCAGCACGACGCTGGGACAGCTTCTGGTTGTAAGCGTCTGGACCTACGGAGTCAGTGTGACCTTCAACCACGGTGGTGGTTTGTGGGTACTGCTTCATGAAGTCGGCCAGGTTTTTCACGTCGCCGTAGCTGTTAGGCTTAACAACGGACTTGTCGAAGTCGAACTTAACGTCCAGCTCAACACGAACAACCTGAGCAACTGGAGCTTCTGGCTCTGGAGTTGGCTCTGGAGCTGGTGCTGGGGTAGGAGCTGGAGCAACTGCGCCAGCGTTGCCGCCGAAGTTCACACCCAGGCCAACCAGTGCGGAGTAGTCCCACTTGCCGTTGTCCAGGTTGTAGTCAGACTCAACACCAGCACGGGCGAACAGGTTGTTGGTGAAGTAGTACTTCACACCAGCGCCAGCGATAGCCAGGGTCGACTGGTCGCGACCGCTGTGGCCGTCAGCCTGTACGTTGGTACGGGATTGGTGACCGAAACCACCTTCTACGTATGGACGCAGGGAATCAACACCGGCCTGACCGAAGTGGTACTGAGCAGTCACGCTGCCAGTGTCACCTTTGATCTTCTGGTTGCCAGTACCGTCGTTCGAACGGGTGTGGTTGGTGGTGTCGTAGTTCAGGTTGATCGACACGTCGTCGGTCAAGAAGTAACCGATGCTTGCGCCAGGGTTGAAGCCGTCTTCGATGTGCTTGACGCTATCGTTGTACTGCTTCTTGTAAAACAGCTGGCCTTCAACTGCGCCTTGGCCTTGTGCCAGAGCGCCGAAAGAAGTGGCAGCAATAAGAGAACCAATGGCAAAGCCCAAGGTGTTTTTCAGTTTCATCCGTTAAATCCCCATCTGGTGATTGTAAAGCAGTCCCACAAACCGGGGGACAACTCGGCGACAAGTCTAACAGAACTTGCCTACACGTAAGAGATATTTGCCACGCACTAAGTTTCAGTCTCGCCCGCAAATTTCTCACGTAATTTATCAAGAGCACGTTTGTAACGCATTTTTGTAGCACTCAAACCCATATGCATGATGTCAGCGATCTCCTGAAACTCCAGCTCTGCGACAAATCGTAGCACCAGAATTTCCCGGTCAATCGGGTTCACATGCACCAACCAGCGATCAAGTCCGCCCTTCTCCTCGGGTGCTGGCGCCTTCTCTTCAGACGCTTCCTCGAGGGGGTCCAGACTCAACGCGTCCATCAAGCGACGCTTTCGCCGTTCCTTGCGATACTGCGTGATGCACTCGTTGTACGTGATGCTATATAGCCATGTCTTGAACTTCGATTTGCCCTCAAAGTTCTTCAGGCCATACAGCACCTTGAGCATCACTTCCTGACAGACATCATCCGCATCTCTATCGTTCCCTAAATACCTTGAACAAACGTTGAACAAAGTGCGTTGATATCTGCGCATCAATTCTTCGTACGCGCGTGTTACGTGAAACAGCTCCGTGTGCGAGCGCGCGACCAACTCCTCATCAGAGAGCTCACGGGGGTCATAGCGCGTGGACAGCGTTTGGGCTTTATTCAAAACAAGTCGTGCCGACAGTCAGGTCAATGTCCGCTACAGCCCGGCTACCCGGGTTTGCGGCGGCGTACATTAGCAGGGTTTGCCGGGTTAGCGGCTACTGACCTGCTGCTCCAGGAGGATCCGATTGGACAGCGACACCAGGTCGCCGTCATCGGTCAGCACCGTCGTCTTGACCGTGCCGATCTCCTCGATCTGTCCTTCGACCTCGCCTATACGCACCTGTTGCCCAACCTGATACAGCTCACGCACATAGATTCCCGCAAGAATCTGCCCGGCAATTTCCCGGCTTCCCAACCCCATGGCCAGCGCAACGGCCAGACCAACGGTAATCAAAACGATCACGATCACGTGGTTGAGCAGGTCAGTCTTGACCTCCAACTGGCTGATCGCGACCGAAATACTGATGATGATGACCAAGCCCTGGGCAATCCGCCCAAGGCCGGCAGCATAGTCCAACCCCACGCCTTCAGCGGCGCCGCGCACCAGCCCATTGGCCAGTTGCGCCAGCAAGACACCTACCAGCAGTACCAGCGCACCGCCGAAAACCTTCGGCAAATACAGTGCCAGCATGTCGAGCGTAGCTGAAACTCGCTCAAGGCCAAGGGATTGAGCCGCAGAAACCAGAAAAATAAGTAGAACGAACCAATAGACGATCTTGCCGATCAGGGTGGAAATCGGTACTTGCAGGCCGGCACGCCCCAGCAGCTTGGTCAGGCCAGTGCCTGCCATCAAGCGGTCCAGGCCCAATTTGGCGAGCAGTTTGGACAGCAGGGTGTCGAGCAGCTTGGCCACGACAAAACCCAGCAACACCAGGACCAGGGCACCAAACAGGTTAGGGATGAAGTTAGCCACCTTGGTCCACAATGCGGTCATCGCGGTGACCAGGCTCTGGGTCCAGAGATCAAGTTCCATATTCAATCAGCCTTATCAGCAGTGCGAGCAAGAGGTTTACGACGGGAAACCGGCGATACGTGGGCCGAACCATTGTTCAGGGCCATCATCAACGCCGGCAGCCAACGACCGAGCAGGCCGAACAGGTCACCCGCCCCTACCTGACGGTTGGCGGTTTTCAACACGCGGCCCAGGCAGGCATCGTCATCTCGGTTGGATGGCGAGGCATTGAGCATGTCACGCAAAGACTGTTCGAACGGATCGTGCATAAAGACCTCTCGCAAGTGATTTAAAAGACGAGGGTAAAATTCTTGGGGTCACATGGGACCTTTCCTACGTTCAGGTCATATTCAGGTCAAACCCAGCGTAATCGTCGAAAAAGCCACCATTGTCCGAGCGCAACCGCCACCATCATCAGGCAGGCAATCACGAATCCGTAGGGGCTGGCGGAGAACGGAATGCCGCCCACATTGATGCCCAGCAAGCCGGTGAGAAAACTCATTGGCAGGAAGATCCCGGTGATGATGCCGAAGCGGTACATGGTGCGGTTCATGCGCACGCTCAAGCGCCGGTCTTCAGCCTCCAGCACAAGCCCCACGCGCTCCCGGGTCAATTCCAGCTCTTCCAGGTAGCGGGTCAGGCTGTTGTTCAATTCGTTCCAGTAGTCGGCATCGTCGTCACAAAACCACGGCAATTTGATTCGCGTCAGCTGGGCAAAAATATCCCGCTGCGGCGCAAGGAATCGCTTCAGCCCAGCCGCTCGCCGACGGATCTGCAAAACGTTGCCGTGCTCCGGAGTATACCGTTCGTCGGCATCGAGTTTTTCTTCTTCGGAATCGACGATTTCAGACAGATCGGTGACCAGGTCCTGCACTTTATTAGTCAGGTACTGCGCCATATAAAGGATGAGTTCCGAAGCGGTTTTCGGGCCTTTACCGTCCGCCAGCTGCACCAGCAGCTCGTCCGTGGCGCGCAAGGGCCGCAGACGCAGGGAAATCACGCGACTGGCCGCCGCAAAGATCCGCACCGAGACCATGTCTTCCGGCTCGGCGCCCGGGTTGAGGTTGATCCCGCGCAGAAACAGCAGCAATTCGTCATCCGGCAGCGGCAACAAGCGCGGACGGGTGTTTTCTTCCAGCAGCAAGTCGCAGGCGAACTCGCTCAAGCCACTGGACCGGCGTAGCCAGGTCTGAGTCTGCGGGTGGCTGCGATCCCAATGCAGCCACAGGCTTTCCTGAGGCTGCAGTTGCAGGTCGTCTAGCTCTGTCCGGGCAATCGAACGCGCACCGCCTTTACCGTCCAGCACCAGGGCATGCACCAGCCCCCATTGCGCGTTTTCTTCCTCGAACATCCTCACCCCTTTCGTCTGCAGCGGTTTATTCAGGCATTTTCAGCGGGCTTGGCGACACGATCACGCCATTGTTGTCGGCATAGACATACTCGCCCGGACGGAATGTCACGCCGGCAAAGGTCACGACCACGTTCAGATCGCCAATGCCGCGCTTGTCGGTCTTCATCGGGTGGCTCGCCAAGGCCTGCACCCCCAAGTCGGTCTGGGCAATGACATCGACATCGCGAATGCAGCCGTAGATCACCATCCCTTCCCAGCCGTTTTTCGCCGCTTTCTCGGCGATCATGTCACCCAGCAAGGCACGGCGCAGGGAGCCGCCACCGTCCACTACCAGCACTTTGCCTGCACCCGGCAGGTCGGCTTGCGCCTTGACCAGGGAGTTGTCTTCAAAGCACTTGATGGTGACGATCTCGCCACCAAAGGAATCTCGGCCGCCGAAATTACTGAACATCGGCTCAAGCACCTGTACGAGTTCAGGGTAGGCGTCGCACAGGTCGGGGGTCACGTAATGGTTCATTGAAAAATTCCTTTCTGGCAAAGAGGTGTCTTTCGAAAGAAGCGCCAGGCACAGCGGGGGCAGACCTTCCCACCCCCAACGGCGCAACGCAATAGCCACTGCGCGACTGAATATGACCAGAAGCGTTTAACGCGTCATATCTTAGCCGCAACCACACACGAGTGAAACGCCCTTGGCAGAGCGCTTCGTCAAACCGTTGCCGCCACCTCCGATTGTGCCCCGAATAAAGGTGTCAGCGGGTCTTTCAGCCATTGCGCCACTAATGGCCACACTTCGGCCTGGGCGGCCTTGCTGACCAGCATCTCCACATGGCCGAAATCCCCGGTAAACCCTTGCTGGCTGCCCAGACACAGGTATTGACGGTGCTCTGAACCGACTTGCTCGAACAACTTGCGACACGCCCAGTCCGGGTCTTGCTGGTCACCCGCCGCACTCACCGCCAGCAGCGGCACATCGACCTCTGCCAAGCCTTTCCACCAATCGTTCTTGCCTTCGCCAAAGCGGCCAAACAGGCCGTTCCAGCGCATGGCCTCGATCATCACGCCGGCCGGTTCATCCTCGGGGCCGCGCTTGAGGCGCGAGCCGGAGACCTCACCAAAGCGTTTCAACAGCAAGCGGCCCGTCCACTCCACCGGTGGTAGTTTCAACGGCCAGTGGGTGCGACTGACCTGACTGCCAAACAGCGCCACCGAAGCCACCGCCGGCGCGCCCAAGTGCTGCCCGCCAAGGGCCGCCGCCAGGCTGATGCCGCCCAGGGAATGGCCGATCCAGTGGGGAACCTGCGCGCTTTGTTCACGCACGAACGCCCCAATTGCCGGCAAATCGTAACGTGCGTAGTCGGCCACACGGTTGCGGGCGTAGTCATGATTGCGCTTGGACAGGCCATGGCCGCGCATTTCCGGGATCCAGACATCAAACCCCAACCGCGCCAGGTAAGCGCCCAGGCCGATGCCTTTAGGCGAGTACCAGAAGCGCCGGTTGGAAAAACTGCCGTGCAATAAAATAACCGGGATGCCCCGGTTTTCCGGGACATCGGCCAGGCCCAAGCGGGTCACGGCTAACTCGACGGTGCCGTCGGGGCTGTTACCGGGTTTGAGGCGGTACACATCTTCACTCAGGTCGCCACGACGTTCAGCGCTGATCAGGGCGACGGGAAACAGGTTGCTGCTGCTTTGCATAATGCTCTTGCACAAAAAAGGGCGGCGTCCGCAAGGATTCCCGCCCTGTACAGATAAGAATGCCGGTCACCCTGTGAGAGTGACCGGCACTTTTGACGTAACGACCTTAGACGGACGCTTGGCCTTCTGCCAGGAAGAACCAGGTTTCCAGCACGGAGTCGGGGTTCAGCGAGACGCTTTCGATGCCCTGCTCCATCAGCCACTTGGCCAGGTCAGGGTGGTCGGAAGGGCCTTGGCCGCAGATGCCGATGTACTTGCCGGCCTTGTTGCAAGCCTGGATAGCATTGGCCAGCAGCTTCTTGACCGCAGGGTTACGCTCGTCGAACAAGTGGGCAATGATCCCCGAGTCGCGGTCCAGGCCCAGGGTCAGCTGGGTCAGGTCGTTGGAGCCGATGGAGAAACCGTCGAAGAATTCCAGGAATTCTTCGGCCAGGATCGCGTTGGATGGCAGTTCGCACATCATGATCACGCGCAGGCCGTTTTCACCACGGGTCAGGCCATTTTCGGCCAGCAGGTCCACCACCTGGCTCGCCTCGCCCAGGGTGCGCACGAACGGCACCATGATCTCAACGTTGGTCAGGCCCATCTCGTTGCGCACGCGCTTGAGGGCGCGGCACTCGAGTTCGAAGCAGTCACGGAACGATTCGCTGATGTAACGCGAAGCGCCACGGAAGCCCAGCATCGGGTTTTCTTCTTCCGGTTCGTACAGCTTGCCGCCGATCAGGTTCGCGTATTCGTTGGACTTGAAGTCCGACAGACGCACGATGACCTTTTTCGGGTAGAACGCCGCCGCCAGGGTGCTGATGCCTTCCACCAGCTTCTCGACGTAGAAGCCCACCGGGTCGTTGTAGCCGGCGATGCGCTTGTCGACGCTTTCCTTGAGGTCCAGTGGCAGGCCGTCGTAGTTCAACAAGGCCTTGGGGTGCACGCCGATCATGCGGTTGATGATGAACTCCAGGCGGGCCAGGCCCACGCCGGCGTTCGGCAGCTGTGCGAAGTCAAAGGCGCGGTCCGGGTTGCCGACGTTCATCATGATCTTGAACGGCAGGTCCGGCATGGCGTCGATGGAGTTCTGCTTGATATCGAAGCCCAACTCGCCTTCGAAGATGAAACCGGTGTCGCCTTCGGCACAAGAGACGGTAACGCCCTGGCCATCTTTCAGCAGTTGGGTGGCGTTGCCGCAGCCCACGACCGCTGGGATACCCAGTTCACGGGCGATGATCGCCGCGTGGCAGGTACGCCCGCCACGGTTGGTGACGATGGCGCTGGCGCGCTTCATCACCGGTTCCCAGTCCGGGTCGGTCATGTCGGAGACCAGCACGTCACCTGGCTGGACTTTGTCCATTTCGGACACGTCCTTGATGATCCGCACCTTGCCGGCGCCGATGCGCTGGCCAATGGCGCGACCTTCCACCAGCACGGTGCCGGTTTCTTTCAGCAGGTAGCGTTCCATGACGTTGGCCGAGGTGCGGCTCTTCACGGTTTCAGGACGGGCCTGCACGATGTACAGCTTGCCGTCGTCACCGTCCTTGGCCCATTCGATGTCCATCGGGCACTTGTAGTGCTTTTCGATGATCATCGCTTGCTTGGCCAATTCGCTGACTTCAGCGTCGGTCAGGCAGAAACGCGTGCGTTCGGCCTTGTCGACTTCAACGGTTTTTACCGAGCGACCGGCCTTGGCCTCGTCGCCGTAGATCATCTTGATTGCCTTGCTGCCCAGGTTACGGCGCAGGATAGCCGGGCGGCCAGCCTCAAGGGTGTGCTTGTGCACGTAGAATTCGTCGGGGTTGACCGCGCCTTGTACGACGGTTTCGCCCAGGCCGTAGGCGCCGGTGATGAACACCACGTCACGGAAGCCCGATTCGGTGTCCAGGGTGAACATTACGCCGGCCGTACCGGTTTCCGAACGCACCATGCGTTGCACACCGGCAGACAAGGCCACCAGCTTATGGTCGAAACCTTGGTGTACGCGATAGGAAATGGCGCGGTCGTTGAACAGCGAGGCGAACACTTCCTTGGCCGCACGGATGACGTTTTCCACGCCGCGGATGTTAAGGAAGGTTTCCTGCTGACCCGCGAAAGAGGCGTCCGGCAAGTCTTCGGCGGTGGCCGAGGAACGCACGGCAACGGCCATGTCCGGGTTGCCGGCCGACAAGGTGGCGAAGGCGGTACGGATTTCTTCGTTGAGCTTCTCGGGGAACTCGGCTTCCATGATCCATTGGCGGATCTGGCTGCCGGTCTTGGCCAGGGCGTTGACGTCGTCGACGTCCAGGGCGTCCAGCGCGGCGTGGATCTGGGCGTTGAGGCCGCTCAGCTCGAGGAAGTCGCGGTAGGCCTGGGCCGTGGTGGCGAAACCACCAGGCACCGAGACGCCAGCGCCTGCAAGATTACTGATCATCTCGCCGAGGGATGCGTTCTTGCCCCCCACATGCTCTACATCATGGACGCCGAGCTTATCGAGGGAAACTACGTACTCTACCAAGGTGATCTCTCCACTTTCTGTGTTGGAAAAGCTCAGGACGCCGGCTGCTCAGTAGGAGCGTTCGCCTGCGTTTGTGGCCTGGACCTGGAAAATAAGTGAGAATGCGGCCCACTGCGGGACGGCAAAATCGCGCCTATCATATCCAAGATTCGTCATCAGCTTAAGGCCCAGGGCTCAAATGAAACGATCTGCTTTCTTTATCTCCGACGGCACCGGCATCACAGCCGAAACATTGGGTCAAAGCCTGCTCGCGCAGTTCGAAAACATTACCTTCGCCAAATTCACACGGCCCTATATCGACAGCGTGGATAAAGCGCGGGCCATGGTACAACAAATCAATCTGGCGGCCGAAAAAGACGGTTTTCGTCCGATCATTTTCGACACCATCGTCAACCAGGACATTCGTGAGATTCTCGCAACGTCGAATGGTTTCATGATCGACATCTTCTCCACGTTCCTGGCGCCACTGGAACAGGAGCTGAGTGAACATTCCTCATACTCGGTAGGAAAGTCCCATTCCATTGGCCACAACTCCAACTATATGGAGCGTATCGAGGCGGTGAACTTCGCCCTCGACAACGACGACGGCGCCCGCACCCACTATTACGACAAGGCCGACCTGATCCTGGTGGGCGTGTCCCGCTGCGGCAAAACGCCCACCTGCCTGTACATGGCCATGCAGTTCGGTATCCGTGCAGCCAACTACCCGCTGACCGAAGACGACATGGAGCACCTGACACTGCCGTCGGCCTTGCGCTCGCACCGGCACAAGCTATTTGGCCTGACCATCGACCCGGACCGCCTCACCTCCATCCGCAACGAGCGCAAACCCAACAGCCGCTACTCCAGCTACGCCCAGTGCGAGTTCGAAGTACGTGAAGTGGAAAATCTGTTCCGTCGCGAGAACATTGCGCACATCAATTCCACGCATTTTTCGGTGGAAGAGATTTCGGCGAAGATTTTGGTGGAGAAAGGCGTGGAGCGCAGGTTCAAGTAATTGTGTTGCCCGGGCTGGCCCCTTCGCGAGCAAGTCGAATCGTCGCACCCCCACATCTGACCGAGTTCCAACTCTGGAATGCAGTCAAATGTGGGAGCTGCGGTGCGACGATTCGACTTGCCTGCGAAGAACGATAACGCGGTGAGCCTGCCGATTACAGGTGAAACCGCCCGCCCCCCTGCCCCAGCGCAGTAGCCAACGCATCAAACCCCGCCCGCAACAGCTGATCATCCCCCGACGTATTGCAGATACTCGCCCGAATAAACTGCGGCACCGCCGTCTGCCCCACGGCAAACGCCTCGGCGGTGGCGATCAGGTAATTATTCTGCTTGAGCTCCGCCTCGATTTCCGACGCGCGCCAGGGCTCCGGCACTTCAATCCAGAAGTGCGGGCTGTTGAGGTGGGTGCGGTATTGCAGGCCGTTCAACAGGTCTTTCACCAACGCCTTGCGTCGGCTGATCTCATTGATCTGCTGGCGCAGCAGGTATTCCGCCGTGCCGTTTTCGATCCACTGGGTGGCCAGTTCAAGGGTCACCGGGGTAGCCATCCAGCACGTCGAGCGCAGCGCTGCCGAGATACGGCTGACCAACGCCGGCGGCGCATGCACGTACCCCACGCGTAACCCGGCTGACACCGCCTTGCTCAAACTGCTGATCAGAATCGTACGTTCGGGGGCGAAAAAACTCAGGGGTGGCGGGCGATCTTCCACCAGTACGCCGTGGGCTTCGTCCTCCAGGATCAGCAGGTTGTGCTCACGGCAGACCTTGGCCAAGGCTTCCCGGCGCGGGATCGAGAGCACCGCCGTGGTCGGGTTCTGGATGGTCGGCGTACAGTACAGCGCCGACACCCGGTGATTGCGACAGACTTCATCCAGAGCACTCGGCAGCACGCCCTCTTCGTCCATCTCCAGGCCGATCAGCCGCACGCCGAGCATGCGCGCAGCGGTGATCAACCCGGGGTAAGTCAGCTGTTCGGTGACCACCGTATCGCCCGCCCGCAACAACGCCATCATGGCGCACAACAGGCCGTGCTGGCCGCCATTGACGCAGATGACCTGCTCGGGGATCGGGTGGAAATCGCGTTGCACCAGCCACTGTGCCCCCGCTTCACGGTAACGCGGCAAACCGGCGTCCGGGGTGTAGGCGCTGATGTCCTGGAGGAACTTGGCGTTGGTCGACAGGGTTTGGAAGCTCTGGGCCAGGAACACCGTTTCCTGCCCCGGGATATGCATGTTGCGGCTCATGTCGAAGTATTGGCGCGGCTCCTCGCTGAAATTGCGAAAGCCTTCGTCGCGCTGGCGCTCCATCCCACGCTTGCGCACGAATGTGCCGTCACCCACCCGCGCCACCACCAACCCCAGGCGTTCCAGCTCGCCGTAGGCCCGGCTGATGGTGCCGATCGTCACACCCAGATTGTCGGAAAGCACCCTATGGGGCGGCAGTTTTCTTCCCGGTTCAATCAAGCCCTCGAGGATGCCCCGTTCCATGACATCGGACAGGCGCTTGTACTTCACGCCCTGCCCGTTGGACAACCCCTCACGCATAATTGACACCATGTCAATATTTGTTTTGACAGCCATCTTTCGCCCTAATAGTGTGCTTTTACGGGTTCAATCGCCGAATTTTACAACTCATTACAAGCTCAATATAGAGTTCAATTCCGGCTCAGGGAAGCAATAAACGATGCCAATGTCCGCCGTTCTCGAAAACACAACAAAAACAAATTCGCGGAAACAGTGGCTGGCAGGCCTCGTGACCAGCGTGATGTTTCTCATCGTGTGCCTGAGCTGGGGCACCACCTGGCTGGGCATCAAGATCGCCGTCGAAAGCGTGCCACCCCTGACGTCCGCAGGCTTGCGCTTCCTCATCGCCTTCCCACTGTTCCTGTGTTTTGCTCTGGTGCGCCGCGAGCCGATCCTGTTTCCCCGTGAGAGCCGCTGGTTCTTCGTGTTCGTGACCCTGTCCTACTTCAGCGTTCCCTATTACCTGCTCAACTACGGCGAAATGCATGTCTCGTCCGGCCTCACCGCCCTGCTGTTCAGCTGCATGCCGGTGTTCATCCTGATTTTCTCGGCGCTGTTCCTGCGCGAGCGCATCTACTTCTCCCAGGTCGTCGGCATCGGCATCGGTTTCGGCAGCCTCTACATGATCATCAAGAGCCAGGGCCTGCACCTGGACCACGCCGAGTTCTTCGGGGTACTGGCGATCCTGACCGCCGCGATCATGCATGCGCTGTGCTACGTCATCACCAAGCAGAAAGGCAGCGCCATCAGCGTGATCACCTACAACACCCTGCCCATCGGCATCGCCGGGCTGATGCTGTTCGTGGCCGGCCTGTGGTTCGAAACCCCGGCCTTCGATGCCATCACCCTGCGCTCCTGGAGTGCACTGTTCTACCTGGGGCTGGTGGCGTCGGTCGGCGGGTTCATCGTGTACTTCATGCTGCTCAAGCGCCTGAGCCCGATCATCCTGTCGTTCGTGTTCATCATCTTCCCGGTGTTCGCGGTGATCATCGGCGCCTGGTACGAAGGCGTGGCGATTTCCCGCGACCTGATGCTGTACTCGGCCATCCTGCTGGCCGGCTTTGCGATCACCAAGTTGCCGATTGAAAAGCTCCTGGCCAAGAAACCTTGACCCCCTCACCACCACGCGAGAGAAACATGGACGTCCTCCGCCCAAACGCCCTTGAACAGATCTACGCCCACGCCAACCGCAGCTACCCCGAGGAGTGCTGCGGCTTCATTTTCGCCGACGGCAGCGTGTACCTGGGCAGCAATATCCAGAATGAGCTTCACCGCAAGAACCCTGAGATGTACCCGCGCAGCGCGGCCAACGGTTACACGTTTTCGGTGGCCGACACCCTGCTGATGAACAAGGCGTTTCGCAGCGACAACCCGGTGGTGGTGATCTACCACTCGCACCCGGATGTCGGCGCCTATTTCAGCGATGAAGACCAGGACAAGGCCCTGTTCATGGGCGAACCGATCTACCCCGTCAGCTATTTGGTGGTGGACGTTCGCCAGGGCCAGGCCCTGGGCTCAAAGCTGTTTGCCTGGGACGGCACGCATTTCGCCCTCAACCCTTTCAACGACCTGCACACGGAGTTGTCCATGAACGCTGTCTCTTTCCCCGACATTCTGGTTCGCGTGGCCAAGCTGCCGGAATCGACCCTCGAGGGCACCGGATCGACATTGCGCGAAGTCATTGAAAACCTCTGCAGCAGTCACCCTCAGTTACGCCCGCACCTGTTCCACGAGAAGAACAACCAGCTCAAGGAACACTTCCTGTTCACCGCCGAGGAAGAGTTGATCGGCGCCGACGACACACTGCCGGAAAAAGCCCGGATCGAAGTGTTGCTCGCCACCTCGGGCGGCATGGACGTTGACGGATTGAGCAACGAAGAGATACAGCGCTATGTACGCCACATCACCCTGCCCGGCGTCGGCCGCGAAGGTCAGCTGAACCTCAAGAAAGCCAAGGTCTTGATCATCGGCACCGGCGGCCTGGGCTCGCCCATCAGCCTGTACCTGGCGGCAGCGGGCGTCGGCACCCTGGGCCTGGTGGACTTCGACGTGGTGGAAAGCAGCAACCTGCAACGCCAGATCGTCCACGGCAACAGCACCCTGGGCCTGCCCAAGGTCGAGTCCGCCAAGCAGCGCCTGCAGGACCTCAACCGCCATATCCAGATCAACGCCCACAACACCGCCCTGGATGCCGACAACGCCCTGGCGCTGGTCGGCGCCTACGACCTGGTGATCGACGGCACGGACAATTTCGATACCCGCTATCTCGTCAACGACGCCTGCGTACAGCTCGGCAAACCCTTGGTGTACGGCGCCATCTACCGCTTCGACGGGCAGATCAGCGTGCTCAACTACAAAGGCGGGCCCTGCTATCGCTGCCTGTTTCCCTCGGCACCTCCCGCCGAACTGGCGCCCAATTGCAGCGCCGGTGGCGTGATCGGCGTGCTGCCCGGCGTGGTTGGGATGATCCAGGCCACCGAGGCGATCAAGTTGCTGATCGGCATCGGCGAGCCGTTGTCAGGCCGCCTGATGCGTTTCGATGCATTGGCGATGAAGTTCAGCGAAATCCGCTTCAAGCGCCGCGCCGACTGCCCTTGCTGCTCGGAGCTGCGCCACGCCGAACCGCTCACACCGTCGGTGTGCGCCGACGCCGTGCCACCCCAACCGTCCCTGGCCGAAGAACGCTACATCCAGCCCCGCGTGCTCAAGCAACTGCTCGAACACCCGCGCAGCGCCGACGTGCTGGTGGATGTACGCGACGCCAGCGAACTGGAGGTGTGCAAACTGCCAGGGGTGCTGCACATCCCGCTGGCTGAACTGGATGGGCAACTCGACAGCCTCAGCCGCGACAACACCCACTACCTGATCTGCTACGCCGGAACCCGCGCCGAGCAAGCCGCCAGCACCTTGCTGGCGGCCGGCTTCGCCAACACCAAGGTCTTGCAGGGCGGCATGAAACACTGGGTGCGCGACGTCGAACCCGACATGCCGTTGTACTGACCCGGGGGCTGAGCAATGTTGCATAACTCCATTCTCGACGTGATCGGCCACACGCCGATCGTGCGCCTGGCGCAGTTTTCCGAAGACCTCGGTATCGAGGTCTACGCCAAGCTCGAATCCCTCAACCCGGGCGGCAGCCACAAGGCACGCATCGCCCTGGGCATGATCCTCGACGCCGAGCGCCGCGGCGTGCTGATCCGCGATTCGGGGCAGACCATCATCGAACCCAGCGGCGGCAACACCGGCATCGGCCTGGTGATGGCCGGCAACGTGCTGGGCTACAAAGTGGTGCTGGTGATTCCCGACAACTACAGCCCCGAAAAACAGAAACTGCTGCGCCTGTACGGGGCCAAGGTGGTGCTGTCGGACAGCCGCCTGGGCAACAACTCCCACGGCGAAAAATGCATGGAGCTGCAGCTGGAAAACCCCAGCTACGTGATGCTCAACCAGCAGCGCAACGGCGCCAACCCCCAGACCCACCGCGACACCACCGCGCCGGAGATCCTCCGTACATTCGGCGAACAGCGCGTGGACTACTTCGTCAGCGGCATCGGCACCGGGGGCCATATCACCGGCATCGGCGAAACCCTCAAGGCGGCCTGGCCGGCGTTGCGCGTCATGGGTGTGGAGCCAGAGGAATGCGACCTGCTGAAAAACAGGCACGCGCCGCACCACATCCAGGGCCTGTCGATCGGCCTGATCCCGAGCATTCTCAACGTGGATGTGCTGGACGGCATGCTCAAGGTGTCGCGCCAGGCGTGCATCGACATGATGAAACGCATCATGCGCACCGACGCCATCAGCCTGGGGTTGTCCTCGGCCGCCAACATGGTGGCCATCGCCCAGCTGGCGCCCGAACTGCCGCCCGAAACGGTGGTGCTGACCATGGTCTACGACAATGCCGACAGTTACCTGCCCAGTTTCGAATAACCGGTTTTCCCACCATTCAGAATGCGGGGGTGCCTCCATGGGGGGCTTTATCGACATGCAACAGCTGCACGATGAGTTGCTCACCCACCTCATCAAAACCCTGACGCCGGCGCAGATGAAGCAGCTGGAACCGCACCTGGCCCCGCTGATCCAGAACGCCGCCCAGGCCGTGGCCGAGGACCTGATCGCCTACGCCTACCGCGATCCGGCTTCGCGTGGGCGTGGCGAGTTGATCCTGGAATCCTATGCCTCGTTCAAGGCCGTGCTGTTCTACCGCCTGGCGCACCTGGTGTGGAACTTCCCCGACCAGACCAACGGCGTGTATTCGCGCATTGCCCTCAAGCTGAGCAACCAGGGCAAGGTGCTTTCTGGCGCCGAAATCCACCCGGCAGCCCGTATCGGCCGACGCTTCGTGCTGGACCACGGCTATGGCACGGTCATCGGCGAAACCTGCGAGATCGGCAACGACTGCTACATCCTCTGCGGCGTCACCCTCGGCGCGCGCGGCATTGCCAACAACCCGGATGGCAAGCGCCACCCGCGCCTGGGCAATAACGTCGAGGTCGGTTCCGGCGCACGTGTGCTGGGCTATGTGCTGATTGGCGACAACGTGTTCATCAGCCCGTCCTGCGTGATCACCCAGGACGTGCCGGCCGGCACCAAGGTGAAAGTGGTCAACCAGATCCAGCTGCAAAAGAATGATGAGTCGGACCACAGCAACTACCTGGGGGCCTTTGCCCTGGATGAGCGCCTGCACGTGGTGGGCGAGGTCAACGCCAGCCATAAAGTCACGGTGCTGGACGCCGACTTCCACCCCTTGCCGGGGTTGATGCTGGAACCCACGGTGAAAGAGCGCCATCACCTGCAATTTCGCCTGCGCCGCCTCGAAATCGGCAACCACCTGCCGCGCCTGCCATTGAACCTGAAGGTCTGCGGTCCGGAATTCGAAATCACCCTGCTCTCCCCCCCTGGCTTGAGCGCAATGGTGCGTCACCTGCTGCAAGCCAGCCCACTGATTGTCGGAGGTTGAACATGTCCGTGCACACCATGGAGACCCTGGCGCTGTTCGACAGCGCGCCTTACCAGAACACCTTCAGCGCCCGGGTGATTGCCGTCGGCGAACAGGGCATTGCCCTTGAACACACGCTGTTCTACCCCACAGGTGGTGGCCAGCCCGGAGACACTGGCTACTTCACCCTGGCGGATGGCGCGCGGGTCGAGGTGGTGGGAACGGTCCGCGACCCGGTAATGCGCTCGATCATCTGGCATCAGGTGGAGCACTGCCCGGAGCAATTGACCGTAGGCACACAGGTGGACGCCGGCCTGGACTGGGAGCGGCGCTACCAGCACATGAAGATGCACACCTGCCTGCACCTGTTGTGCTCACTGATCGATGCGCCGGTGACCGGTTGCAGCATCAGTGCCGACAAAGGCCGCCTGGATTTCGACCTGCCAGAAATGACACTCGACAAAGACAGCCTCACCCACGACCTGAATGCCCTGATCCAGCAGGCTCACGCCGTCAACACCCTGTCGATGCCTGCCACGGAATACGCCACCCTGCTGCAGATCACACGCACCCAGGCGGTGGCGCCACCGGTGATCCAGGGGTCAGTGCGAGTGATCGAAATTGCCGGGATCGATATCCAGCCGTGCGGCGGCACCCACGTGGCCAACACCGAGGAAATCGGCCGGGTGTTTTGCGAAAAGATCGAGAAGAAGAGCAAGCACAATCGCCGGGTGATTCTGCGCTTTGAGTGAGCGGCCGAAGCTATCGAAGGCCAGTGCGGGCGTTGTCCCACACTAGCCGATTCGATACCGAGCTTTAGTTTTTTTTCTCGCTGACTTGCTGGGTCAGAGCCTGGAACTTCTGTTCAAACGTTGACAGCGTCTTCTCAAAGTACGCCTCCATCTGATTAATCTGAGCTTCGAGTTCCTCGTTCGCTTGCTTGAGACGATCAACCTTGCCGGGAGCAGGCGCTGTTGAGTTATCAGCTGGCGCGGATTCTTTACGTTGCTCGGGGGCGGCTGTATCAGGTGCTGCATTATTCGGCGGGGTGGAATCGGTGGTGCCTGGCTGCACAGCAGGTGTCTCCTGTCGAGGAACGCCTTTACTCAGAAGTTGAGTCAAATTGTCCAGTTTCGTCGTCAGCGTTTTCATCGCGGCTTCAAATCGCTCAAGTAATGTTTTGAGCGCAGTGTGGAGCTGTGTGATTTCAGCCTCCAATTTATCAAGCCCCTGAGGCGGGCTTCGCTCAGCCGTCTCAGTACCCCGAGTTTGGGTATCTGGTGTGGCAGGCGTTTCGGGCGGCACAGGCTGGCTGTCAGCGCGAGGGTTCTCTGGCTTGGTATCCGGCGCACTGGGGGCGTGTTCAGGCGTTTTAGCACCGGCAGTGAGCTGCTGAGTCAGGCCTTCTATTTTCGTATTGAGTTCAATAATTTTCGCATTGTACTTTGTGATCAACGCCTCGTACTTGGCGACAAGGTTTTGATTTTTCTGCGTCAGTTCTGCCAACTCGCCCTTGGACTCGGCGCCCTGAGGCTGCTGATTGACGATGTTGTTGTGCCTGGAAAACTGACCACGTTGCTCTGCCCCTACTGGAGGGCGAGGCGGCTTGGATTCGGTCGTGGTATTGGCCGGGTTGGCGCTTGCGCCAGCGGGGTCACTGGAAGAAGGGGATTGAGACGTTGGCGGCATTTCGTAGCGGTATTGGGGAGCATACTGCTGATTATTGATACTGCTCATGAAGCACCTCTCAGTTTCGCGGTTGTCCCGCGTGTAGGGTTTGTCAGACGATTTGATTAACAAGCCATCCAACGACCTGATTGGCACTTAGTAGGAAACCAGTTCCCTGAGGGAGAGAAATCTACGTGGGTATTTGTTTCAGGGTGAAAAAACCGTCGACGCCCAAGCCACGTTTCGTACAGGAAACTGACAGGAAATTTATGCGCTTGTAACATTCAGAAACGTACAATCCCGCCTGTGGCCATCCTCCCCTGATGCGCTGCAAACCGACCATGGAAAAGAGCGCCCGCCCATTCCCGGTGGGTCTTTCGAACAGAAGCTAAGCTCACCCCCATCGCACCTCTTTAGAACCTGAACGCTGCAGGAATGACTGCCTATGAACAAAGTGTTCCGCCACTACATCCCGGCGTCCACATTGCGCTTGCTGCCCAACCGTTGGGATTTGGTCGCCCTGCCGCTGGTAATCGGCTTCCTCCTGTTTTTCTCCATCACCGCCCGTGAAACCTGGGCGCCTATCACCACCCTGCAAAGCGAAGTCATTTCCCTCGACCCGGCCAACCTGCCGGAATACGCGATGCGCACCACCCTGCGCATGCTCGCGGCAATGGTCGCAGCGTTGGTGTTCACCTTTTTGTACGGCACCCTGGCCGCCAAAAGCCGGCGCGCCGAGAAACTGCTGGTGCCGGTGCTCGACATCCTGCAATCGGTGCCGGTGCTGGGGTACATCTCGTTCACGGTGACGTTCTTCCTGCTGCTGTTTCCCGGGCGCGTGCTGGGGGCCGAGTTCGCGGCGATCTTCGCGATCTTTACCAGCCAGGCCTGGAACATGACGTTCAGCTTCTACCAGTCCCTGCGCATGCTGCCCCATGACCTGGTGGAGGTTTCCACCAACTTGAGGCTCTCCGGCTGGCAAAAGTTCTGGAAGCTCGACGTGCCGTTCGCCATGCCGGGGCTGGTGTGGAACATGATGATGAGCATGTCCGGCGGCTGGTTCTTCGTGGTTGCCTCCGAAGCCATCACCGTGGGCGACAAGACCATCACCCTGCCCGGCGTGGGTTCGTACCTGGCCCTGGCCATTGCCCAGAAAGACCTGCACGCGGTGGGCTACGTGATCCTGGCGATGATCGCGGTGATCCTGATCTACGACCAGTTCCTGTTCCGCCCACTGGTGGCCTGGGCCGACAAGTTCCGCATGGAAACCACCGCGTCACAAGGCGACGCACCGCAATCCTGGGTGCTGAACCTGATTCAACGCACACGCATCGTGCAGCGCATCCTGCGCCCCATGACCCGTGCCATCAGCCGCATCGGCAACAAGCGCTTCAGCCTGGCCGGCGGTGCATTCAAGGCGCTGCCGGTTGAAACCCCCGCCGCGTCAAAAGTGATCGATTGGGTGTGGGGCACGCTGATTGCCCTGATGGCCGCCTATGCGCTGTATCACATCGTGATGTACGTCGGCACCGAAGTGGGCCTGGCCGAAGTGGGCCACGTGCTGGTGCTGGGCCTGATTACGCTGCTGCGGGTGGCCGGGCTGATCCTGATCGCCTCGCTGATCTGGGTACCCCTGGGCGTGATGATCGGCCTGCGCCCCAAGTTGGCAGAGAAGATCCAGCCACTGGCGCAGTTCCTCGCGGCGTTCCCGGCGAACCTGCTGTTCCCGGTGTTCGTCATCGTGATCCTGCACTACCACCTCAACCCGGATATCTGGCTGAGCCCGCTGATCGTGTTGGGCACCCAGTGGTACATCCTGTTCAACGTGATTGCCGGCGCCACCGCGTTCCCCAACGACTTCAAGGAAGCCGCCGCCAACTTCCGCATTCGCGGCTGGCTGTGGTGGCGCAAGGTGATGCTGCCGGGGATTTTCCCCTACTACGTCACTGGCGCCATCACCGCCTCGGGCGGTGCGTGGAACGCCAGCATCGTGTCCGAGTACGTGTCCTGGGGTCAGGACAATGTGGTCGCCCATGGGCTGGGCGCCTACATCGCACAAACCACTGCGGCCGGCGACTTCCCGAAGATCGCCCTGGGCGTGGTGGTGATGTCGATCTTTGTGGTGGCGTTCAACCGCGCGGTCTGGCGACCGATGTACGCCATTGCAGAAAACAAACTTCGCTTGAATTGACGGGATGCGTCGTGATGACTACCTCTACTGAACACACCGTCGACACCCCGGAAATCTACTCGCTGAAAAACGTGAACCGGGTGTTCGGCAAAGGCAAGGACGAGCTGCAAGTCCTCAGCGGCGTAGACCTGAGCCTGCACGAGGGCGAGATCGTCGGTATGCTCGGCCGTTCCGGCTCTGGCAAGTCGACCTTGCTGCGCATCATCGCCGGCCTGATCCAGCCGTCGTCGGGCGAAGTCCGCTACCAGGGCGCCCCGCTCAACGGCCCGGCCGAAGGCGTGGCCATGGTGTTCCAGACCTTTGCCCTGTTCCCCTGGCTGACCGTGCTGGAAAACGTGGAAGCCGGCCTGCAAGCCTTGCAGGTCGAGCGCAAGGAAACCCGGCGCCGCGCCCTGGCGGCCATCGACCTGATTGGCCTGGACGGCTTCGAAAACGCCTACCCGCGCGAATTGTCCGGTGGCATGCGCCAGCGCGTGGGCTTTGCCCGGGGCCTGGTGGTCAACCCGACCTTGCTGCTGATGGACGAACCCTTCTCGGCCCTCGACGTGCTCACCGCCGAAACCCTGCGCACCGACCTGCTGGACCTGTGGAGCGGCAAGCAGCTGCCGATCAAGTCGATCCTGATCGTGACCCACAACATCGAAGAAGCAGTGTTGATGTGCGACCGCATCCTGGTGCTGTCCTCCAACCCTGGCCGTGTGGTGGCCGAGATCAAAGTGCCGTTTGCCCACCCGCGCAATCGCCTGGACCCGACGTTCCGGCAGATGGTCGACGACATCTACGCACTGATGACCGACCGCCGAAGTGCCGATGCCAGCGCCGGCAAACCGGAACTGAAAATGGGCAGCCTGCTGCCGGAAGTGTCCACCAACCTGATGGCCGGCCTGATCGAAACCCTGGCCGCTGAGCCCTACAACGGCCATGCCGGCTTGCCCACCGTGGCCGAACGGCGCCTGCTGGAAGTCGACGACCTGTTCCCGGTGGCGGAGATGCTGGAGCACCTGGGCTTTGCTGAACTCAAAGGCGCCGACATCACCCTCACCGACGCCGGCAAGCTGTTCGCCGACTACGGCACCCAGGAACGCAAGACCCTGTTCGCCGAGCATTTGATCCAGCACGTGCCGTTAGCCGCGCGCATTCATCAGGTGTTGCTAGAGCGCAGCGGGCACCGTGCGCCACGGGTGCGTTTCGAGCAGGAACTGGAAGACTCGATGACCGAAGCCTTCGTGGAGAAAACCCTGGAAAGCGTGGTGGCCTGGGGGCGGTATGCGGAGATCTTCTCCTATGACGACCATACCGAGACGTTCAGCCTGGAAGATGTTGAAGGCAGTATGTAATCGCCTTGAGCAACACAGAACAAAATGTGGGAGCTGGCTTGCCTGCGATAGCAATAGTGAATCCACTACCGCCATCGCAGGCAAGCCAGCTCCCACACAAGCCCAGTTCCACAGTGGATCAGTGGTGTTTGTCAGATCACGAACAGGTCCATGAACCGGTTCACCGGCGTGGCTTCAAGCCGCGCCTGGTCCTTGCACAACGCAAAAATCTCCCCGCTGCGCTGTGCGGTAAACCGCGTGGCCAGGTTGGCCTTGAACTTGTCTTCCAGCAACGGAATGCCGTCCACCCGGCGACGGCGATGCCCGATCGGGTACTCCACCGCCACTTGCCCGGTGCTGGACCCATCCTTGAAAAATACCTGCACGGCGTTGGCAATCGAGCGTTTGTCCGCCTCCAGGTACTCCCGGCTGTAGCGTGGGTCTTCGACGATCACCATCTTGTCACGCAGCTCATCAATGATCGGGTGGGCGGCGTGGAAGTCATCTTCGTACTGCTCGGCCACCAGGTTGCCGAACGCCAGGGGCACGGCCGTCATGTATTGCAGGCAATGGTCGCGGTCAGCGGCATTGGCCAACGGGCCTACCTTGGAAATGATGCGGATCGCCGACTCGTGGGTGGTGATCACGATGCGTTCGATTTCATGCAACCGGTTTTTCACCAACGGGTGCAACGTCACCGCCGCTTCGCAGGCCGTTTGCGCGTGGAACTCGGCTGGGAAGCTGATCTTGAACAGCACGTTTTCCATCACGTAGCTGCCGTAAGGCTGGGGCAGGCTGAACCCACGCTTGCCTTCGGGCTTGAGCGCAAGGTCCTTGTTGGTGTGGCTGAACAACACGTCGTAGAAGCCCCATTGCGGCGCGCTCAACACACCGGGAATGCCCATCTCACCGCGCAGGGCGATATCTGCCAGGCGCACGCCACGGCTCGACGCGTCCCCCGCCGCCCAGGATTTGCGTGAGCCGGCATTCGGTGCATGGCGGTAGGTGCGCAACGCCTGCCCATCGACAAACGCGTGGGACAAGGCCGCCAGCAGTTGCTCGCGGTTGGCACCCATCAGCTTGGCGGTGACGGCGGTGGAGGCGACTTTCACCAGCAGTACATGGTCGAGGCCGACACGGTTGAAGGAATTCTCTAAGGCAATCACGCCCTGGATTTCGTGGGCCATGATCATGGCTTCCAGCACCGCGCGCACCGTCAACGGAGCGTCGCCATTGGCCACGCGCTGTTGCGACAGATGATCCGCCACGGCGAGGATGCCGCCGAGGTTGTCCGAAGGGTGGCCCCATTCGGCAGCGAGCCAGGTGTCGTTGTAGTCGAGCCAGCGCACGATGCAACCGATGTCCCACGCGGCCTTTACCGGGTCCAGGCGGAACGAGGTGCCCGGCACGCGAGCGCCAAACGGCACCACCGTGCCCTCGACGATCGGTCCCAGGTGCTTGGTGCACTCGGGGAAGCGCAGGGCGAGCAGGCCGCAACCGAGGGTGTCCATCAGGCAGTTGCGGGCGGTGTCCAGTGCCTCACGGGAATCGATCCGGTAATTGAGGACGTAATCGGCAATGTCCTGCAGGACCGGGTCGTAGTCCGGGCGGTTGTTCTGGTCGACGTTGGCGCTCATGGCAGTACTCCAAAAATGGGGTGGGGTCAGTCCTCGGGCTCACGGTTGTAAGAAGCAGATCTTGGCTGTCCGCCTTGGAATAGAGACCCTGTGGGAGCGGGCTTGCTCGCGAAAGCGGCAGGTCAGCCAATACATTCGGTGACTGACAAACCGCATTCGCGAGTAAGCCCGCTCCCACATTGGGTCGGCGCAGGTCGTTAGAAAACGTCGCCGGGCACGCGCACGAAGCCTTCCATCAGCACGCGGGCACTGCGGCTCATGATGGCTTTCTTCACCACCCACTCACCGTCCACTTGGCTAGCCTCGGCGCCGACACGCAACGTGCCGGACGGGTGCCCAAAACGCACAGCATTGCGCTCCACACCACCCGCCGCCAGGTTCACCAGGGTGCCGGAAATCGCCGCCGCCGTGCCAATCGCCACCGCCGCCGTGCCCATCATGGCGTGGTGCAACTTGCCCATGGACAACGCGCGTACCAGCAGGTCGACATCCCCCGCCTTGATCGCCTTGCCACTGGACGCCACGTAGTCCAAAGGTTTCGCTACAAAGGCCACTTTCGGCGTGTGTTGGCGTTGCGCGGCTTCGTCCAGGTGCTTGATCAGGCCCATGCGCAGTGCGCCATAAGCCCGTACGGTTTCGAACATCGCCAGGGCCTTGGGGTCGCTGTTGATCGCGCCCTGCAGCTCGGTGCCGGTGTAGCCGAGGTCTTCGGCGTTGATGAAGATGGTCGGGATGCCCGCGTTGATCAGCGTGGCCTTGAAGGTGCCCACACCGGGCACTTCGAGGTCGTCCACCAGGTTGCCAGTGGGGAACATCGAACCACCGCCGCCCTCTTCTTCCGCCGCCGGGTCCATGAACTCCAGCTGCACTTCAGCGGCCGGGAAGGTCACGCCATCCAGTTCGAAATCGCCGGTTTCCTGCACCGCACCGTCAGTGATCGGCACGTGGGCAATAATGGTCTTGCCGATATTGGCCTGCCACACGCGCACCACAGCCACGCCGTTGTGGGGTACGCGAGCAGGGTCGACCAGGCCGGCGCTGATAGCGAACGAACCGACCGCCGCCGACAGGTTGCCGCAGTTGCCGCTCCAGTCCACGAACGGCTTGTCGATGGAGACCTGGCCGAACAGGTAATCCACGTCGTGGTCGGCGCGGTTACTCTTGGCCAGGATCACCGTCTTGCTGGTGCTGGAGGTGGCGCCGCCCATGCCGTCGATCTGCTTGTCGTAGGGGTCGGGGCTGCCGATCACCCGCAACAGCAAGGCGTCACGGGCAGCCCCCGGCACCTGCGCCGACTCAGGCAGGTCCGTGAGGCTGAAGAACACGCCCTTGCTGGTGCCGCCACGCATGTAGGTGGCGGGGATCTTGATTTGCGCTACGTGTGCCATGGTGTCCTCTCAGGCCGTTGCCGCCGATTCCAGGAAGTCCTGGGCAAAACGTTGCAACACGCCGCCCGCCTCGTAGATCGACACTTCTTCGGCGGTGTCCAGGCGGCAAGTCACCGGCACTTCGACACGTTCGCCATTCTTGCGGTTAATCACCAACGTCAACGTGGCGCGCGGGGTACGCGCGCCGACCACGTCATAGGTTTCGCTGCCGTCGATCTTCAAAGTGTGGCGGTCGGTGCCCGGCAGGAACTCCAGCGGCAACACGCCCATGCCCACCAGGTTGGTGCGGTGGATGCGCTCGAAACCTTCGGCGGCAATCGCTTCCACACCCGCCAGGCGCACGCCCTTGGCCGCCCAGTCGCGAGACGAACCCTGGCCGTAGTCGGCGCCGGCAATGATGATCAGCGGCTGCTTGCGCTCCATGTAGGTTTCAATGGCTTCCCACATCCGCGTCACTTGGCCCTCAGGCTCGATACGCGCCAGGGAGCCCTGCTTGACCTTGCCGTTTTCCTGCACCATTTCGTTGAACAGTTTCGGGTTGGCAAAGGTGGCGCGCTGCGCGGTCAGGTGATCGCCGCGGTGGGTGGCGTAGGAGTTGAAGTCGACTTCCGGCAGGCCCATTTTCGCCAGGTACTCGCCGGCGGCGCTGTCGAGCATGATCGCGTTGGACGGCGACAGGTGGTCGGTGGTGATGTTGTCCGGCAGCACCGCCAGCGGGCGCATGCCCTTGAGCGGCCGCGCACCGGCCAGTGCGCCTTCCCAGTACGGCGGGCGGCGGATGTAGGTGCTTTGCGGGCGCCAGTCATACAGCGGCGCGACTTTGGGGCCGGTGTCTTCGTGGATGGCGAACATCGGGATGTAGACCTTGCGGAACTGCTCCGGCTTGACCGACGCCTTGACCACCGCGTCGATCTCTTCGTCGCTCGGCCAGATGTCCTGCAGGCGGATTTCCTTGCCGTTGGCGTCCAGGCCCAGCACGTCTTTTTCGATGTCGAAACGGATGGTGCCGGCAATCGCGTAGGCCACTACCAGCGGCGGCGACGCCAGGAAGGCCTGCTTGGCATACGGGTGGATACGCCCGTCGAAGTTGCGGTTGCCGGACAGCACGGCGGTGGCGTAAAGGTCGCGATCGATGATTTCCTGCTGGATCACCGGGTCGAGCGCACCAGACATCCCATTACAGGTGGTGCAGGCAAACGCCACCACGCCGAAGCCGAGTTTTTCCAGTTCGTGGCCCAGGCCCGCTTCTTCGAGGTACATGGCCACGGTTTTCGAACCCGGGGCCAGGGACGATTTGACCCAAGGCTTGCGGGTCAACCCGAGCTTGTTGGCATTGCGCGCCAACAGGCCTGCGGCGATCACGTTGCGCGGATTGCTGGTGTTGGTGCAGCTGGTGATGGCCGCGATGATCACCGCGCCGTCAGGCATCTGGCCGGGCACTTCGTCCCACTGGCCGCTGATGCCCTTGGAGGCCAGGTCGCTGGTGGCGACGCGGGCGTGCGGGTTGCTCGGGCCTGCCATGTTGCGCACGACGCTGGACAGGTCGAAGGTGAGGCCTCGCTCGTATCGCGCACCTTTGAGGTCATCGGCCCACAGGCCGGTGTGGCGGGCGTATTGCTCCACCAGGGTGACTTGTTCGTCTTCGCGACCGGTGAGTTTCAGGTAGGCGATGGTCTGCTGGTCGATATAGAACATCGCCGCCGTGGCGCCGTATTCCGGAGCCATGTTGGAGATGGTTGCGCGGTCGCCCAAGGTGAGTGCCGAGGCACCTTCACCGAAAAACTCCAGCCAGGCGCCGACCACTTTCTGCTTGCGCAGGAACTCGGTCAGCGCCAGCACCATGTCGGTGGCGGTGATGCCCGGCAGCAGCTTGCCGGTGAGTTCCACGCCAACGCTTTCCGGCAGGCGCATCCATGAAGCGCGGCCGAGCATCACGCTCTCGGCCTCAAGGCCACCGACACCGATGGCGATCACGCCCAGCGCGTCGACGTGCGGGGTATGGCTGTCGGTGCCGACGCAGGTGTCCGGGAAGGCCACGCCGTCGCGCACCTGGATCACCGGCGACATTTTCTCCAGGTTGATCTGGTGCATGATGCCGTTGCCCGGCGGGATCACGTCGACGTTCTTGAAGGCCTTTTTGGTCCACTCGATAAAGTGAAAACGGTCTTCGTTGCGGCGGTCTTCGATGGCGCGGTTTTTCTCGAACGCGTCCGGGTCGAAACCACCGGCTTCAACAGCCAGGGAGTGGTCGACGATCAGCTGAGTCGGCACCACCGGGTTGACCTGCGCCGGGTCACCACCTTGTTGGGCGATGGCATCGCGCAGGCCGGCAAGGTCCACCAGGGCGGTCTGGCCGAGGATGTCGTGGCACACCACGCGCGCCGGGAACCATGGGAAGTCGAGGTCGCGTTTGCGCTCGATCAGTTGGCTCAGGGACGCGTTGAGGGTGGCCGGGTCGCAGCGACGCACCAGGTTTTCGGCGAGCACGCGGGAGGTGTAGGGCAAGGTGGCGTAGGCACCGGGGGTGATGGCCTCGACCGCCGCACGGGCGTCGAAGAAATCCAGGCGGCTGCCGGGGAGCGGTTTGCGAAATTCAGTGTTCATCGTCAGGACTCGGTCACGGTGATTGCAAAAGGAGCCGACTGATTTCGAACTGGAATGCGATCAAACTGTGGGAGCGGGCTTGCTCGCGAAAGCGGTGCAGCAGTCGCCAGATGTGTTGAATGACGCACCGCATTCGCGAGCAAGCCCGCTCCCACATTTTGATTCGGTTACCACTTCAAACCTGTCGACCTACCCACTCAGCGACGTTCGATTGGCACGAACTTGCGCTGTTCTACGCCGGTGTATTCGGCGCTTGGACGGATGATGCGGTTGTTCGCGCGCTGCTCGAACACGTGCGCGGCCCAGCCGGTCAGGCGCGAGCACACGAAGATCGGCGTGAACAGCTTGGTCGGGATGCCCATGAAGTGGTACGCCGAGGCATGGTAGAAGTCGGCGTTGGGGAATAACTTCTTCTGTTCCCACATGGTCTTGTCGATGGCTTCGGAGACCGGGAACAGCACCGTGTCACCCACCTCGTCAGCGAGTTTTTTCGACCAGCCCTTGATCACTTCATTGCGCGGGTCGCTGTCTTTGTAGATCGCGTGGCCAAAGCCCATGATCTTGTCTTTGCGCGCCAGCATGCCGAGGGTGCCTTCAACAGCTTCTTCAGCCGAGCCGAAACGCTCGATCATCTCCATCGCCGCTTCGTTGGCACCGCCGTGCAGCGGGCCGCGCAGGGAGCCGATGGCAGCGGTCACGCAGGAATACAGGTCGGACAGGGTCGACGCACACACGCGGGCGGTGAAGGTAGAGGCGTTGAATTCGTGCTCGGCGTAGAGGATCAGCGACACATTCATCACTTTCACATGCAGCTCGCTTGGTTTCTTGCCGTGCAGCAGGTGCAGGAAATGGCCGCCAATGCTGGGCTCGTCGGTCACGCAGTCGATGCGCTTGCCGTCGTGGCTGAAGCGGTACCAGTAGCACATGATCGCCGGGAAGGCGGCGAGCAGGCGGTCGGTGACATCGCGCTGCACGCTGAAGTCTTTCTCGGGCTCGATATTGCCCAGGAACGAGCAACCGGTGCGCATCACGTCCATCGGGTGGGCGTCGGCAGGGATGCGTTCCAGCACTTCCTTCAGCGCTCGGGGCAGGTCGCGCAGTTTGCTCAGCTTGGCGCTGTAGGCGGCCAATTCGGCCTGGGTCGGCAGTTCGCCGTACAAGAGCAGGTAGGCGACTTCTTCAAATTGCGCATCGGCGGCCAGTTCGCGCACGTCGTAGCCGCGATAGGTCAAGCCGGCACCGGCCTGGCCCACGGTGGACAGTGCGGTCTGCCCGGCCACCTGGCCACGCAGGCCGGCGCCACTCAGTACTTTTGCTTCAGCCATGGTTCTTCTCCAATTTTGAATTTATTAGGGAGCATGTGGGAGCGGCTTTGTGTGGGAGCGGGCTTGCTCGCGAAGACGGAGTGTCAGTCACAAATACTTAAACTGAACCACCGCATTCGCGAGCAAGCCCGCTCCCACACAAGCCGGTTCCCACAAAGTCATTTCTTGGCGGCAAACAACGCGTCGAGCTTCTGCTCGAAGGTGTGGTAGTCGATGCGATCGTAAAGCTCCATGCGGGTCTGCATGGTGTCGATCACGTTCTGTTGGGTGCCGTCGCGACGGATCGCGGTGTAGACATTCTCGGCCGCCTTGTTCATGGCACGGAACGCCGAGAGCGGGTACAGCACGATGGAAACATCGGCAGATTTCAACTGTTCGGTGGTGTACAGCGGCGTCGCGCCGAACTCGGTGATGTTGGCCAGGATCGGCGCTTTCACACGGGAGGCGAACAGCTTGTACATCTCCAGTTCAGTAATGGCTTCCGGGAAGACCATGTCGGCACCGGCCTCGATGCAGGCGGCGGCACGTTCCAGGGCCGATTCCAGGCCTTCGACCGCCAGGGCGTCGGTGCGGGCCATGATCACAAAGCTATCATCGGTGCGCGCATCCACGGCGGCCTTGATGCGGTCGACCATTTCTTGCTGGGACACGATTTCTTTATTAGGGCGGTGGCCGCAACGCTTGGCGCCCACCTGGTCTTCGATATGGATGGCGGCCGCGCCGAACTTAATCATCGACTTGACGGTGCGTGCCACGTTGAAGGCCGAGGAACCGAAACCGGTGTCCACGTCCACCAGCAGCGGCAGGTCGCACACATCGGTGATGCGGCGTACATCGGTCAGCACGTCATCCAGGCCGGTGATGCCAAGGTCCGGCACACCGAGGGAACCCGCCGCCACCCCGCCACCCGACAGGTAGATCGCCTTGAACCCGGCACGCTTGGCCAGCAACGCGTGGTTGGCGTTGATGGCGCCGACCACTTGCAGCGGGTGCTCGCTGGCGACAGCGTCACGGAAACGCTGGCCGGGTGTGCTTTTATTGTTCGAACTCATGACTCACCTCTTTCAGGGGCGCCGCCGGGGAAATGACGGGCAATGTTGCGTTTGGACGCGCCGATATGACGGCGCATCAGCAGTTCGGCCAGTTCACCGTCGCGATCGGCGATCGCGTCCAGAATGCGGTGGTGCTCGGCAAAGGCTTGACGTGGACGATTGGGGGTGGCGGAGAACTGGATGCGGTACATGCGCACCAACTGGTACAGCTCGCCGCAGAGTATTTGGGTGAGGGTGCGGTTACCCGCGCCCTGGATGATCCTGTAATGGAAGTCGAAATCGCCTTCCTGCTGGTAATAACCTAGGCCGGCCTGGAACGCTTCGTCGCGCTCATGGGTGTGCAATACCTGGCGCAGTTCTTCGATTTCGGCGTCGGTCATGCGCTCGGCCGCCAGGCGACAGGCCATGCCTTCGAGGGATTCGCGAATTTCGTAAAGTTCGATCAGTTCGGCATGGCTGAGTGACACCACCCGTGCGCCCACGTGGGGCACGCGCACCAGCAGGCGCTGGCCTTCAAGGCGGTGGATCGCCTCGCGCAACGGGCCACGGCTGATGCCGTAGGTGCGCGCCAGTTCCGGCTCGGAGATCTTGCTGCCGGGGGCGATCTCGCCTTTGACGATGGCGGCCTGGATACGGCGGAAGACGTTCTCGGACATGGTCTGGGATTCGTCTGTCGTCGCCACCAAGGCTTCCGATTGATCCAGCATATTGTCGACACCTTCAAAAGCAATGCCGCAAAAACTAGCCAATAAGCGGTTACGAGTCAAAGAATAAATCAACATTGTCGACAATCGTCTAATAACCCCTTCTGCACTTTATCGGGGCATGGCCGCCTGCCAGCGCTGGCGCCAAAAAAGCATCATGTTAGAATGCCCGCCGCTTTTGCCTGACATCATTGGATGAAACGGCGCACCCGAGATTGCGCAGCAATGCCAGTCGCCATGAATTGAACATTGCACTGCACTGCCTCAGGATTTATGACACTCAAGCCCTTCCTTCTATCGTTTTGCCTGCTAGCCCTACCGAGCCTTGGCCTTGCCGCCGAGAAGACTGTGTACGGCCTGAACGAATACGCCCAACTGGCGGGCATCGACCTGGAAGTGGCGGCCAAACTCGATACCGGTGCCAAGACCGCCTCCCTGAGCGCCCGCGACATCAAGCGCTTCAAGCGCAACGGCGAATCCTGGGTGCGCTTTTACCTGGCCATCGACACCGCCCATTCCCATCCCATCGAACGCCCCCTGGCCCGCGTCAGCAAGATCAAGCGCCGCGCCGGTGACTACGACCCCGATGAGGACAAGAACTACACCGCCCGCCCGGTGATCGCGCTGGATATCTGCATGGGCACCGCTTTACGCAGCATCGAAGTGAACTTGACTGACCGTAGCGCATTCCAATACCCGCTGCTGATCGGCTCCGAAGCGCTCAAACGCTTTGATGCGCTGGTCGACCCCAGTCTTAAATACGCAGCAGGCAAACCTGCCTGCGCCACCGACGCTCATACCGCCGAGTAAACCGAATGCGCTCTCTGACCCTGCACCTGAAAATCCTCATCACCATCCTGGTGGTGCTGGGTATTTCGGTCACCGCCTATCAGATCTTCGTGCTGGGGATCCCCGTCACCGAGGACGCCACCGACGACTTGTGGAACATCGACGCCAAGGTCGAGTTCGTCGCCAACCCGAAAGACCCGGTGAAGATCCAGATGTTCGTGCCGCCCCTGAGCCGCGACTTCGTCAGCCTCAACGAGAGCTTCATCTCCAACAACTACGGCGTGAGCGTCAACCGCACCGACGGCAACCGCAAGGTCACCTGGTCGGCACGCCGCGCCAAGGGCAACCAGACCCTGTATTACCGCCTGGTGCTGACCAAGCGCTACAGCGGTGAAAAGATCAAGGTCAAGGGCCCGACCTTCCGCGACAGCATCGCCGTGGAAGGCCCCGAGAAGATCGCCGCCGAGGCCCTGCTGGCGCCGATTCGCCAGCACTCGGCCGACGTCGAGACCTTTATCAGCGAAGCCATCAAGCGCACCAACAACCTCAACGACGACAACGTGAAGCTGCTGCTGGCGGGCGACCCGTCCACGCCGCACAAGGCCAAGATCGTCGAGTTGCTGCTGTCCATCGCCCACGTACCGGTGGAAAAAGTCCACACCATCCGCCTGGTCGCCGACCAGCCGCAAACCCCGGAACTGTGGTTGCGCAGCTTCAACGGCAACGATTGGCTGTACTTCAACCCGGAAACCGGCGAGCAAGGCCTGCCGGCCGACCGCCTGCTGTGGTGGACCGGCGATGAAAACCTGATCACGGTGGATGGCGGCAAAAAGGCCATGGTGACCTTCAGCCTGAACAACAGCGAGATGAACGCCATCCGCCTGGCCAAGCTGACGGACGAGAACACCGACGCCAACTTCCTCGAATACTCGCTGTACGGCCTGCCGCTGCAGACCCAGCAGACCTTCATGATCATGGTGATGATCCCGATTGGCGTGCTGGTGATCCTGATCCTGCGCAACCTGATCGGCCTGCAGACGCTGGGTACGTTTACCCCGGTGCTGATCGCCCTGGCGTTCCGCGAGACGCAACTGGGCTTCGGGATAGTACTGTTCACGATCATCACGGCGCTGGGGTTGTCGCTGCGCTCATACCTGGAACACTTGAAGCTGCAGATGCTGCCGAGGTTGTCGGTGGTGCTGACCTTCGTGGTGGTGCTGATCGCGGCCATCAGCCTGTTCAGCCACAAGCTGGGCCTGGAGCGCGGGCTGTCGGTGGCGCTGTTCCCGATGGTGATCCTGACCATGACCATCGAACGCCTGTCGATCACCTGGGAAGAACGCGGCGCCAACCACGCACTGAAAGTGGCGATTGGTACGCTGTTCGCGGCGTCGCTGGCGCACATCATCATGAGCGTGCCGGAGCTGATCTACTTCGTGTTCACTTTCCCGGCGATCCTGCTGATCCTGGTGGGCTTCATGCTGGCCATGGGGCGTTATCGCGGCTACCGCCTGACCGAGCTGGTGCGTTTCAAGGCCTTCTTGAAGGCTGACCAGTAATGTTCGGCTTCTGGAAGACCTGGAAGGCCCTGGAAGCGCGGGGGATCATGGGCATCAACCGGCGTAACGCCGACTACGTGCTCAAGTACAACAAGCGCAGCCTGTACCCGATCGTGGATGACAAGATCATCACCAAGGAACGGGCCCTGGCCGCCGGCATCCATGTGCCTGAGATGTACGGGGTGATCAGCACCGAGAAGGAAATCGACAAGCTCGACGACATCATTGGCGGGCGCAGCGACTTTGTGATCAAGCCGGCCCAGGGCGCTGGCGGTGACGGCATCCTGGTGGTGGCCGACCGCTTTGAAGGGCGCTATCGCACGGTGTCGGGCAAGATCATCAGCCACGAAGAGATCGAGCATCAGATCTCCAGCATCCTCACCGGCCTGTATTCCCTGGGCGGCCACCGTGACCGTGCCCTGATCGAATACCGCGTGGTGCCCGACCAGATCTTCAAGAGCATCAGCTATGAAGGCGTGCCGGACATCCGCATCATCGTGCTGATGGGCTACCCGGTGATGGCCATGCTGCGCTTGCCGACGCGCCAGTCGGGCGGCAAGGCCAACCTGCATCAGGGCGCGATTGGCGTGGGCGTAGACCTGGCCACCGGCCTGACCCTGCGCGGTACTTGGCTGAACAACATCATCACCAAACACCCCGACACCACCAATGCGGTGGATGGCGTGCAACTGCCCAACTGGGACGGTTTCATGAAACTCGCGGCCGGCTGCTATGAGCTGTGCGGGTTGGGGTACATCGGCGTGGACATGGTGCTGGACCAGGAAAAAGGCCCGCTGATCCTCGAGCTCAACGCTCGCCCGGGGCTGAATATCCAGATTGCCAACGATTGCGGCCTGACCTTGCGCACCCACGCGGTGGAAGCGCGATTGGAAGAATTGAAGGCTGCGGGCGTGACGGAAACCCCGGAGGACCGGGTGAAGTTTGTGCAGGAGATGTTTGGGCATATTCCAGCGGTAGAAGGCTGACGGCCTCATCGCAGGCAAGCCAGCTCCCACAGGTTGATCGCATTCCAATGGATTGGCCGCATTCCAATGGATTTATCGCATTCCATTGTAGGAGCCGGCTTGCCGGCGATAGCGTCCTGACAGGCAACCCTATACACAGGATAAGGCCTCAATCTGCTTATCCCCGACATCCCCCCTAGGACCAGAACCGACAGGGGACTACAATCCCCTCCCCCGCGCCATTAGCTGATCCACCCCGCATGTCGACCTGTTCCGTACACCCGCTGCCCTACCGGGCCAACCCCGCCGAGTATTTCACGGCAATTCGTCACGCCCCTGGCGCGGTGCTGCTCGACAGCGGCCGCCCGGCCGCCGAACGCGGGCGTTATGACGTGCTCAGCGCCTGGCCGAACGCAACCTTGACGGTGGCGCCTGACGAAAGCGGCAGTGGTTTTTTGCAACGCTTGCGGGAAAACCTCAGGTTGTTGGGCGAAGCGGCCTTGCCTGCCGGTTATGAATTGCCGTTTGCCGGCGGCTTGATTGGCTACCTCAGCTACGACTTTGGCCGCCACCTGGAACACATGCCGAACCTGGCCGCCGATGACCTGCACCTGCCGGACGCACGCTTCGGGCTGTATGCCTGGGCCCTGATCAGTGATCACCAGGCCCAGACCAGCCAATTGGTGTTTCACCCCACCCTGGCCGACGGCGAACGGCAACGCCTGATTGCACTGTTCAGCACGCCGGCCGCTGAATTGAGCGCCAGCTTCCAGTTGCAGGGCCCCATGGCCCCGGACCTCAGCGCCGAGGCCTACCGCCAGGCCATCGTGCGTATCCAGGACTATATCCAGGCAGGCGACTGCTACCAGGTCAACTTTGCCCAGCGTTTTCGCGCGCCGTGTGCCGGTGACCCCTGGGCAGCCTATTGCGCCCTGCGTGAAGCCTGCCCCACCCCGTTTTCCGGGTTCCAGAGCCTGCCCGATGACGGCGCGGTGCTGAGCCTGTCCCCTGAGCGCTTCGTGCATATCAGCGAGCGTCGCGTCGAAACCCGCCCCATCAAAGGCACCCGCCCGCGCGGCCTGACGCCCGAAGAAGACGCCGCGAATGCCGCCGAACTGCTGGCCAGCCCCAAGGACCGCGCCGAAAACCTGATGATCGTCGACCTGCTGCGCAACGACCTCGGCCGCACCTGCCGCACCGGCTCAGTCAGCGTGCCGGAACTGTTCAGCCTGGAAAGCTACCCCAACGTGCACCACTTGGTGAGCAGCGTCGTCGGCACGCTGGCCGACGACAAGGACGCCCTCGACCTGATCGCCGGCAGCTTCCCCGGCGGCTCCATCACCGGCGCGCCGAAGATCCGCGCCATGCAGATCATCGACGAACTGGAACCCACCCGACGCGGCCTGTACTGCGGCTCACTGGTGTACCTGGACGTGCGCGGCGAAATGGACAGCTCCATCGCCATCCGCAGCTTGCTGGTCAAGGATGGCCAGGTGTGCTGCTGGGGCGGCGGCGGGATCGTGGCGGATTCGCAGTGGGAGGCGGAGTATCAGGAGTCGCTGACGAAGGTGCGGGTGTTGTTGGAGACGCTGGAAGGATTGTAGTGACTGGGCTGGCCTCTTCGCGGGCAAGCCCGCTCCCACATTTTGATGTGTGAACCCTTTCAAGTGTGGGAGCTGGCTTGCCTGCGATGAGGCCACCAGCCCCACCAAAAAATTACAGGCTCAACTGCCGGTTCGAGGCCTTGATGAATTCTTTCTTCAAGTCCTCAAACGTGTGCACCGCCGGGAACTGCGGGAATTCGCGGATCACGTTCTCAGGCGCGTGGAACAGGATCCCGCGGTCGGCCTCGCCGAGCATGGTGGTGTCGTTGTAGGAGTCACCGGCCGCGATCACACGGTAGTAGAGGGTCTTGAACGCCAATACCGACTGACGTTTGGGATCTTTCTGGCGCAGTTGGTAGCTCACCACCCTGTCGTTTTCATCCGTGATCAAGCGATGGCACAGCAAGGTTGGGAAGCCCAGCTGGCGCATCAGCGGCTGGGAGAACTCGTAGAAGGTGTCGGACAGGATCACCACCTGGAAGCGCTCGCGCAGCCAGTTGACGAACTCGATGGCGCCGTCCAGCGGCTTGAGGGTGGCGATCACTTCCTGGATATCGGCGAGCTTCAGGCCGTGCTCGTCGAGGATGCGCAGGCGCTGCTTCATCAGCACGTCGTAGTCGGGAATGTCACGGGTGGTGGCCCGCAGGGATTCAATACCGGTTTTTTCGGCGAAGGCGATCCAGATTTCCGGAACCAGCACCCCTTCCAGGTCGAGACAGGCAATTTCCACAAGACACTCCCATTGGATGTTGTTAGTTGAGCGAGCAAAAGGACTGCCGAACTCTAGCGATTCAAGCTCGCCGCCGCAACGCAGGGCGGATTTTGATACCATCGCTCCCCTATAGAGCGCTCAGCGCCACTGACCTGTAGGAACCGTCCTGATGAACCAAGCCTTCGACGTCGCTGAACTCGCCGCGACTTATGCCAACAAATCCGCCCAGGACATCCTCAAGCTGGCGTTCAGCCAGTTCGGCGATGACCTGTGGATTTCCTTCAGCGGTGCCGAGGACGTGGTGCTGGTCGACATGGCCTGGAAGCTGAACAAGAACGTCAAAGTGTTCAGCCTCGACACCGGCCGCCTGCACCCGGAAACCTACCGGTTCATCGAGCAGGTGCGCGACTTCTACAAGATCGACATCGAGTTGATCTCGCCGGACCAGAGCAAGCTGGAGCCCTTCGTCAAAGAGAAAGGCCTGTTCAGCTTCTACAAGGACGGCCATGGCGAATGCTGCGGCGTGCGCAAGATCGAGCCACTGCGCCGCAAGCTCTCGGGCGTCAGCGCCTGGGCCACCGGCCAGCGCCGCGACCAGAGCCCCGGTACCCGCAGCCAGGTCGCGGCGCTGGAAATCGACACGGCCTTCTCGACTCCGGAGCGCACCCTGTACAAGTTCAACCCGCTGGCGCAGATGACCAGCGAGGAGATCTGGGGTTACATCCGCATGCTGGAGCTGCCCTACAACAGCCTGCACGAGCGAGGGTTCATCAGCATCGGCTGCGAGCCGTGCACCCGCCCGGTACTGCCCAACCAGCACGAGCGCGAAGGCCGCTGGTGGTGGGAAGAAGCCACGCAGAAAGAGTGTGGGTTGCATGCGGGGAATATCATCAGCAAGGCTTGAAGCTGATGCGGTAAACAATGTGGCGTCGGCTTTTGTGGGAGCGGGCTTGCTCGCGAATGCGGTGTATCAGTGAAGAATGTTTCAACTGATGCACCGCATTCGCGAGCAAGCCCGCTCCCACATTTGTTTTGCAGTGGTTATTAGAGGTGTACACACAAATGTAACCATCGGTGCCATTTATGTGTGCAATTTTTATTCGACCGCACCATTACGTAACACCTCCCACCTTCTATTCTTTCTCATCTCGAATCGCCCTCTTCCTGTTGAAAAATAAATACCTGTTCAATCGGTCAATTTATATTTCTTCCAATTCAGCTAGTTATTAAAAACACCTACAAAAACGAAATTAGCCGATGTTTTCATAGATCGAAAACTGGCACGCATGTGGCTTAAGGTGAAATGCGCTTTGTATACAATAAATACAAAACATACATACACTTTGCCATCCGCGGCTTGTCTGCAGATGCGCTGGAGCTTGCCGGAATGCGTACAAGCCTATCGAACCTCGCACTGGATCTGCCCTCCTCCGCCCTGAACCCCGAGGCCGTCAGCCCCGGCCCGCTGGTGCTCAGCCCGCGCCTGCACAACAAGGACCTGGCGCCCACCAAAGTGGAAGGCCGGCGTTGGGGGCGCTACAGCATTTTCGCGTTGTGGACCAATGACGTGCACAACATTGCCAACTACTCCTTCGCCATCGGCTTATATGCGCTAGGCCTGGGCGGCTGGCAAATTCTGTTGTCCTTGGGCATCGGCGCGGCATTGGTGTACTTCTTCATGAACTTGTCGGGGTATATGGGGCAAAAGACCGGCGTGCCGTTTCCGGTGATCAGCCGGATCAGTTTTGGTATTCACGGCGCGCAAATTCCGGCGTTGATTCGTGCGGTGATCGCGATTGCCTGGTTCGGTATCCAGACCTACCTGGCTTCGGTGGTTTTCCGCGTGCTGCTGTCGGCGATTCACCCCGGGTTTGCCGACTATGACCACAACTCGATCCTGGGCCTGTCGACCTTGGGTTGGGCGTGTTTCGTGACGATCTGGTTCGTGCAACTGGCGATTCTGGCCTACGGCATGGAAATGGTGCGCCGTTATGAAGCTTTCGCCGGGCCGGTGATTCTGGTGACGGTGGCTTCACTGGCCGGTTGGATGTACTTCCAGGTGGGTGGGAACATTGCCTGGTCGGTTCGCGAACCGCTGAGCGGCGGCGAGATGTGGCGCAACATCTTCGCCGGTGGCGCGCTGTGGCTGACCATCTACGGCACGCTGATCCTCAATTTCTGCGATTTCGCCCGCTCCTCGCCGTGCCGCAAGACCATCCAGGTCGGCAACTTCTGGGGCCTGCCGGTGAATATCCTGGTGTTTGCCGCCATCACCGTGCTGCTGTGCGGTGGGCAGTTCCAGCTCAATGGCCGGGTGATCGAAAGCCCGACCGAAATCATCGCGGCTATCCCCAATACCTTCTTCCTCGTGCTGGGCTGCCTGGCCTTTTTGATCGTCACCGTGGCGGTGAACATCATGGCCAACTTCGTCGCCCCCGCCTTTGTGCTGAGCAACCTGGCGCCCAAGTACCTGAACTTCCGCCGCGCCGGGTTGATCAGCGCGACCCTGGCAGTGCTGATCCTGCCGTGGAACCTCTACAACAGCCCGCTGGTGATCGTGTATTTCCTCTCCGGCCTGGGCGCACTGCTGGGGCCGTTGTACGGGGTGATCATGGTCGATTACTGGCTGATCCGTAAAAGCCGGGTAAACGTGCTGCAGCTGTATAGCGAAGACCCCCATGGCGCCTATTACTACAGCCGTGGGGTCAACCTGCGTGCGGTGGCGGCCTTCATTCCAGCGGCGGTGATCGCCATCCTGCTGGCGCTGTTGCCGGGCTTTGCCAGCGTCGCACCGTTCTCCTGGATGTTTGGCGCCGGTATTGCAGGGCTGTTGTACCTGCTGATCGCCAAGCGCCAGCCGTACTACGCCGATGTCAGCGGCGAGAGCATTGCAGTCGATAACGTCAGTCACTAATCAAGGATTTTCCATGCGTATCCTCGTGGTCAACGTCAACACCACCGAATCCATCACCGACACCATCGCCCAGCAAGCGCGGGCCGTGGCTGCGCCGGGAACCGAGATCGTCGGGCTTACCCCCTACTTCGGCGCGGAATCGGTGGAGGGCAATTTTGAAAGTTACCTGGCAGCCATCGCGGTGATGGACCGGGTGATGGCCTACGACCAGCCGTTTGATGCGGTGATCCAGGCCGGGTATGGCGAGCACGGCCGCGAAGGCCTGCAGGAGCTGCTGAACGTGCCGGTGGTGGACATCACCGAAGCCGCCGCCAGCACCGCGATGTTCCTGGGACACGCCTACTCGGTGGTCACCACCCTGGACCGTACCGTGCCGCTGATCGAAGACCGTCTGAAACTGGCCGGGCTTTACCAGCGCTGCGCCTCGGTACGGGCCAGCGGCATGGCGGTGCTGGAGCTGGAAGAAGACCCGCTGGCCGCCATGGAAGCCATCGTGCGCCAGGCGGAGCTGGCCATCAGCGAAGACAAGGCTGAGGTGATCTGCCTGGGTTGCGGCGGCATGGCCGGGCTGGATGAACAGATCCGCCAGCGCACCGGCGTGCCGGTGGTGGACGGGGTGACGGCGGCGGTGACCATTGCCGAATCGTTGGTGCGGCTGGGGTTGTCGACGTCGAAGGTCCGCACCTATGCGACACCGAGGCCGAAGAAAGTCATTGGCTGGCCGGGTCGGTTTGGGCGGTAGACCGAGTCGCCTGCATCGCGGGCAAGCCCGGCTCCCACAGGGAATCGCATTTCCCTGTGGGAGCTGGCTTGCCTGCGAAGGCCGCGCCGCGGTCTACGGCCATGCTCAAACCGCGCTGAATCGCTGGCCCAACCGCCGCTCGGCAAATTGCTCGATGATGAAGTCCACAAACGCCCGGGTCTTGCCGGGCAGCAGTTTATGTTCGGCGTAGTAAATGGAAATATTGCCATCGTCGACATACCAACCGGGCAGCACCCGCACCACCGCGCCGCTGTCGAGAAACGGCACCGCCATCGGCATGCTCACCAGCGCAATGCCTAAACCCTGGGCGCTGGCGCAGCAGGCGGCTTCGGAGTCGCTCATGGTCATGCCAGGCTTGAGCACCAGCGGGCGCTGTTCGCGGTCGCGGCCGGTCAGTTGCCAGGTGCGGATGCGCCCGGTCTGCGGTGAACGGATCAGGATTCCCGCGCAGCGCGCCAAGTCTTCCGGCACCTTGACCGGCGGGCGTTGCGCCAGGTAGCTCGGCGCCGCCACCAACACCCGATGCGCCGGGGTGAGCTTGCGCGCCACCACGCCCTGGGGCAACTCAAAGCCCCCGCCAATGGCGGCATCGAAGCCCTGGCCGATCAGGTCGACCTGGCGGTTATCGAAATGCCAGTCCGGGCAGATGTCCGGAAACCGTCTCATGAACTCCCCCAGCAGCGGCACCACGTAACGGTTGCCGAACACCGTGCCCATGCTGACCTTGAGCGTCCCCACCGGCCGGCCTTCGGCGCTGGCCAGGTTGGCCACGGCATTCTGGATGGTGGTGAGGCTGCCGCTGACTTCTTCGAGAAACAGTTTGCCAGCTTCGGTCAGGGTCAGGCGCCGTGTACTACGCTGGAACAGCCGCACACCCAGGCGCGCCTCAAGCTTGGCGACACTCTTGCCCACCGCTGCCGGGGTGAGGCTCAGGTGCCGGGCAGCTTCGGCGAAGCTGCCGCCTTCGGCACTGCGCACAAAGCATTCGATACTGCCAAAGCTCTCCATAACGCCCCACTCTAAACTTTTGGTTTACACAGACTATAGCAATCGCGGTCTACCGGTGTACCGGGGTGAGGTTGATACTCGGTGCCATCAACAAGGCATTCCGCCTTGAACAGCTAGGAGATCGACATGACCACACACAACCTCAGCGGCAAAGTCGCCTTGATTCAAGGCGGTTCCCGCGGCATCGGCGCCGCCATCGTCAAACGTCTCGCCGCCCAAGGTGCAGCGGTTGCCTTTACCTACGTGAGCTCGGCTGCCAAGGCCGAAGAATTGCAGAACAGCGTGATCAGCGAAGGCGGCAAGGCCCTGGCCATTCGCGCCGACAGCGCCGACGCCGAGGCGATTCGCAACGCGGTCAACAAAACCGTAGAAGCCTTTGGTCGCCTGGACATCCTGGTGAACAACGCCGGTGTGCTGGCCATCGCGCCGCTGGAAGACTTTACGCTGGAAGACTTCGACCAGACCCTGGCAATCAACGTGCGCAGCGTGTTCATCGCCACCCAGGAGGCGGCCAAGCACATGGGGGATGGAGGCCGGGTGATCAACATCGGCAGCACCAACGCCGAGCGCATGCCCTTTGGCGGTGGCGGCCCGTACGCGATGAGCAAGGCGGCACTGGTGGGGTTGACCAAGGGCCTGGCGCGGGACCTGGGGCCACGGGGCATTACCATCAACAACGTACAGCCTGGGCCGGTGGACACGGACATGAACCCGGCGGACAGTGATTTTGCCGAGAGTCTGATTGGGTTGATGGCGGTGGGTCGGTATGGGCATGTTGAAGAAATTGCCAGCTTCGTTGCCTACCTGGCAGGCCCGGAGGCCGGCTACATCACCGGTGCCAGCCTGACCATTGATGGCGGCTTCAGCGCCTAAGACTTCAGGAACACTGCACAACACAATGTGGGAGCGGGCTTGCCCGCGAATACGGTGGGTCAGTTGACATTTTTATCGACTGACACCCCGTATTCGCGAGCAAGCCCGCTCCCACATTTTTTGACTGCGTTCAATCAATCCCGTGGTGGCAAGCCGTAGGCCGCCAGGTCGAAGTCCGCAAGTTTGCGGATGATCTGGTCAGCGTGGTGGTACTTGCTGTCGGCCATGGCTTCGTCCGGCACGGCGATGGCGGTCATGTGGGCGGCCTTGGCGGCGGTGACGCCGAACGGCGAATCTTCGAATACCAGGCAATCCTCCGGTGCAACGCCCAGACGGCGGGCGGCGGTAAGGAAGATGTCCGGCGCGGGTTTGGCCGCGCCGACTTCCGGGTCATCGGCGGTGACGATGGTGTCGAACAGTCCAAACCACTCGCGGTGCAAGGTGGTCTTGTGGCCGAACGAATGGCGCGACGAACTGGTGCCCACGGCAATCGGAATGTTGTGGGCTTTCAAATGCCGCACCAGCGCTTCTGCGCCGGGCATGCCCAGGGCCTTGGGGAAACGCTCGCTCATCAGCGGTTCGCGGATGGTCAGGAACTCAGCCGGGGTGATCGGCAGGTCCAAGGCCTTGACCACGTAGTCGGCCAGGTCCTGGGCGCCACGCCCGATGATGTGCTGCTTGATCCCCCAGTCATAGGTACGGCCGTAGCGTTCGGCGATGATCTGCGTGACTTCGGTGTAGATGCCTTCTGTATCCAGCAACAAACCGTCCATATCGAAAATCACGGCCTTGATCGGGCCGGCGGTACGCGGTGCGTTCATCACAACAGATCCTTGGGGGGAAGGACTAAAAGGATTCAGCACAATAACGGCCCGGCTCTCTTGCAAGCAACCGTTGTGACCATCGATGTGCTGTTTCCCAAGGCCTTACTCGGGGAAATCCGCCCCCTCGGTCACCTCAGCCCACGCGTCGAAGTCAGCGCTCAATGCCTCGACCTTGGTGCGTGCGAACCCCAGCGCGGCCTTGCCCAACAGCAAGCGCAAGGGGGGCTGCTCAGCCTCCACCGCCTGGACAATGGCAAGGGCCGCGCGCACCGGGTCACCCGGTTGTTTGCCGCTGTAGCTGCGCACCCGGCCGGCGCGTGCCGCCGCCGTCTCGCGGTAGTCGTCGATGGCATGCGGGGCCTCATTGGCCGAGCGCCCGGCCCAGTCGGTGCGGAATGGGCCCGGTTCCACCAGCAGCACCTTGATCCCCAGCGGGGCGACTTCTCCTGCCAGTGCTTCAGACAATCCTTCCACCGCGAACTTGGTGGCATTGTAGAAACTCAGGGACGGGAACGCCGCAATCCCGCCCACCGAAGAGATGTTCACCACGGTGCCCGAGCGCCGAGCGCGCATGCCGGGCAACACCGCACGGGTCATGGCGCTGAGGCCCCAGAAGTTGATGTCGAACATGCGGCGTACTTCATCCAGGTCACTTTCTTCCAGCGCGCCGAAGTAGCCAATACCGGCGTTGTTGACCAGCACATCGATGCGTCCGAAGTGCGCTTGCGCCGCTTGCACCGCCGCTTCGACCTGGGCCTGGTCGGTCACATCCAGTGCCACTACCAACGCATTGTGCTCGTGACCGGCGACGATGTCCTGCACCTGTTGCGGGTTGCGTGCGGTGACCACCGTCGGGTAGCCGAGGCTGAGGGTGTGCAGGGCCAATTGGCGCCCGAAACCGGTGGAACAACCGGTGATAAACCAGACAGGTTTTGCGTTGGAATGGGTCATGAAGGGGCTTTCCTCGTGGGGTGTGAAAAAAGTATGCGCGTGGGTGTTATTGTGAAAAAGATGCATAATCCAAAAGCCCCTTTCGGAAAAACCACACAATGGACACGCCGGATTTCCAGCAATTGCGCCTGTTCCTGCAGGTCGCGCGCGCCAAGAGTTTCACCCAGGCGGCCGATGCCGTGAGCCTGTCGGTTTCCACCGTGAGCCAGCGGGTCGGTGCCCTGGAAAAACAGCTGGGCGTGCGCCTGCTCAACCGCACCACCCGCAGCGTCAGCCTCACCGAAGCCGGTGCGCAACTGGTTGAACGCATCACCCCGCTGCTCGAAGAACTGCACACCAGCTTGCACAGCGTCGCCGCCGCCACCGTCGAGGCCAGCGGCACCTTGCGCCTGAACGTGCCCTCCACCGCCAGCCGCATGGTGTTGCAGCCGTTGCTGCAAGGGTTCTTGCGCAAACACCCGGGGATCAACCTGGAAGTGGCGGTGGATAACGCCCTGGTGGACATCGTCGCCCAGGGGTTTGATGCGGGTATCCGCTACGACCACGTGCTGGCCGAGGACATGGTGGTGATCCCCGTGGCCCGGCAGCTGCGCTTTGTAATCGTCGCCACTCCTGGCTATTTGCAGGGCCGCAGCGTACCGACCCATCCCCATGATTTGCTGGAGCATGAATGCGTCAACTACCGCAGCGCTCAAACCGGCCTGCTGCACCGCTGGGACTTTGAAAAGAACGGCAAGCCGCTGCGGGTGACAGTGAAGGGCCGGCTGGCCACCAACGACATCGAGCTGATGATCCGCGGCGCACTGGATGGCTTCGGCTTTGCCTACGTGGCGCGCTCCAGCGTCGAGCCCTACTTACAATCCGGTGAGCTGGTGGAAGTCCTGGGTGACTGGATCACCCACAGCGCGCTGTACCTGTATTACTTCAATCGCAGCAACACGCCGAAAAAGCTGCGCGTGTTCATCGACTACCTGCAACAAGCACTCAACGCCTGATGCCCGGCCAACCTCAACAGCGAACCCCGACATGCTCTATCGATTAGCCGCCGACGGCCTAGTGCTGTTCCACCTGTGCTTCATCCTGTTCGTGTTGTTTGGCGGCCTGCTGGCCCTCAAATGGCGGCGCGTGATGTGGCTGCACCTACCGGCCGCTGCGTGGGGGGTGGCCGTGGAAGTGTTCCACCTGCCCTGCCCACTCACCCGCTGGGAAAACCTGTTTCGCCACCTGGCCGGCCAGGACGGTTATGGCGGCGGCTTTATCGAGCACTACATCCTGGCGATGATCTACCCGGCCGGTCTGACCCCGAACATTCAGCTGGTGCTCGGGGCCGTGGTGTTGCTGATCAACGTCGCGGTGTATGTGCGCCTGATCAGACGGCCCTAGGCAAGCAGCCCAGGCCGCTCAACGTGGCCTCGACCGCCTGCTCCAGCGGGGTGTGCGGCTCTTTGCCGATCACCTCGATCAGGCGCGTGTTGTCCATGTGCAGCGGGGTGCGCCACAGGTAACGCATCTCCTGCAGTTCGCGGAAAGTCACCACAAAGGGCGCTGCCAGCTTCAGCAGCCACCAGGGGAACTTGCCCACGCGAGGTTGCTGGCCTGTCCTGCGCAACACCACGCGCTGGATGGTCCGCGTCATCTGCGTGCCGTCGGTGTCGGTATGCCCGGCCATCTGAAAACGCGCGAAGGCTGCCAGGCTGGCACGGCGTGCCAGCAACTCGACTACCGTGCGCGCCACGTCCGGCAGGTACGCCCATTGATGGAGCAGGCCCGGGGCGCCCGGGTAGCTGATGGTGTGCACCGGCTTGCCGGGCTTGACCAGGCCCTGGGAAAACCAGCTGTTCGCGGCGCGACCACCAAAAAAGTCCCCGGCGCGCAGGATCAAGACGCGAGCGCCGTGACCGGTAGCCTCCTCCAGGCGTTGCTCCAATTGCACACGGATCGCGCCCTTGCGCGTTTGCGGGTGCTGGGGCGAGTCTTCGTGCAACACAGGAAACGCATCCGGCCCGTAGTTGTAGACCGTGCCGGGCAGCACGATAGTTGCGCCTTCGGCGATGGCGGCGGCGATGGTGTTGTCGATCATCGGCAGCACCAGCTGCGCCCAGTTGCGATAACCCGGCGGGTTCACCGCGTGAACAATCACGTCGCAACCTCGGGCGGCGGCCAGTACCTCGTCACGGTTCAGCGCATCGCCCTGGTGCCAGGTGAATGTCGCATCCTGGCGGTGTGCCTTGTCCACGTCCCGGGCCAAAGCACACACTTCCCAGCCTGCCGCGTTCAACTGTCGCGCCACTTCGCCGCCAATCCCGCCTGTTGCGCCCAATACCAGTACTTTGCTCATTACCGCCTCCCACCTCTGTGTGTTGTTGGCGCCAGTGTGTGCGTGACCCTGCTATAGATAAATTGCCGAAGATCGCTCAGTCGCTATACATTTATGCATGGCACTGAATATTGGATGGGAGCTTTACCGGTCTTTCCTCGGCGTGCTCCAGGAAGGATCGTTGTCGGGGGCCGCACGGCTGCTCGGCATCACGCAGCCCACGGTAGGCCGGCACATTGCTGCGCTGGAGTCGGCGCTGGGCGTGGTGCTGTTCACCCGCTCGCCCACCGGCTTGTTGCCGACGGCGATGGCACACACCCTGCGCGGCCACGCCGAGACCATGGCCCGCACCGCCGCCGCCCTGGAACGGGCGGCCTCGGCCCAGGGCGACGACGTACGCGGCGTGGTGCGGGTGTCGGCCAGTGAAGTGGTCGGCGTTGAGGTATTGCCGCCGATCCTCAGCCAATTGCGTCAACAACACCCGCACCTCAAGGTCGAGTTGACCCTGACCAACCGCCTCAGCGACCTGTTGCAACTGGAAGCCGATATCGCCGTGCGCATGGTCCGACCGAGCCAGGAACAATTGCTGGCAAGGCGCGTGGGCCTGATCGAAGTGGGCCTGCATGCCCGCGATGACTACCTGGAACAACACGGCACGCCCCAGCAGATGCAGGACCTGGCCCATCACTCGGTGATTGGCTTCGACCAGGAGAACGCCTTTATCCGCAGCCTGGCGATCAAAGGCTTCGAACGCGGCGCCTTTGCCTTGAGCAGTGACAGCGACCTGGCGCAACTGGCGCTGATCCGCGCCGGTGCCGGTATCGGCGGCTGCCAGGTGCTGTTGGCCAAGCGCGACCCGCGCCTGCGCCGGGTGCTGGCGCAGGGGTTCTCGATCAAGCTGGACACCTGGGTGACCATGCACGAAGACCTGCGCAACAGCCCGCGCTGCCGGGTGATGTTCGATGCGCTGGTGGAGGGTTTGCAGCGTTACGTACAGGATTGAGACAGCTTCACTGGTAAAGAATCAGTCTCCCTCAATCCGTTCGTAGACGCCCCCATGTCCGAAGCCTTCGAAGTCCCCAGCCCCCACGAAAAACACATCGAACACACCACCGAACATGCCCACAGCCGAGGGGACAATTTCGCCAGCCGCATTGCGGTGATGACCGCGCTGATGGCCACCCTCGGCGCCATGCTCAGCTACCAGGCCGGCTCCACCGAAAGCGAAGCGGCGATGGACAAGAACAACGCCGCCATCATCAAGACCGAAGCCGCCAACCAGTGGAATTACTACCAGGCCAAATCCAGCCGGCAGAACCTGGCAGAACTGGCCACCCACATCCCGGGCGTAGATGCAGCGCACTACAAGGATGAGATCGAGCGTTACAAGGGCCAGAAGGAAGACGTGCGTAAACAGGCCGAAAAATTGGAGGCCACGTCCAGGGAATGGGACCAGAAGTCCGAAGAGGCGCTGCACCAGCATCACCGCTGGGCCCAGGCGATGACTGCGATCCAGATCGCGATTTCGCTGGCGGCGATTACGTTGCTGACCAGACGAGAGTGGTTGAAGCGGATGTCCTACACCGCAGCCGGCGTGGCCGTCGTCCTGGGCAGCCTGGCCTGGCTGCACATCTAAACCAACCCACGTTCTGCTGCCCGTCCAACCTGTAGGAGCCGGCTTGCCGGCGATAGCGGCGGCACAGCAGACAGGGAGGTTGCCTGACCTACCCTAATCGTCGGCAAGCCGGCTCCTACAGGTGTGTTTCAGCGTTCAGGAGTTGGGCTCTTTCTTACATCGCTATATAGTAAAAGGAATAACGAAAAGCCCAGCCCAACGCGAGGAACCATCGGTGACTGCACACCCCAAAGAAGCCGTGGGCGCCGCCTACAGTATCGACTCCATGCGCTTCGCCCAGGCCATGACCTGGAAAGCCATCGACCACCTCGCCCAACGCATCCGCCCGGGCATGCTTGAGTCCGAAGCCCGCGAACTGGGCAAGCACGTGCTCGCGGAGCTCGACATGCAGCGCATCTGGCACCCGCTGCTGGTGCGCTTCGGCGCCAATACCCTCAAGGCTTTCAACCAGCGCTCCGAAAGCGACCCGGTGCTGGGCGACAACGATATCTTCTTCATCGACATGGGCGCCGTATGGCAAGGCCACGAAGGCGATGCCGGCGCCACTTTCACCACCGGCACCGACCCGGAAATGATCGCCTGCGCCAGCGCCGCCAAGACCCTGTTCGACCGCGTGCAATCGCGCTGGAAAAACCAGCAAGTGGTTGGCCTGGAACTCTACCGTTACGCCGAAGAGCAAGCCCAGGCCATGGGTTGGCAACTGAACCTGGACATCAAGGGCCATCGCGTCAGCGATTTTCCCCATGCGATCCACCGTGGCGGCGACCTCGGTGATTTCGAGCACTACCCCAATGCCGGCCTGTGGATCCTGGAAATCCAGATCGCCCACCCGAGCAAGCCTTACGGCGCTTTTTACGAAGACCTCCTCGCTTAAGGAATAGAAATGGAACGCTCCACCGCCTACCCCGAACTGCTGTTTTCCTACGGTACCTTGCAAGACAAGGCCGTCCAGCTCGCCAACTTCGGGCGCGAACTGGCCGGGCAGCAGGACGCGATGCTGGGCTACTCACAAAGCTGGGTAGAAATCACCGACCCTGCCGTGTTGGCCACCAGCGGCAAGACCCATCACCCCATCGTGGCACCCACCAACGAGCAAGGCGCCAGTGTCGAAGGCACGGTGTTTCAGATCACTGCCGAGGAATTGGCGGCAGCCGATGCCTATGAAGTGTCGGACTACAAGCGCGTGGCCGTGCCCTTGGCGTCGGGGCTGACGGCCTGGGTGTACGTGAAGGCGTGAAGATGAAACTTTCGGGGCAATGATTTCAATCTGCCACTGTGGCGATTAAAGTGGCGCGCTTTCGAGAATTGGATCTCGATTTTTTGCCCATGGAGTTACCCGTGAAGTACATCCGTAAAGTCGCTGCAGCCGCCGTTCTCTCTTTTACCCTCGCTGGCTGCACCGGCACCGCCATCAAGTCCCCGCAGTACGACAGCAACCAATACACCGTTCTGGGCCACAGTGAAGCAAGCGCCACCGGCATCATGCTGTTCGGCATCATCCCGATCGGCCAGAACAGCCGTTTCGTGCGCGCTCAAGACGCCGCCATCAAGGCCAAGGGCGGCGATGCGCTGATCAACACCCAAGTGCAGGAAAACTGGTTCTGGGCCTGGGTACTCAGCGGTTACACCACCAAGATCTCCGGTGATGTGATCAAACTGAAAACCGCGCAATAAATAGGCCGCCGCCTGGGTTTTAACCCCGGCGAGCGACGTATCATGGGCTAAGACTTTCGAGGATGGCCCATGAACCTCAGCATCGTTTACGCCCTCGCAGCCGCCGCCCTGTTCGGCGCCAGCACCCCACTGGCCAAAAGCCTTGGCCTGGGCCTCTCTCCCATACTGTTGGCCGGCCTGCTCTACCTGGGCAGCGGCATCGGGCTCACCGGTGTACGCCTCCTGCGGGATCGCGGCTGGAAACCCACCGGGCTGACGCCCTCCGAATGGCCCTGGCTACTCGGCGCCATCGCCTTCGGCGGCATCCTCGGGCCCGTCGCGTTGATGGTCGGCCTCACCCGCACCGCAGGTGCCACCGCCTCCCTGATGCTCAACCTCGAATCGGTACTCACCGCCGTCATCGCCTGGCTGGTCTTCAAGGAAAACGCCGACCGCCGCATCGTGCTCGGCATGCTCGCTATCGTGCTGGGCGGCGTGGTGCTGTCCTGGTCCGACGGCGGCGGCAACAGCCGTGACTGGACCGGCCCGTTTGCCGTGGCCCTGGCCTGCCTGTGCTGGGGCATCGATAACAACCTGACGCGCAAGGTCTCGGCGTCAGACGCCCTGTTCATTGCCGGTGCCAAAGGCCTGATCGCGGGGTTGGTGAACACCGGCCTGGCGCTCTACCTCGGCGCGCAAACACCCGCGACGGCGCAACTGCTGCCTCTGCTGCTGGTGGGTTTCCTGGGGTACGGCATCAGCCTGGTCATGTTCGTACTGGCCCTGCGCGGGCTCGGCAGCGCGCGCACCGGCGCCTACTTCTCCACCGCCCCTTTTCTCGGCGCTGCGGTTGCCTTATTCGTGCTGGGCGAGTCGGTTTCCGTGGCGTTCTGGATTGCATCGGCGCTGATGGCCGTGGGGGTGTGGCTGCACCTGACCGAGCGACATGCCCATGAACACCAACACGACGCCACCGAACATGGCCATCGGCATGTGCACGACGAACATCATCAGCACGAACACGCGTTCGAGTGGGACCCGGCGCAGCCCCATAGCCATGTGCACGTGCACAACCCGTTGCGGCACAGTCATGCACACTTTCCGGATGTACATCATCGGCATCGGCATTGAGGCGCTTTTTCTCGATTCAACTTCGGCTTATTCACAAGACCTTATAACAATGAAAATACTGTTCGCCGCTTCGCTGGGGCTTATGTCACTGGCCCAACTGTCACTGTCCTTTGCAGACACCATGAATGGCAAGACGATCTACCAACAGCGCTGCGCCATGTGCCACGGCGCCGATATCAAGGGCACAGGGCCACTGGCCAACAAGAGCAACCCGCCGACGCCAAACCTGACGACGCCTGCGTTCAAAAAGCGGCTGAATGACTACCCGGGGGTTATTGTTTCGTCGGTGATACTTCGCCCCAATGGGGACTTGATTCCGAGGACGTTGCGGGAGAATGGGGTGAAGGTGGCGCCGTTCGCGTGGACGGTTAGGGATTTTCGGGATTTGAATGAGTATATGGTGGGGGTGATCGCTAGAAGTCGGTAATTTCTAGATCCGCAGCAGGGCGTTAATGTTGGGCAGTTTTCCAGACACAAGCCCCCCGGCTTTCTCTAGAAAACCCCGGGAGGTTGTGTTTGTAGGATGTGGCGATGGAGGAGAGATTTGGAACAGCGTATGGGGTTGTGGTACGCCGGTCCACGGGGCTCTGGCGAACGACAGGTGCTAAAAAGGCCCCCACACCTGGCACAGATGTAGGGGCCTTTTGAACATAAGCGGCGTTATTGGTAACGCAATTACACACGGCTGGCCTTTTCGCTCAGTTTGATCAGCTTGGCCTTTTTGGTATCCGACTTTTCATAACGAGCAAGCTCACTCAAATACGCCTGCGCTGCCTCGCCACCAGCTTCGGCAAGCGCTGCATAGATCGCGCTGCGTTCACGGCCGGTCATCGCGCGCTCGGCGCGGACGATCAAACTTTCCACATCTACATCGCCTTCATTTGCCATAGCACAGCTCCTTTTTAATGATGGCCCATTGTAAGCACGGCGGCCAACGCGATGGGGGTTCCTTTCACACGCTGTTAAAGCTGATGCACAGTTGCGCTCCTGCTAAGGCTTTCTCTTTCCAGCCTGTCAAGATTAGCTATGACATCCTTAAGGTTTTGATCCCTATTCCACTCCCCTGGTAGAGGCACATCAATAGGAAGTCCTGCATGCATACGCAGTTTCTTAATTAGTTCTGACGCTTGTAATCCGAGGACTGCATACCCCCGTTGTCTTGTCCAAAAAAAATCGGGATGATCCGGCGGGTCATAATTGAACTCCTGGATTCCTCGAAGTTTTCCATGGAGCTGGTCCTGCTTATCGGGAATTCGAAGAATCGAGTACATCAATTCCTTGGGTAACAGCTTCCAGTCGACATCAAGCTCCAATGGATTAAATACAGGAGCCACCGTGGTAGTTTCATACTGACCATCTTGGCCCGCTGGCTGGCCACGATAGGTACCATCATCTATGCAAACTTCGAAGCACTGCGTTGTAAACCGGTCCAAATGCGAAACGACAATAATCCCGAGGTATGTCGTGTTCTGGCCGACCGTGCCCCGCTTGACCCACCACTCTTTGACTAGCACGAATAAGTTACCAAGCAACACGCCGCTTATGCCTGCTACTGCTGAAATGATCGCTGAAACGTTCCCCGAATCCATGACTGCCCCTCCATGAACGTAGCGAAATAGATGTTGATATTAGACGCAGTAACTACTGACGTGCGGAATAGGAGATCTGACCGAAAATGACGCCTCGCTTCAGATTCTGAGCGTCAACGGGCGTAGATCGAGACATCTCGGTTACTCATCTCCTAACTCCTGCTTTTCGCACCACAATAGAGCGCCAGTCCCATGGTGGTCCCATGGGGCTATTTTTTGGACACCAAAAACCGCAAACCCCCGACTTTCTCTAGGAAAATCAGGGGTTTGCGTTTTCGTAATTTGGCGGTGAAGGAGAGATTCGAACTCTCGATACAATTTCTTGTATACACACTTTCCAGGCGTGCTCCTTAAGCCACTCGGACACTTCACCGTATCTCGTCAAACCAGTTCAATCTGTCGAGGCGCGCTAATGTAGTCGAAAGCCTTTCTGATGGCAAAGGTTTTTTTCAGAATTTTCATGCGGTTAGCAGGTTATGCCAGCGTACGCCCGGCAAGGGGCGGTGATTCTGCCATTCTCAGGCTTGTGCGGCACGCGTCTGGGGCGGCTGTTGGGCCCTGCCCTAGGCTGTCTGGCAGTAGGCAGGCGGGAAAAGTCTGACTGGGTAGTCAGTCACGGCGCTTTACCCGGGCAGGCGTGGTGGGTAACGTCTGCGCCTATGTCTCTATAACAAGTCCTACAAGGAACCGCGTCATGAGTGAGTTGATTGCTTACCACCTCGAAGACGGTATCGCGACCCTGACCTTGAGCAACGGCAAGGTGAATGCCATCTCTCCGGCGGTGGTCAGTGCGTTTAATGAAGCGCTGGACCAGGCGGAGAAAGACCGCGCGGTGGTGGTGATCACCGGCACGCCGGGCATTCTGTCCGGTGGGTATGATTTGAAAGTGATGACCGCCGGCCCTAAAGAGGCCATCGGCCTGGTGACCTCCGGCTCGACGCTGGCACGTCGCTTGTTGTCGCACCCGTTCCCGGTGATCGTGGCGTGCCCCGGGCATGCGGTGGCAAAGGGTGCGTTCCTGCTGTTGTCGGCGGATTATCGGATCGGTGTGGAAGGCCCGTTCAGCATTGGTCTGAATGAAGTGGCGATCGGCATGACCATGCACCACGCCGGGATCGAGCTGGCGCGGGATCGCCTGAGCAAGGCGGCGTTCCAGCGCTCGGTGATCAATGCCGAGATGTTTGACCCGCAAGGCGCCGTGGGCGCCGGCTTCCTCGACAAGGTGGTCGCACCCGAGGAGCTGCACGCCGCCGCCCTGGAAGCGGCGCGCCAGTTGAAGAAGATCAACATGAACGCCCACAAACACACCAAGCTGAAGGTGCGCAAAGCGCTGTTGGACGCACTGGATGACGCGATCATTCAGGACCAGGGCCACATCCTGAGCTAAGCCCCTACTGCTATCACAGCAAAAGCCCGACCCTGCGTCGGGCTTTTTCTTACAAATAAACCTGATCCTTCCTTAGCCGCTCTAGCCGGGCCATATCGGCATATGTTGAAACATGTGCTCAAACATCGCCTATCTCCTACGTCCGTAGGGGCAATTGCCGAATACAGTGCACATCCGTACACTGCGCCACCTTTTGTCCCGATGGGCCGTGTCGATGCTTTTTCTGTTACGTATGTTGTTGATGGGCCTGCACTTTATGCTGGCGGGCATATTGGGCGTGCTGCTGGGCGTGTGCCGACCGTTCAACCCGGATAACAGCCGCCTGTGCGCGCGCCTGTACGCGTTGCCGGCCATGTGGATCCTGGGGCTGAACGTGAAGGCCGATGTGGATTCGCTGCGTAACAAGCCGGGCACGTGTGTCGTCATCGCCAACCATCAGTCCAACTATGACCTGTTTGTGTTCGGCACCGTGGTGCCCCATCGCACGGTGTGCATTGCCAAGAAAAGCCTTAAGTGGGTGCCGCTGTTCGGCCAATTGTTCTGGCTGGCGGGCAATGTGTTGATCGACCGCGGCAACGCGCACAAGGCGCGCCGCGCGATGCTCACCACCACCCACACCTTGCAGCATGAAGACACCTCGATCTGGGTGTTTGCCGAAGGCACGCGCAACCTGGGCAAGGGCCTGCTGCCGTTCAAGAAAGGTGCGTTTCATATGGCGATTGCGGCCGGTGTGCCCATCGTGCAGGTGTGCGTCAGCAACTATGTGAACCATATGCGGCTCAATCGCTGGAACAGTGGTGATGTGCTCATACGTTCTTTGCCGCCGATTCCTACTACCGGGATGACGTCGGATGACATTCCCGCTCTGCTGCAGGCGTGCCAGGCGCAGATGGCCGAATGCATTGCGCAGATGGATGCGAGTGTTGCGCGGGGGAGTTGTGAAGCGCGGGTCGCTTGAGATTGGAGGGCGGTCAGTGGGCCGGCGCGAGCAAGCTCGCTCACTACGGAAACCGGCAACACGAGCCGTAACAATTGAACTCGCTTCGGGCTAAGCTGCCAGACACCTGTCCTCCTAATAAGAAGCGATCTGCACCATGGGTAGAGTTGTTGCGGCCGCCGTCTACAGCGCCGGTAAGAAAGTCACTGATATCACCCTGGACGAAGGCGCGGCCTGGGCCGCCAAACCCGACCACTTTGTGTGGATCGGCCTGGAAGAACCCAACGCCCAGGAGCTGGCCAACCTGCAACGCCAGTTCAACCTGCATGAACTGGCCATCGAAGACGCTCTGGAAAAACACAGCCGGCCGAAGCTGGAAACCTTCGGCGATGCGCTGTTCATCGTCACCTACTCACCGGTGCGCGAGAACGGCAAGCTGGTGTTTATCGAAACCCATATCTTTGCCGGCAACGGCTACATCATCACCGCGCGTAATGGCCATTCGGCGTCCTACGGCTATGTGCGCCAGCGGTGTGAGGCGCGGCCTCTGCTGCTGGAGCACGGGGAAGATTTCGTGCTGTATGCACTGCTGGATTTCGTCACCGAAAACTACCAGCCGGTGAGCGAGGCGATCCACGCCGAGATCGACGAGCTGGAGCGCAACGTGCTGTGCAATTCGCTCAACGAAAACGATATCCAGAACCTCCACGGTCTGCGCCGCGACGTGTTGCGGCTCAAGCGTTATGTGGCGCCGATGGTGGAGATCAGCCAGGAGCTGCAGAAGCTGAGCTTCCCGTTTATCGATAAGAACATGCGCCCGTACTTCCGTGACGTGCAGATCCACGTGACACGCCAGATGGAAGACCTCACCACCCTGCGTGACATCGCCAGCCAGACCATCGAGATCGGTGTGCTGCTGGAGGCTTCGCGCCAGAGCGTGGTGCAGCGCAAGTTCGCCGCGTGGGCGGCGATCCTGGCGTTCCCCACGGCAGTGGCGGGGATTTATGGGATGAATTTCCAGAACATGCCCGAGCTGCAATGGCACTACGGCTATTTTGCGGTGCTCGGGTTTATTGCGGTGGGCTGTACGGGCTTGTGGGCCAGTTTCAAGCGGTCGGGGTGGTTGTAAAACGTTGCCGACGCACGACCGCCATCGCGTTTAAGCCGTGGCTTCGGGTTTGTGGGCCACGAAGCGCATCATCCACTCCGCCACGGTTGCGCCGTGGTGGTCACGTTCCAGGCTGGCGACGCCGTGGGTGTAGACCTTCTCACCCAAGGTTGTCTGAAGAATTTCCAGCAGTTCGCGGGAATAGTCATGGATGAATTCCGGGTGGCCCTGGAAGCACAGCACCTGGTCTTCGATGTGGTAGGCGGCGTACGGGCAGAAATCGCTGGAAGCGATCACCGTGGCGTTGTCTGGCAGCGTAGTGACCTGGTCCTGGTGGCTGATCAGCAGGGTCAGTTCTTCCACCACCGGGCTCATCCACGGGGCCTTGGCGTTCAGTTTGTAATCATGGATGCCCATGCCCCAGCCTTTGCTGGCGCGCTCGGTCTTGCCGCCCAGCAGCAGTGCCAACAGTTGATGGCCGAAGCAGATACCCAGCAGCTTGTCGCCACGCGCATAGCGTTCGAGCAGGTAGGTCTTGAGGGTCTGGATCCACGGGTCGGTGCCGAAAGAGTCGGCCTTGCTGCCGGTCACCAGGTAGGCATCGAACACTTCATCGTCCGACGGGTATTCGCCCTGCACCACGTTGTAGACGACAAAGTCAGCAGCAATCGGTTGCTTGGTAAACAGGCGCTTGAACATCTGCCCGTACCCTTGGTACTGATCGATCAAACCTGGACGCAGGATATCGGTTTCCAGGATACAGACGCGTAGCGACATAAAAAATACCTGACACGGTGATGGGAATAATGCACACCCCAGAGCCTGCCTTGAAACACCCCTTCAAGGCAAGTCCCACCGGACGCTCTCTACAGTGTGGGAGCGGGCTTGCTCGCGAAAGCGGTGGTTCAGTCACTGTCTGCTTTAACTGGCCCACCGCTTTCGCGAGCAAGCCCGCTCCCACATTTTGATCACCGAAAGGCTTCCCCCTGGGCGGCTTTTTCAAGTAGCAAGGCCGGAGGGTTGAACCGCTCTCCGTATTGCTCGGCCAGGTAACGCGCACGGGCGATGAAGTCGTTCAACCCAAACTGGTTGATAAACTGCAACGCGCCGCCACTCCACGCGGCAAAGCCGATGCCGAAGATCGAACCGACGTTGGCATCGGCCGTGGACATCAACACACCCTCCTCCACACAGCGCACGGTTTCGATGGCCTGGATAAACAGCAAGCGGTCGCGCACATCCTGCGGTGAGATCTGGTTGTCGGCGCGTTCAAAGCGGCTTTTCAGCTCCGGCCACAGGTGCTTCTGCCCGCCATTGGGGTACTCATAAAACCCGCCACCCGCCGCCTTGCCCAAGCGCTTGTATTCATTGACCAACAGGTCGATCACCGCCGTGGCCGGGTGTGCCGGCATTGCCTTGCCTTCCGCCTGCAGATCCTTGGCAGTTTGCTGCCTGATGTGGCTCATCAGGCTGAGGGACACCTCATCCGAGACGGCCAGCGGCCCCACCGGCATGCCGGCCTTGCGCGCCTCGGTCTCGATCATCGGCGCGGCCACGCCCTCGCCGAGCATGGCAATGCCTTCGTTGGTGAAGGTGCCGAACACCCTTGAGGTGAAGAAACCCCGGCTGTCATTGACCACGATCGGGGTTTTCTTGATTTGCAGGACGAAATCAAAACCCCGGGCCAGGGTTTCGTCGCTGGTCTGGGCGCCCTTGATAATTTCCACCAGCGGCATCTTGTCGACCGGGCTGAAGAAATGCAGGCCGATGAACTTGGCTTGATCCGGCACGGCTTTGGCCAAGCCGCTGATCGGCAGCGTGGAGGTATTGGAGGCGATCACCGCATCAGCGCCGACCACGCTGTGCGCAGCGGCCGAGACTTTTGCCTTGAGTTCACGGTCTTCAAATACTGCTTCGATGATCAGGTCGCAACCGGCCAGGTCGGCGTCGGCGGCAGTGGGAAGAATGCGTGACAGGATGATTTCTCGCTGCTCAGCGGTCATTTGCCCACGGCTGACCTTCTTGTCGAGCAACGCTGCCGAGTGCGCCTTGCCCTTCTCGGCTGCGGCCAGGTTGATGTCCTTGAGCACCACGTCGACGCCGGCACTGGCGCTGACATAAGCAATGCCCGCCCCCATCATCCCGGCACCGAGCACACCGACCTTGCGCGTCACAGAGGGCGCAACCCCCTGGGGCCGCGAGCGGCCGGCGTTGATGTCGTTGAGCTGGAACCAGAAGGTGCCGATCATGTTCTTCGCCACTTGCCCGGTGACCAGCTCGGTGAAGTAGCGGGTTTCGATCAAGTGCGCCGTGTCGAAATCCACCTGGGCGCCCTCTACGGCGGCACAGAGGATTTTCTCCGGTGCGGGGAAGCAGCCCTGGGTCTTGCTGCGCAAGATCGACGGCGCGATGGCCAGCATCTGCGCGACTTTCGGGTTGGACGGCGTGCCGCCCGGCAGTTGATAGGCCTTGCTGTCCCACGGCTGTTTAGCGTCCGGATTGGCGAGAATCCAGGCCCGCGACTTGGCCAGCAGCTCATCACGATCTGCTGCCAATTCATTGATCAAGCCAGCTTGCAACCCCTGTTGCGGTCGCACTTTCTTGCCTTCCAGCAGGTAGGGCAAGGCCTTTTCCAACCCCAGCAGGCGCACCATGCGCACCACCCCACCGCCGCCCGGCAACAGGCCCAGGGTCACTTCCGGCAACCCCAGCTGTGTGGATGTGGCATCCAGCGCGACCCGGTAATGGCAGGCCAGGCATATCTCCCAGCCGCCGCCCAGGGCGGCGCCATTGATCGCGGCCACCACCGGTTTGCCGAGGGTTTCCAGGCGACGCAACTGCGCCTTCAGCTCCAGCACGCCGTCATAGAAGTCCTTGGCGTGAGCCTTGTCGACCTTGATCAGCTCATTGAGGTCACCGCCGGCAAAAAACGTCTTCTTGGCCGAGGTGATGATGACACCGGCAATACCGTCCTTTTCCGCCTCCAGGCGCGTGAGCGCGGCCGCCATGGCTTCGCGGTAAACGCCGTTCATGGTGTTGGCGCTCTGGCCGGGCATGTCGAGGGTCAGCACCACGATCTGGTCCTGGCCTTTTTCGTAACGAATGGCTTGGGTCATGACAGGTTCCTTGGGCTCAGAGCCGTTCGATGATGGTGGCGATGCCCATGCCACCGCCGACACACAGGGTGGCCAGGCCGTAGCGCTGCTGGCGGGCTTCCAGCTCGTCGAGCAAGGTGCCGAGGATCGCGCAGCCGGTGGCGCCCAACGGGTGGCCCATGGCAATGGAGCCGCCGTTGACGTTGACTCGCGTAGCGTCAATGCCCATGTCCTTGATGAACTTGAGCACCACCGAGGCGAAGGCTTCGTTGACTTCAAACAGGTCGATGTCCTCGACCCGCAGGCCGGCCTTGGCCAACGCTTTGCGGGTGGCCGGCGCCGGGCCAGTGAGCATGATGGTCGGGTCGGTGCTGGTGACGGCCGTGGCAACAATGCGCGCTCGCGGTTGCAGGCCCAGTTCGCGGCCTTTCGCTTCGGAGCCGATCAGCATCAGCGCGGCGCCATCGACAATGCCGGAGCTGTTGCCCGGCGTGTGCACATGCTGGATGCGTTCCACATGGCTGTAGACCCGCAGTGCCGTGGCGTCGAAGCCCATCTGCCCCATCATTTCAAAGCTGGGCTTGAGTTTGCCCAGGCCTTCGAGGGTGGAGTCGCCGCGGATGAATTCGTCATGGTCCAGCAGCACGATGCCGTTCTGGTCCTGCACCGCAATCAGCGACTTGTTGAAGGAACCGTCTGCGCGCGCCCTGGCAGCTTTCTGCTGGGACTGTAGGGCAAAGGTATCCACGTCCTGGCGCGTGAAGCCTTCCAGGGTGGCGATCAGGTCGGCGCCGATGCCCTGGGGCGTGAAGTGGCTGTGCATATTGGTGTGCGGGTCGAGCACCCAGGCGCCGCCGTCGCTGCCCATGGGCACGCGGGACATGGACTCGACGCCGCCCACCACCACCAGGTCTTCAAAGCCGGAGCGCACCTTCATGGCGCCCAGGTTGACCGCCTCCAGCCCAGAGGCGCAGAAGCGGTTGATTTGCACCCCGGCGACGCTGATGTCCCAGTCCGCCACCAGCGCGGCGGTCTTGGCGATGTCGGCGCCCTGGTCGCCCACCGGGGTGACGCAGCCCAGCACAATGTCATCCACCTGGCGCGTGTCGAGGTCGCTGCGTTGCGCCAGCGCGGTGAGCAGGCCGGCCACCAGGTTCACCGGCTTGACGCTGTGCAGGGCACCGTCCGCCTTGCCTTTGCCACGGGGCGTGCGTATCGCATCAAAGATCAAAGCTTGGGTCATGACGTCCTCTAACCGCTGTGCATGTGTGCCCCTACCTTAGGCCCGATTGACACGGTTTCAATGACGGATGCGCTCATTGCTTTTGACCCCCACGCTCGGACGAACGGTAGGCTACGGCGGCAATTGCTTGATTAATCGTTTTAGCTGTCTAGCCAAGGGTCTGGCGCCAAGATGGCGATAGGCCTCATTCCGTTTTTAGCGCAATTGCTGATTAGCTGATATGAAATGGATCTAAGCCACGCAGAACGAGGGCTCTAAGGTTGAATCTGTAAGGAGCTGCTGCCGGGTTTTGCTGGAGCAGCTGTAAGAAAAGTGCAACGTCACATCGCGATACTGAAATAAACCGGCACGCATTTGACGCTCAGGAATAACAACAAAAGGCAGTCAGCCATGTTCAAGCACACGAAAGTTCGTCAGGCGGGACTTATTCTGTTCGCCACCACACTGATTCTGATTTTGCCCAACCTGACCAAGGTTATTGGGTGACACACCGATCCCCACATTCCGTGCACACCGTGCACCAGGACTGCAGCTTTTGGCAGCACCTGCCGGGACATTGCGCATAGCGGTCCCGTTGCAGGGGCTGTCTTTTTGCGGGCGAATTTCCGGTATCGTGAGCCCCACCGCCACTTCACACCGGGCTCTCTCTTGAAAACCATCCTTGCCGCTTTCGCCTTGCTGCTGGCCTTGCCGGTTTCAGCTGCGCAATTGACCATCGAGCTGGACCACACCACCAAGACCTGGCAAACCGCCGACCTGCTCAAGCTGCCCGAAGCGCAGACGGTGCAGATCGCGGATGACGTTTCCTACAAGCGCAACATGACCTATCGCGCTGTGCCGCTGGCGGTGTTGCTGCCGGGTCTCGAACCCCAGAACCATCTGCAAGCCGTTGCCCTGGATGGGTTCGCCGCCGAACTCGCTGCCGCGCCGCTGCTGCAAAAAAGCGGCGCCCGCGCCTGGCTGGCGGTAGAAGACCCGGCCCACCCGTGGCCTCCGCTGGCCGACGGCAAACCTAGCGCCGGGCCGTTTTACCTGGTGTGGACCGACCCGCAGGCCGGCCGTATCAGCCCCGAGCAATGGCCGTTCCAGATCTCCGGGATCAAGCAGTTGAAGACGGTTGCCGAGCGCTTCCCCGCCCTGTTGCCGGACCCCAAGCTGGCGGCCAATGACCCGATCAATCAGGGCTTTGCGCTGTTCCAGAAAAACTGCCTGGCTTGCCACCGCCTCAATGGCGCAGGCGATGCGCAAGTGGGGCCGGACCTGAACATTCCCTACAACCCCACCGAGTATTTCAGCGGCGACTTCCTCAAGCGGTATATCCGCGACCCGCAGAGCCTGCGGCATTGGCCGCAGGCAAAGATGCCGGCGTTCGCGGCCAGTGTGCTGCCAGACAATGAGTTGGATTTGTTGGTGGGGTATTTGAAGCACATGGCCGGTCGCAAACAGCAACCCTGAGCCCAAACACATATCAATTGTGGGCGCTGGCTTGTGTGGGAGCCTGCTTGCCTGCGATGGCATCACCTCGGTGCATCTGTTGTACCGAGGTGTCAGCATCGCGGGCAAGCCCGGCTCCCACACAAGCCAGCTTCCACATTAGATCTACGTCGCCTATTGCTGCTGGACTGAAATGACGGGCGTCGGTGCCACAAACACTTTGGCATGCATCTGTTCATGCCCGCCGCCACGGCGCATGCCGCGTACCGGGCAGGCGTCGAGGTAGTCCAGGCCCACGGCCAGCTTCAAATGCCGCTCCGGGCGGGCCAGTTGGTTGGTCACGTCAAAACTGTACCAGGCGTCATCCAGCCAGGCTTCGGCCCAGGCGTGGCTGGCCAGGTGCGCGCTGTCTTCGCTGTACAGATACCCCGACACATACCGCGCCGGAATCCCCAGGCTGCGCGCGCAGGCCAGGAATGCATGGGCGTGGTCCTGGCACACCCCTGCCCCGCCAGCAAAGGCCTGGGCGGCGCTGGTGTCGACTTCAGTGGCGCCCGGCGTGTAGACCATCGCCTGGTTGAGCCCGTGCATCAGGTCGATCAGCGCCGTGCGGTCGCGGCGCTGATGGCAGTGCTGCTCGGCAAACCGGCGCAACGCGTCATCGGGTTCGGTCAGGCGTGTGCTGCGCAGGAACGGGAAGGCTGATTGGCTCTCGTGTTCAGCCTCGCGCAACTCGTCGATGTCGACCTGGCCCCGGGCGCCGATGATGATGGCTTCGTGGGGCTCATCCAGGGTCAGCACATGCAGGATATTGCCGAACGGGTCCACCTGCGCGCGCACCGGGCGGGGCAGGTCAAGTTGCCAACTGAGCACGTGCTGGCGCTCGCTGTCGTGGGGCGTGAGGCGCAGGTACTGGATGCTTGCACGCACCTGGTCCTCGTAGTGGTAGGTGGTTTCGTGACTGATGGAGAGTCTCATGCGGCCTCCAGGTAGGAACTGTAGATGGCGTCGCCCAACTGGCGCACCAAAGGAATAAAGTCGGTCAGCCAGGCGTGCAGGCCTTCCTCGAGGATTTCGTCGATGGCTGTGAAGCGCAGGCGCGCGTCCATCTCGGCCGCCAGGCGTTGGGCCGGCCGACCGTTGAGGCCGGGCAGGCTGGCGAGGATCTGGTCGATCTCCTCACTGCAGGCACGCAGCGAACGCGGCACATCGGCGCGCAACAGCAACAACTCAGCGACTTGTCGAGCGCCAGGGGCATCACGGTAGATCTCGGTGTACGCCTCGAACGACGACAACGCCCGCAACAATGCACTCCACTGGTAGTAGGCGTGGGCCGTGCCGTCAGTGACGGCGGCGGCCTGATCGCCAGCCATTTCGTAGCGCGCATCCAGTAGACGCAAGGTGTTGTCGGCTCGTTCAATAAAGGTGCCCAGGCGAATGAAACGGAAGGCATCGTTACGCATGATGGTGCCGTAGGTGGCACCGCGAAACAGGTGGGAGCGCTCCTTGACCCACTCACAGAAGCGGCTCATGCCGTAGCGGCTGAGGCCCTGCTGGGCGATATCGCGAATATCCAGCCAGGTGGCGTTGATGTTTTCCCACATGTCGGCGGTGATTCGCCCACGCACCGCATGGGCGCTGGCCCGCGCAGCACCGAGGCAGCTGTAGATGCTGGCGGGGTTGGCCGCATCCAGCGCAAAAAAGTGCAGCAGGTGTTCGGCATGCAGTTCGCCATGGCGTTCGCGGTAATCCTCCAGCGTGCCGGTGATCAGCAAGGGCATGGCCAGTTCGTGCAGGCCGTCGCCATGCCCGTCCTGCGGCATCAACGACAGCGAATAGCTGACATCGAGCATGCGCGCGAGGTTTTCCGCACGCTCCAGGTACCGCGACATCCAGTACAGGTCGGAGGCAGTTCTACTCAACATGGCATCAGTCCTCCACCACCCAGGTGTCTTTGGTGCCGCCGCCCTGGGACGAGTTGACCACCAGCGAGCCTTCGCGCAGGGCCACGCGGGTCAGGCCGCCCGGCACCACGCGGGTTTCCTTGCCGGACAATACGAACGGGCGCAGGTCGATGTGGCGTGGCGCGATGCCGTTCTCGACAAAGGTCGGGCACGTGGACAAGCACAAGGTGGGCTGGGCGATATAGGCGTGGGGCTTGGCCTTGATGCGTGCACGAAAGGCTTCGATCTCCGCCGCCGTGGACGCTGGACCCACCAGCATGCCGTAGCCACCGGAGCCCTGGGTTTCTTTCACCACCAGGTTCGGCAGGTTGGCCAGCACATGGGACAGTTCGTCAGGCTTGCGGCATTGGAAGGTAGGAACGTTCTTCAGGATCGGCTCTTCGTCCAGGTAAAACCGGATCATCTCGGTGACGAAGGGGTACACCGACTTGTCATCCGCCACCCCGGTGCCAATGGCATTGGCCAGCACCACGTTGCCCGAGCGATACGCGGCGAGCAGGCCGGGCACGCCCAGCATCGACTCCGGGTTGAAGGCCAGCGGGTCGAGGAACGCGTCGTCAAGGCGACGGTAAATCACGTCCACGGCCTTGGGGCCGTCGGTGGTGCGCATGAACACGCGGTCATCGCGCACGAACAGGTCGGCGCCTTCCACCAGCTCCACGCCCATCTCCCGGGCAAGGAAGGCATGCTCGAAGAACGCGCTGTTGAAGCGGCCCGGGGTCAGCACCACCACGCTGGGGTTGTCCAAAGGGCTTGAGCTTTTCAGGGTGTCGAGCAGCAGGTTGGGGTAGTGGTCGATGGGCGCGATGCGCTGGGCAGCGAACAGCTCGGGGAACAGGCGCATCATCATCTTGCGGTCTTCGAGCATGTAGCTGACGCCGCTGGGGGTGCGCAGGTTGTCTTCCAGCACGTAGTAGGTGCCGTCGCCATCACGTACGAGATCGACCCCGGAAATGTGGGAATACAGATCGCGGTGAAGGTCCAGGCCCTGCATGGCCAGCTGGTATTGCTCGTTGGCCAGCACCTGTTCGGCGGGGATGATCCCGGCCTTGATGATGCGTTGTTCGTGATACAGGTCGGCAAGAAACATGTTCAGCGCCTTGACCCGTTGGATGCAGCCCCGCTCGACAACCCGCCATTCACTGGCCGGAATACTGCGTGGGATGGTGTCGAAGGGAATCAGGCGCTCGGTGCCCTGCTCGTCCCCATAGAGCGTGAAGGTGATTCCGGCGCGGTGAAACAGCAAATCGGCTTCGCGCCGGCGCTGGGCCAGCAGTTCAGCCGGGGTTTCGGCCAACCATCGGGCGAACTCGCGGTAATGGGGGCGAACCTGCCCTGCCCCATCGTACATTTCGTCGTAATAAGTGCGGATCATGCCGTACTCCTTGTCACCCGGACGCAAGAACCATCGCAAGGCCCGTGCCAGCGGCATAAACACTTGAAAATCAGTGAGTTGAATTCATACGAGGCCCGTGTCGCACCGTCCTGGTGCGCAGAATGCCCGACGCCAGGCCGCACGCTTCATCGCAATGCGGGCTTTGGCTATCAACAGCATAGCCAGAGTTGATTTCACTGCCCGGCCAACCCTGCGGATAATCACCACCATCTGCTGAACAGGACTCGTCCTACAGCTTCAACCCATGCGCAATCGGTAACGTGGTGTTTCGTGTACCCACCGGCTCCTCCGGTCTTCCCTTTAGGCCACCCTTCTTAGGGTGGCTTTTTTTTCGCCTCGAAAAATCGCCATCGCCGGCAAGCCGAGCTCCTACAGGGGTGGTGGTGACGGCACTGCACAAACAAAAACGGCCGACCCGAAGGTCAGCCGATACGCTGTGTTTCTCATACTGCTACATGGGTAACCCACGCACCTCCTGCTTGACGCCCCAGCCTTCGATGATCCCGCCCAGCGGCTCGACCACCGCCTCAAAGTCTTGCTCGAAGTCTCCTATGCCGTCGTAGGTCGCGAACATGATTTTGCTCAGTTCCAGGTACCAGGCGCCGTCGTCGCGCGCACTGACCTGGGCATTCAGGGATTCCCCGCGAAACCGACCCGCCGCCCTGCGCGCCCGTTCCTCATCCGGAAAAATGGCGTAGAACTCGATGGGGTGGAAACGTGAGAAGTCGAAGCCGCCTTCTTTCATGCGGCGCAGAACGTTGGTGCTGATGTCTTCTTGATAGGCTGTGCTCATGAAAAGTGCTCCTCAAATTGATGGATAGACTTTCCGTGCTTCCCGAAGCCCGCGCCCTACTGGCGCGGGTGCTACGGCAAATAACAACACCGAGGGAAAACAAGCATGTAGCTGACAAGACCAGACCTTAGCGAATCATTCGCTGATCTCGATTGCAGAGTAGCGCGAAGCTATCACCTCCACCAGAGGCGCTTTAATGGCAGTCAGGGAATGTTCAGGCGGCAGGCGAGATGTCGAGGATCTGGATACTGTTCTGGTCTTTGAGGATCTTGACCGTCGGCTCGGGCTTGCGGCCTTCCAGGTCATTGAGGTCAAGCTCGGCCGCAACGGGCACCAGCTTGTTGCGAATCATGTGCGCAGCGTCTTCGAGGCTGGGCTTTTGTTCGCAGGTGAACTGCTCCACAGCCTTTACGCCGTGGTCATCAACGAAGGTAATTTGCCACGTTTGCATCGGTGCCTCCTCGATAAAGCCCGCGTGTGGGCTCACATCTATCTGGACCTTGGGGGTTCGCCAAACGTTCCACCCAAGGCCGGAGGCACCGGACCGGTAGCGCTTACTTCTCGGCGCGTTCCTTGAGGGCTTTCAAGGTGTTGAACGGCGCGTCCACCACGAACTTGTTGGCCAGCCACGACGGCACGCTGCCGCCTGGCTCGGTGTGCACCTGGTAAGTGACTTCAGTCTGGTTGTCGCCTTTGGGTACCAGCTTCCAGTAGCCGTCCACCTGGGCCACACGCACGTAGCCTTTGACTTCAGGCTGGTAGGTCGGCACCTCCAGCAGCTTGCGAGTCACGGTGCCATCAGCCGCTTTGCTGGTGGTGATCTCCAGGATGGAATCGCGGTCGGTCACCGGGAACGGTGCCTTGAACTGGGTGTAGGTCCAGCTCTTGTCACCTTCGGTCTTCAGCAGTTTCTGCGATTTGCACTCGTGGATCCAGGTGCAAGCGCCGACGGCGTCTTCCTGCAGGGCAACGATTTTTGCCACGGGTGCCTTGATCACGGTCACACCGCGATAGGCCTTGTACTTGGAGCCGGCAATTTCGCTCAGGGACACCTTGATACCGTCTTCGTCCTTGGCGACTTGCCAATCCTCAGCCTGGGCAGTGGCAGCAAACAACACCGTAACACCGCACAACACAGCCATTCGTTTCAGCGAACCCATTGTTGTATTCCTTATTGTTGAAGTTCCGATAGTAAAGCCCATCAAGCCGCCGTCATCTGCTCCCACCAGCCGATCAACCGGATGGCATCGGCCTGGTCGGTGCCACACACCTCAGGATCTGCCTTGAAATCACTGCACACCGCAGGGCGCTCCGGCTGGCCGAACAACAGGCATAGCTGTTCGACCGACAAGTGCAGGCAACGCTCCCCCGCAGGTTTGCCCTGGGGCATTCCCGGCAGCGGTGAACTGATGGAGGGGGCGATGCAGCAAGCGCCACAGCCTTCACGGCATTTCATGACCAGCAGGTCCTCGACGACTCAATGTGGATGGCCGGGCTAGAGTACGCCCTTAAACAGCCGTTTTAAAATGGTCTAACAGGGGTTTTTCGCACAAAACAAACGTGACTGACCAGTCTGCGACAGATGGTCGAGGGTCGGGGTCACCTTCAGGGGAACAGTTTACTGCTTGAATTCGAAATCCAGCGCGGCGCCTTCCACCTCACGCCGTTCTTCGTTACGCAGTTGCAGCTTCATCTCGTTGCTGAGCAGACGGCCGTTGATCTGGAACGCGCTGTTGTCGGACGGCTTCTCGCCGAACATGGGCGGCAACAACGGCACACTCTTGGGCTTGGGCATGGTGCCAATCGGCTGCAAGTGCCTGACCATGTCCGAAGGCAGCGAAAGGTCCAACTGTGCGGGTGGCAGTTGGGTCTGGGCCACTTCATGGGCCGATTTGGACTTGCTGGCGATCGGCGCACGCTTTTTGACCGTCGCCGCCTTCTTCTTGACTGCCGGGGCTTTTTTCGCAGGGGCCGGTTTTTTCGCGGGGGTCTTCTGCTGGCTAGTGGCGGCGGGCTTGCTGTCCGTCACGGGGGTTGCCGCCAGCACCGTGCCGACGTTGCACAGGCTTAGCAGGCCAATCACCACAGCAGCGCGGAAAATAGAAGTCATATCGCCAACAGCATTAACGGCAGAGGGCCATATGCTCGCTTGTTGTGCGCGGCATGACAAGCGTGCTGATCAGCCAGCGAGCGGTACTGTCCCCAATGCACGCCTCAAAAACCCGCTGCAGTTTCCTGGCACAACTGGCTGGCAAGCATGCCCAGTGTCATCAGCGCGCGCTCTGCCTCACGGTTCCACGGGGTGCCGCAGTTGAGGCGGATACAGTGGTTGAACTGTTCCGTATTACTGAATATCACCCCCGGCGCAATGCTGATGCCCTGCTGCAGGGCGCGCACGTGCAATTCCTGGGTATTGACCCGCCCCGGCAAACTGACCCACAAGATAAAGCCCCCCGTCGGACGGGTCATTTGCGTGCCTTCCGGGAAATACTGCTGCACCGCCAGCTGAAACGCGCTGAGGTTCTTGCGGTATTCCTGGCGGATGTAGCGCAGGTGCCGGTCATAGCCACCGTTTTCCAGGTACGCCGCAACGCCCATCTGGGTCACGCTGCACGCCGAATGGGTACTGAACATCTGCAAACGCTGGATTTCCTGCTGGTACTTGCCGGCGATCATCCAGCCGATGCGCACACCGGGTGACAAGGTCTTGGAAAAGCTTGAACAGTAGATCACCCGATCCAGGCGGTCGTAGGCTTTGAGCGCCTTGGTGCGGCCCAGCTCGAACATCAGCTCGCCGTAGATATCGTCCTCGACGATCTGGATATCAAAGTCCGACGCCAGGCGCAGCAGTTGCTTCTGGCGCTCCTCGGGCATGGTCGCGCCCAGCGGGTTGCTCAAGCGCGTGGTCAGCACCAGGGCCTTGATCGACCATTGGTTGGCAGCCAATTGCAGGGCTTCCAGACTCATGCCGGTGGCCGGGTCGCTGGGGATCTCGATGACTTTAAGGCCCAACAGGTCGGCCAGTTGCAGCAAACCGTAATAGGTCGGTGACTCGGCGGCGATCAGGTCGCCAGGGCGTGTGAGCACACGCAGCGACATCTGCAACGCATCGACACAGCCGTGGGTGATCACCACTTCGGAAGGGTCCACCACCACGCCGGCGTCGCGCATGCGAATCGCGACCTGGCGGCGCAGCGGCTCGAAGCCAGGGCTGAACATGTAGCTGAATGCCCGTGGGCTCTGGAAGCGCGTGACCTTGGCCAACTGCTGATGCAGTGCCCGCACGGGCAGGTAGTCGACACTCGGCACAGCCGCGCCCAGCGGGAACACCCCTTCGCGACGCGACTCGACCAATACCTGCTGGATGATGCTGCTGCGGGTGACCAACCCCGGGCGCTCGACCCGTGCGATGTCCGGCGTAGGGGCCGTCAGCGCGGGGGTCTGGTGCACGTAGTAGCCCGATTGCGGCCGCGCCCGGATCAGCCCCTGGTCTTCCAGGTTGGCGTAGGCCTGCAATACCGTCGCATGGCTCACATTGAGCTGGGAGCTCATCTTGCGCACCGAAGGCACGCGCTCCCCCGGTTGATAGACACCGCGCCGGATATCCTCAGCCAGTTGCTGGGCAATACGTTGGTAAAGCAACAGATTGGTCATGACGCAGCACTCGATTTCACGGGTATTTTATTTTTGTGTGAAACATACCGGCACAGTTTAGAAGTGTACGGGGACAGTTGCCACAATAGTCGAGCGCGGGCGGGAGTGACAGTAAAAACTGTAAGGGTGGTTGAACAGAATCGCAGGCATAAAAAAACCGATCAATGATCGGTTCACAGAGAGCTGTAGGAGCTGGCTTGCCAGCGATGGCATCACCGCTGTTTACCTGACACACCGAGGTGCCTGAATCGCCGGCAAGCCGGCTCCTACAAGAGACTTTAGCGGGCGGCGCCGAGTTGGCCTTTTTCGTCGGAGAAGACGATCTCGACCCGACGGTTCTGCGCCCTGCCCCGCTCGGAAGCGTTGGCCTCCACCGGGTACTGGTCGCCGTACCCCTGGACTTCGATACGCTGCTCATCGATGCCCAGGTCCATCAACACATCGGCCACCGATTGCGCACGGTCGCGGGACAGTTTCAGGTTTTCCTGCTCGCCACCGGTGTTGTCGGTGTAGCCCTCGATGCGCACTGTGCGCTTGGGGTTCAGTTGCAGGAACTGCACGATTTTCAGCACGGTGCGGTTGGCGGAGTTTTCCAGCTCGGCTTCACCGGTGTCGAACAGCACATCCCCCAGGGTCATCACCAGGCCGCGGTCGGTCTGGGTAGTGGTCAGGCTGGCGATTTGCTGCTCAAGCCACTTGCCCTGCTGCTGCACACTGGCCAGCTTGTTTTCACGCAGGGCCAATTGCAGGCGCTGGCGCTCCAGTTCGAGCTTGACGCCGCGCTCGGCGTTGAGCGCCTGCTCAGTGTGTTCACGGGCGATGGCACTGTAGCGCTGGCTCAGGTAGGCGTAGTGCACCACGTCGGCGCCGCTGCCCCAGTAGCTGGACAAACGGTCGGCGCGGGCGAGGGACTCGCCGGCCCGGATGATGTCCTTGGGCGCAAAGCGCAGCACATTGGCGTCTTCCTTGACCTTTTGGAAGTCATTGCTGGCCAGTTGCAACGCCTGTTCGCTGTTGGGCTGGTTGGCACAACCGCCCAATACCGCGCTGCCCAGCAGCAACACACAGCTCAAACCACGGATCAACGGGCTCATTGGGCTTCTCCCAACTGCAATTGCTTGCGCAGGCGGGTGATGCGCGTGTTGAGCACATTCAGTTGTTCCTGGCTCTTGCGGGTCAGCACCTGGGCTTCGGCCAGGCGTGCGTCCAGCTCGGCCTGTTCGGCACGCATGCGCGCGTGTTTGTAGGACTGATCGGCCATGTCGGCCTTGGCCCGGGCGAATTTGTCTTCAGCCAGTTTCAGTTCAGGCGATTCATCAGTACTGGCGCCCACCGCACTGGCTTGTTCCAAGGCCTGCTGGGTGAGGCGAATTTGTTCATTCGGTGCCGGATCGGTTGCACATCCCGCCAGAGCGACAACGGCGAGGGCCGCGAAAAGAGGTCGAAGAGTCACTGAAAATCCTTACTTTGCTGGGGTGCCGACGGGTTGCTGCAATTGCGCTTTCCAACGCTCCAGATTGCGCTGCAACGCCGCTTGCGCCACACCGGAAGCGGGCAATTCTGTCATCTTTTTCGCCAACTGTCCGCGCAGCCACGGATCATTGCAGGCCGAGTTGTGGGAAATCGCCAGGTACAGTCCCGGCTGGTCGATGGGCACTTCGCGGGCGACCAGGTCATTGCTCATGCCCAGGGTCTGGGCCATCGCCATGCCGGAATAACGCCCAGCGAGCACGTAGTCCACCTCACCGAGCAGCAGCTTCTGAAACGCCGGGGTCAGGTTGGGCAAACGCTGCAAGCTGAGTTGCTGGCCCGCAAACGTCTCGAAGTCGGCACTCAAGCGCGCCCGCTCCGACACTGCGCCCTTGTGGCCATGCAGGTCAGCGGCCGAGGCATACACCAGCGGCGAATCCTTGCGGGTCCACACCAGGTAATCGATCTGCACCAGCGCCGGGTGGATGTAGTCGAGGGTTTCCAGCTCGCCCAGGTTCAGGGGCGCATCGGCCAGGATGTCCATGCGCCCGCTGCGCACTTCATCCAGTGCCAGGGAGCGCTTGCCGCCGTAGAGCAGGTCGATTTTCAGGCCGAGGTCGTTGCCCACCTGTTGCAACACGTCGGCGGTGGCGCCGATCAGGTGCGTCGGATCTTGCGGGTCACGCCACAGCAGCGGTGGCGCGTCCGGGCTGCCGGTGATCACCAGGCGCTCGCATTTGCCGGCGGCCAGCGCCAGGCCCGGCAGCAACGCAAGCCCCAACAATACACTCCAACGACGCAATTCCATGACCCCTCCTCCCAATGACAAACGCATCCCTTGTAGGAGCCGGCTTGCCGGCGATGGCGTCCGTACGATCAATACAGATTTGACAGCCCCATCGCCGGCAAGCCGGCTCCTACAGGGCAAAAAAAAGCCCGGTCATAAGACCGGGCTCTTTATAAGTGAAGCGGCTGGATTAGACCAGCTTCTCCAACTCAGGTACGGCTTCGAACAAGTCCGCCACCAGGCCGTAATCGGCCACCTGGAAGATCGGTGCTTCTTCGTCCTTGTTGATCGCAACGATCACTTTGGAGTCTTTCATACCGGCCAAGTGCTGGATCGCGCCGGAGATACCGACGGCGATGTACAGCTGTGGCGCAACGATCTTGCCGGTCTGGCCGACCTGCATGTCGTTGGGTACGAAACCTGCGTCGACGGCCGCGCGGGAAGCGCCGACCGCGGCGCCCAGCTTGTCAGCCAGGGCGTACAGGTGTTTGAAGTTGTCACCATTCTGCATGCCACGGCCGCCGGAGACGACGATCTTGGCAGCGGTCAGCTCAGGACGGTCCGACTTGGCCAGCTCTTCGCCAACAAAGCTGGAAGTGCCAGCGTCGTGGGCAGCGGCAACGGCTTCAACGGCAGCCGAACCCCCTTCTGCAGCAACCGGGTCGAAACCGGTGGCACGCACCGTGATCACTTTGATTGCAGCGGTCGATTGCACGGTGGCAATGGCGTTACCGGCGTAGATCGGGCGCTTGAAGGTATCAGCGCTTTCAACCGAGATGATCTCGGAGATCTGGTCAACGTCCAGCTGCGCGGCAACGCGTGGCAGGATGTTTTTGCCGTTGGAGGTAGCGGCAGCCAGGATGTGGCTGTAGCCAGCGCCCAGCTCTGCAACCAGCGGGGCAACGTTTTCCGGCAGCTGATGCGCGTAGGCCGCATTGTCAGCGTTCAGGACTTTGCTCACGCCTGCGATTTTCGCGGCGGCTTCAGCCACGGCGCCAGCGCCCTGGCCTGCTACCAGCACGTGAATGTCGCCACCGATTTTAGCGGCAGCGGCCACGGTGTTCAGGGTGGCCGGAGCCAGCGCCTTGTTATCGTGTTCTGCGATTACCAAGATAGTCATGGTTAGATTACCTTCGCTTCGTTTTTCAGTTTCTCGACCAGTTCTGCAACCGACTTGACCTTGATGCCCGCGCTGCGAGCAGCCGGTGCTTCAACCTTGACGGTCTTGTTGGTGGAGGCGGTGGAAACGCCCAAAGCGTCTGGAGTAACCGACTCAAGCGGCTTCTTCTTGGCTTTCATGATGTTTGGCAGGGACGCGTAGCGCGGCTCGTTCAAACGCAGGTCGGTGGTGACGATGGCCGGCAGCTTCAACGAAACGGTTTGTGCGCCGCCGTCGATTTCACGGGTCACTGCGACGCTGTCGCCGTTCACTTCAACTTTGGAAGCGAAGGTGCCTTGGCCGTAACCGGTCAGGGCAGCCAGCATCTGGCCAGTCTGGTTGTTGTCGCTGTCGATGGCCTGTTTGCCGAGGATCACCAGTTGAGGCTGTTCCTTGTCGACAACGGCTTTGAGCAGCTTAGCAACGGCCAGGGAGGTCAGGTCTTCAGCGGACTCGACCAGGATAGCGCGGTCAGCGCCCAGTGCCAGCGCGGTGCGCAGCTGCTCTTGAGCAGTGGTAGGGCCGATGGAAACCACGACGATTTCAGTCGCCACGCCTTTCTCTTTCAGGCGTACAGCTTCTTCCACAGCGATTTCGCAGAAAGGGTTCATCGACATCTTGACGTTAGCAAGGTCGACGCCGGAATTGTCCGCCTTGACGCGAACTTTCACGTTGTAATCGACAACGCGTTTGACAGCTACAAGAACCTTCATGGATTCCTCGTTACTCTCCGGTGAAAAGAAAGTCGCCTAGGCGAACCTGGCGGTTGATGCTCATCGGCACACAAGGGCACCTCCAAAAACGTCGGCGGATGACCTTGCTCACGGGAAGTGATGACCGTTCGTCAGTAGTGACTGAGAGGTCATTCTTTATCGCAGCGTGTAAACTGCGCGCCATTGCTTGGACGCGCGCCACCTTTCTTGCTTTTGGACGTGCTCTTGAAACCTGCAGTCTGCCTACGGTTAGCGCAAAACCGACCGTATATTGACCGGAACACCTATTCTGGTCAATACGGCAAAATAGCCAGTCATAAGCCGCGCTACTTGGATTTACCTAGCCTGCGGGCAATTCAAACAAACGTTTGTATTGGACGCTGACAGTGGTGTAGATATAATGCGCCACCTAGAGAGAAAGGTGGGTCTTGCCGTTGCTGCAAGACGACACCGAACCTCCACCCATTAGAAAAAAAAGCCTGTTGAGCCTTGAGTAGGAGATAGCCTGTGGAACGCGAATACATGGAATTCGACGTGGTCATCGTCGGCGCTGGCCCGGCAGGCCTGTCTGCCGCCTGCCGACTGAAGCAGAAGGCCGCCGAAGCCGGTAAGGAAATCAGCGTCTGCGTGGTCGAGAAAGGCTCCGAAGTCGGCGCACACATCCTGTCCGGTGCCGTGTTCGAGCCACGCGCCCTGAACGAACTGTTCCCGGACTGGAAAGAACTCGGCGCCCCGCTGAACACCCCCGTGGTGCGCGATGACATCTATGTACTGCGCAGCGCCGAAGCCTCCACCAAGGTCCCTGACTTCTTTGTGCCCAAGACCATGCACAACGAAGGCAACTACATCATCTCCCTGGGCAACCTGTGCCGCTGGCTGGCCCAACAGGCCGAGAACCTTGGCGTGGAAGTCTACCCAGGCTTCGCCGCCCAGGAAGCACTGTTCGACGAAAACGGCGTGGTACGCGGGATCATCACCGGTGACCTCGGCGTCGACCGTGAAGGCAACCCGAAAGAAGGCGTCTACACCCCGGGCATGGAACTGCGTGGCAAGTACACGCTGTTCGCCGAAGGTTGCCGTGGCCACATCGGCAAGCAACTGATCCAGCGCTTCAACCTGGACAGCGACGCCGACGCCCAGCACTACGGCATCGGCCTCAAGGAAATCTGGGAAGTCGACCCGGCCAAGCACCAGCCAGGCCTGGTGGTGCACACCGCCGGTTGGCCGCTGGACATCATGAGCGCCGAGAACACCGGTGGCTCGTTCCTCTATCACCTGGAAAACAACCAGGTGGTCGTCGGCCTGATCGTCGACCTGTCCTACAGCAACACCTTCCTCTCGCCGTTCGATGAGTTCCAGCGCCTCAAGCATCACCCGGTGCTGGCCCAGTACCTCGAAGGCGGCAAGCGCATCAGCTACGGCGCCCGTGCCATCTGCAAAGGCGGCCTGAACTCGTTGCCGAAGATGGTCTTCAAGGGCGGCGCGCTGATCGGTTGCGACCTCGGCACCCTGAACTTCGCCAAGATCAAGGGCAGCCACACCGCGATGAAGTCCGGCATGCTCGCCGCCGACGCCGTGGCCGACCGCCTGTTTGCCGAATCCGAAGGCGGTGATGAACTGACCGCTTACGTCGACAGCTTCAAGAACAGCTGGCTCTACGAAGAACTGTTCGCCAGCCGTAACTTCGGCCCGGCGATGCACAAGTTCGGCCCGATCCTCGGCGCCGGTTTCAACTGGTTCGACCAGAACATCCTGGGCGGCAAGATGCCGTTCACCCTGCACGACACCAAGCCGGACTACGCCTGCCTCAAGCTGGCCAAGGACAGCAAGAAGATCGACTACCCCAAACCCGACGGCAAGTTGAGCTTCGACAAGCTGAGCTCGGTGTTCCTCTCCAGCACCAACCATGAAGAAGAGCAGCCGTGCCACTTGAAGCTCAAGGACCCGAGCATCCCGCTCGGCACCAACCTGCCGCTCTACGACGAACCAGCGCAGCGCTACTGCCCGGCCGGCGTGTATGAGGTGATCACCAAGGAAGACGGCGAGAAGCGCTTCCAGATCAACGCCCAGAACTGCGTGCACTGCAAGACCTGTGACATCAAGGATCCTTCGCAGAACATCACGTGGGTTACGCCGGAAGGCGCGGGCGGGCCGACTTACCCGAATATGTAAGCCAAAAGTAGGCTCCCAAATGGGAGCCTTTTTTATAGCTGACTCGACGCGGTCAATTGTGGGAGCTGGCTTGCCTACGATAGCGGGGGGTCAGCTACACATAAGACACTGACAGACCGCTATCGCAGGCAAGCCAGCTCCCACATTGACCGAGTTGAATCAATAAGATTTAGGCAGCGCGCTCTTCCCCCGGGCTGCGCTCGAAGTAGCGCTTGTACTCGCGGCTGAACTGCGACGTGCTCTGATACCCCACGCGGTGCGCCGCCTGCGCCACGCCCATGCCCTCCACCAGCAGCAATTGCTGGGCCTTGAGCAGCCGCAAACGCTTGAGGTACTGCACCGGCGACAACATCGTGCAGCGCTTGAAATGCTCGTGAAAGGTCGACGCACTCATGTGCGCATAACCGGCCAGGGTTTCGATGTTCAGCGGCTCGTCATAGTGAGCGTGCAAGTGGCTCAACGACGTGGCAATCCGCGAAAACTGCCCCTGCTGTTCCACCAAGGCGCGCAGCACATCCGCCTGTGGCCCGCGCAATGCGGTGAACAATAATTCGCGTACCCGCGCCGGGCCCATGATCCGGCTTTCCAGCGGATCGTGCAGGCACTGCAGCAGTCGCTCGACACAACCGCGCATCGCATCATCGAGCACCACCGAGCTCATCGACTCCAGGGTTTGTGCGGTCGGCGGCGGCCCGGCCTGGATCCCCATGGCCATCACCAACTCGCCCAGCACCACGCGGTCGATGCCCACCGTCACGCCGAACAGCGGCGCATCCGGCGCCATGGCAAAGGTCTCGCACTCGAACGGCACCGGCATCGCCTGGATCAGGTAATGCCCGGCGCCGTACTCCAGCGTACGCGGGCCCAGGTACGCAACTTTGCTGCCCTGGGCCACGAACATCAGGCTCGGCTCATAGATCTGCGGCCCGCGCGCCACGTCGCAACTGGCGCGCAGTACCTGCACGCCGGGCAGGTTCGTCGGGGAGAAACCGTCGCAGGGCGTAAGCCCCTCGATCAAGGCAACCAAGGTGGCGTTGGCATCGAGATGGCGGGTCAACAACATGGCAAAAAACTTCGCGAAAAAGGGATGAGAACATCATCGCAGGTCTGAAGGCCCATGGATCCAAACACCCGGCACTCCCGGACGAATAGGCATGAGGTTCGGAGCAATCGCCATGGCCGCCCACGGACCCGGCGCGGAGAATGCGCCGCCTCACCTGTGATTGCTTTTGCGAGGTTGCCTCCATGTACACCGCTATCGGTTATGCCGCCCAGTCGCCCACCACGCCCCTGGCCCCCATGTCGTTCGAGCGCCGCAGCCCGCGCGCCGATGACGTAGCCATCGAGATCCTCTACTGCGGCGTGTGCCACTCCGACATCCACCAGGCACGCAACGAATGGGGTATCGCCGTGTACCCGCTGATGCCCGGCCACGAAATTGTCGGCAAAGTCACCGCCGTCGGCGCCAGCGTCACCGCGCACAAAGTCGGTGACCTGGTCGGCGTCGGCTGCATGGTCGACTCGTGCCGTCACTGCGACGCCTGCCACGCGGACCTTGAGCAATACTGCCTCGAAGGCCCGACCATGACCTACGCCACCCCGGACCGCGTAGACGGCAGCAACACCATGGGCGGCTACTCCGACAGCATCGTGGTCAGCGAGCACTTTGTGGTGAAGATCCCGGCCAAACTCGACCTGGCCAGCGCCGCGCCGATCCTCTGCGCCGGCATCACCACCTACTCGCCGCTCAAGCACTACGGCGTGAAGGCCGGCGACAAAGTCGGCGTGTTGGGCATGGGCGGTTTGGGCCACATGGGCATCAAGTTCGCCAAGGCGATGGGCGCCGAAGTCACCCTATTCACCCGCTCGGCCAGCAAGGCGGAAGAAGGTCGCCGCCAGGGTGCCGACCACGTGATCGTGTCCACCGACGACGCACAGATGCAGGCCGCCGCCGGGCAGTTCGACTTCCTGCTGGACACCATCCCGGTGCAGCACGATCTGAACCCCTACCTCGACACCCTGCGCTTTGACGGCGTGCATATCCTGGTCGGCCTGATCGAACCGGTCGACCCACCGGTCAACGCCGCCAAGCTGGTATTGGGCCGTAAAGTGCTGGCCGGCTCGCTGATCGGCGGCATTGCCGAAACCCAGGAAGTCCTGGATTTCTGCGCCGAGCACAACATCACCTGCGACATCGAAATGCTCGACATCCGCCAGATCAACGAGGCTTACGCCCGCATGATCGCCGGCGACGTGAAGTACCGCTTTGTCATCGACATGGCGACCTTGAAGGCCTGATCAGGCCTTCGCGCCCAACTCCGCTGACAGCCGCGCTGCGACCTGTTTGATCACAGGGATCAGCTCGGCCATTTTCTCCAGCGGCATGTAGGGCACGGTACTGGCGATGCTGATGCCGGCGACGATTCGCCGGCTGGCATCGCGCACCGGTGCCGCCACGCAACGGATCGACGGTTCGTTGTCTTCCAGATCGAACGCAAAGCCCCCCACCACGTACTCGTGCATGCGCTGCTCGAACTGCGCCCAGGACTGTTCCGGGTGCTGCGGCCACGGCTGGTGTTTGCCGGCAACCGGCTGGCTCACTTCGTACAGGCGCTGCCATTCCTGCACCGTGTCATCCAACAGCAACGCCTTGCCAATACCGGTACGCGCCAACGGCATGCGATGGCCGACCCGCGAGCGCATTTCCGGGCCGTTGCGCCCCGGGTTCTTGTGCAGGTACAGCACGTCGTCGTATTCACGGATGGCCAGGTGGATGGTGTCGCCGGTCAATGCCGACAGCTCATCCAGATAAGGAATGGCCAAGGTCACCAGCGGCAACTCTTCACGCGCCTGGAAACCCAGTTCAATGAGCTTGGGGCCCAGCAGGTAACCGACTTGCGGCACCACGCGCAGGTAACGCTCTTCCACCAGGCAACTGGCCAGGCGATGGGTGGTGCTGCGCGTGGTGCCGATGCGCCTGGCGATCTCTTTCAGATCCCGCGCACCGGCCGCCACCGCCTGCACCACGCCCAGGCCACGCAACAGGGTCTGGGTGCCGGTGGGGGCGGCGTCTTTGACGGGGGACTGAGGGTTTTCCTGCATATCGGGCCTATGTGGGAAGTACGAAAACGGCGCCATTATGGCAAAAGCTGAACGTCAATACAGTGGAGATCCAAATGTGGGAGCGGGCTTGCTCGCGAATGCGGTGTGTCAGAAATAGATGGGCTGGCTGACACAAAGCATTCGCGAGCAAGCCCGCTCCCACATTGGATTTTCAGTGTTGTTTAGATCGGGGTTCTCAGCGCTGCTTCATGCGGTCAATGATCACCGCCAGCAACAGGATCGAACCCCGGATCACGTACTGGTAGAAAGTGTCGATGTTCTTCAGGTTCATCGCATTCTCGATGATCGCCAGAATCAGTACCCCGGCAATCACATGGCGGATCATGCCGATGCCCCCGCTCAGCGACACCCCGCCCAGCACGCAAGCCGAAATCACCGTCAACTCAAACCCCTGGCCAATCATCGGCTGGCCCGAGGTCATGCGTGAGGCAAGGATCACCCCGGCCAACGCGCCAATCAAACCGTGCACGGCAAAGATGATGATCTTGGTGCGATCAACGTTCACCCCCGCCAGCAATGCCGCTTCCTGGTTGCCGCCGATGGCCATGGTGTTGCGCCCGTAGGTGGTGTAGTTGAGCAGCCAGCCAAAGAACACAAAGCACAGCACGGTGATGATGATCGGCACCGGCACGCCCATCAACTGGCCGTTGCCGAACACGAAGAAGCCTTCGTCCATCACGCCGACGGCCTTGCCGTTGGAGAAGATATAGGCCAGGCCGCGCACGATCTGCATGGTCGCCAGCGTGGCGATCAATGCATTGATGCGCAGCTTGGCGATCACGATGCCGTTGATCAGCCCCACCACCAGGCCCATGGCCAACGCCGCCGATACGCCGAGCACCACGCTGTCGGTGTCGCGGATCACGATCCCCGCCACCACCCCGGCACAGGCGATCACCGAGCCCACCGACAAGTCGAAATGCCCCGACGCCAGGCAGAACAGCATGGTGCACGCCGCAATGCCCACGGTGGAAATTGCCAGGCCCAGGCCGCGCATGTTCAGCGGCGAAAGGAAGTTGTCGATGAACAGCGCGCTGAGCACAAAGATGGTCAACGCCGCCAGCAGCATCACCCAGTCGTCGAGGAACTTGCGCTGGTTGAAACCCGGCCAGAAGCCCTTTGCAGTTTTTACCTGTGACATACCTACACCCTCGAATTCTTCAAGCCCGCGAACGCGGGAGAGCCAGTTGCAACAGGCGTGCTTCGTCCGCCTGTTCGCGGGTCAATTCACCGGTCAACGCCCCTTCGCTCATCACCAGAATACGGTCGGAGATGCCCATCACTTCCATCAGGTCGCTGGACACCACGATCACCGCAATGCCGCTGGCCGCCAGGTTATGGATGATCTGGTAGATCTCCGACTTGGCACCGATGTCGATACCGCGAGTCGGTTCGTCGAGCAGCAGCACCTTCATCGGCATCGACAGCCAGCGACCGAGAATGGCCTTCTGCTGGTTGCCCCCTGAGAGGTACATGATTTTCTGCTGCGGGTTCGGCGTCTTGACCTTCATCGCCTTGATCTGCTGCTCGGCGTTGCCCTTCTCCCAGCCTTCGCGCAGCAACCAGCCAAACGCCGAATGGGCGCCGCGCGCACTGATATTGATGTTCTCCGCCACGCTGGACAGCGGAATAATGCCTTCCTTCTTGCGGTCCTCCGGGCACAGCAACACGCCGGCGGCAATCGCATCGCGGGGTGAGTGCAACTGCAGCGTTTGCCCACATAGCTCCAGGCTGCCAGCACTGCTGCGGGTCAAGCCACTGAGCAGCCGAAACAGCTCCGTGCGCCCTGCCCCGACCAATCCGAACAGGCCAAGAATCTCGCCCTTGTGTACCCTCAGGCTTACCGGTTCACGCAGGCCCGGCCCCAGCAAACCCTCGACCTTGAGCGCCACATCGCCCGTCTCGCGGGGCCGGTAGTCGTAGATATCCTGGATATCGCGGCCGACCATACAGGTCACCAACTGGTCATGGCTCAGCGTGCTCATGTCATCAAACGTGCGCACGTATCGCCCATCCTTGAACACGGTGACCGCATTGCAGATGCGGAACACTTCCTCCATGCGGTGCGACACGTACAGCACCACTTTGCCCTCATCCCGCAGGCGCGTGATGATCGCCATCAAGCGGTCGATCTCCCGCGCCGACAGGCTGCTGGTGGGTTCATCGAAGGCAATCACATGGGCGCCACGGGACAGCGCCTTGGCGATTTCCACCAACTGGCGCTGGCCCAGGGACAACCGCCCGAGCTTTTCCTCCGGGTCGATTTCATCGGCCAGCCCCTTGAGACAGGCCAACGCTTGCTTGCGCAACTGGCTGCGATTGACCACGCCGAAGCGCGTCGGCAAATGCCCCAGGAACAGGTTTTCGGCGACGGTCATCTCCGGCACCAGGTGCAGCTCCTGATGGATCACCGCCACGCCGCTGGCAATACTGTCGGCAGCGTTCTTGAAGGCCATGGTCTGTTCGCCGATCTGCACCGTGCCACTGCTGGGCAGGTAGGCGCCGCCGAGGATCTTCAGCAAGGTCGACTTGCCCGCGCCGTTCTCGCCCATCAGCGCGTGCACCTCATGGGGCCGCGCTTTAAAGCTGATCTGCGCCAGGGCTTTCACACCGGGAAATTCCTTGCCGATGCTATTGAAGCGCAAGGCCGCGCCGGTCATTTCCACAGACCGATCTTGCTCAACTCTTCCTTGAAGTTGGCACGGGTGATCAGGGTCACGTTATCCAAGGCGGTGAACTTGGCAGGCTCGGTGCCCTTGGTCACCCACTCGAACATCGCGCTGGCGGTCTTGTAGCCCGACGCGTCAGGGCTCAGCAGCATCGAGCCGTAGAAACCGGTGTCGGATTTCTTCAGTTCCTCGATGGCGTCGGTGCCGTTGATACCCACGCCGATCACGTTGGCTGCCTTGAAGCCGGCGCTTTCGGTGGCACGCACGCCACCCAACACCGTGCTGTCGTTCATGCCGCCGATGATCAGGTTTTTCGCAGTGCCCGGCAGTTTCACCAAGGCCGAATTGGTCGAGTCCATGCTGCCCGGCACGTCGAGGGTTTTCTGTGCGCTGAACAGGATATGGTCGGCCGGCAAGCCTGCGGCCTTGAGGCCTTCTACCGAACCGTCGGTGCGTTTCTTGCCGGTTTCCAGTTCGTCAAAGGTGTTAATGACGGCATAGGTTTCCTTCCAGTCCCAGTTGCGATGCTTGGCTTCGGCGGCCATGGCTTCGCCTTGTTTCTGGCCGATCTTGTAGGCGTCCAGGCCGACGTAAGGCACGTCTTCCATAGGCTTGCCCTTGGCGTCGACAAAACGGTCGTCCACCGCCAGCACTTTCAGGTTATTGAGCTTGGCCTTGGCCATGATCGCCGGGCCGAGGGAGACGTCCGGCGGGCAGATCACAAAGCCCTTGGCGCCGTTGGCGGCCAAGGTATCGATGGCCGACAGGGTTTTCTCGCCGTCCGGCACGGCGATCTTGATCACGGTGAAGCCCTGGTCCTTGCCGGCTTTCTCGGCGAACGCCCACTCGGTCTGGAACCATGGCTCCTCGGCCTGCTTGACCAGAAAGCCGATCTTCACTTCTTCGGCCGATGCGAAACCGCTGAACGCCACTGCCAGCGCCACGGCGCCTAGTGTTTTCTTGAACATGAACCACCTCTTGTTGTTATTGAAGAGCTGCGAGTTCTAGTCGTGGTACATCACTGACCGCCCGCCATCGATCATCAGGCAGGTGGCATTGATAAAGGGCGCCTCGTCGGTGGCGAGGAACAGCGCGGTCATCGCCACCTCGATCGGCTGGCCGATGCGCTTGGGCGGGTGCAGGTCGAACGCACGCTGGCGCTCGGCATGGGGGTCGGGAAAACCATTCCAGTAGTCGACGTTGAGCTGGGTCTCGATGTAGCCCGGGGCGATGGCGTTGACGCGAATGCCCTTGGGGGCGTATTCGATGCCCAGGGCGCGGGTCAGCCCCAGCAAGCCGTGCTTGGCGACGGGGTACGGAAAGCAGCCGGGGATGATGTGGCTGGAATGGGTGGAGGCGATATTGATGATGTTGCCGATGCCCTGCTCGATCATGTGCGGCAGCACCGTGCGACAACCGAACCAGGCACCGTCGAGGTCGATGGCGAAGCAGCGGCGCCAGTCTTCGTCAGTCATTTCCAGGGGGTCGCGGAACACGTTGACCCCGGCGCAATTGACCAGCACGTCCACGCGGCCGAAGCGCTCGATGGCCACATTGACCAGTGCCTGCCATTGCGCCTTGGAGGTGATGTCGACGGGCTGCGCGACAATCTCGGCACCGCGTTCGCGCCAGTGGGCGGCGACTTTTTCGACCTTGTCGCCCTGGATATCGGCGATCACCAGGCGTGCCTGCTGGGCCTGGAAGCAGGCGACGATCGCCTCGCCAATGCCTTGGGCGGCGCCGGTGATGATCACTACTTTGTTCTTCAGCCGCTCGCCATAAGTGGGCTCGGGCACGGCGGGTAATGACAACGGTTGGGCCTGCATCGCTTCACCTGTTTTATTTTTGGTAGTGAGTGCTGATGCAGCCGACTATAAACCCATCTTTTGAAATATCTCAATATATAAATTTGCATCCCATATATTGAGCTTAACGCAAAAAAATGTGGGAGCGGGCTTGCTCGCGAAGGCGGTGTTTCAGCTACACACTTGTTAACTGATACACCGCATTCGCGAGCAAGCCCGCTCCCACAGGGGATTTACATTGTTCTCAGGGAGGTAGCTTCAGCCCTGGGCAAAATCGCGCAGCGCGTCGCCTTCCATGCGGTAGCGCACCCACTCTTCCTGTGGCTGGGCGCCGATGGATTTGTAGAAGGCAATCGCCGGTTCATTCCAGTCCAGCACGCTCCACTCGAAGCGTCCGCAGCCGTTGTCACAGGCAATCTTCGCCAGGTGGCGCAGCAGCTTCTTGCCGGCGCCGCCGCCGCGTTGCTCGGGGTTGATGTAGAGGTCTTCCAGGTACAGGCAGTTGCTGCCCAGCCAGGTGGAATAGCTGAAAAAGAACACTGCAAAACCGATCGGCAAACCGTCCCGCGAGCAGATCAGACCGTGGGCGGTGGCGCCCTCGCTGAACAGGCTGCGCTCGATATCCGCCACACTGGCGATCACTTCATGCCGGGCCTTTTCGTACTCGGCAAGCTCGGTGATGAAGGTCAGGATCTGCGCAGCATCGCTGGGCACGGCAGGGCGAATCTCGATGGTCATGGGCGAGCCTTGGGCAATTTCAAAGCTCACATACTAAGGCGCTTTGATGACCGATTGCAGCGCAATTTATGCGCGCAGCGCCAAGGCACCGACCAGCCCTGCCGGCAACCCCACCTCGACGGTGCGACAGCCCCGCGCGGCCCGTGGCGACCACTCACCCAACCCTTGCCCCACGCACTTGAGCCGTGCCTCGCGCTCACACCAGGCACGCGTGAACAGGCGAGCGCGCTGGGCCTGGCTCGCGGCGCACAAGCGCGCCAGCACGTGCGGGCCCAGGTAGTCGCTGGTCACGCTTTGCCAGTCCGGGGTGTCCTGCACCGCCATCACGTCGATGCCGACCGGGCCATGCAAGTGCACCGCCGCCACCGAAAAATCGCCGTCGTGGCTGATGGAAAGCCCGGCGTCTTCATGCCCGGGCACACGAATCTGCGGGGCCTGGCCCGGTGACGAGTGAAAGCGGATGCGGTTCTGGGGCACATCGAGTGCCTGCAACAACGCCTCACTCAGTGCCTGGCGCACCCGCGCCCGGGCGGCTTCGCGGGTCATGCCGGGCATGTGTCGCAAGCCGATCAACAACACACCGTCTTGCCAGCGCGGCCGTGTCTGCGGCCACATGAATACGTGCATCGCTACTCACCCCGCGCCGGCGCCGCCGGGCACCCCACCCAACTGCTGGAGGCCGGAATGCATTCGCCTTTCATCACCAGCGTCAGCGGCCCGAGCCGTGCACCGTCACCCACTTCGGCGCTGTACAGCACCGCGCTGCGTGGCCCCATGTAGACCCGCTCACCGATCAGCACCTGGTCGATTTTCATCACACGGTCTTCAAACAGGTGCGTCTGCGGGCAGGCGCCGGCGTTCAGTTCGCTGTAATCGCCAAGGGTGACGCAGTCAAATTCGGTGATGTCGGTGGTGTCCATGTACACGCCTCGCCCAATGCGGCAGCCCAGGCCGCGAAAGGCCAGCGGCAGCCACGGCGTACCGCGCAGGTAACTCATGAAATTGGGCGCGGCCATGCCTTCGTAGAGGCTGGTGATGCCTTCGGACAACCACACAAACGGCGTCCACATGGCGGCTGAGCGTTTGCGATAGCGCCCCATCACCAGCCATTTCAGCGCCGCCACCAGCAGGTAGTTGCCCAGGCTGTAGGCCAGGCCGATCAGCGCCAGGTAGCCCAGCACGGCCCCCCAACGCTCGTCTTCAGCCACGGGCATCAAGTCGATCATCACGGTGTAGCCCACGGCGATCACGGTGGCGTGGGGCAGCACGATGCGCAGCCCTTCGATCGCGCCACGGGCCAGGCGGCGCCACAGAGACGGACGGAACGTGAGGTGGTCGGCATACCCACTGACTTGCTCACGCGCCGGCAGGTTGATCGGCGGCGAGCCCAGCCAGGTGTCGCCGTTGGCGATCTGCGCATTGGCTGGTGCGCGGGAATGCACGCCGATCAGCACGTTCTCGGGCAAGGTGGTGCCGTCGGGGATGTAGCTGCCATTGCCGACAAAACTGCGGTGCGACACCACCGTCGGCTGAATGCGCATCCAGCCGCCATCCACCTGTTCGTCGCCGAGCATGACCGCGTCGGCGATGAAGGTTTCGTCGCCCAGGGTAAGCATGTCAGGGATCACGCCCTGGGCCGTGGAGATCTCCGCGTCGCGGCCCACTCGCGCGCCCAGCAGGCGATACCACAATGGCGCGTACACCGTGGCATACAGGCCCGACAGCACATTGAGGCTGGCTTCCTGAATGTGGCTCACCAACCATTTGCTGCAATACACCCGGCTGTGCACCGGGTAGTGGCCGGCCTTCAAGCGAGGCAACACGGCCCAGCGCAAGCCGGCCGAGACCAGCATCATCACTACGATCAGCACCGCAGCCGCAGGCAGCGCCAGGGCAAAGTAGCGCAACAATTGCAGGCTCACGTGCTGCTCCTGCAACAGCGGCAGAATGTGTTGCTCATCGAACCAGTCGATCAGGAAAAACGTCGGGAACACCGGGATGAAAAACAGCGTGGCGACCAGCAGGATACCGAACACGTAGAACAGGTTTTCCAGCGCCAGTTGCCCGCGACCGACCACAGGCCGAGGTGGCAAGCTGGCAGGGTCGAACGCGCCGATATCGGTCGCCGGCGAACCGCTCCAGATGCGCCCGGCCGGTACACGGCGGCCGTCGGCCAATGCCGATTGCCCTTGCAGGTGGCCACTGTGGCCGACGGCGGTGTTGCCTTCCAGAATGCTGTACGAACCCAGGCAGGCGTTGTCGTCGATCAACACCTGGCCCAGGTGCAATTGGCCGCGCTCGATCCGGGCGTTTTCCAGGCTGACGCCGTTTCCGATGCTGACCTCATTACCGATGTGCAGCAGGTCTGGCACCCGCACGCCCAGCGAGCCGATGTTGGCCTCGCGCCCGACCTTGGCCCCCAGTGCACGCAGCCACAGGCCATACAGCGAAGAGCCGCTTAGCAGGTAGACCGGCGCCGACTCAACCATGCGCGATGCGGCCCACCAGCGAAAATAGGTCAGGCCCCACAACGGATAGACACCCGGTTTCAAGCGCCCGGCGATCAGCCATTTACCGGCGATGGCCAGCACGAACTGCAACAGCGTCGCCAGCAGGAACACGCCGATGGACGCCACCGTGGCCGTGGCCACCGAATCGCCGGGGCTGCCGGTGAGGTAGTGATAGGTAAAAAACGGCGCCAGCCACTGGCTCATGCGCAGGCACACCATGGCCGGCATCACCGCCGCCTGGGCCAGCCCGCAACGCCAGCGCGCCAGGGCCGAAGGCGGCGTCCAGGCGGCCTCCTGCACGGCAGGCTGTGGCGTGGTTTGCAGCACCTCGGCAATCGCACCGACGCGCCGTTGCTGATAGATATCGCGCACGGTGATGTGGGCAAAACGCTCGTCGGCACGCAAGGCCGAAGCCAGCCGCGCGGCAAAGAATGAGTGGCCGCCGAGGTCGCAAAAGAAGTCCGCGTCGCGACGGATCGGTTGGCCGGGGAAGAGTTTTTCCAAGGCGGCAAACAGGACGGTTTCGCCGGGATTTTCCGGGGTGTCCGACTCCAGGTTCGCGCCGCTGGTGTCTACGCCCAACGGCCGTGCCTTGAGGGCCTTGCGGTCGATTTTGCCGGAGGTCAGCCGGGGCATGCTGTCGAGCAATTCAAAACGACCCGGTACCATGTACGCCGGCAAGCGCGCCTGCAATGCCTTGCGCAACTGCGCGGGCAAGCCCTCGACCGCCACGCCGCCTTCCGGCACCAGGTAGGCAATCAACTGATCCATACCGCCGTCATTGCGCAGTAATACCGCGACGGTGCCGACGCCCGGCTGCTGGGCCAGCAAGGCCTCGATTTCGCCCAGTTCGACGCGAAAGCCACGGATCTTCACTTGGTCATCGGCGCGGCCCAGGCACATCACCTGGCCGTCGGCCTCGATACGCGCCAGGTCGCCGGTACGGTATAGGCGCTCATCGTAATAACCGGTGGACCACGGGTTGCTGATGAATTTTTCGCGGGTCAGGTCCGGCCGCCCCAGGTAGCCGTCGGCCAGGCCCGGGCCAATGATGCACAGCTCGCCGGTCTGCCCACGGCCCAACAAGGTCGGGGTAGCGCCCGGGGCCAGGTCGGCGTCGATCACCAGCAAACCGTAGTTGGGCAATGGCGTGCCGATGGTCACCGGGGTACCGGGCACCAAACGCGCCAGGCTGGCGGACACCGTGGCCTCGGTAGGCCCGTAGGTGTTGAAGATCTGCCGGCCGGGGCGGCTCCAGCGCTCCACCAGCGACTCGGGGCACATCTCGCCACCGAGGTTGATCAGGCGCAGGCTCGGCACCTCTTCACTGAACAGCGCCAGCAACGTAGGCACCGCGTGCAGCACGCTGATGCGCTGCTGGTTAAGCATGCGCGGCAAGGCTTCGGGGTCACCGGTGATGTCTTTGGGGCCGATCCACAAGGTGGCGCCCACCAGGTAGGCGATCCAGATTTCTTCAAACGACATGTCGAAGGCCACCGAGAAGCCCTGGTACACCCGGTCGCTGGCCTGGATGCCGAGAATCGCGTTCTCGCTGCGCAGGAAGTGGCAGATACTGCCCTGGGAAATCAGGATACCCTTGGGTTTGCCGGTGGAACCGGAGGTGTAGATGACGTAGGCCGGGTCTTCCGGCTTGGCGTTTGTGCGACGCAGCAACGGCGCATCGGTGGGCGCGAGCAACGCTTCGGCGGTCCAGGCGACCAGCCCGACACTGCGCAGCGCCGCAGCGTTGCTTTCGCAGCTCAACACGCCAACCGCCTGGGCATCGTCCATGCAGATCTGTAGGCGCTCCAGCGGTGTGTCCTGGTCCAGCGGCAACCACGCGGCCCCGGTCTTGGCGATGCCGGCCTGCATGACCAGCAGCTCCAGCCCGCGCGGCATCCACAGGCCGACGATTTGGCCCGGCGCCACACCCGCCTCAATCAACCGTGACGCCACGACACTGGCCTGGCGGTCCAGCTCGCCATAGCTGAGCCGGCGTTCGCCATCGATCAGCGCCACCTGATGGGGGTCGCGCCGCACCGTGGCCTCGAGCAGGTCGGCCAGCACTTCGTGACGCAACAATTCAGGCTGGAGGGGACCGTACAACACCTCTGTCGGTCGGGTGATAACGGGGTCTTTCAGCAAGGTCACAGTAGTCATGGCGGCAGTGTTCGCTGTGTGGGGTCAATCCGGCCAAGGCGCCGATTTGTAATGCTGCGTGTCCACTTGGTATCCGCCTCGATACATTCACAGGCGAACGAGGCCCTCAGGTTCTGCCTTGAAAGCGACAGATACCTCACGACCCGGATCACGCATCAGGACTATCGCAAAGGCCAGCTGTACGGCGGTTGAACAAACTCATTCGGCTTGACCACTGGTCTGGAGGCAAGGCAAACAGCGGCTTTACTCCGCCCCGGGCTAATGCTGAGACCAGTAACCCCACAACAAACCCCGGGTTCACCCGTGCTAAAAACTGGCGCCATACATCCAATAACCGCCAGGTTTGCCCATGCCCTCCGCTTCCACGTTCTCCCGGCGACACTTCGTGTTGTTCTGCCTGGCGAGTTTTTTGTTGTCTTTGTCTTACGGTTCGACGTTCCTGCTGTCGCTGCTGATCCACACACGCGGCGGCAACGAGCACGACGCCGGCAGCGTGATTTCCATGGCGATGCTGAGCACCTTTGTCGCGGTGCTGGTGTCGGGCCACTTGGCGGACTGGCTGGGCGCCGCGCGCTCGATTGCCGTGCTCGGCCTGTTGCTGGTGGTAGCGTGCCTGGGCTTTGCCCTGGTGCCGGGGTTTGGCGAAGGGATGATGGTGTTCGGCCTGGCGTTGGGGCTGGGCTGGGGGGTGTTCTATACCCTGGGGCCGATCATCGTGGCCTTGCTGGTAGAGCCCCAGCACCGCGCCCGGTACTTTGCGTTGCTGTCGGGCAGCATGATGAGCGGCATCGGCTCCGGCCCTTTGCTGGGGCGCGGGGCGAGCGCGCTGGGGTTGCCGTTGACGAGTGCGTTCCTGCTCGCAGCGTTCGCCAGCTTGGTTGGGGTGGTGATGTTCTGGCGCTTGGGCGCACATCTCAAGGGACATGCCAATGCACCGGTGGCGCGGATTTCCTGGGCGGCGACGCGCCAGGTGCTGTCGTCCAAGGCCGCGTTTGCGATTGTCATGGTTGGCCTGGGTGGTTGTGTATTCGGTGGTTTGTCGTCGTTCCAGACCAGCTATGCGGCGGCCCGCTCGCTGGACTATTCGCTGTTCTTCCTGGGCTTTCTCAGCGCAGCGATCACCAGTCGCCTGCTGATTGCCGGGTTTGTGGTCAAGCGAGATGCCTATCGCGCGGCGTGCGTGTTGTCAGGCTTGATGGTGCTGTCGGTGGTGCTGTTCGGTTATGGGGTATCGGGCAGTGGCAGCTATTTGCTGGCGGCCGTGATCCTGGGAGTCGGGTATGGCCTGACGTATTCGGTGATCAATGGGTTAGTGGCCAATGAAGCACCGGCCGGCACCACGTCCCAGGCGTTGTTGCTGTTCAGCCTGGCGTATTTTGTAGGGGTGTTCGGCTTCCCTCTGCTGGCGGGCAAGCTCATCGTCGAGCACGGCCTGCCGACGCTGCTGGCGTGCGTGCTGGGGGTGGCGCTGTTCAACTGGTTCATCACGGTGGCGCGGCTGATCTGGCGCAGGTGTCTGTCGAACAGCGAGGCCTGTCACACAAAATCTTACAGGTGACCCAAGACCGTTCGTCGCCACCCAGGCACGAACCGCAAAGAGGGGCGGACCAATAAAGGGTAAGGACATCAACCCTATGGAGATACCCTCATGAAGCCTTCCACGTTTGCCGCCCTCGCCCTCACCGGCCTGCTGTCTACCGCTTCCCTGAGCACTTTCGCCGCCACCTCGTCGACCGGCCCGACCGGCCCGACCAACCCGGCGACGTCCGAATCCCAGAAATCCATGGGCACCGGCCTGGACACCAACGGCGGTGCTGTCATCGATAACACCACCCCAGGTGCCCCAGGTGCCGACCCACGCACTCAGGGCCAGGACACCGGCCGTCAAAGCCCGCCCGCAGTGGGTAATGGCAAGATGGGCCCGGCGGTCAATCAGCCGAAAATCAACAAAGGCGATGACTCGAACATCCCGGGCGCGCCGAAACAACCTGCACCTTGATCCATCGCACGCACCACCGACACCCGATCATTTCCCAGTGAAGAGGTACGCATGAACGTCGATAGAAACCTTGAGAAAGAAGTCCTCACCCGCCTGCTGCACGCCCACCCCAATGGCCTGGGCAAGGAGGTGCTGGATAACTACCGCGGCGAAAAAGAGGTGGCCAGTGTCTTGGCATTCCTGCAAGACCGCGGGCTTATCAAGGATGGGCATGTGACCACCGACGATGCCGGTGAATATGCGCTGAACTTGCCGATCAAGCTGACCGCGTCCGGTGTGGATGAGGCGCGCAAGCTGGACGGTCAGTCAGGCTAAAGCCTTGCAGTAACCCCTGTGGGAGCAGGCAAGTCGAATCGTCGCACCGCAGCTCCCACATTTTTACACCTGTGTTGGGTCAGCGTTGGGCGGCTACCAGTAGCATCATCGGCCGCTCCAACTCTTCTGCGAGTTCCGGGCGTGCAGCCAGGTCCGCGTCACTTGGGCCCCACTCGTTGACGTGGCTCAAGGTAAACCCCGCCTCGATCAACAGATTGAGCAAGGTCCCGAGGGTGCGGTGCTGTTTGATCACGCCCTCGGCCAGCCAGTTGGTCACCCGTGGCCCTTCCCGTTGATAGCCGTCCACCGGCCAACTCTTGCGCCCCTGTTCATCCACGAGCCAGCCCGGGTTGCGCGGCGCCATGAAGATCGGATGCTCGATGGAGAACACCAGGCGCCCGCCCGGGACCAATGCGCGATGAAGGCGCGCAAACAGCCCCTTGAGGTCGACGATGTAATGGAAGGCCAGGGAGCTGTAGGCGAGGTCGAATCTGGCGTCGGGCAGGTCAAGGTGTTCCAGGTCGGCAATCGTGTAGGTGATGGCGGTGGCCGAGGTCATCTCGGTGGCACGCGCCAACATCCTCGTTGAAACGTCCAGGCCCAGCACTTGGGCAGCGCCCTGCTCCTGCGCCCAACGGCTGAACCAGCCGTAGCCGCAGCCCAGGTCTACCACCTTCAAGCCAGGCATCGGCGGTAACAGGGACTGTAACGCAGGCCACTCCGGCGCGCCGGCAAGGCCCTCGACCGAACGGCCCATCTTGCTGTAGCCCTCGAAGAAAGCCGGTGTGTCGTAGATGTTCTGGGTCATGGCGCTGCTCCGTGCTGAGTGGCGCCTATTCTGCCAACTATCCACCCCTTTCTGTAGGAGCCGGCTTGCCGGCGATGGCGGTGCATCAAGATAGACCGATATCGCCGGCAAGCCGGCTCCTACAGTGGTGGGTGATTATTCGGCGAGCAATGCGTCGACTTCAGCGGTGCCTGGGGAGGTGGCCGGGCCCCAGCGGGTGACAGCCAGGGCTGCAGCCGCGTTGGCACGGCGTGCCGCTTCGGCCGGTTGCAAACCGTTGGCCAACCCGGCGAGGAACACGCCGGCATGGGCATCGCCCGCGCCGTTGCTGTCCACCGCCTGCACCTTGAAACCCGGCACATGTTCGGCCGTGCCCTGGCGGCTGATCCAGCAGCCATTCGGCCCGTCGCGTACCACCAGCAACGCTTCATCCGGCAGATGGCGATTGAGTTCGCCCAATGCATCCGCAACCGCGCTCGCGCCGGTGAATGCCAACGCCTCCGGGCCGTTGCTGGTCCAGATATCAATACGCGGCAGCAGCGCAATCATCAGCGCCGAATCCGGCGCCTTGACCAGCGGGCCCGGGTCGAACACCACGGTTATTTCACGCGGCAAGGCCAGCAGCCAATCGAGCAGCGCCTGGGCCTTGCCGTCCAACAACAGGCTATAACCGCTGACGTACACGTAATCGTCAGCGCGCGGCGTCACGCCTGCCAAGTCGTCGGCGCTCAAGTCACCTTCGGCGCCGATATGGGAAATGAACGTGCGCTCGGTACTGGCTTCGGTGAGCGAGACGCACAAACCGGTGTCTTTGCCCTCGCTGGCGGGCTGGGCGATTTCCACGCCCTCGGCCTGCATCGCAGCGCGGGCCAGGTCGCCAAAACGACCGTTGCCATGACGCCCGAGGTAAACCACCGGCAAGCCATTGCGCCGGGCGGCGGCCATCACGTTGAAGCCGCCGCCGGCTTCGAAACTGGCCGATTGCGCCAGTACGTCGCCACCGGTTGCGGGCAAGGTGTCGAGGGCCATGACCAGGTCGACGATGACCTGGCCGGTGTGCAGCAATCTAGACATTGGGGCTCTCTACTAAAGCCGGGCGACGATCAGCGGCGCCGCCCAGTACGGCGTAAATCCCACCGGCGACCAGGAAGGTGACGATCCAGCCCAGGCCGTTGTGGCCCAGCCAGGAGTCGGACAATGGCCCGGCGAACCAGATATTTTCAGCGGTGGTGCCGATGGTGGTGAAGCTGAAGCCCAGCACGATCGCCACCGCCCAGGCGCCGAACGCACGCCACTCCACACCACCGCGATACCAGTAGGCGCTGCTTGGGGAGACATCCAGCAAGTCTTTGGGGCTGTAGTAATGGCGGTGAATCAGGTCGACCACAAAGATGCCGACCCACGCCGTGATCGGCACCGCCAGCAGCGAGATGAAGGTAATGAACGGGCCGTAGAAGCTGTCGGCGATCAGCATGAAGTAAATCGACCCGGCGAAGATCGCCACGATGTCGACGATCACCGCGTGCACACGCTTGACCTTGAGGCCCAGGGTCAAGGTGGTGAGGCCCGCCGAGTACACCGAGAGGTTGTTGGACAGCAGCAACCCGCCGAACGCTGTGATCAGATACGGCACGGCCATCCAGGTCGGCAGCATGTCGCGGATCGCGATGATCGGGTCGGTGGCCGACGCCAGGTCGTTATTGCCCACCGACAGCAGGCCGCCTAGGGTAATCAGCAACACCAGCGGGATACCCGCACCGAACGCGGCCGACGCCACCAGGCGCACAGCCTTGACGCTGCGGTGCTGGTAGCGCGACATGTCGGCACCGGCGTTGGCCCAACCGATACCGGTGCCGGCAGCCATGGTGCCCACGCCGATGATCATCGCGCTCAACGGTGCCGGCGTGGCATTGAACACCGCGCTCCAGTCGATGGTGGCGCAGAGGAAACCACCCACCAAAATGTTCAAGGCGCCGAACACGTAGGTGGCCCACTTCTGGATCACCAGCAAGGTGGCATGGCCCAGGCCGGACACCGACAGGGTCAACAGCACGAAGATCGCGATGAAGATCAGGGTGAGTACCGGCGCACTTTTCGCCTCAACCGGCGAATGGAACAGGATCGAACACAACGACAGCAGCACGAACGCGGCGGTGGTGGTGTTGACGGTTTCCCAACCCAGGCGCGACATCAGCGAGACCAGGGTGGGGCCGATATTGCCGCGCACGCCGAAGATCGCCCGGGACAACGTGAGGCTCGGCGCACGACCGCGACGCCCGGCGATGGAGATGATGCCCACCACCGCAAAGGAGCCTGCGGCACCGAGGATCGCCACGATGATCGCCTGCCAGATGGCCAGGCCACGAAACGCCACCAATGTCGCGCCCAGGGGCAAGCCGAGGATGCTGATATTGGCCGCGAACCACACCCAGAACAGTTGCAGCGGGTGGCCATTGCACTCGCCTTCGGGGACCGGTTCTATGCCGCGTGTTTCCAATTGCCCGGCGCTTTGGCCGGAAGAGGTGCTGCTCATGAGAGGGTGCTCCTGGTGCCTGTATTGTTGTGGTTGTGGCAGAGAATCAAAGCGAAACTTTTATTCGGTCTCCATGACTCGACACGATCGAATGTGGGAGCGGGCTTGCTCGCGAAAGCGGTGGGTCGGCCAACTGATGTGCCACCTGACACATCGCCTTCGCGAGCAAGCCCGCTCCCACATGTTTGCCTACGGCGCTTATCGCAGTTTCAGCAGCCCTTGGACCAGCGGCTGCAACTCCAGGCCATTGACCTGCTTGACCTGTTCGATCAGCGCCTCGGGCCAGCACTGCAGGCCCAGGCACGCGCCCAACATCGCACCGAGAATGGCGGCGATGGTGTCGGTGTCACCGCCGAGGCTGGCGGCCAGGCACAGGGCCTCGAAAGCATTCATCTCACCCACCGCCACTTGCTGCGCGAGGGCAAACGACACTACCACCGACTCCTGGGAGGCGACGGAGGTGCCGATCAATTCGTAGAGCAAGTCGGCGAACAAGGCTTTGTCGCCACTGCCGACGCTCAAGGTGCGCGCCCAACTGATGCGGGTGGAAATGCGCCCACCGGCGATCCAGTGGCCGTGGTTTTCCGCCTGCTGGGCGATCTGCACACCAATATTCAGGGCTTCACCAAGGTCGGTGCCGTTGATGCCGGCCGAGACCACTGCCGCCACAGCAGCAGCGCTGGAAATGCCGAGGCTGGTGTTGTGGGTGACCTGACAGGCCTGGATCACCGCCTGGATGAAGTGCGCCGGGTCGCTGACGTCGGCCGCGATCCCCACGGGGGTGATGCGCATGGCCGCGCCGTTGGTGGTGCCATAACGCCCGGACTCTTCGGGCGTGTGGCCGGCAAGGATCATGTCGATAGCACGCTTGGTCGACGGCCCGAGCAAATCCTGGGAGCCTTTGGCGCGCATCACCGCTTCCCACTCGATCAGGCGCTGGGCCAGTCCTGTGGGCTCGATCCTGCCGTGGCCTTCCACCAGCAACTCGCCGACCAGGATTGCCTGTTCGGTGTCGTCGGTGATCGAGCCGGCGGGCATGTTCGGCGCAATCGGTTGGTCGGCATCGGCGTCTTCCAGGCCGGTGATGGCACCGAAGCGAGCCCTGACTTGCTCGCGGCTCAGGGACTGGGTGGGCATCCCCAGGGCATCGCCCAGCGCCAGGCCGTAAAAGGCGCCGAGTGCGCGAATATCCGGGGTCATTTCAAGGCTCCAAACTGCAGGTGCAGGCGAAAGTGCAAGGGGTCGAGCAAGCTCTCGACGTACTCCATGAAGCGCTCGCGACGGTCGTAGGTGGTGCGCGAGGCTTTGAGAAACACGGTGCCGGCAGGTCGGCCGAGCAACTCGGCGTCTTCGTCGCTCAGGGGCTCGGCGCCGATCCATTGGTCGCCCTCGGCACCGACGTAACCGTAGGCTGCCAGGGTGATGGTCAGGGAGTTATCGATCAGGCCCACACGCGGCAGGCTTTCCAGGCCTCCCGCGGCAGGCATCAGTGAACGTTCGAGGGACACGGCGACACCATCGGTGGTGCGCCGGCGACGATCCAGAGCGATGAACTGGTCGCTGCCGAAACGGCTGACCAGGTCCGGCCGGGTGACCGCTTCCAGGCGCAGGATGTCGGTGGTCACCCGTGCGCCGGTGTCGGCCAGGGCCTGGGCCCAGCCGCTGCGTTGGTCAAGCACCATGCCGTCAAAGGTGACGATGGAGCCGACGCCGCTCTGAGTCGCGATGTAGTTGCGACGCTTGAGCTCGGCCAGGGCTTCGCGCAGGGTGCCGCGGCTGACCGCAAACTCCTCGGCCAGTTGATGCTCGCCCGGCAGCAGGAAACCGTCGGCCATCACCCCACCCTCGATACGGCGGATGAGCTCGTCGACGACGCGTTTTTTCTTATCAAATCGAACATGTCTAATCATGTACAAATTGATAACCGAAAGCGCCCGATGGCAGCAAGCGAATTATTTCAGGAAGATGAAAAAAACGGCCTCAGGGCTCCAGACCAATGGGGAAAAATTCCCCGCCGCTCCAGACGCCCAGCCAGTTCTGACCGTTGATCGGACGGCTCACCGCCAGCTCCACCAATTGGTAGAACGCGTTGCGGTGCACGAGGGCTTCGAGGTTGGTGCGCACCCGCAGGTAAGGCGCAGGTTCCTGGGTGACAGGGTCGATCACCACCCGCAGCGGGTGTTCGAGGCCGGCCTCGATCTGATCGTCGACGTTGGTGGTAAAGCGCAGGACCTGGCGTTCGCCCTGCCCTTCGACTTCGAGGGTGACTGCGACAAACGGCGCATCATCGACGGTGATCCCCACCTTTTCCACGGGGGTCACCAGGAAATACTCATCGCCGTCGCGGCGGATGATGTTGGAGAACAACTTGACCATCGGTTTGCGGCCAATCGGGGTGCCCTGATAGAACCAGGTGCCGTCACGGGCGATGCGCATGTCGATATTGCCGCAGAAATCCGGGTTCCACAGGTGCACCGGCGCCGGTCCCTTGCCCTTGGGCAGTTGGGCCAACAGGTCGTTGGCCTTGGCGGAATCGGTCATGCGGGTCTCCTTTGAATTACTGGTCACTCATCCCCAGCAGGCTGCGTGCGTATTGCGCCAGCGGGCGGGCGATCAGGTCTTGAGGCTTGTTGTCGTGGAACGTCAGTAAACCGCCACGGCTGCGAATGCGCACAGTATCAATCAAATACTGGGTGCTGGTCTCGATCAGCATGACCTGAATCACGCCACTGTCCAGGCCAACGCGGTCCAGGGCTTGCTGGTCGGTCCACTCGTCGGCATTGCCGATGCGGTCATCGGCTGCCGCAAAGCGGCAGTACAACAGGTAGTGCGCACCGGCCGCACGGGCTTCGGACATCGCCTGTTCAAGGCCCTCGGTCTGGCGGGCGCGACGCACCATGGGGAAATACTCGACGAAACCGTTGAAGGCTTCCTCGGCCACCACGTTGGGACGCGGGTAGGCGCTGCCCGGCGGTACAAAGGCGCCTTGGGCGATAAAGATGAACGAGTCGGGCTGCACGCGAATCGAGGCGCTACGGCGTGTATCACTGTGGTCCAGCAGCCCGGCGTCACTCATCTGATAACGGGTGCCTTCGGCCATATCGCTGACGGTCATGCAACCACTCAGCGTCAACGACGCCAGCAACAACACCAGACTACGCATCCTAATCCTCCAGAAGCCGGTGACGGAAAACCGGCGAATGGGCGTGAGATGCAGAATCCAGGCCATTCATCGCAATGGCGAACATCTGTAGGAGCCGGCTTGCCTGCGATGCAAGCACCTCGGTGTATCAGTCACACCGAGTTGATGCAATCGCAGGCAAGCCAGCTCCCACACAAGCCAGCGTCTACAGGGGGTGGGGTCAGCCGCCGATGATCTTCATGATGGTGGCACCGCCAGAGAAGGCGACTTCCTGCTTGTCGCCCAGGGCCTTCATCAGCAAACCTTGCAGTGCTGGAAGCGCCTGGTGGCGGGGCTTGTCCAGCAAGTCGCCGATGTAGTGACGGTTACTCGACGACAGGCAGCCGTGCAGCCAGCCTGTGGAGGACAGCCGCAGCCGTGAACAGGTCCGGCAAAACGGTACACTTTCATTGGCGATCACGCCGAAGAAGCCTTTGCCTGGGATCTCGTAACGCACGGCGGTGGCGTCCACCGGGGCGTTGGCTTGCAGGTATTCGTGGTGTTCGCCGATCAGGCTGAGCAATTGCTGCAAGCTGACAAACTGCTGCAGGAACGCGTTGGAGTCCTTGGCCAAGTGGCCCATGCGCATCAGCTCGATGAAGCGCAACTCGTAACCGCGCGCCAGGCAGTAGTCGAGCAACGGCATGACCTGGTCGAGGTTCTGCCCGCGCAACGGCACCATGTTTACTTTGATCTTGAGGCCGGCAGCGCGGGCCTGGTCCATACCGTCGAGCACGGTGGCGAGGTCGCCGCCCCGGGCGATGCTGCGGAAAGAGTCCGCGTCGAGGGTGTCGAGGGAAACGTTGATGCGCCGGATACCCGCCTCCACCAGCAGCGGCAACTTGCGCGCCAGGAGCTGGCCATTGGTGGTCAGGCTGATATCACTGAGCCCCATCTGCCCCACCGCGCCCATAAAGGCTTCCAGCTTGGGACTGACCAGTGGCTCGCCCCCGGTGATGCGCAGGCGGTCGATGCCCGCCGCTTCGATCAGGTAAGCCACGCCACGGGCCATGGCCTCGGCCGAGAGTTCGTCCTGGGCAGCCACCAGCCGCTTGCCGTTAGGCACGCAGTAGGTACACGCGTAATTGCAGGCTGAGGTCAGGCTGATTCGCAAATTGCGAAAACGCCTGCCTTGACGATCAACGATCATGGATCACTCCGGCAGAGGATAATGGGGGCGCGCTAAAAACTGACTCATAAATCAGCTTTTAGCAAGATCCTTGCCTGAGTATATTCCTGGGACACTGCGCCTGGCAGTAAATCATTAGGCCATCACTGTGGCGAATGACTTATACAGCAGGGGTTTCGCCGCCCTTGGAATCCGGGTTTGGCAGATCAGCGCTGTGCTTGCGCTTGTTGCCCATGCGCACGCCGATGTCCATCAGGAATTGGAAGAAACCTTCCTGATCTTCCAGCACATTGCTCCAGAACGGCGAGTGGTACAGCGCCACGGCGCCATGCACCAGCGCCCATGCGGCGCAGTAGTGGAAATACGGTGGCACGTCTTCAAGCTTGCCTTCGGTGATTCGGCCTTTGATCAGCAAGGTCAGGCGTTCGAAGTTCGAGGCACGGATCTTGTGCAACTCCTCGACCATCTCCGGCACCTGGTGGCCCTTGACCACCTTCTCTTCCAGGCGGTCGAACAGGCGGTAGCGCTGCGGGTCGCGCATGCGGAACTCGAAATAGGCCCGGGACAGGGCTTCCTTGTCCTTGTCGACATCGGCCGAATGCAACAGCTCGTTCAAATCACGCTCGTAGTCGAGCATCAGGCGCAGGTAAATTTCGGCCTTGGATTTGAAGTGCTTGTAGATCGTGCCTTTGCCGATACCCACGGCATCCGCAATCATCTCGACGGTGACGCTGTCTTCACCTTGTTCGAGGAACAGCTTGAGTGCTGTGTCGAGAATTTCCTGCTCACGGCGGCGAAACTCACGGACCTTACGGGGTTCTTTTTGCATGAGGAAGAGGTCTGCAGAGGTCAATGTGGGAGGGCTGCGCAGGGCCACGGATACGTGGCGATACGATTTACCCAGTGTGAGGGATTATCCCGACTGAACAGTCGTTGGGCAATGTCTATGTGAACCCGTTATGCACTTAACTTTCAATGTGCCAACGATTTCATCGTTATCAGTCAGAAACAATACGCAATATATACACCTGTGCACTGGCTTGATGAGAACTCAAGCGAAGCGCGCGTATTCCAAATCTGTTTAAAAAACGATCAGATGCGACTGGACTGAATGGGATACTGATCAATACTTCAATTGTCGGCGTGGCATCTCCCCCAAGTGACGCGTCGACCTGGGTACCGACGGACTGTGTGCCCTTGTTTTACTCCTAATGGTCTTAGCCCGGATTCACCCCCCAGAACCCGGGTTTTTTTTGCCTGCGATTTGGCCTCGTCAGCCGACAACATGCGCCAGCGGGAACAGGCGCTTGAAGTTCTCGGTGGTCTGTTCGGCGAAGCGCTCGTAGGACTCACCCCGCAGCATTGCCAGGTAATCGGCCACGTCACGTACGTATTCCGGCAGGTTCGGTTTGCCGCGATGGGGGATCGGCGCCAGGTACGGCGAATCGGTTTCGACCAGCAAACGGTCGGCCGGCACTTGGCGCGCCACATCACGCAGGGCATCGGCATTGCGAAAGGTGACGATCCCCGACAGCGAAATGTAGAACCCCAGGTCCAGGGCCGCCTTGGCCATCTCCCAATCCTCAGTGAAGCAATGCAGCACGCCGGCCTGGGGCAACGCGGCTTCGCGCAGCAATGCCAGGGTGTCAGCGCGGGCGCCACGGGTATGCACGATGACCGGCTTGCCGGTCTGCTGGGCGGCTTGCAGGTGCAGGCGGAAAGACGCCTGCTGCAACTCGGCGGCTTCGGGTTCGTAGTGGTAGTCCAGGCCGGTTTCCCCGATAGCCACCACGCGCGGGTGGTTGAGCTCAGCCAGCAACCAGTCGAGGGCCGGGGCTTCGCCAGGCTTGAGGTCCAGCGGGTGGATACCCACCGAGCAATCCACATCGGCATAACGCTCGGCCAGGGCCTTGACGTCGGCGGCGTTCTCGGCGCTCACGCCGATGCACAGGAAGTGCCCTACTCCACGACCGCGCGCCGCTTCAAGGGCTGCGTCAAGGGAGCCGGCGTGCTGGGCAAGGTCGAGGCGGTCAAGGTGGCAATGGGAATCTACGAGCATAGGAAAAAGACAACTTGGTTCACGGAAAAGGTCTGACCGACGATACACCCGTCGGCCACGGAAATTAACGGCGGCCGAGCAGCCCGACCCATTGTACCAACAGCGCTTCAAGCAACAGCACGCGGTTGAGGTTGGCCTTGCCCAGGACTTTCTGGCGCTGGGCGAGGATCCAGTCCTGGATGGCCAGCACCTTGTCCTGGGCGCTCTTCTGCGCCAGGTACTGCACGACCTTGCGCATGTCCGGCAGGCCCAGCCCGCTTTCGTCCTGGGTCAACTGGTAGCGCAGGATCAGGCTTGACCAGTCGCAGAACCAGTCGAACAGCAGCAACAACGGGATGTCCTTCCAGGCGCCTTCGGCCAGTTGGGTCGCGGACTGTTCCTGCTTGAGCAGCTTCTTGACGCCGTCCACCACCAGGGCACGCTGTTCACGCACACCTTGGGCCTGAAGCTTCACGGCAGCCAGCGGCGAACCTGCGGCCAGGGTCAACAGCTCGACACGTTCATCTTCGGAACAGTCCGGCAACGCCTTCGCCAGCCACTGCAAGCTCATGGCCTGGCTAGGCAGCGGGCACGCCTGCTGCACGCAACGGCTGCGGATCGTCGGCAGCAAACGGCTGGATTGGTGACTGACCAGCAGCAACACAGTATCGCCGGACGGCTCTTCCAGACTCTTGAGCAGGGCGTTGGCGGCGTTGATGTTCATTGCCTCCACCGGCTCGATCAGCACGACCTTGCGCCCGCCCATCTGTGCGGTCTGCACCACGAAACTGACGAGATCACGTACCTGATCGACCTTGATCGCCTTGTCGGCCTCTTCAGGCTCCAGCAGGTAGTTGTCCGGGTGGCTGCCGGCCTTGAGCAGCAGGCACGACTTGCACTCGCCGCAGGCTTCCAGGTTGACCGGCTTCTGGCACAGCAGGCTGGCCATCAGGCGTTCGGCCAGGTCGCGCTTGCCAATACCGATGGGGCCATGCAGCAAGTAGGCATGGGCGTGCTGGGCACGGCCGGCCAACTGCTGCCAGAGGCCTTCCTGCCACGGGTAGGCTTCAGCCACGGGCACGCTCCAGCAGGGTGGGCAACAGGGCATCGATGGCGTGCTGCACCTGGGCCAGCGGTTGGGCGGCATCCAGCAGGTAGTAGCGCGCAGGCTCGGCCGCGGCACGTTTGAGGAACGCGGTGCGTACTGCGTCGAAGAAAGCCTGGCCTTCGAGCTCGAAGCGGTCCAGGCGACCCCGGGCGCTGGCGCGGGCCAGGCCGACTTCAACCGGCAAGTCGAAGACCAGGGTCAGGTCAGGGCGCAGGTCGCCTTGAACGAAGGTTTCGAGCGTGGCGATGCGCTCCAGGGACAGGCCCCGTCCACCGCCCTGGTAGGCATAGGTGGAATCGGTGAAGCGGTCGCAGATCACCACGGCACCCCGCGCCAGGGCTGGGCGAATCACCTCGGCCAGGTGCTGGGCACGGGCTGCGAACACCAGCAGCAACTCGGTGTCCGGGTTCATCTGCTCTTCACCCGGCGCCAGCAGCACCTCGCGGATACGCTCGGCCAGCGGCGTGCCGCCGGGCTCGCGGGTCAACACCACTTCGATTCCTTCGGCGCGCAAGCGCTCGGCGAGGTAATCGCGGTTGGTGCTTTTGCCGGCGCCTTCCGGGCCTTCCAGGGTCATAAACAAGCCAGTCACAGGCAGTCCTTAGTCAGAATTATTGCGGGCTTTGCGGCGCGGCCGTATCCGGCGCAGGATCGGCCGGCGTTTCTACCGGCGCTTGCGCTGGCGCATCGGCCGCTGGCGTTGCGTCTTGCGCAGGCTTCACCACGGGTGCCGGGCTGGAGCGGTAGTCGGCGCGGCGCTTGAGCTGGAACTCGCGCACAGCGGCATTATGCGTATCCAGGTCGTCAGAAAAAATATGGCTGCCATCGCCACGGGCAACAAAATACAGGCTGCTGCCTGGCACCGGGTTCAGCGCCGCATGGATAGCCTCGCGACCGACCATGGCAATGGGTGTCGGCGGCAGGCCGGCCACCATGTAGGTGTTGTAGGGGTTGGCTTCCTTCAGGTGAGCGCGGGTCAACTTGCCGTTGTAGCGCTCACCCAGGCCGTAGATCACGGTCGGGTCGGTCTGCAGCAGCATGCCGATCTTCATGCGTCGCACAAACACCCCGGCAATCTGCCCGCGCTCTTCGGGCACGCCGGTTTCTTTCTCGACCAGGGAGGCCATGATCAGGGCCTGGTAAGGGTCGGTGTACGGCGCATCGGCAGCGCGCTTGCTCCACTCTTGGGCGAGCACATCGTCGAGGCGGTTGTAGGCTTTTTTCAGGAACTCGACATCGGTCATGCCGCGCACAAAGCGGTAAGTGTCGGGGAAGAATCGCCCTTCGGGGAATACGCCGGGGTGACCCAGCTTGTCCATCACTTCGCTGTCCGAAAGGCCCGAGAGGGTTTGCACGATCTTTTCATGCTTGGCCAGCGCCGAACGCACCTGGCGGAAGTTCCAGCCTTCCACCAGGGTAAGGCTGTATTGCACCACTTCGCCGCGCTGCCACAAGCCGATCAGGCCTTGGGCGGTGAGGCCCGGCGTCATGCGGTATTCGCCACTGTGCAGTGGCTGGCCATCGAGGTTGAAACGCCAGTACAGGCGCAGCCAGAACGCATCATCGAGCACGCCATCGGCTTCAAGGCGATTGAACGTGCCGGTTGGGGTGGCCCCTGCCGGTACATCGAGCAATTGTTCCTGGGGCAGGTTCAAGGGCTGCTTCAAGGCAGAGTCAAGCTTCCAGGCCGAAAAGCCCAGCAGCAAGCCCGCCGAGACCAGGCCGATCTGCAGCAGTAAAACCAGTTTTCGTATCAACTCAAATATCCAATAGCGCGCGAACAATGCCCTGCAGTTTACGGGTGAGCGGCCCAACCGACCAGCTCATCGCAGCGCACTCGCGCACCGGCCAAATGCCATAAACGCTGTTGCACATGAACACTTCATCCGCCTGCTGCAGCTGCTCCAGGCTGATGTCGGCCACGGCCACGGGGACTCCCAGGGCATGTGCCTGGGCCAGAATCTCGGCGCGCATCACGCCAGCCACGCCGCAACGCGTCAGATCAGCGGTTAGTAACAAGCCGTTGCGCACCAGGAACAGGTTGCTGAACACGCCTTCAATGACACGATCGGACCTATCCAGCATCAAGCCTTCGGCATGCTCGGCGTCCTGCCATTCGGCGCGGGCGATCACCTGCTCCAGGCGGTTGAGGTGCTTGAGACCGGCCAGCAGGGGCTGTTCGGCCAAGCGGGTCGCGCACGGAAACAGGCGGATGCCGTCGGCTCCGTGGGCAGGGGGATAGGTTGCGGGCGGACTGCCCTGCAAAATGCGGCGCACAGGTGCGCCAGGGTTGGCGCCATAACCGCGCTGGCTGTCGCCACGGGTGAGGATCAGCTTGAGTACACCGCTGCCCAGGGTTGCGGCGTAGGCCAGCACTTCACTGCGGATCAACCCGTGATCCGCAGTGAAGGCAAGCCGCCTGCATCCTTCTTCGAGGCGATACAGGTGGCGGTCGAGCAGCACAGGCAGCCCGGCCTTGACGGCAATGGTCTCGAACAGACCATCACCGTATGCCAGGCCACGATCTTTCAGGGGCACGCTGTCCGCTGGCTGACCGTCGACCCAGCTGTGCATCACTCGGCGAACCGGCGGAACACCAGGGAACCGTTGGTGCCACCAAAGCCGAACGAGTTGGACAGCACCACGTCGATTGGCATTGGCTGGGCTTCGTGCGGCACGAAGTTCAGGTCGCAGCCTTCGTCCGGCTCATCAAGGTTGATGGTCGGCGGAGCGACCTGATCCTTGATGGCCATGACACTGAAGATCGCCTCGACCGCGCCCGCCGCACCCAACAGGTGACCGGTCATGGACTTGGTGGAGCTGACCGCCAGCTTGTAGGCATGCTCACCGAACACCGACTTGATGGCCTCGGCTTCCGCCAGGTCGCCCGTTGGGGTCGAGGTGCCATGGGCGTTGATGTACTGAACTTGGTTGGCGTTGACCTTCGCATCGCGCAAGGCGTTGGAGATGCAACGCGCCGCGCCGGCACCGTCGGACGGTGGCGAGGTCATGTGGTAGGCGTCACCGCTCATGCCAAAGCCGATCAGCTCGGCGTAGATCGTGGCACCACGCGCCTTGGCGTGCTCCAGCTCTTCGAGTACCAGGGCGCCGGCACCGTCGGACAAGACGAAACCGTCACGGCCTTTGTCCCAGGGGCGGCTGGCGCGTGTCGGTTCGTCGTTGCGGGTCGACAATGCACGGGATGCACCGAAGCCACCCATGCCCAGGCCGCAGGCCGCCATCTCGGCGCCACCGGCGATCATCACGTCGGCCTCGTCGTAGGCGATGTTGCGCGCCGCCATGCCGATGCAGTGCGTACCCGTGGTACATGCCGTGGCAATGGCGTAGTTAGGCCCCTGTGCGCCCAAGTGGATCGACAGGAAACCGGAAATCATGTTGATGATCGAGCCCGGTACGAAGAACGGTGAAATTCGACGGGGGCCGGAATCATGCAGCGTGCGACTGGTTTCTTCGATATTGGTCAGGCCGCCAATACCCGAACCCATGGCCACGCCGATGCGGTCACGGTTGGCGTCGGTGACTTCCAGGCCGGCATTGCGCACCGCCTGAAAACCGGCTGCCAGGCCGTATTGAATGAACAGGTCGAGTTTGCGGGATTCCTTGACCGAGAGATATTCCTCGACATTGAAACCCTTTACCGAGCCGCCAAAACGGGTGGAATAGGCAGAAAGGTCCGTGTGTTCGATCAGACCAATACCACTGTGGCCAGCCAGAATGCCCTGCCAACTGCTCGGCACATCCGTACCCAGTGGCGACAACATACCCATACCGGTGACTACGACGCGTCTACGCGACACAGCACTCTCCTTTTTCTAATGACGACACTTTGCTATAGAGCTAAAGAAAAAACCGCACGCTGTAACAGCAGTGCGGTTTTTCCCAACAGCAAGCGACGACTAAAAACTATTACGCCTGGTGGGCAGTAACGTAGTCGATAGCAGCTTGAACAGTAGTGATTTTTTCAGCTTCTTCGTCCGGGATTTCGGTCTCGAATTCCTCTTCCAGAGCCATCACCAGCTCAACGGTGTCAAGGGAGTCGGCACCCAGGTCTTCAACGAAGGAAGCGGAGTTGGTCACTTCTTCTTCTTTAACGCCCAGTTGCTCGGCAACGATTTTCTTGACGCGCTCTTCGATGGTGCTCATACCTTGTTTTCACTCCTAATGGACAAATTCAGGCAGCTGGCCAGTGGGTAAGTGTATAGAAAGCCATTTCAGCTTTTCAACTGAAAGCTTCACCCTGTACCCGGTTGGCCACCTGCCTATAAATTAAGTTGCAGCTTTATAACGGATTTTAGACAGCTCGTATGACATTTTTTTGAAGCGATCCGTCACAATTTAACTCATGTACATCCCGCCGTTAACCGGGATTGTAGCCCCAGTCACGTATGCCGCACCGTCGGACGCCAGGAAAGTGACCACATTCGCGATCTCTTGAGCCTGGCCCAGACGACCCAGCGGAATCTGCGTCAGCAAGGCTTCACGCTGTGCTTCCGGCAGTTCACGGGTCATATCGGTGTCGATGAACCCTGGGGCCACCGAGTTGACCGTAATCGACCGCGAACCGACTTCACGCGCCAGTGCACGGCTGAAACCTTCCAGACCGGCCTTGGCGGCTGCGTAGTTTACTTGGCCTGCGTTGCCCATGGCACCCACTACAGAGCCAATATTGATAATTCGGCCCCAACGCGCCTTGGTCATGCCGCGCAAAACCCCCTTGGACAGGCGAAACAGACTGTTCAAGTTGGTATCGACCACGTCGTACCACTCGTCGTCTTTCATGCGCATCATCAGGTTGTCGCGGGTGATACCGGCGTTATTCACCAGAATCGCCGGCGCGCCGAACTGTGCGGTGATCTCGGCCAGTACGGCAGCCACAGACTCGTCGCTGGTCACGTTCAGTTCAAGGCCGGTGCCTTGCACGCCGTTTTCCTTCAGGGTCGCGGCGATACGCTCGGCGCCCGAGGCGGATGTAGCGGTACCGATCACAACGGCACCCTGACGGCCCAGTTCCAGGGCGATCGCCTGGCCAATGCCACGGCTTGCGCCGGTAACCAGTGCAACTTTACCTTGCAGACTCATGCAGGCTTCTCCTAAGTTCGGGGATTCAGGCCAGTGCCGCGCGGGCGGCAGCGAAGGCATCCGGGGTATTGAGGTTGGCAGTCGACACGCCATCGGCGCAACGCTTGTTCAGGCCGGCCAGGACTTTGCCCGGACCGCACTCAACCAGTTCAGTGGCGCCATTGGCAGCCAGGGTCTGGACGGATTCGACCCAGCGTACGGGCTTGTAGAGTTGTTCCAGCAGGTCGCGCTTGAGCGTGTCGAGGTCGGCGGCAACGGCCGCGCTGACGTTCTGCACCAGCGGGATCTGCGGCGCCTGCCAGTTGATGGCAGCGATGGACTCGGCAAAACGCTCGGCCGCCGGACGCATCAGCTCGCAGTGGGACGGTACGCTCACCGGCAACGGCAGCGCACGCTTGGCACCACGGGCCTTGCAGCCTTCGATGGCGCGCTCGACGGCGGCCTTGGCACCGGCGATCACCACCTGGCCCGGGGAGTTGAAGTTCACCGCGCTGACCACTTCGCCCTGGGCCGCTTCGGCACAGGCTTCGATCACGACAGCATCGTCCAGGCCCAGGATAGCGGCCATGCCGCCCTGCCCGGCTGGAACGGCTTCTTGCATCAGTTGACCGCGACGCTCGACCAGCTTGACCGCCTCACCGAGGGTCAGGCTGCCCGCCGCCACCAAGGCACTGTATTCGCCCAGGCTGTGACCGGCGACGAATGCAGGGCGCGCACCACCTTCAGCCAGCCACAGGCGCCACAGGGCGACCGAAGCGGTCAGGATGGCCGGTTGGGTTTTGTCGGTTTGGTTGAGTTGCTCTTCCGGTCCCTGCTGGGTCAATGCCCACAGGTCGTAACCCAGAGCGTCGGAAGCTTCCTTGAAGGTGTCCAGGATCAGCGGGTACTGCGCGCCCAGCTCGGCCAACATGCCGAGGGACTGCGAACCCTGCCCTGGAAAGACGAATGCGAGGGATGTAGACATGTAACAAGCCCCTAATGATCTGGTCGTCAAAAATGCGCACTCCTACGGTGGGAGCGCACGAAACTGACAGATTGGATGGTCAATTGAACTGGCCGGTCACATTTAAGCACTCCCGGGCCGATTCGCCTAAGGCAACAGGTCCTCGAGACGGCCGTGCAAGCGCTGCGGCAGGTTTTCCTGGATCTCGATCAGGGCGCGCGCGATCGCACTCTGAAAGCCCTCTACACCTGCCGAGCCGTGGCTTTTTACCACAATGCCCTGCAAGCCAAGAAAACTCGCCCCATTATGCCGCGCAGGTGCCAAGTCGGCCTGCAAGCGACGCATCAATGGCAGCGCCAGGGCACCCACCACACGAGAGGCCAGATTTTGTTTGAACAATGCCTCAATGCGCGTGGCGATCATGGTCGCCAGGCCTTCGCTGGACTTGAGCAGGATATTGCCGACAAACCCGTCGCACACCACCACATCCGCCTCGCCCCGGTACACACCGTCACCCTCGACAAAGCCGACGTAGTTCAAGCCGCGCGCACCTTGCAGCAAGGTGGCAGCCAGCTTGACCTGCTGATTGCCCTTGATGTCTTCGGTACCGATATTCAGCAAGGCCACACGAGGCCGGGCCACGCCCAGCGCCTCGGCGGCGACCGAACCCATTACGGCGAACTGGAACAGGTGCTCGGCACTGCAATCGACGTTGGCCCCCAGGTCCAGCAACTGGCAATAGCCCTTTTGCGTCGGAATCGCCGCCACCATTGCAGGCCGATCAATGCCGGGCAACGTCTTGAGCACATGCCGCGACAAGGCCATCAAGGCCCCGGTATTGCCCGCGCTGACACAGGCTTGCACCTTGCCGTCACGCAGCAGCTCCAGCGCCACCCGCATTGAAGAGTCGGGCTTGCCACGCAGGGCCGCCGCCGGCTTTTCATCCATGCCGATGGTTTCGCTGGCCGGCGTAATCGTCAGGCGCGCGCGATCCACCGCCGGATGGCTGGCAATCAATTCTTCAAGGAGGGAGGGTTGACCGACGAGGGTCAGGTGCAGCGAGGGCGTTGCAGACAGGCTGGCAATGCAGGCCTGAACAATGCTGCGGGGACCGAAGTCCCCGCCCATTGCGTCAATCGCGATGACTAGAGCAGACAAGTGATTACTCGTCAGCGCCCTTGTCGATCACTTTACGGCCACGGTATACGCCTTCTGGCGATACGTGGTGACGCAGGTGAACTTCACCGGTGGTCTTTTCTACGGACAGGGTGCTAGCCTCGAGAGCGTCGTGCGAACGGCGCATGTCACGGGCGGAGCGGGATTTTTTGTTCTGCTGAACAGCCATAATTGATTAACTCCTAAACGTTTGGGTCACGCTTTAACTGCGCCAATACACTGAACGGGTTGGACCGCGTTACCTCGTCCTCGCTCGGTTCGGGCTCGTCATCGAGGCCCGCCGGCTGCTGGCATTCTTCCGGATGATGAGCAGGCACAATGGGCAAGGCGAGCAGAAGCTCCTCCTCGATCAGTGCATGCAGATCCAAAGGATCTTCGCCCAGTTCCAGCACGTCATAACCTTTCGGCAACGACTGGGTATTCGCACCCTCCTTCACCACAGCATAACTGCATTCGCTATGGATCGGCAGGGTGACCAGCTCAAGACAACGCTGGCAAACCATTTTGACTTCGGTGTCGATAAAGCTGTGGATTACCACAGACTTACGTTCATCTCGTTCAAAAACGAATTTGGCCTGCACCGTACCGACAGTGTCGGAAAGCGGGTCGCAGAGTCTCTCCAAATCGGCCAGCAGCAACTCACCTTGAAGGGAAGTGCCACGATCAGCCAATTTGCGCGGGTCAACGTGAGGTGGAATCGGGTCATTCAACATAGGCGCAGCATTATAGGGATGCACCCGGCCATGTCAAAGGAAATTCAGCCCTGTGCGTCAGCCGGTCGCCCCGCTAGAATCCCCGGCTGCCTTGAGGAGACGCCCATGCTGCCTTTATTACTCGCATCCAGCTCGGTTTATCGCCGGGAATTGCTGAGCCGCCTGCACCTGCCGTTCATCTGCAGCCCGCCGGATATCGACGAAAGCCATCGTGCAAATGAGTCTGCCGTGGAGCTGGTCAAGCGCCTGGCCGAACACAAAGCCCGCGCCCTCGCCGCCAGCCATCCAGGCCACCTGATTATCGGCTCCGATCAAGTGGCAGCGTTGGAAGGCCGCATTATCGGAAAGCCGCATACCTTTGAAAACGCCCGGGATCAGCTATTGGCCGCGAGCGGCAAGCGGGTCAGCTTCCTGACCGGCCTGGCACTGCTCAACACCCAGACCGGGCGCTGCCAGGTGGATTGCGTGCCTTTTACCGTGCATATGCGCGAGCTGGACGCTGAACGGATCGAACGCTACCTGCGAATCGAGCAGCCGTATGACTGCGCGGGCAGTTTCAAGGCCGAGGGGTTGGGCGTGAGCTTGTTTCAGAGCACAGAGGGGCCAGATGCCACCAGCCTGATCGGGCTGCCGCTTATCCGCCTAGTGGACATGCTACTCATCGAAGGCGTGCAAATCCCTTAGGCCCACCCCAAAAACAACTGTAGGAGCCGGCTTGCCAGCGATCGCAGTGGATCAGCCAATATAAATGTCGACTGGACCACCGCCATCGCCGGCAAGCCGGCCCCTACAGTTGAATCGGTGCGCCTGTCAGATCAGCGCAGGGTCGGGCCCTGGAAGCCCATATACAAGGCAAGCTTCTCTGCCACGCTGGCGCCCAGCTTCTTGGAGAAGCGATCAAACGGCGATTCCTGAACGGTGAAATCCACCAGTTCTTTCTCGCCAATCACATCCCGCGCTACCGAACTGGCACTGCCCAGGCCATCGATCAGCCCCAGCGGCAACGCCTGCTCGCCTGACCATATCAAGCCGGAAAACAGTTCCGGATGATCCTTGTCCTTCAAGCGATCCCCACGCCCCTGCTTCACGCTGGCGATGAACTGACGATGGGTCGTGTCGAGCACGCCCTGCCAGAACTGGGTTTCATCGGCCTTTTGCGGCTGGAACGGATCGAGGAACGACTTGTGCTCGCCCGACGTGTAGGTGCGACGCTCCACCCCCAGCTTCTCCATGGTGCCGACAAACCCGTAACCGGCCGCCGTGACGCCAATGGAACCCACCAGGCTGGCCTTGTCGGCATAGATCTGGTCTGCGGCGCTGGCAATGTAATAGGCACCCGAGGCGCCCAGGTCGGAAATCACTGCATACAGCTTGATGTCCGGGTGCAAGGCGCGCAGGCGACGAATCTCGTCATACACGTAACCCGACTGCACCGGACTGCCGCCCGGGCTGTTGATGCGCAGGATCACGCCCTTGACCTTGGAATCTTCAAACGCGGCACGCAGGCTGCTGACGATATTGTCGGCGCTGGCGGACTCCTTGTCGGCAATCACGCCACGCACCTCGATCAGCGCCGTGTAATTGGCGCTGCGAGCCGCGCTTTTCTCCATGTCCACCAGCGGGCTGAACAATGCCAGCATCCCCAGCAGGTACACAAAGGTCAGCAACTTGAAAAAGATCCCCCAACGCCGCGAACGACGCTGCTCCTGAACGCTGGCCAGGAGGGTTTTCTCCAGAAGCTTCCAGCTTTTGTCATCACCGCTTTCAGCCTTTTCGGGCGCCTTCCACTCGTCACTCATGCCATTAACCCCAGCAAAGACTTATCGGGCCCGGCTGAGCCAGGCCTGCAATTCGGAAAAATGATTGATCGTCAGGCGCGGTTCGTACTGCTGAAGCGCCTCGGCGGACTGAGCGCCGTAGCTGACGGCCACGCTGTCCATGCCCGCATTGCGCGCCATCATCAGGTCGAAGGAGGCATCCCCCACCATCAATGCCTGGCGTGGCGACACGCCGCAATGGGCCAGGATCTGCTCCAGCATCAGAGGGTGAGGTTTGCTGGCGGTTTCATCGGCGGCACGGGTGATATCGAAATAATCCTCCCAGCCATGGGCCTTGAGCACGCGGTCCAGCCCGCGACGGGCCTTGCCGGTAGCGACCGCCAGGTGATAACCCTCGGTGCGGAACGCCTCCATGGACTGCACCACACCATCAAACAACGGCGAAGGCGTGGCTTCCAGGGCGATGTAGTGATCGGCGTAGTGATCACGGAACGTGACCAGTTCAGCGTCGCTGATCTCGGGATATAAGGTGCGAATCGCCTCGGGCAGCCCCAGGCCAATGATGCCCTTGACCGCGTGATCGGTGCACAGCGCATAGCCGGACCGGGTCGACGCCGCATGCATCGACTCGACAATGCGGCCAATGGAATCTGCCAGGGTGCCGTCCCAATCGAAAATCAGCAGCTTGTAATCAAGGTGCGACACTCAAACGCTCCACGGTCTTGGCCCACATTTCATCGACCGGCGCCTGCAGCTTCAATTCGCCACCATCGGGCAGCGGCACGGTGAGCATGTAGGCATGCAGGAACAGGCGCTTGCCGCCCAGGTCGCGGATTTCCTTGGAGAAATCCTCGTCGCCGTATTTGGTATCGCCGGCGATGCAGTGGCCCGCATGCAGGGTGTGCACGCGGATCTGGTGGGTACGCCCGGTCACCGGCTTGGCCTCGACCAGGGTGGCGAAGTCACCGAAACGGCGCAGCACCTTGAACAGGGTCAGGGCTTCTTTGCCCTCCTCGTCCACTTCCACCATGCGCTCGCCGGAACGCAGGTTGCTCTTCTGCAACGGCGCGCGCACGCTCTTGATCGAGCTGGCCCAGTGGCCACGCACCAGCGCCATGTAGCGCTTGTCTACGCCATCGCCCCGCAGGGCGGTGTGCAGGTGACGCAACATGCTGCGCTTCTTGGCGATCATCAGCAGGCCGGAAGTGTCGCGGTCCAGGCGATGGACCAGCTCCAGCTCCTTGGCGTCCGGGCGCAACTGGCGGAAGGCCTCGATCACGCCGAAGTTCAAGCCGCTGCCGCCGTGAACCGCAATGCCGCAAGGCTTGTTGATCACGATCAGCTTGTTGTCTTCGAAGACAATCGAGGCTTCCAGGCGTTGCAGCAGGCCCTGGGCCAGCGGCACAGGCTCGTCGCGTTCCGGCACGCGAACCGGTGGCACACGGACGATATCGCCCGCCTGCAACTTGTACTCGGGCTTGATCCGGCCCTTGTTCACACGCACTTCACCTTTACGCAAGATGCGGTAAATCAAGGTCTTGGGCACGCCTTTGAGCCTGGCCAGGAGAAAATTGTCGATGCGTTGGCCGGCATATTCCGGCGAGACCTCAAGCAGCTGAACGCTGGGGGTCTGGGGGTCGGGAGTCGTCATGGCGGCGATGATAACAATTTTTTATGGAATTGAAGCACTTAATCATTGCTGCTATAGTCGCGAACGCCGCCAAAAGCGGCCTGGCCAGAGGACATGCGGCAAACTGCCGGCCCTGACCATCGCAATTCATCAGGACGCGAGGCCGTCCTACGGGGCTTTCGCCACCCTGGAAGGCTCTAGATTGTAACAAGCGCAGGTGACATGAGGCCTGAAGCGAGCGCGACACGCAGAGTGAAAACTCGCGTTCTGCGCCGATATTTACGGCCAGTTCACAAAGTGCAGTCAGTCTTGAGCCAGACCACGGCGAATGCTTCGGAAACAACGCCTGTTAAGAGCTGAGTGAGAGCGCAGTCGCCCACACCTAGTCTTGTTTAGCCATGAGCGTGGACTCCCCATTGGAGAACACGGTAAATGCCAACCCGCTGCGGATTCTGCGCGCGGCAGCACCCGAATTATCAGGGATACGTGTAGGGTGGAGATGCACAACCGTCGGACCGTGTAGCACTAGGCTTATATTTAGACGCTTCATCTCGTCCACAGTCGCCGGTTGATTCCTCCTCCTGACCTTAGCTTTTGTTGAAGTGGCGCCTGTGGCGCCGCAGCAGACAAGCAGGACGCGTCCGTCGCGCCTTTGCCCCCTCTGGGCAGATGTCGCTGGACACTGGAGTGGCCAACCACTCTTGACGCACCTGACACCGACCGTGAGAAGTCGTGTGTGCCGAACGCCGTTTCCGGCAGCCCGGAAACCGACGGTACAACATGAAAAGAATGCTGATTAACGCAACTCAACCCGAAGAGTTGCGTGTTGCACTGGTAGATGGCCAACGCCTCTACGACCTGGACATCGAATCCGGTGCACGCGAGCAAAAAAAGGCCAACATCTATAAAGGCCGTATTACTCGCATCGAACCAAGCCTTGAGGCTGCCTTTGTCGATTTCGGCTCCGAGCGCCACGGCTTCCTGCCCCTCAAAGAAATCTCCCGCGAATACTTCAAGAAAGCCCCTGAAGGCCGCGTGAACATCAAGGACGTCCTGAGCGAAGGCCAGGAAGTCATCGTCCAGGTCGAAAAAGAAGAGCGTGGCAACAAGGGCGCCGCCCTGACCACCTTCATCAGCCTGGCGGGCCGTTACCTGGTCCTGATGCCGAACAACCCACGTGCCGGCGGCATTTCCCGTCGCATCGAAGGCGAAGAGCGCAACGAACTGCGTGAAGCGCTGAACGGCCTGATCGCACCGGCCGACATGGGCCTGATCGTGCGCACTGCGGGCCTTGGCCGCAGCAGCGAAGAAATGCAGTGGGACCTCGACTACCTGCTGCAACTGTGGACCGCCATCAAGGAAGCGTCCCTGGACCGCTCCGCGCCGTTCCTGATCTATCAGGAAAGCAACGTCATCATCCGCGCCATCCGCGATTACCTGCGCCAGGACATCGGCGAAGTGCTGATCGACAGCGTTGAAGCCCAGGACGAAGCCCTGACCTTCATCCGCCAGGTGATGCCGCAGTACGCCAGCAAGATCAAGCTGTACGAAGACAGCGTACCGCTGTTCAACCGTTTCCAGATCGAAAGCCAGATCGAGACCGCCTTCCAGCGCGTGGTCGAACTGCCTTCCGGTGGCTCCATCGTGATCGATCCGACCGAAGCCCTGGTGTCCATCGACATCAACTCGGCGCGTGCGACCAAAGGCAGCGACATCGAAGAAACCGCCCTGCAGACCAACCTGGAAGCGGCTGAAGAAATCGCCCGCCAGCTGCGCCTGCGTGACATCGGCGGCCTGATCGTGATCGACTTCATCGACATGACCCCAGCCAAGAACCAGCGCGCCGTGGAAGAGAAAGTCCGCGAATGCCTGGAAGCCGACCGTGCCCGCGTGCAAGTCGGCCGCATCTCGCGCTTCGGCCTGCTGGAAATGTCCCGTCAGCGCCTGCGTCCATCCCTGGGCGAGAGCAGCGGCATCGTCTGCCCGCGTTGCAACGGCACCGGCATCATCCGTGACGTTGAATCGCTGTCCCTGGCGATCCTGCGCCTGATCGAAGAAGAAGCCCTGAAAGACCGCACCGCTGAAGTCCGCGCCCAAGTGCCGATTCCGGTTGCCGCCTTCCTGCTCAACGAAAAACGCAACTCGATCACCAAGATCGAACTGCGCACCCGTGCCCGCATCGTCATCCTGCCGAACGATCACCTCGAAACGCCGCACTTCGAAGTGCAGCGCCTGCGTGATGACAGCCCGGAAGCCCACAACAACCAGTCCAGCTACGAAATCGCCGCTGCCGCTGCCGAAGTGGAAGAAGTCCAGCCCGCCGCCGCGACACGCACCCTGGTTCGCCAGGAAGCGGCGGTCAAGACTGCACCGGCCCGTGCCAACGCTCCAGTGCCAACCGAAGCCGCCGCCCCGGTTGCCGCACCGGCCGCTCTGCCTGAGCCGAGCCTGTTCAAGGGCCTGGTGAAGTCGCTGGTCAGCCTGTTCGCCACCAAGGAAGAGCCTGCTGCACCGGTTGTGGTTGAAAAACCAGCCGCCGAGCGCCCGGCACGCAACGAAGAACGTCGCAACGGTCGCCAGCAGAGCCGTAACCGCAACGGTCGCCGTGACGAAGAACGCAAGCCGCGCGAAGAGCGTGCTCCACGTGAAGAGCGCGCACCGCGTGAAGAACGTGCACCTCGCGAAGCCCGTGAAGACACCCCGGCCGTAGCCCGTGAAGAACGTGCACCGCGTGAAGAGCGCGCACCACGCACGCCACGTGCGCCACGTGAAGATCGCAAGCCGCGTGGCGAGCGTGAAGAACGCGTGCGTGAACTGCGCGAACCTCTGGACGCGGCCCCAGCCGTTGCCGGCGCTGCCGTTGTGGCTGAAGAACGTCCGGCTCGCCAGCCGCGTGAAGAACGTGCGCCACGTGAAGAGCGTCAACCACGCGCCCCGCGCGAAGAACGCCAGCCACGTGCCGAACAGGCCGCTGCCGCCAGCGAAGAAGAAGTACTGACCGGCGAAGAGCACGTGCAGGAAGACGGTCAGGAAGGCGCCGAAGGCGATCGTCCGCGCCGCCGCTCCCGTGGCCAGCGTCGTCGCAGCAACCGTCGTGAGCGTCAGCGTGATGCCAACGGCAACGTGATCGAAGGCTCGGAAGAAGCCGGCGAGAACGCTGAAGGCACCACCCAGGAGCCAACAGGCGCCGAACTGGCTGCCGGCCTTGCCGTGACTGCTGCCGTTGCCAGCTCGGTCATCAGTGCACCTGCTGAAGCCCAGGCTCACGAGCAGGCTGAACGCGCCACTGCGGCCGTTGAAGAAACGGCTGCTGTTGAAGCACCTGTCGCCGAGGCTCCAGCAGCCGAAGCGCCCGTGGTTGAAGCACCCGTAGTCGAAACGCCAGTGGTTGAAGCCCCTGTGGTAGAAGCCCCGGTTGTCGAGGCCACTACCCCGATCGAAGCGCCAGTTGTTCCGGAAGTGGAAGTTGCCCCGGTTCAAGAAACCCTGCCAGAAGTTGAAGTGGCAGCGGTTGAGCCTGCACCGGTCGTTGAACCTCAACCAGTGGTTGAAGCGCCGGTTGTGGAAGAGGCTCCACACGTGCGCGAAGTTCGCGAAGAACAGACCGCCTTCCAATGGACTGCCGAGCCAGCTGCTCCGGTCGAAGCGCCAGCGCCTGCCCCAGTGGTAGAAGAAGCGCCTGCACCGGTTGCCGAAGTCGTGATTGCCGAGCCAGCCCCAGTGGTTGAACCGGCTCCGGTGGTTGAGCCTGCGCCGGTGGTTGAAGCCCCCGTGGTTGCCGAAGTGGCAGCCCCTGTGGTCGAAGCCGCCCCGGCCAGCGCCCTGACCGAAAACGGCCGTGCGCCGAACGACCCACGTGAAGTGCGTCGTCGTCGCAAGGAAGCCGAGGCCGCTGCAGCCGCCGCTGCTGCATTGGAAGCAGAACACGAGAGCAAGCCTCTCGCCTGAGTCCAGCCGTAACTGAAAAGCCCCGCCTGAGTGATCAGGCGGGGCTTTTTATTGGCCTCATAAATCCAAAATCCAAGACCGCCCCCAATCCCCTGTAGGAGCCCGGCTTGCCGGCGATGAGCCCCTTGAACCATGCGACATGTTCGAGGACGCCATCGCCGGCAAGCCGGGCTCCTACAGGGTCGAGGACAATTCAGGACCTGGAGGGCAGTTCAGGAGGTGGGGGTGTAGCTCAGGAGGGAGGGCAAGTCGACATCCCACAACACACCAGGGTCATCCACCGGGATCTCCCTGACAGCGCCAGCGGCAAACAGCGAGCGAGCGCCGCGATCACCCGCCAACGCCATCAACCCCGGCCCGAACGCGCGGCCAAACGCCACCGGATGACCATACTGCCCCGCCTGCACCGGGACGTGGATGCGATCCGCTTCCAGCCCCTCGACCACCTGATCGATAGTCGACGACTGAATGAACGGCATATCCCCCAACACCACCAGCCAACCGTCAGCCGGAGCACTGGCCGCCACCGCCGCCGCCAGGCTATCGCCCATGCCGGCCGATTGCAGCAGCAAGACCTCACAGCCAAAGGCCCTGGCCAATCGGATGACGTCCGCTCGTTCGGGCGATGTCACCAACAGACGCCGTGCAACCCGCTCAGGCAGATTTGCCAGCACCTGCTCGATAACCGCTCGCGTCACGCCATCCCGGCCCGTGCAATCGGCCAGCAATTTATCCTTATCCGCCCCCGCTTCAGCGCGAAAACGCCTGCCCTGCCCTGCCGCCAGCACAATCGCCGTGACTGTCACTCGGCCAGCACCGGCAGCGGTTTTTTCTGCACCGCCGCCACGCCATTCTTGATCGCGACAATTTCCGCCATCAGCGACAAAGCGATTTCCGCCGGGGTGTGGCTGCCGATATACACGCCGATCGGCCCGTGCAGGCGCGCAATCGCCTCCGCCGACAGGCCGAGCTGCGCCAGGTTTTCCCGACGCTTCTGGCTGTTGACCCGCGACCCCAGCGCGCCAATGTAGAACGCCCTGGAATTCAATGCCGTGAGCAAGGCCATGTCATCCAGGCGCGGGTCATGGGTCAGGCAGACAATGGCGGTGCGTTCATCGGTCTGGATATTCAGCACCGCTTCATCGGGCATACCCGGCACGAAGCGGCCCTGCTGCTCTTCCCAGCCGTAGACAAACTCTTCACGTGGGTCACAGATCAGCACGTCGAAGTCCAGCAGCCGCGCCATCTCGGCCACATAACGCGACAGTTGCCCCGCGCCGATCAGCAGCAAGCGCCAGCGCGGGCCGTAGATCGCACGCAGGCGTTGGCCGTCAAAGCTCACCACGTCGGTCTTGCTGGCATCGCTCAGGGTGACTTCACCGCTCTTCAGGTCCAGCTCCCGCGCAACGATCTGATGAGCTTCGCAACGCGCCAGCAGCTCAGCCACCCAGGCCCATTCCACCACGCGCTCCTCGGTCAGGCGCAACGTGCCGCCGCACGGTAAACCGAACCGGGCCGCCTCGTCGCGGGTCACGCCGTAGGTCACCAGTTGCACCGGTGGCCCGTCATCCGCCAGCCGACCGTCCTGCAGGCGCGCAATAAGGTCGTCCTCGATGCAGCCGCCCGACACCGAGCCAATCACCACCCCATCGCCGCGCAGGGCCAGCATCGCCCCTGGCGGGCGCGGCGCACTGCCCCAGGTCTGCACCACGCTGTACAGCACCACCGTTTGCCCGGCGCGGCGCCACTCCAGCACGCTGCGCAAGACATTCAGATCCACGCTGTCCATCAGGCCTTCGCCTCTTGCCAGCCCTGCAACTGGTAACGCACCGGCAGGTTGCGGATACGCTTGCCGGTGGCGGCAAAGATCGCATTGCACAGCGCCGGCGCAATCGGCGGCACGCCGGGCTCACCGACGCCGCCCAAAGGCACCTCGCCTTTAGGCGTCACCAAGTGCACCGCCACTTCCTTGGGCGCCAGTGACATGCGCGCCACCTCGTACATATGGAAGTTGTCCTGCTGGACCTTGCCATCCTTGAAGCTGATCTCGCCCAGCACCGCGTTGCCCAGGCCCATCACGCACGCGCCTTCGAACTGCGAGCGGATGCGCTCCGGGTTGATCTGCGGGCCGCAATCCACAGCAATATCGGCCTTGTGCACGATCAACGTGCCATCACCCTTGACCTCCACCTCGATCACGGCCGCCACGTACGTCACAAAGCTGTAGTGCACCGCCAAGCCCAGGCCACGGCCCTTGGGCAGCGTGCGTCCCCAGCCGGCCGCCTTGGCCGCGGTTTCCAACACGCCGCGCAGGCGTGCGGTGTCGATCGGGTAGCGTTCAGGGGATTCGCCGTAGTTCCACTCATCGCTCAAGGTCTTGGGATCGATCTGACGGTCTGGCCCCAGCAACTTGAGCTGATACTGCAGCGGATCCTGGCCGGCCTTGTGGGCCAGTTCGTCGACAAAGCTCTGGATCGCAAAACCATGGGGGATGTTCGACACTGAACGGTACCAGCCGACGCGGGTGTGGGCCGCCGCCTCGGGGTTTTCCAGGCGCACATTGGGAATCGCGTAGGCCATGTTGGTAAAGCCCATGCCCAGCTCAAAGGCCGCTTCGTGGTTCATGCCCGGCGCGAACAATGCCGTGATGCTCGGCGCCACGGTGCGGTGCAGCCAGGCCGACGGCAGGCCATCCTTGTTCAGGCCGGCCTTGAGGTACTCGGCCGACACGGTGTGGAAGTAGGAATTGTGGATGTCATCTTCGCGGGTCCATTGCACCCGAACGGCCTTGCCCGGAAATTCCTTGGCCAGCACGGCGGCTTCGATGATGAAGTCAGGCTTGGATTTGCGCCCGAAGCCACCGCCGAGCAAGGTCACGTTGAAGGTCACGTTATCGAACGGCAGGCCAAGGCGCTCGGCGATGCGCTCGCGGGTCACCTGTGGCGCCTGGCTCGGGCCCCAGGCCTGGCACTCACCTTTGTCGAAACGCGCAATGGCGACCATCGGCTCCATCGGTGACTGGGACAGGTGTGGCAAGTAGTAGGCGGCTTCCAGGGTACTGTCGGCCTCGCCCATGGCCTGGTCGAGGGTGCCGGTGTTGCGCACCACCTTGCCCGGTTTCAGCGCAGCGGCTTCCAGCTCCTTGCGATAGTCGATGGAGTTGTAGCCAGCATTCACGCCGTCGTCCCAGACAATGCTCAGCGCCTCCCGGCCCTTGATCGCCGCCCAGGTGTTGCTGGCCACCACGGCCACACCGCCCAGGGGTTGGAACTCGGAGGGCAAGGGCCGGCTTTCGATTTCCAGCACCTTGATCACACCCGGTACCTTCAACGCTGCCGAGGCATCGAAGGATTTCACCTTGCCGCCATACACTTTGGGCCGTGCGATGGTGGCATAGAGCATGCCGTCGAAATGCACGTCCGCGCCGTAGACCGCGCGCCCGTTGACGATGTCGGCGCCGTCGATGGCCTTGACGCCTTCCTTGCCGATATAACGGAACTCCGACGCTGGCTTGAGGCGCAGGCTATCCCGCGCCGGCACCGCCAGCGCGCCGGCGGCGGCTGCCAATTCGCCGTAACCCAGCTCACGGCCACTTGGCTGGTGAATCACTTTATGCAATTGCGCCCGACATTCAGCCAGCGGGACTTTCCACTGATCGGCAGCCGCTTGTTCAAGCATCGCCCGAACACTGGCACCGCAGCGACGCATTGGCTCATACCAATGGCGCATGCTGCGCGAGCCGTCGGTGTCCTGGTTGCCGTAGCGCACTTCATCGCCCGGCGCCTGCTGGACTTTCACGTGCGCCCAATCGGCTTCCATTTCATCGGCCACCACCAGGCTCAGGCTGGTGCGCACGCCCTGGCCCATCTCCGAACGGTTGCACACCACGGTCACTGTACCGTCGGTGGCGATGCTGACGTAGACCTTGGGGTCATCGATCAGCCCGTTGGGCATGGCGTCGCCGCCGTATTTCTTCACCGCATCGGCGGCGAACGCATCGGGCAAGCCCCAACTGGCGGCAATCACCAGTGCGCCGGTAGCACCCACACCTTTGAGGAAACCACGGCGGCTGAGGTTATTCAGCACGAAATCAGCAGGTAACTGGCTCATGCCTTGGCCCCCTGCAGGTGGGTCGATGCCTGGCGGATAGCTGTCTTGATACGGTTGTAGGTGCCGCAACGGCAGATGTTGCCGACCATCGCCTCTTCGATCTGCTCATCGCTGGGGTTGGGGTTGGTTTTCAGCAGAGCGGTGGCCGACATGATCTGCCCGCCCTGGCAGTAACCGCACTGGGCTACAGCCGTGTCGAGCCAAGCTTGCTGCACCACCTGGCCGATGGGGTCGGTGTGCAGGTTGTCGATGGTGCTGATGGACTGGCCTTTGACCGAGCCGATCGGGGTGATGCAACTGCGCGCCGGCGAGCCGTCGATATGAATGGTGCAGGCGCCGCACAGGCCCATGCCGCAGCCGAACTTGGTGCCGTTGTAGCCCGCCACGTCGCGAATCGCCCACAGCAGCGGCATATCCTCGGTGACATCCAGTTGATGGTCTTGACGGTTGAGTTTCAGGGTAATCATGGGCACGCCCGCCTATTCACACTGCGTTGAGGGGCGAGCCATCCGGCGCGGGAGGTGGTACTGGTTCGGTGCGCGCAGATGGGCTCAGGCTGAAGGAGGCTCTCTTGCGAAGACGGATCTTCACCGGGCCTTTGATGGAGCAATGACTTAATGTAAACCAAAAAACCCGGGAGTGATCGGGCAGAAACGCAAACGCCCCGAACAAGTCGGGGCGTTTGTGGGTGGCTGCGGCGTCAGTTCACGCCATCAGCGGCTTACTTGACGACAGGTGCAGGGCCTTCGGCCACGCCCAGGTCATCCAGTTCGCGGGTTTCCGAGATACCGGTACCGCCGGACGCCAGCTCGCTTTGCAGCTTGTCGGTGTCCAGTTCCTTGACCCACTTGGCCACAACGATGGTGGCAACGGCGTTACCCACCAGGTTGGTCAGTGCGCGGGCTTCGGACATGAAGCGGTCGATACCCAGGATCAGCGCCAGGCCGGCAACCGGCAGGTGGCCCACGGCCGACAGGGTGGCAGCTAGCACGATGAAGCCCGAACCGGTCACACCTGCAGCGCCTTTGGAGGACAGCAGCAGCACCAGCAGCAGGGTGATCTGGTGGGTGATGTCCATGTGGGTGTCAGTCGCCTGGGCGATGAACACGGCAGCCATGGTCAGGTAGATCGAAGTACCGTCGAGGTTGAAGGAGTAGCCGGTTGGAATCACCAGGCCTACTACGGATTTCTTCGCGCCCAGACGCTCCATCTTGATCAGCATGCGCGGCAGTGCGGATTCGGAGGAGGACGTACCCAGTACGATCAGCAGCTCTTCACGGATGTAGCGAACCAGCTTCAACACGCTGAAACCGTGCGCGCGGCAGATGGCGCCCAGCACCACGACCACGAACAGGATGCAGGTGATGTAGAAGCAGATCATCAGCTGGCCCAGTTGCACCAGGGAACCCACACCGTAGGCACCGATGGTGAACGCCATGGCGCCCAGGGCACCGATTGGCGCGAGCTTCATGATCATGTTGATGATGTTGAACATCACGTGGGCGAAGCGATCGATGAAGTCCAGTACCGGCTTGCCGTAGGCACCCAGGCGGTGCAGGGCGAAACCGAAGATCACCGAGAACATCAGCACTTGCAGGATGTCACCGTTGGCAAAGGCGCCGACGATGGTGTTCGGGATCACGTTGAGGATGAAGCCGACAACGCTCTGGTCCGCACCTTGAGTCACGTAGGTGGCGATTTTCGACGCATCGAGCTTGGTGACATCGACGTGCATGCCGGCGCCCGGCTCGATCACGTTGACCACGACCAGGCCTACCAGCAGGGCGATGGTGGAAACGATTTCGAAGTACAACAGCGCGTAGCCGCCGGTCTTGCCGACCGATTTCATGCTTTGCATGCCAGCGATACCGCTGACAACGGTGCAGAAGATGATCGGGGCGATGACCATTTTGATCAGCTTGATAAAGCCGTCACCCAGTGGCTTGAGGGCCACACCGGTCTGCGGGTAGAAGTGACCGAGCAAAATACCGATAACGATTGCAACGATCACCTGGAAATACAGGGATTTGTACAGTGGCTGACGAGTCGTCATTGCAAAGTTCCTCAATCGTCCCGTGTGGCAAAGATCCGCCATTGCCCACGACACTTGAATTGCGAACCCTCCTGCACTGGAGGGATTTGTTGTTTGCGAGGTCCTTGAAAGCAGGCCTGCGCTGTAATCCTTATCGCAAACGCCGTGCCACTTTGCCGAAAAACCCTGAAGGCCTTTAGACATCAGGGCTTGAGGTTTTCACACCCTCGCCAGCCCATCCAAGGAGGTGGCGGATTTCCGCCCGCAGGCCCAATCTTGTCCTACAAAATGGCGGATATCCGCCTTGTCGCCCTGGCAAGTGATGGCTAACATCCGCCATTCCATGGACGAGGCCCTCACATGCGTGAACGCACCATCGCCAGTCACTACGCCCGGGCAGCCCTCGGGGGTGCGCGCCGGGCGGGTTTCGACTACTCAGGCCTTTTGCAGCAGGTGGGCATCCCCCCCGAACTGCTGACCGAACCCCGCGCCCGCATAGCACCGGAGCAATTTACCCGGCTGTTGCAAATGCTCTGGCTGGCGCTGGACGACGAGTACCTGGGGTTTGCCGAAGGCCCGAGCAAACGCGGCACCTTCGCCATGATGTGCCATGCGCTGATCCACTGCCGCACCCTGGAGAAGGCTCTGGAACGCGGCTTACTCTTTTATAGTCTATTCCCGCAGGGTCCGCGTTGGCAGCTGACAAGAGAGGGCGACATGGCCCGCTTGAGCCTGGACGACTCACAGCTGTGGGACCCGGACCACTTCCTCAGCGAATGCCTGCTGGTGATCTGGCATCGCCTGGGCAGCTGGTTGATCGGCCAGCGCATTCGCCTGAACCAGGCCACGTTCAGCTACCCGATGCCGGCCCACGCGGGCGAATATGACTTGCTGTTCCCCTGCCCCCATGTGTTCGGCGCTCCGAACAGCAGCCTGGTATTTCCCAGCCGCTACCTGAGCCTGCCGCTGCTGCAGGACGAACGCACCCTCAAGCATTTTCTCGAACGCTCCCCGGCCGATCTGCTGTCCCGCCCGGACGAGGGCGACAGCCTGAGCAGCCAGTTGCGCCGCTTGCTCAGCCGTGACCGCACGCCCTGGCCAGACCTGGAGGCCGTGGCCCAGCACCTGCACATCAGCCCGCAGACCCTGCGCCGACATTTGCGCGAAGAAGGCACCAGTTTCCAGGCGCTCAAGGATGAGCTGCGGCGGGACATCGCCATCTATCATTTGGGGCGGGCAGATCTGTCGCTGCAGGAGATTGCCGAGCAGCTGGGGTTCTCCGAACCGTCGGCGTTTCATCGGGCGTTCAAGAAGTGGACCGGAGTGACGCCGGGGGCGTATCGGGCGCAGGAGAGTTAGGAGTGTGTTGGCAGGGCCGGCCTTATCGCAGGCAAGCCAGCTCCCACACTCGATCGCGTTCACAATTCAAAATGTGTGTGAACGCATTAACTTTATTAGCCGGCTTGCCGGCGATGGCGCTAGATGACTGTTGATGCGACTGACGCTTTCGCGAGCAAGCCCGCTCCCACATTCGAAGGGGTTCACCGTTCAACATGTGGGAGCTGGCTTGCCTGCGATGAGGCCAGCACGGTCAATAGAGATCACACCGCCGGAAAATGAATCTTGAAGGCCGCCCCACCCAAAGGCGAATCCCCCAAGGTCAACCGCGCGCCGTAGCTTTCGATGATGTCCTTGACCACCGCCAGCCCGATCCCCTGCCCCGGGTGCTGACGGTCCAGGCGCTCGCCCCGCTGCAGGATCCGAGCACGCTGGTCGGGCGGTACGCCCGGGCCATCGTCTTCAATGCACAACTCAGTGCCCTCCAGGCTTTCCACCAGGCTGATGCGCACTTCGCTCAGGCACAGGCGGTAGGCGTTTTCCAGCAGGTTGCCGAGCATTTCGAGCAAGGCGCCCTTCTCGATCGGCACATCGCATTCTTCGGGCAGTTCAAAGGCCACGGTCACACGCTTGTCGCGGTACACCTTGTCCAGCGTGTCGCACAAGCTTTGCACCACCGGCTCCAGGCGCACCTGGTGGCGCACCAGGCCGCTTTTGCGCAGGCTGGCGCGCTGCAATTGATAGCCGATCTGCTGGCTCATGCGTTCGATCTGCGATTGCAGCACCCAGGCCTGGCCACGGTCTTCCGGGCGTTGGGCCATGTCTTCGCTCACCCCCTGCAACACCGCCAACGGGGTTTTCAGGCTGTGGGCGAGGTCGTCCAGGGAGTCGCGATAACGTGCGCGCTGTTCACGCTCGCTGTGCAGCAGGCGGTTGAGCGAGCCGGTCAGGCGCAGCAATTCACGCGGGTGTTCCTCGCTGAGGCTTCCACGGGTGCCGCCTTCGATCTGGTCCAGTTCCTGGCTCAGGCGCCGCAGGGCTTGCAAGCCCCAGGTCAGGCCCAGCCACAACAGGGTCAACAGCACCAGCAGGGCCGCGCCGAACCCCAGGTAAAGGTTCTCGCGCAGGCCTTCGAGGGTCAGCTGGTATTCGCGCACCGGTTGCAGGGCCACGATACTGAACGCCGCGCTCTTGCCGCCCAGCAGCTTGACCTCCACGTCATACACGAAGAATTCCTGGCCATTGGCCTCGCGAATCCGCGCAAATTCGTTGCCGCGCCCGTCATAGCGCGGCTTGTAGTTGATGTTTTCTTCCTGGGTGGCGCGGGAACGCCACACCAGGTGGCCTTCGCGGTCGTAGATATAGCCGAGCAGGCGGCTATCGGTGAGGTTGAAGCGTTCGTCCGGCAACTGCGCCGGCATCAACAGGCGATTGTTTTCAACGCGCGCCGCTGAAATCAGCGTGGTGACATCCGACGCCAGGCGCTGCTCAATGGAATCCTGCAGCGCCAGGCTGAACGCCCCTTGCATGGCGGGCAACAAACCGAGCATGAACAACACGGCCAGGGTGGCGGCCGCCAGCATCAAGCGCACACGAAGCGAGCGAATCAACGGCAGCGCTCATTGAACAGGTAACCCAGGCCGCGCACGGTATCGATCGGCTTGAAACCGGCCGGGCCTTCCAGCTTGCGACGCAGGCGACCGACCAGCACTTCGATGACATTCGGATCACGCTCGTCGTCATCGGGATAGAGCTGTTCCATCAGGCGGTCCTTGGCGACCACCTGCTGGTGGTGACGCATGAGGTATTCGAGAATCCGATACTCGTACGCGGTCAACGCCAGCGGTTGTTCATCCAGGGACGCCTGCTTGCGGTTGAGGTCCAGCAGCAACGGGCCGGCGACGATGGTCGACTGGGTAAAGCCGCTGGAGCGACGCAGCAAGGCGTTCATCCGCGCCTCCAGCTCTTCGAACTGGAACGGCTTGACCACGTAGTCGTCGGCGCCGGCGGCCAGGCCTTCGACCTTGTCCTGCCAGTTGCCACGGGCGGTAAGGATCAGGATCGGGAAGGTCTTGGCCTGGGTGCGCAGTTGGCGGATCAGGTCCAGGCCGCCCATGCCGGGCAGGCCCAGGTCGATGATCGCCAGGTCATGGTTGAATTGCCCGGTCTGGTACAAGGCTTCTTCGGCGTTGGCCACGGCTTCGACCACGTGCCCGCTGTCGGTCAGGCGGGTAAACAGGTGATGACGCAGCAACGCCTCATCTTCTACCACCAGCAATTTCATAAGGCTCTCCAAGGCGATTCAACTGTCCGACAGAGGGATATCATAGCGGCCCTGCAGGTCTTGCGGGCGCAGTTTAATGCCATTGTATTGGCCCGTCAGGTGTTCATAACCGGTACGGTAGGCCGGTTGCGGCGTGACGAGGCCCAGGGACTGGCCCCACGGCGCGGCCTGGCTGCCCGCTTCTTCAAAGCTGACACGCTGGATCAACGTGCTGGATTTCTTGGTTTTCTCGCTACCGAATGCCGCAAAGGCGCCATCGGACGCCTGGACGCCAGCAGTGGCACTGAGCATGGATAACGCCAACATCAGCTTTTTGATCGCAGTCATGGGGCTTACCTCTACGCGTTTTGGCTGTAGGGCCAGACTACGCAGGCGCCCCTGAACTCCCCCTGAACGGGCTCTGAACCGGGCCTGAACCGCTGCGGGCTATCCTCTGGCGCGCCAACTGAAGCAAAATACCGCCCATGACGCCCCTACCCGCTTGCTGCACCCCACTCGACGCCCATTGGCCGCTGCCCGACCCTTTGCCGGATACGGTGTTCCTCAGCACCCGCTTCGACCCCACCCTGCTCGCGCAGGGCGACTTCCTGCGCTGCGCCGTGCCGCCCCCGGCCAGCATCCAGCGCTCGGTGGCAAAGCGCCAGGCCGAATTCCTCGCCGGCCGCCTGTGCGCCCGCGCAGCGCTGCAACAGCTTGATCAGCTGGACTGCGTGCCCGCCATCGGCGACGACCGCGCGCCGGTCTGGCCGGCGCATATCAGCGGCTCCATCACCCACAGCACCGGGCATGCGGCAGCGATTGTCGGGCACAAGGCGCAGTGGCGCGGGCTGGGGATGGACCTGGAGAATGTGCTGAGCCTGGAACGGGCGGAGCGCCTGGCCGGGGAAATCCTCACGGTTGATGAGCTGCAACGCATGGCCACCGTGCCGCGTGAGCAGATTGCTTTAGGGGTGACACTGACGTTTTCAGTAAAGGAGAGTTTGTTCAAGGCGCTCTACCCTATCGTGCAGAAACGCTTTTACTTTGAGCATGCCGAGGTGGTGGAGTGGTCGGAGGATGGCCGGGTGCGGTTGCGGCTACTGACGGACTTGTCCGAAGAATGGTGCCATGGCAAGGAATTGGTGGGGCAGTTTGCGGTGGACGGGGAGCAGTTGTTGAGTTTGGTGGCTGTGGGCGCCTGATAGAGTGCTTTCGCGAGCAAGCCCGCGCCCACAGTTGACTGCATTCCAACGCTGGAACTCGGTCGAATGTGGGAGCGGGCTTGCTCGCGAAAGCAGTATCAAGTTTTATCCTGATCCCGCGGCCAACTCAGGCTGAAGCACGCCCCACCCAAATTGTTGCTCTTGCCTATCAACGCCCTTCCGCCATGCCAATAAATGATCCGCCGCACAATCGACAGGCCCAGCCCGTGCCCGCCAGAGGCCCGCGTGCGGCTGTCGTCCAGGCGCAGGAACGGCGTGAAGATGCGCTCCCACGCGCTTTCCGGCACGCCGGGGCCGTCGTCTTCCACATCGATGCGGCAACGCACCTGGCCCACCTGGTAACTGATCAACACCTGGCCCTGGGCATGACGCATGGCGTTGCTCACCAGGTTCTGCAAGGCGCGGTGCAGGTAACGCGGTTCGGCGTCGACCCACGCGTCATCCCAATGCGCCGATGACAGGCAGATACCGCGACTCACCCTGACCTGCGGACGCAGTGGCGATAATTCGCCGATCACCTGATCAAGCAACGCGCTGAGGTCGACGCGCTGGAAATTCAGCTCCGGCGCCCCCTGCTCCAGGCGGGCATAGGTGAGCATTTCATCCACCAGGCCATCGAGGTCCTGGATATCGCTGTCCATGCCGTCCAGGTATTTGCGCCGCGCTTCGGCGGTGGTGGCGTCGCCGACCATCTCCAGGCCGAAGCGCAGGCGGGCTACCGGTGTGCGCAACTCGTGGGACACCGCGCGCACCAATTCGCGCTGGATCGCCAGCAATTGCTGCAAATGCTCGGCCATGCCATTAAAGGCTGCCGCCAGGCGCCCTACCGAATCAGCGCCCCGGGCCGGTACGCGTACTTCCAGGTTGCCCTTGGCAATGCGGGTGGCCGCCGCCTCCAAGCCCCTGAGGCGCCGTTCGAGCTGACGCACCAGTAAATAGACGATCAGGCCAATCAGGGTCAGGCTGATCAGCGCGATCAGGATCAACCATTGCGGCGGGTACGGGTTCATCTGGTACAGCGGGCCGATCTCCAGCACCCACGGCGTGCCGACCATGCCGGCAAACACGCGGATCGAATCGCCGCCCTTGCCCAGGGCCATCACCGTATCGCCCTCCGATACGCGGCGACGCTGGTCGTCGTCCATGTCGGCCTCATCCGGGGTCATGAGGTGCATGTCAAAACCAAAGCCTTTGGCCTCTTTTATGTCCGCCAGCTTTTGCGGCTGCTCGGCGACGGGAAAGCGCACCAATTCGTCAGCCAGCAAGTAAATAGTGGCGCGGGCCAGTTGCTCGCTGATTTGCTGCACTTCACCGGTGAGCACCCATTGTTCCCCCTCGCTGACCAGACGCAATACCCGCGCCGCATGAGGCCCGGTCTGCTCCACCAGCACCTGCCCACGTTGCAGGCGACTGCGCTGGCTCAGGTCCAGTTGCGCATCGGCCAGGGGGCGCAATTCCAGAGGAATTCCCAGCAAGCGCTCCCACACCGCCAAGGCGCGCTGGCGTTCGATGGCGCTCATGGGTTGCAGGTTGTCGCCCATCAAGGCAAAGGTGCCGTGGGCCAGGCGCTCGCGGTACTGGCCGCTGCGCACCTCGTTGAGCAGGTGCAAGGCCAGCACACCGAGCAGTGCCACCAGGATCAGCGCGGCGCACATGCCGCCATAGATGCGCAGGAAGATCGAGTTCACAGCGACAGGTCAGCGGCGGCTTCGGGGACGAACAGGTAGCCTTTGCTGCGGATGGTCTTGATCAAGCGTGGATGGATCGGGTCGTCGCCGATCTTGGGCCGGATGCGCGAGATACGCACATCAATGGAGCGGTCCTGGCCGTCATAGCCAATGCCACGCAGGGCGATGAAGATTTCTTCGCGGGAGAGGATGCGCCCGGCATTCGCCACCAGCAGCCACAACAGGTCGAATTCGGCGCTGGTCAATTCGATACCGCCTTCATGCAACCAGGCTTCGCGCAGGGCGTTGTCCACCACCAACGGGCCGAATTGCAGGCGGCGCTGGTTTTCCACGCTGGCCGGTTCGCTGCGCCGCAGCAAAGCCTGGATACGCGCCAGCAACAGGCGTGGGCGCACAGGTTTGCACACGTAGTCGTCGGCGCCCATGTCCAGGCCGAGGACCTGGTCCATGTCGTCGGTGCGCGCGGTCAGCATCAGGATCACCCCGTCGTAGCGTTCGCGCACCTTGCGGCAGATGCTCAAGCCATCTTCCCCGGGCAGCATCAAGTCGAGGATCACCAGGTCCGGCTGTTCGGCGACGATGCGTGCCGCCGCCCGCGCCCCGTCACTTTCCACCGAAACGCGCAGGCCGTTGCTCTCCAGGTAATCCCGGGTCAACTCGGCCAGTCGCTCGTCGTCCTCGACGATCAGTATTTGCCAGGCTTCTTGCTCCACGGGGGCTCCTTGTTTTTATAAGAGATTCTTTCGTGTGGAAGCGAACTCCCACAGGCTTGATCTTCGCCCGGCCTACCTTATTTGTAATGTTTTGAGGGCATAAAGGATGTCGATTGTAGCCACGGGCCAGCCCCCTGACACAAGCCTGGAAATCCATTCGGTGATCGCGTTTTTTTGTGATAGGGTTCGCGCCCTCAAAAATCCAACCGGCTGTTTTTACCTTGGAATATTCAGTGACAAACGGCCGAATCCAGCAGTAGTGCGGCCTACACGGGTGTTCCACGTTTCATACACATTTTACCCACAGCGTTATCCACAGGTAGTGCGTTGCTAAGCCCCCGAAAACGCATTATCTTGTACCTCGGCGCTAAAAAAACCCTACATGTAGGGTTTTAAGCGAAAAACCAAACACAGATCAGACAAGAAATTCAAGAGGTTTCTTGCGCCCGTTTGGTTGAACCAAAGCATTTTTTGAAAGCCCAAACCGCGCACGCGGATGGCAAGCGTTTTCCAGCCCAACGGGCAGAAAACGGTACGGGTGTTGCAGTGCTTGAAGCGGGCAACTGTCACCCACCAGGAATACGGTCAAGGGCTTTTCAGCCCCGAACCGAAGACTTCGGCATGGAAGCGGCGCGAACAGCTCCCTTCCTCCTGTCCCGAAGTTGTTATGCCAGGCCCTTGGCCTGTTGTAAGTGCTTCAGGACGGAACGGTGGGCACCGTGATGGTGCCCAAATAAATATAGAATGTGGAGACACCCCCCCATGCAAACCGACACAACTCGCGAGAACCCGCAAGGCTCCGTGCCGCAGGCCGCCGATTCGAACCTGGATCTGTCCGCCACCGCACCCGGCCAATTGCGAGTGATCAAGCGTAACGGCACTGTCGTTCCTTACACCGATGACAAAATCACCGTCGCCATCACCAAAGCGTTTCTTGCAGTTGAAGGTGGCACCGCTGCTGCCTCGTCGCGCATCCACGACACCGTTGCCCGCCTGACCGAACAAGTCACCGCGACCTTCAAGCGGCGCATGCCGTCGGGCGGCACCATCCACATCGAAGAAATCCAGGACCAGGTCGAACTGGCCCTGATGCGTGCCGGCGAGCAGAAAGTAGCCCGCGACTACGTGATCTACCGCGACTCGCGCGCCAAGGAACGTGCCGTGCGCTCCCCGGCCGAAGAAGCTGCCGTACAAGCTCACCCATCGATCCGCATCACCCTGGCCGACGGCAGCTTTGCTCCGCTGGACCTGGGCCGCCTGAACACCATCATCACCGAGGCCTGCGAAGGCCTGGAAGAAGTCGACGGTGACCTGATCCAGCGCGAAACCCTGAAGAACCTGTACGACGGCGTGGCCCTGACCGACGTCAACACCGCCCTGGTGATGACCGCCCGTACCCTGGTTGAACGCGAGCCGAACTACTCGTTCGTGACTGCGCGCCTGCTGATGGACACCCTGCGTGCCGAAGGCCTGGGCTTCCTGAAAGTCGCCGACAGCGCCACTCACCACGAGATGGCTGACCTGTACGCCAAAGCCCTGCCGGCCTACATCGCCAAGGGTATCGAATTCGAATTGCTGAACCCGGTCCTGGCCACCTTCGACCTGGAAAAACTGGGCAAGGCCATCAACCACGAGCGCGACCAGCAGTTCACCTACCTGGGCCTGCAAACCCTGTACGACCGTTACTTCATCCACAAGGACGGTATCCGCTTCGAACTGCCGCAAGTGTTCTTCATGCGCGTGGCCATGGGCCTGGCGATCGAAGAGAAGCAGAAAGAAGACCGTGCGATCGAGTTCTACAACCTGCTCTCGTCCTTCGACTACATGTCGTCGACCCCGACCCTGTTCAACGCCGGCACCCTGCGTCCACAGCTGTCGAGCTGCTACCTGACCACCGTGCCGGATGACCTGTCGGGCATCTACCACGCGATCCACGACAACGCCATGTTGTCCAAATTCGCCGGCGGCCTGGGCAACGACTGGACACCGGTGCGCGCACTGGGTTCGTACATCAAGGGCACCAACGGCAAGTCCCAGGGCGTTGTACCGTTCCTGAAAGTGGTGAACGACACTGCTGTAGCCGTGAACCAGGGTGGCAAGCGCAAAGGCGCGGTGTGTGCTTACCTGGAAACCTGGCACATGGACATCGAAGAGTTCATCGAGCTGCGCAAGAACACCGGTGATGATCGTCGTCGTACCCACGACATGAACACCGCCAACTGGATCCCTGACCTGTTCATGAAGCGTGTCTTCGATGACGGCAAGTGGACCCTGTTCTCGCCATCCGAAGTGCCGGACCTGCACGACCTGACCGGTAAAGCCTTCGAAGAGCGCTACGAGTACTACGAAGCCCTCACCGAGTACCCAGGCAAGGTCAAGCTGTTCAAGACCATCCAGGCCAAAGACCTGTGGCGCAAAATGCTGTCCATGCTGTTTGAAACCGGCCACCCATGGCTGACCTTCAAGGACCCGTGCAACCTGCGCAGCCCGCAGCAGCACGTGGGCGTGGTCCACAGCTCGAACCTGTGCACTGAGATCACCTTGAACACCAACAAGGACGAAATCGCCGTTTGCAACCTGGGCTCGATCAACCTGCCGAACCACATCGTCAACGGCCAGTTGGACACCGCCAAGCTGCAACGCACCGTCAACACCGCGGTTCGCATGCTCGATAACGTGATCGACATCAACTACTACTCGGTGCCACAGGCGCAGAACTCCAACTTCAAGCACCGTCCGGTTGGCCTGGGCATCATGGGCTTCCAGGACGCGCTGTACCTGCAGCACATTCCTTACGGTTCGGATGCTGCGGTCGAGTTCGCCGACAAGTCCATGGAAGCGGTCAGCTACTACGCGATCCAGGCGTCCTGCGACCTGGCCGACGAGCGCGGCGCCTACGAGACGTTCCAGGGTTCGCTGTGGTCCAAAGGCATCCTGCCACTGGATTCGCAACAGATCCTGATCGAAGCCCGTGGCCAGAAGTACATCGACGTTGACCTGAACGAATCCCTGGACTGGGCACCGGTACGTGCCCGTGTGCAGAAAGGCATTCGTAACTCCAACATCATGGCCATCGCACCGACCGCCACCATCGCCAACATCACCGGCGTGTCGCAGTCGATCGAACCGACCTACCAGAACCTGTATGTGAAATCGAACCTGTCGGGCGAATTCACCGTGATCAACCCGTACCTGGTTCGCGACCTGAAAGCCCGTGGCCTGTGGGACTCGGTCATGATCAACGACCTGAAGTACTACGACGGTTCCGTGCAGCAGATCGAGCGCATCCCGCAAGAACTCAAAGAGCTCTACGCGACCGCCTTCGAAGTGGACACCAAGTGGATCGTTGACGCCGCCAGCCGTCGTCAGAAGTGGATCGACCAGGCCCAGTCCCTGAACCTGTACATCGCCGGCGCTTCGGGCAAGAAGCTGGACGTGACCTACCGCATGGCGTGGTACCGTGGCCTGAAAACCACTTACTACCTCCGTGCCCTGGCTGCGACCAGCACCGAGAAGTCGACCATCAACACCGGTAAGCTGAACGCTGTTTCCAGCGGCGGCAACCACGGTGACGACTCGGTTCTCGCCGCTCCAGCCGGTCCGGCCCCTGTGCCTAAGGCCTGCGCGATCGACGAGCCGGATTGCGAAGCTTGCCAATAAGCTGAGCCGGTAGGCGCGTAAAGGCGCCTATCTAAGAACCCCCGCCAAGCCCCCTGGGTTTGCCGGGGGTTTTCTTTTGCCTGGCGATTATCTCTTCCGGGCAGAGGTCCACCTGTAGTGAGCGGGCTTGCCCCGCGCTGGGGGGCGAAGCCGCCCCAACCAGAGCGCCGTGGTGTTTCGCAAAGACCGAGGTGCTTGGGTTTAGGGCGGCTTCGCCCCCCAGCGCGGGGCAAGCCCGCTCACTACAAGGTCGCCGATGTCGGCTATGAATATAGCCGCCACAAAAAAGCCCCTCGAGTGAGGGGCTTTTTTGTGGAGCGTTAACTCATCAGGTCATCTGAATGATGGTCTGCATGATGGTGCTCTGGGTGGAGATGGTCTTGGCGTTTGCCTGATAGTTGCTCTGGGCCTTGATCAGGTCCACCAGCTCGTTGGTCAGGTTAACGTTGGAGTTCTCCAGGGAGTTGGCCACGATCGAACCCAGGGTGCCGGCTTGCGGAGTGTCGTAACCCGGCTGGCCCGATGCAAAGGTCTCTCTCCAGGTGGTGCCGCCCGCTGGCTGCAGGCCTTGTTCGTTGTTGAAGCTGGCCAGGGAGATCTGGCCGATGGCCTTGCTCTGCTGGTTGCTGAACGTGGCGAACAGTACGCCGCTGCCGTCGATTTTCAGGCCGGTGATCTGGCCAGTCGCATAACCGTCGGTGGTCGGCGGGTTGCGGTAGGTGGCCGAGTTGTATTGGGTGATGTTGCCCATGTTGATCGCGATGCCGGTAGGGTTGGCAGTCGCACCGTTTGCCTTCCACACACCGTTGGTCACGGTACCCGGCACCCAGCCGGTGATGGTCAGGGTATTACCGGTCACGCCTGTCCCAGCAACACTGGTGAGCTTGCCGGAACCATCAAAGGTCAGCGTCGTCGCAGCAGGTGGCGCAGTGCCTGCGCCTGTGCCCGTTGGCAGTGTGCCGTCCGGGTTACGGCCATCGATCAGCGTGTAGGATTTCCAGACGTTGCTGTCGGTCTTGACCAGGTACTGCACCATCGGGTGAGCGTTACCTTGGTTGTCGTACAAGGTGGTGCTGTATTGGGTGGTGAAAGTACTGGTGTCGCTTGGGTCAAACGGCTTGGTCGTCTGGTTGATAACCGCTTCTGAAGAGTTCAGGTTACTGGTGGAATCCACCTTGGTGGACGCCTTCGGCGGCAGGTTCGACAGGTTCAGTTGCAGGTCGGTCAGGCCGCCCTTGATGATATTGCCATCGGCGTCCGCCGCGTAGCCTTGCAGGCGCGAGGTGCCGGTGTTGTTGGTGATGTAGCCGTCTTTGTCGGCACGGAAGGCACCACTACGGGTGTATTCCAGCGAACCGTCGCTGGCCTTCTGCACGAAGAAGCCGCCGCCCTGGATCGCCATGTCCAGGATGCCGCCGCTGTTGTTCACGTCACCCTGGGTGAACTGCTGGGACACAGCCGCCAGGTTCACACCGTTGCCGATGCTGTTCTGGCCGGTGCCCAGTTTGGAGGCCGCGTAGATGTCCGCGAACTCCGCACGGGACGACTTGAAGCCCGTGGTCGCGACGTTGGCGATGTTGTTGCCGGTCACGTCCAGTTGTTTGTTGGCCGCATAGAGGCCGCTCAGGCCGATGTTAAAAGACATGTTTCTCTCCTTCTGCCGTATTTAGCCGGCTCTATGTACCGATAGTCTGAATTTGCGACAGCTTGACGCTGCCCATGCCGCCTGCAAGGTTCAACAGCATTTCGCCGCCGGTCTTGCTCAGCGTCACGCTGGTAACGGTTGCCGGCAGCGAAGTGGCCAAGGCAACCGAGTCACCCTTGTCGTTCTTCGTGGTGGCGGCAAAGGTGTAGGTACCGGCAGGGGCGACTTCGCCCTTGTCGTTCTTGCCATCCCAGATAAAGCTCGCATCGCCAGCGCTCTGGGCACCCATGTCGATGGTGCGCACCACGTTGCCGTCCTTGTCGGTGATCTTCACGGAGACGTTACCCGTCGCCGCCGTCACCGCCACCGAACCGGTCATGCTCTTGCTGGTATCAACCATGGCCTTGTCGGTCTGGGTGATGATCGAACGCCCCACCAGCGACGACGCTTGCAGCGCTTGCGACGAGCTGAAGTTGCTGGAGATCGCGTTCACCGAATCGTTCAGGGTGTTGATCCCTTCCAGGCTGCTGAACTGCGCCAGTTGCGCCACGAACGCGCCGTTGTCCTGAGGCGACAGCGGGTTCTGGTTTTTGAGCTGGGTCACCAGCAGTTGCAGGAATGCGTCCTTGCCCAGCGACTGGTTGCCCGTCGCCGCCTTGGAAGCATCACCGACGCTGCTGTTGTCTGTCGCGGACTTGACCTTCGAGTTGAAAAGGTCCTGAACCGCCGTGTTGGTAGAAGTGGTATCAACAATGGCCATTATTTGGCGCCCCTTATCACTGACCCAGGGTCAGGACCTTCTGCATCATGGTTTTGGCGGTGTTCATCATTTCCGCGTTGGTCTGGAACGAGCGGCTGGCAGAGATCATGTCAGCCATCTCCTCGACCACGTTGACGTTCGGGTAGTACACGTAGCCTTTTTCGTTCGCGGCCGGGTGGTTCGGCTCGTAGCGGGCTTCCAGGTTGCTCTGGTCTTCAACCACGCCGAGCACCTGCACGCCTTGGCCGGCGGCATCCTGGTTCTGGAACAGCGAATCGCTGCCGCCGCTCTGGCCGCCCTGGAACATGGTGGCGAACACCGGGTGACGGGCGCGGTAGGTCTGGTCAATGCTCGAAGACACGGTCTCGGCGTTGGCGATGTTACTGGCGACGGTGTTCAAACGCGTGGTCTGCGCGCTCATGCCACTGCCGGCAATATTGAAAACACTGGCTAGGGACATGGCTTACTCTCCACGCAGGGCTGACATCAGCCCTTTGAATTTACTGTTGAGCAGGGTGAAGCTGGCCTGGAAGTTCACCGAGTTCTCGGCGTAGGCCGATTGCTCCAGCTGGGCGTCGACGGTGTTCTGGTCGATCGACGGCTGCATCGGCGTGCGATACAGCAGCGACTCGTCACCATTGCCCAGGCCTTGCGCTTCAATGTGACGGGTATTGGTCACGTTCAAGGCGAAGGTGCCATTCTTGGTCTTGTCCTGCTGTGCAGCGAGCACGGCGGAGAAGTCCAAATCCCGAGCCTTGTAGTTCGGGGTGTCGGCGTTGGCAATGTTGTTGGCCAAGACTTCAGCACGCTGGGCGCGGAAGCCCAGGGCTTGTTCGTGAATACCGAGCGCTTTATCGAAGCTGATGCTCATGGCGGAAACCTTTAGGCTGACCTGCTTTTCGTAACTGGGTTATAGCAAGGCGCATGCCAATTAACGAAAAGGCCGTAACTCAAGGGTTTGCGAGGGGTTTGCCGGTGGCAATGCCAGAAAAGCGGCAACGGGTTTCCGCGTGGCGCCAGTAAAGCGGCAATGGTGAGTTGCCGCCTTCATTTACCTTGCCGCAAAACAAATGTGGGAGCGGACTTGCTCGCGAATGCGGCAGGTCAGTCAATTTATATCTGACTGACAAACCGCATTCGCGAGCAAGCCCGCTCCCACATTGTTAACCGCGTAACTCTTACTTGGCCTGGTAGATGATCCCCGGGCTGCACTGCACCATCTGGTAATGATCCGGCAGACCGTTCAGCGCCTCGGAAGCACCGAGGAACAGATAGCCGCCGCGCTTGAGCGTGCCGTGGATGCGCAACAGGATGTCTTTCTTCACTTCGGCCGAGAAGTAGATCAGCACGTTGCGGCAGAACACCATGTCGAACTTGCCCAGGCTGGCGTAGCTGTCGAGCAGGTTGAACGAGCGGAACTCCACCCGGTTCTTGATCGGCGCCTTGACCGCCCAGCGCCCTGCCCCTTTCGGGTCAAAGTAACGCTGCAGGCGTTCCTGGGACAAACCACGGCCCAGGGCCAGGCTGTCGTACTCGCCGGTCTTGCAGTTGGTGAGCATGGTGCCGGACAGGTCGGTGGCAACGATTTGCGCACCGGCCTTCAATTGGCCCATGTTGGTCCGTTCGAACTCGTCGATAGCCATCGAGATCGAGTACGGCTCCTGCCCCGAGGAGCACGCCGCCGACCAGATGCGCAGGCGCTGGCCCGGGCTTGCCTTGATGGCTTCGGGCAGCACTTTGCTCTTGAGCACCTCGAAGGGGTAGGTATCCCGAAACCACAGGGTTTCGTTGGTGGTCATGGCATCGACCACCATCTCCTTGAGCCCGCTGCGCGGTTGACCCTGGATGCGCTGGACCAGCTCACCCAACGACTTGATGCCCTGCTGTTCCATCAGTTTGTTGAGACGGCTGGATACCAGGTACTGCTTGTTTTCACCGAGCAATATGCCACAGGCTTTTTCCAGGAAGACCCGGAACTGTTCGAAATCCAAATTACCCGTAGACAATGATACCGCCTCTTAAATCGTGTGACCGCCAGGGGAAATCCCCTAGCCGTGATCTGCTGCCTTGATCCGGTCGACTACCCGGGATGCCAGGTCATCAGGGCGGAATTTGGCCAGGAAGTCATCGGCGCCGACCTTCTTGACCATCGCCTGATTGAATACACCCGACAACGAAGTATGCAGGATGATATGTAGTTTTTGCATGCGCGGATCGTTGCGTATCTCGGCCGTGAGGGTGTAGCCGTCCATTTCCGGCATCTCGATGTCGGAAATCATCATCAGGAATTCTTCTTCGGGCTTCTTGCCCTCATCCACCAGCGTGCGCAGATAATCCAGGGCCTGGCGGCCGTCGTTGAGCGCGACCACTTCCACCCCGACGGTTTGCAGGCAACGAGTGACCTGTTTGCGCGCCACGGAGGAGTCATCCACGGTCAACACCCGCAGCGATACAGCCTTGTGCGCGGTTTCGGCATCGACCACACCCACCGAGATGTTCTCCGAGGTCGGCGCCACTTCGGCGAGGATCTTCTCCACGTCGATGATTTCCACCAACTGGTTGTCGACCCGCGTCACTGCCGTGAGGTAGTGATCGCGGCCGGTGCCCTTGGGCGGCGGATGGATCTCTTCCCAGTTCATGTTGACGATGCGCTCCACCGAGCGCACCAGGAAGCCCTGGGTCTTGGTGTTGTACTCGGTGATGATCACGAACGGGCTCTCACGGTCCTGCAAGCCGGCAGAACCGGTGGCCATGGCCAGGTCAAGAATCGGGATCGTCGCCCCGCGGATGTTGGCAACGCCACACACCACCGGGCTGGACTTGGGCATGATCGTCAGCTTGGGACACTGCAGCACTTCCCGCACCTTGAACACGTTGATGCCATATAGCTGCTTGCCGTCCAGGCGAAAAAGCAACAACTCCAGGCGATTCTGCCCTACCAGCTGTGTGCGCTGGTTTACTGAATCCATTACACCTGCCATGCCCAGACTCCTACGCTAAAACCTAAAGGGTACGACGCGTACCCAACATTAAACGGCACGAGCTTTGCTTTTTATTGGTCATGAACCTTAAAACGACAGTTTCCCGACGCCTTGCTCCCCAACGACTACGCAGCTTCCTCTGTGCGTCGCTGGCATTGCTTGCCGTGGGCACAGGGGCCACGGCCCGCGCAGATAACGTCACCTTGCCTGATCTACTTATCGGCGTCACCCAGGGCTTTCTTGAGTTCACTGTAGAAGATTATCTGGCGACCACCCAGACGCCCGGGCGCTACGAAATCCAGGTCAACCAGCTGGACCCCCGCCTGCGCATGCCGGCGTGCGACAAGGAATTGACAGCCACCCTGGAAAGCCCGGCCCAGCCGATTGGCCGCGTGACGGTAAAAGTACGCTGTGAAGGTGCGTCGCCCTGGACGGTGTTCGTGCCGGCGCAGGTCAAGCTGTTCCGTGACGTGGTGGTGGTGACCCGCCCGCTCAAGCGCACCGGCATCATTGGTGACCAGGACGTCGCCCTACGTGAACGGGATATCAGCCTGATCAACCAGGGCTACCTGACTTCGCTGGACCAGGCCATCGGGCAGAAATTGACCCGACCAATGGTCACTGACCAAGTGATAACCCTGGTGCATCTGGAGCAGGCCGAGGTTGTGCGCAAGGGCGATCAGGTGGTGATCTCTGCCAGCAGCGGCGCGCTGAACGTGAAAATGCCCGGGGAGGCGCTGTCCAACGGCGGCATGAGCGAGCAGATCCGCGTGAAAAACCTGAATTCCAACCGCGTGATCAAGGCGCGGGTGACAGCCCCCGGTCAAGTCGAGGTGGCTTTATAGATCACTGGTATCGGACGCCAGCTTTTCCTACACTGTGCGCCAGACGTTCGCGCAAACAGGTTTATTGTCAATCGAGCCTAAAGTTTGTCCGGGTATGGCCGAAAACATGGCAAGCGTCCAAATACCCAGAGGTTTTTTTATTATGGTCATTGATTTCAGCCGTTTGAATAACGCCCAGGCTTTGCCCGGCTCTACGCGCACCAGCGGTGCCAAGGACAGCGTAGATGCCAAGTCCCAGCCCCTGCCCGCCAAGGCAGAGCAGGCCGGTGCCAGCCAAAGCGGGGAATCGGTACACCTGAGCAATGAGGCTCAACAGTTGCAGAAGGTCACTGACTCGCTGCGCGATCAACCGGTAGTCAACAAAGCCCGTGTGGCCGAGTTGAAACAGGCGATCGCCGATGGCAGCTATAAAGTCGACAGCAACCGTGTAGCCAGCAAGCTGCTTAACTTCGAAGCCGAGCGCTAGGCAAAGGCCTGCGCAGGGCTTTTGGACGCTTAAAACCCAAGGCCAGCCATGCACCACGACGAACATTTGCTTCAACTGATCATTGACGATCTGGCGCCGACGCAACATTTGCTCGAGCTGCTCAAAGAAGAGTCCCTGGCCTTGTACGGCCGGGACATGCGCTTGCTGGAGGAAATCCTCGCACGCAAGCAGTCGCTGATTGTGCTGCTGGAACAGCATGGCAAGAAGCGCAGCCAGATTCTCATCAGCCTGGGCCTGTCGGCTGATCACGACGGCCTCGCACAGCTGGCCAGTCACTCCTCGGTCGGCGACCAACTGCTGGCACAGAGCAACGCCCTCAATCTATTGCTCGCCCAGTGCCAGGAAGCCAACCTGCTCAACGGTCAGTCGATCCAGCTTCAGCAAGCCACGACCGCCAACCAGTTGCGTATACTCCACGGCGGAGAGCCTCCGGCCCTCTACAACGCCCAAGGCTCCACCTCGCGCCTGGTCAAGCCAAGCACTCGCAGCCAAGCCTGACGCCGGTTTTCAGCGCGCCCTATCCAAGGCGCGCTACATGCTGGCAAAATGCCTGTTCTTGCGTGAAGTCGTATTTTGTCTGGAGATGGAAGAACCGTGTTCAACGCCCTCAATGCGGAAGATGCCCCGCAGCCACCCAAGGTCCTCACCACGCCTCTGGAAATCGCCGGCACTTTGCGGATGCTGCAAGAAAGCCATGATCCGTTGATCATCACTTTCCATGAACGCAGCCAGCGCTTCCAAAGCTACCTGGTGGACGTTGACCGGGACAGCGGGACGCTGGCCCTGGACGAAATGATCCCGCGCGACGGTGAGCGCCACCTCGAAAATGGCGAACCGTTCCGCATCGAGGGTTTCCATGACGGCGTGCGTGTTGCCTGGGAAAGCAAGGGCACCCTGACCGTCAGCGAAAAAGACGGCCATCGCATCTACACCGGCAGTATGCCCGACGAGGTGGTCTACCATCAGCGTCGCAATGCCTTCCGCGCCGCATTGAAGCTGGCCCAACTGGTCAATATCGAATTGGGTGGCGAGAAGCTCAAGGCGCCGATCAGCGGCAAGTTGCTCGACATCTCCGCCACCGGCTGCAAACTGCGCTTTGAAGGCGATATCTCCGAGCGCCTGCAACTGGGCCAGGTCTACGACCGCTTTATCGCGGCCCTGCCCTTTGGCAGCATGACCACCTCAGTAGAGCTGCGTTACCTGCACTTCGAAGAGAAGATCAACACCACCTTTGCCGGCGTGCGTTTCCACAACATGAGCGGCCTGGTGCAGCGCCAGGTTGAGCGCTTCGTGTACCAGTTGCAGCGCGAAGCCCGTCGTTTCGATAAAGACGACGACTTCTAAGCTTTTTCGAGCGCAATAAAAAACGGGCAGATCCTGATGGGATCTGCCCGTTTTTGCTTTCAGGGCCGCGCGCGGCTCAGGTCGTGAGGGTGGTCATCCGGGTCCAGAGGCGGCGGCGGCCCTTCGACAACGGACTCATCCACCACCGGCGCCGGATCGGTTTCGGGCGCGGGATCCACGGGCGTGGCCTGCATCTGTTCCTGCACCACCGCCTCATCCACCCGTGGGTCAAGGCAAGCCACCAGGGGCGAGCTGGACATGCTGTCAGGCATCGCCACGTGGTGCAGCGGCGCGTCGTCCACCTGATGCAAGTTGGTCACCGCCTTCGGCCGGATACGCCACACCAGGATCAACGCACACAGGCTGAAGAACGCATAGAGCATGTGACTGCCAAACAGCTTCATCGCCACACCCGCCAGCAGCGGCCCGATGCTGGCGCCAATGCCGTAGGTCACCAGCAACATGGCGGTCAGCGACACCCGGCGATCACCTTCGACGTGGTCATTGGAAAACGCCACGGCCAGCGGGTACAGGCAGAACTGCACCAGCGAACACAGGAAACCGGCGACGAACAATACCTCCAGCGGCACCTGCGACAGGATCGCCAGGGGCAATGCCGCCACCGCGAGGCACAACGCAAAGCAGCGAATCAGCAAAGCCCGGTCATAGCGGTCCGACAACCAGCCCAACGGCCACTGCACCAGCAGGCCGGCAAAAATACAGCAGCCCATGAACAGGCCGACCTGTTCGGTCGTCAGCCCTTGCTGTGACGCATAGAGCGGCGCCAAACCGTAGAACGAACCCACGATCACCCCTGCTCCCAGCACCGTACTCAGTGACTGCGGTACCCGTTTAATGAAGAAACGCGGCTCCATCGGCGCCGGGTGCAGCGGCGCGGGGTGGATGCGTCGAGTCATGGCCACCGGCACCAGGCACAGGGCAAAGCACACCGCGACCAGCATCAGCAGTTCAAGTCCAAGCTGGGGGTGCATGACCAGAATCAATTGCCCCAGCACCAGGCCCAGGTAGGACGCAATCATGTAGCCACTGAACACTACGCCACGTTGCTTGGCGTCTGCCTGCTCGTTGAGCCAGCTTTCAATGACCATGTACTGGCACATCATCCCCAAACCCACGATCGTACGCAGCACGATCCAGGCCGGCAGCCAGTTGATCAACCCGTGGCCGAGCACCGCCGCACCGACGATGCCGGCACAGGTGGCGTAGGCGCGAATATGCCCGACCCGGGCGATCAGGCGGTGCCCGATCTTGCCGCCCAGCACCAGGCCAAAGTAGTTGGCGGCCATCAACGCACCCACCCACAGGCTGTCGACATGGTCGGCGGCCAGGCGCAGGGCCAGGTAAGTGCTGAGCAGGCCGGAGCCGATCAGCATCATCAAGGAGGCGAAATAAAGGGCTCGAAAAGATTTCCAGATCTGGCGCATCGGCGTTCCGAGCGGCTCCTTGCAGTGAGAGACAGGGCTATCGGCATGATAGTCCGGGGTTGCCGGATCCGGACAGGCGGTATCGGCTGTTTCCGGGGAATTTTTTGCTTAATAGCTCAGACGCTGCTTGATCGCCCGGGAGGTACACCGGTTGCAACAAATACATAGCGCATTGGCTGTGAACCCTGATCGCCCGCAAGGTTCGACGCGATGTGGGCACCCGCCCACAAAAAAGCCCCGCCAGAACAGTCTGAGCGGGGCTTTGAATCTGGTGTCCCAGGGCCGGTTCGAACGGCCAACCTTCCCCTTAGGAGGGGGATGCTCTATCCAATTGAGCTACTGGGACAAATGACAGGCGCCTGCCAAGCGGGCGGCGACGGACGGCGTGCATGTTAACGGCCAGGTTGGCGTTTGTCATGTCGTCCGTAGGCTTTTTGAGTGTAGGCCGCACCTTAGCCAATAGATCCACGCTTCACCCAGCAATGCCGGGCACTTGGCGGCATCGTGCAAAATGCAATCCTGCGAATTGCCCGTCTTGCAAAATGCAACGAGCCCGCACTTTAAATTACGCCTAACCATTTGATTTTATTAACTTAAAAGGTTGGCACGAGGCCTGCAATACATATCCTACAAAACTTATCCGGCCCAGCCACTGCGGAGCACAAGAACATGAACAGCGCCCTTCTGTTGACCCTTAATGCTGCAGCCTTGGCGGCACTGGTCATGTTTCATTTCCAATCCGCCCACTCCGAAGACGCAGAGCAAATCAGCCAGGCGGTGCCTCATCACCTGCAACAGCGCCCACAACTGGCTGTGATGACGCCCGGTGCGCAATCACCGATTCGCGTGAATACCCAGGCGACACCTGCCTCCGAACACTGGATTTTCTGAGGTGGCGGCCATGAACAAACCTGCCTGGCTGTTGCTGTGCCTGACCCTCGGCGCAGGCATTTTTGGCCTGAACACATCCGCCCAGGACGGGCAGACCACTGCATTCATCGCTACCGGGGTATTTGCCAGCCTGCTGGTGCTATCGCTCATCGTTGGCCGCCGATTCAAATTTGACCCGGTGTTGCGCTGACACCTCCTGCAGCCCCCCCCACCGCTACCTTATGTCGCCTAGCCCTAGTAAATCGGCAAATTGCCACTAGTCTTAAAATTAAGGGCAAAAGGCCATATTGCTATAGGATGTGCGGCCTCAAACCCTGTGGTGGCCTGGACTTACGGGAAGTTCCCTTGCGGAATCACTCGTGGAAAAGTTTTCCAACCAGTCCGCAAAAATGCAAATCAGTGCTGGCATAAAGCCTTTAGGCAGTTCAATATTTGTCACAGAATTGACGCCAAGGAACTGTCAAATCTGAGGCATGATGCGGCCTCTTTGCAATTCGGGTTGAACTTTGGTCGTGAGTCTTGTCTTAACACTCATCTTGCGGCCAATTCCAAAAACCGCTCCCCTGAACTAACCGGTTAAATATATGCGCCCATTGAAACAGGCAATTTATTCCAGCCGTACGGCTGACAAGTTCGTCGTACGTCTGCCAGACGGAATGCGGGAACGCATTGCCGAGGTGGCTCGCAATCATCACCGCAGCATGAACTCCGAAATCATCGCGCGCCTGGAACAGAGCCTCATTCAGGAAGGTGCGTTGGGCGAAGAGTTGAGCATGCGCCTGGACAGCCCCGAGCTGTCACTGCACGAACGCGAACTGCTGCAGCGTTTTCGTCAGCTCTCCCACCGCCAGCAAAATGCTCTCGTCTCGCTTATTGCGCACGACGTTGAAGCGGCCGCAGAAGCCGACTGATCTGCAACTGAAAGCCGAAGCCAGCCATGTGCTGGCTTTTTTTTGCGCGTTTTTTTGTAGGAGCCGGCTTGCCGGCGATCTAGGCGACGGGGTCCGTCAACTGGACCGAAGGGATGCGATCGCTGGCAAGCCAGCTCCTGCGGGGAGCTGGTTTGCCTTGAGGGATCAAAGCAGGAAGATCGTGGCCAGGCCCAGGAAGATGAAGAAGCCGCCACTGTCGGTCATGGCCGTGATCATCACGCTGGCACCCATTGCAGGGTCGCGCCCAAGGCGCGCCAGGGTCATGGGGATCAACACCCCCATCAATGCGGCCAGCAGCAGGTTGAGCGTCATGGCGGCGGTCATGACGACGCCAAGCGACCAACTGCCGTACAGCAAGTAGGCCACGATACCGATCACCCCGCCCCACACCACGCCATTGATCAACGCAACCGCCAACTCCTTGCGCATCAGGCGTGATGTATTGCCGGTGTTCACCTGGTCCAGGGCCATGGCCCGCACGATCATGGTGATGGTCTGGTTACCCGAGTTACCCCCAATACCGGCCACAATCGGCATCAGCGCCGCCAGGGCCACCAATTTCTCGATCGAGCCTTCGAACAAGCCGATGACCCGAGACGCGATGAACGCCGTGATCAGGTTGATCGCCAGCCACGCCCAGCGGTTACGCAGCGAGCGCCAGACCGAGGCGAAGATATCTTCCTCCTCACGCAGACCCGCCATGTTGAGGACTTCGGTTTCGCTCTCTTCACGAATCAGGTCGACCATTTCGTCGATGGTCAGTCGGCCGATCAGCTTGCCGTTCTTGTCGACCACCGGGGCCGAAATCAAGTCATAACGCTCGAAGGCCTGGGCGGCATCATAGGCGTCTTCGTCCGGGTGGAAACTCACCGGATCACTGGCCATGACATCCGCCACTTTCTTCTCGGGGTCGTTGACCAGCAGACGCTTGATCGGCAGCACACCCTTGAGGATGCCTTCGTAATCGACCACGAACAGCTTATCGGTGTGCCCCGGCAGCTCCTTGAGGCGGCGCAGGTAGCGCAGAACCACTTCCAGACTGACGTCTTCACGGATGGTGACCATCTCGAAGTCCATCAGGGCGCCAACCTGATCCTCGTCGTAAGACAAGGCGGAACGCACGCGCTCACGCTGCTGGCCGTCGAGGGCCTCCATCAGCTCATGGACAACGTCACGCGGCAGCTCAGGGGCCAGGTCTGCCAGTTCGTCAGCGTCCATCTCCTTGGCGGCAGCCAGGAGCTCGTGATCGTCCATGTCGGCGATCAGGGTTTCGCGAACCGAATCGGATACTTCGAGGAGGATGTCGCCGTCGCGGTCCGCCTTGACCAACTGCCAGAGAGTCAGTCGATCATCAAGCGGCAAGGCTTCAAGAATGTAGGCGACGTCGGCGGAGTGCAGGTCATCAAGCTTGCGTTGCAGCTCGACGAGGTTTTGCCGATGGACCAGGTTTTCGACGCGGTCGTGGTTCGGACCTTCCTGGCGGTGCGTGAGGTCTTCGACCACGCGCTGGCGCTGCAGCAGCTCGATGACTTGAGCCAGACGATCCTGCAGGCTTTCTTGTGTTTTCTTTACTTCTACTTCGGTCATAGGCGAACTCCACTCCCAGCAGCGGGGCACGCCGGAAGGATCAATCAGTCAATTCATGATTGGTAAAGCGGGGTACTGAGTAACTACTGGGTAAGTCCATGGAGGTATTCCACAAGCCCCGGCGGGGCTGACGGGCGCAATGATACACGCTGCGCGCGCTTTTAACGTCAAAAAACTGGAAAGAACAAGCGCTTGCGAGCCAAAGCTGAGCATCGGCTGCATCTATGAACTGCGACGACGTAGCGGAGAAGGAAAACACATGAAGGCAGGAGAAAAAGATGAAGTCCTACACAAACCCCAGACGGCAAAAAGCCCGCACTCGGCGGGCTTTTTGTTTGTATGGTGCACTCGACAGGATTCGAACCTGTGACCGCTCGGTTCGTAGCCGAGTACTCTATCCAGCTGAGCTACGAGTGCAGATTGTGTTTTTAGACCAGATCACAACTGGTTGAAGCCAAGCTACCTGCATCGCTGCAACTAACTCTTAAATGGTGCACTCGACAGGATTCGAACCTGTGACCGCTCGGTTCGTAGCCGAGTACTCTATCCAGCTGAGCTACGAGTGCATTTGTTGCCGCGCATTATAGGCCGTTCAATCTCTATGTAAAGCTATTTTTTCGTTTAATTTCAACAACTTAGCGAAAAAACCAGATTGCAACGTACTAAGCAAATAATGGCGGAGAACGGGGGATTCGAACCCCCGACACCCTTTTGAGGTGTACTCCCTTAGCAGGGGAGCGCCTTCGGCCACTCGGCCAGCTCTCCGCAACACGGGGCGTATATTAACCACGTTCATCCCCGTTTGCAAACATAAAAAACGATAAAAATTAAAGGCTTGGTTCTTCGTCCTTCTCTTTCTTGATCCGCAGGTAGATTTCCTCGCGGTGGACCGCTACCTCTTTCGGAGCGTTAACCCCGATACGTACTTGATTGCCTTTGACGCCGAGCACGGTCACGGTGATTTCGCCATCACCGATAATCAGGCTTTCTGCGCACCGACGAGTCAGAATCAGCATACCTTTCTCCTCACGCATTTCAGTTCAGGAACAACAGTCTGCAAAAAAAAGGCCTTCGACCTACAACCAAAAAGGTCATAGCCCTACCCGCCTAAGTATTGTCGAGCCCACGCAAAAGAACATGCGCCCCACAAAAAAAGGAAAGGCGCGGTAAACCGCGCCTTCCTGGCACTGCATCACTCGCCCTGTCGGGCCGGAGCGTCGAGCTCAAAAGCGGTGTGCAAGGCGCGCACAGCCAACTCCAGGTACTTCTCTTCGATCACCACCGAGACCTTGATCTCAGACGTGGAGATCATCTGGATGTTGATGCTTTCCTTGGCCAGGGCCTCGAACATGCGGCTGGCAACGCCGGCATGGGAACGCATGCCCACACCCACGATCGACACCTTGGCAATCTTGGTGTCGCCGACCACTTCACGTGCGCCGATCTCGCTGGCGGTGTTCTGCAGGATCCGCTCCGCCGCATCGTACTCGTTGCGGTGCACGGTGAAAGTGAAATCGGTGGTGTTATCGTGCGAAACGTTCTGCACGATCATGTCGACTTCAATGTTCGCGCCACTGATAGGGCCCAGGATCTTGAAGGCCACGCCCGGGGTGTCTGGCACGCCACGGATCGTCAGCTTGGCTTCATCGCGGTTGAAAGCGATGCCGGAAATGATCGGCTGTTCCATGGATTCCTCTTCATCAATAGTAATGAGGGTGCCCGGACCCTCTTTGAAGCTGTGCAATACGCGCAGCGGAACGTTGTACTTGCCGGCGAACTCCACCGCGCGAATCTGCAGCACCTTGGAACCGAGGCTGGCCATTTCCAGCATCTCTTCAAAGGTAATCTTGTCCAGGCGCTGGGCCACGGACACCACACGCGGGTCAGTGGTGTAGACGCCGTCGACATCGGTGTAGATCTGGCATTCATCGGCCTTCAGGGCCGCTGCCAACGCTACGCCAGTGGTGTCCGAACCGCCACGCCCGAGGGTGGTGATGTTGCCTTGCTCGTCAACGCCCTGGAAACCGGCGACAACGACCACTCGACCTTCCTTCAGGTCCGCACGAATCTTCTGATCGTCGATCTGCAGGATGCGCGCCTTGGTGTGCGCACTGTCGGTCAGGATACGTACCTGGCTGCCAGTGTAGGACACCGCGGGCACGCCACGCTTGTTCAGCGCCATGGCCAACAGAGCAATGGTCACCTGCTCACCGGTCGACACGATCACATCCAGCTCACGCGGCAGCGGCTGTTGATCACCGCTGATTGCCTTGGCCAGGTCGATCAGGCGATTGGTCTCACCGCTCATGGCCGACAGCACCACCACCAGGTCGTCGCCGGCATCGCGGAATTTCTTAACCTTGTCGGCGACCTGCTCGATTCTTTCGACAGAGCCGACCGAGGTGCCTCCAAATTTCTGTACGATCAAAGCCATTTCTAAGCCGCCTCAGCCCGTAAAGGGGCGCCCAATAAACAAATCTTCCAGCACCGCAGCGAGCCCATGACTAGACCATGGGCTCATTAACAGTGCCTTAAATGCCTGCCTCGACAAACGGCACGGTCAGGGCCAGGGCCGCGTCCAGGGAGCCTGCGTCTACACCACCGCCTTGCGCCATGTCCGGACGACCACCGCCCTTCCCGCCCACTGCCGCAGCGGCTTGCTTCATCAAATCACCGGCCTTGAGTTGGCCAGTCAGGTCCTTGGTTACACCGGCAACCAGAACGACCTTATCCTCATGGACACCGCCGAGCAGGATCACTGCGCGGCCGAGCTTGTTCTTCAACTGATCGACCAAGGCCAACAACGCCTTGCCGTCCTGGCCATCCAGGCGCGCAGCCAGGACTTTCACACCCTTGACGTCCAGCGCGGTAGCAGACAAATCGTCACCCGCCGCACTGGCTGCCTTGGCTTGCAACTGTTCCAGCTGTTTCTCCAGCGCACGGTTGCGCTCCAGCACAGCGGACAGCTTGTCGATCAGGTTGTCGCGGCTGCCCTTGACCAGGCTGGCCGCTTCCTTGAGTTGTTCTTCGGCCGCATTGAGGTAGGCCAGGGCCGCAGCGCCGGTCACTGCTTCAATACGACGTACACCAGAGGCCACGCCGCCTTCGCTGATGATCTTGAGCAAGGCGATATCGCCGGTACGGTTGGCGTGGATACCGCCACACAGTTCCACCGAGAAATCGCCGCCCATGCTCAGCACGCGCACGCTGTCGCCGTACTTCTCGCCGAACAGCGCCATGGCGCCCTTGGCCTTGGCGGTCTCGATATCGGTCTCTTCGGTTTCCACTGCGGTGTTCTTGCGGATCTCGGCGTTGACGATGTCTTCCAGCGCCTTGATCTGCTCAGGCTTGATCGCTTCAAAGTGGCTGAAGTCGAAACGCAGGCGCTGGCTGTCCACCAACGAACCTTTCTGCTGAACGTGCTCGCCCAGTACCTGGCGCAGTGCAGCGTGCAGCAAGTGAGTGGCCGAGTGGTTCAGCGACGTGGCGTGACGCACGTCCGCGTCCACTTGCGCGTCTACCGGCGAACCTACGGTCAGGCTGCCCGAAGCCAGCACACCGTGATGCAGGAACGCACCACCGGTCTTGGTGGTGTCGCGCACGTCAAAACGGCCGGAGGCAGCCTTGAGGAAGCCGCAGTCGCCGATCTGGCCACCGGATTCGGCGTAGAACGGGGTCTGGTCCAGCACCACAACACCGTCGTCACCTTCATTCAAGACGTCGACCGACTGGCCTTCTTTATAGAGGGCAACCACTTTGGCCGAGGCTTGGGTGGCGGTGTAGCCGGTGAACTCGGTGGCCACGTCAACCTTGACCAGGCTGTTGTAGTCCAGGCCGAACGAGCTGGCCGAACGTGCGCGCACGCGCTGGGCTTCCATCTCGCGCTCGAAACCTTCCTCGTCGAGGGTCAGGTTGCGCTCACGGGCGATGTCGCCGGTCAGGTCCATCGGGAAACCATAGGTGTCGTAGAGCTTGAACACCACGTCGCCCGGCACCACGGTGCCCTGCAGGCCGGCAAGGTCCTGCTCGAGGATTTTCAGGCCCTGCTCCAGGGTCTTGGCGAACTGCTCTTCCTCGGCCTTCAACACGCGCTCAATGTGCGCCTGGTTCTGGGTCAGCTCAGGGAACGCGTCGCCCATCTCGGCCACCAGGGCCGCAACGATCTGGTAGAAGAAGCTGCCGTTGGCACCCAGCTTGTTACCGTGGCGGCAGGCGCGACGGATGATGCGGCGCAGCACATAACCACGACCTTCGTTGGACGGCAGCACGCCGTCGGCAATCAGGAAACCGCAGGAACGGATGTGGTCAGCCACCACCTTGAGCGAAGCCTGCTCTTCGTTGGCGCAACCGATGGCCTTGGCAGCCGCGGCCAGCAGGCTCTGGAACAGGTCGATTTCGTAGTTGGAATGCACGTGCTGCATCACCGCACTGATCCGCTCCAGGCCCATGCCGGTGTCCACCGACGGCGCTGGCAGTGGATGCAGCACGCCATCGGCGGTGCGGTTGAACTGCATGAACACGTTGTTCCAGATCTCGATGTAACGGTCGCCGTCTTCTTCCGGCGAACCCGGAGGGCCGCCCCAGATGTCGGCGCCGTGGTCGTAGAAGATCTCGGTGCAAGGGCCGCACGGGCCGGTGTCGCCCATGGTCCAGAAGTTGTCGGACGCGTACGGTGCGCCTTTGTTATCGCCGATACGCACCATGCGCTCGGCCGGTACGCCAACCTGCTTCGTCCAGATGTCGTAGGCTTCGTCATCGCTGGCGTAGACGGTCACCCAGAGTTTTTCCTTCGGCAGCTTCAGCACGCCGGTGAGGAAGGTCCAGGCGAAGTTGATCGCGTCCTGCTTGAAATAGTCGCCAAAGCTGAAGTTGCCGAGCATTTCGAAAAAGGTGTGGTGACGGGCGGTGTAGCCGACGTTCTCCAGGTCGTTGTGCTTACCACCGGCGCGCACGCACTTCTGGCTGCTGACAGCACGGGTGTAGGCACGTTTTTCCTGACCCAGGAAGCAGTCCTTGAACTGGTTCATGCCCGCGTTGGTGAACAGCAGGGTGGGGTCATTGCCTGGGATCAAGGAGCTGGAGGCTACACGGGTGTGACCTTGCTCTTCGAAGAAGCGAAGGAAGGCTTCACGGATTTCTGCGCTTTTCATTAGGTTCTTCCACGGAGGCTGCGGCCAAAGGCCAGTGCGCAACATCATCAGACGGAGCGACGGCAAAGGGCCGCATTATATCGGCCCTTTGCCGGTGGTACAGCGTGTTTATGCGATAGAAACAGTCAATTAGACGGTCTGCACTGTCATTTTCGGGAAAACTCGACAAATGTCTGCAGCACCTGCTCCATCTGCGCCCGGCTCACGTCCAGATGCGTGACCATGCGCAGGCGCGGTGCGGCGCTCAACGTGATGCCGCGCTCGGCGGCAAACGCCTTCAGGGCCTGCGCCCGGTCGCCGATCTGCACGTAGACCATGTTGGTCTGCACCGGCTCGACCTCAAAACCGGCCTTGCGCAGTTCATCCCCCAGCCATTGGGCGTTGGCGTGGTCCTCGGCCAGACGCTGCACCTGATGATCCAGGGCATACAGCCCCGCTGCCGCCAGCGAACCGGCCTGACGCATGCCACCGCCGACCATCTTGCGCAGGCGACGCGCCTTGGCGATCAACGCCGTGGAGCCGCACAGCACCGAACCAATCGGCGCGCCGAGGCCCTTGGACAGGCACACCGACACCGAATCGAAATGCCGGGCAATTTCCCGCGCATCCACGCCCAGCTTGACCGCCGCGTTGTAGAGCCGCGCGCCATCCAAATGCAGGGCCAGGCCGTGTTCACGGGTAAACGCCCTCGCCTTCGCCAGGTACTCCAGCGGCAACACCTTGCCTTGCATGGTGTTTTCCAGCGCCAGCAGACGCGTGCGGGCAAAGTGGAAGTCATCAGGCTTGATCGCCGCCAGCACCTGGTCCAGGTCCAGCGAGCCGTCCGCCTGCACTTCCAGTGGCTGGGGCTGGATCGAACCGAGCACCGCCGCGCCGCCACCTTCGTACTTGTAGGTGTGGGCCTGCTGGCCGACGATGTATTCCTCGCCACGCTCACAGTGCGCCATCAACGCCAACAGGTTGCTCATGGTGCCGGTGGGCACGAACAACGCAGCGGCAAAACCCAGGCGTTTGGCCAGTTCGGCTTCCAGATGGTTGACGCTGGGGTCTTCGCCGTACACGTCATCACCGCTGGCCGCATTGGCCATGGCGTCCCGCATGCCGGGGGTGGGTTGGGTCACGGTGTCGCTGCGCAGGTCGATCACAGACATGAAACAAGCCTCTGAGGGATGAGTAAGTTCCTTTTGAAACAGATTACTGCGGGCAAAGCCACGGAATATCAAGCCCCAAACCCCTTCAATCGAATACCAACCAAACAAACCGATATAGCTTATCGATACAGCGGTGGTGCAGTTTTTGAAAAACCGTGTTAAAAACTCTCCGCCGCCAGGGTTCTGGCGGCAACGTTCTCAGGGCGGGGTGCAATTCCCCACCGGCGGTAATTGCACGCAATGTGCATAGCCCGCGAGCGCTTGGCGCCTCGAACTGCTCGCGCAGGACGGCGACAAGGTCAGCAGACCCGGTGTGATCCCGGGGCCGACGGTCATAGTCCGGATGAAGAGAGAACGGGATTGGCACCTAAGAGCCGCGCGCCGACCTCATGCTTGCATGACGAAGCTGTCCGTACCCTTAAATCCCATTCGATTCATAACGCCCTGTTTTTTTCTTAAACAGGAGTCAGAACATGCAACCCACCGCAATCGACAGCAAAATCAAGCACCACCACGGCGAGCGCGTCGCGTTTATCCAGGCCTGCTGGCACAAGGATATTGTCGACCAATCGCGCAAAGGCTTCCTCGCCGAAATGATCGCGCAGGGCTACCAGGAATCGGACATCGATTTCTTCGAAGTCGGCGGCGCCTTTGAAATGCCCCTGCACGCCAAGCTGCTGGCCAAGACCGGTCGTTACGCCGGTATCGTCGCCGCCGCGCTGGTGGTGGACGGCGGCATCTACCGCCACGAATTCGTCGCCCAATCGGTGGTCAGCGGCCTGATGCAAGTGCAGCTGGAAACGGAAGTACCGGTGTTCTCGGTGTCCCTGACCCCGCACCACTTCCACGCGGGCAGCGAACACCACACCTTCTTCTTCGATCACTTCGTGCACAAGGGCCAGGAAGCCGCCCGCACCTGTGCCGATACCCTGCACAAGGTACGTGCAATCCGCCGCAGCGAGCAGAAGCTGGCGGTCTGAATCCAGGCCGCGTCGAAAACGCCCCGCTCACCCCCGTGACCGGGGCGTTTTCATTGAAGCATCTACCACCGACGTTCCAGGTAGATGCGGTCTAGTGAGCCACCGGCTGATCCCCAGCCCACCACTCACATGAGGCCTGCACGACCATGACCCGCCCCCACTTTGTGCCTGACACCCCCAGCGACACCTATGCCATATACGGTGGCTGCCCGTCCCTCAACGACCTGGGACTGGAGCCCATCCTGCCTTTATCGTCGGAAAAAATGGTCTACCAGGACAATCACCTGAACGTCGTGCGCGTCAGGTTGCGCACGCTTAACCGCAAGCCCCCGCTGGACGACCTGCTGCGGTTTACCTTCAAGGCCGAGCAAAACTCGCTCTGGCTCACCACCGAGGGCGATCAGTTACATCTCCATGTGGCCAACACGCTCTACCGGATCATCCCTTCATCCAGACAACAGACCCTCATCCTCACTACCCGTGAGGGCGCAGACACGTTGCACCTGGACGATGGCATAGAAAACCCCGTCGTTATCAACTCAGGTTCCGGAGATGACTACCTGAATGTCGGCGGTCGGCATACTACCCTCTTGACCGGCGAGGGTAACGATACCGTTAAAGTCACCTCGGGCATCTGCAACCTGGACGCCGGGAGCGGCGATGACAGCATCCACATTTCCAGCGCTGAGAACACCCGGGTTTATGCCGGCCTGGGCGACGACCGTGTTCAAGCAGGCAGCGGGTTGAACTTCATCGACGGCGGCCCCGGCGATGATGTCATCACCGGCGGCAGCGGGCATAACATTCTCAGTGGGGGTGACGGCAACGACGCCATCAATGCCGGCACTGGCACCCATGTCATCTACCCCGGCCAGGGGCATGACCTTGTCAGTCGGCTAAAACCGATCGACACGGTATACAGCCAGCCGGATACGAAAATGGTCGCCATCAGCAATGCTCAACGCCGTGAGTGGATGCTGGAAAAACTCAACACCCTGCCTTTACCCAGTGTCGAACAGATCATGGCGGTGCTGATGCCTGACGATCCCCATGCCGTCAATCACACGCTGGTGGCTGCCAGTGACGCCGGTAAAACCGGCGTACGGGTCGAGGGCACGGCGGATTTCATCGCGCGCGTAGAGGCAGACCTTGCACTGTTTCGCCTCTCACCCAATGGGCAACAGCTGTTGCTGGCGCTGGATACTGCGGCACGAAAGGGCGGGCAACCGGTGCGAATTGAGTTCTTTGAAATGGCGAACGCGTCGTTCACGCTGTCCTCCACAACAGAGGAACCCGTCCTTCGCAGCGGTCAACCTGGCACCCCGGCCTACGGGGGGTTGGTGAAATACAACCCGAACTTCAGCCCGTCAGGTCTGCTGCCGATCATCGGGCTGTATCACGAGCTGTGTCACGCCTACAACGCTGTGACCGGCACCGCAGTCCCTGGCGAGACCGCAGAAACAGAAGGGAGCAAAACCGTACAGACGCCCAACCGAGAGCGTCAGGCCGTGGGCCTGCCCATTGCCATGGAGCCTTTTGACTTCGACTTCAACCCTGCGACGCCGCCCACACAGACCAACCCCGAAGCCTTCACCGAAAATGGCATTCGCAAGGAGTTCGGACTGCCGCTGCGCAGCAGCTACTTTTCGAGCAAGAAAGGCGACTAGCCCAGCGCCGCATCCGAGCAAGGCACAATCAGAATCCCTGCCCGCAGGCCATTCTTGACCTTCGGGTTGGGGAAGATGATCCGCGCGCCCTCCTCCTCGATCACCCAACGGGTCTTGGCCACGTCTTCTGCCAGCAGATACCCCTTGGCCAGCGGAGAGAAGTTTTCCACATCCGCTGGCAAGTGCATCAGGAAAGCATCGCTGTGCTTGATGACTTCACGGGACACGGCAAACAGTTGCAGGCCATCCAGGCTGGACACCTCAGGTTCGGTGCCTTCGATGATCTGCTTCAAGCGGGTTTCCAGGCGGGACACGTCCACGCCCTGGTTCTGCCCGAACGGCCGCGCCTTGCCCAATTCCAGGGTGAAGGCTTCAGCCTCCAGTTGCTCGTAGGTGAATGCGGTAAAGGTGATCGAGGTCTTGTTCTGCAACAACACCGCTTCCATGCCGGCGGCACGCAGGCGTTCCAGTTCGCGGCGTGAATGCTGGCGCCCGTCCTTCCACGGGTACAGCGCAAACTGTTCGATCTTCGAACCACGAATCGCCGTGTGCAGGTCGTAATGCAGGCGCGAACGGCCCGGCAGGCTGAAGAAGGTGCGGGCCAGTTGCTCCAGCTCGGCGGCGCGCATGGCCTCCGGGCCGATGTTTTGTTCGTGACGGCCGTTGAACAGCCGGTTGACGTCCAGTTCCAGGTAACGCTCGCCGCGACGCATGGCCTCGGGGTTGCCGAACAGGAACAGGATGCGGTTGCGGGGCTTGATCTCCCCACGGGCAATGCCATGCAACAGGCGGTCGAGCAGTTCGATCGGCGCGGTTTCGTTGCCATGGATGCCAGACGACAGCAGCAAGTCGCTGCCGTTGTCGCGGCCCTGCGGCGGGCGTACTTCAAGCGCGCCCTCGCTGAGCCAGCGCATCTGCACGCCGTCGACAGTCAGTTGAATTTTTTGCGCCGGTTCACGACCGGCGAGGGTCAGTTCAAGCAGTTTGCCGAGGGCGAGCATAAGCAGCTTCCTTAGTGGTTGCAGCCTGGACCGTGGACGTGATCGTCGTCGTCACCTTCAACGTCGGCCGGTTCCATTTCCAGTTGCAGGCTCATCAGGTTGGTGGCCAGCGGGCGCATCAGCAGGTTGGCGTACTCGGCGTCGCCTTCTTCCACGTCCACGCCGATCAGCAGTTGGCCACGGCCGTCGTGCTGGATCCAGATCTCCTTGCCCTGCCACACCACCGCGACGCGGGTGCAGGAAGTTTCCAGCTGGGTGCCGTCGGTGTCTTCAAGGATCAGCTTCAGGGTGTCGGTGGTCATAACTATAGTTCTCAGCCGTATGGCGTTAATTGATCTGGAAAGGATAAACCGAGCCCAGTTTAAGGATTTGCGTCAGTTCATCCAGTGCCGTCCGGCATTCAAGCAGTAACTGCGGGTCAGCCAGGTCGCTTTCGCGCAGGCTGTCGCGGTAATGCTTGCCTACCCATTGGGTCAGCGTTTCGTACAACGGCGCCGTCATGATAACGCCTGGATTCACCGCCGCCAGTTCCGTTTCATTCAACGCCACGCGCAAGCGCAGGCACGCCGGGCCACCGCCGTTCTGCATGCTTTGCTTGAGGTCGAACACCTTCACTTCGCGGATCAGCCCACCGGAAGCGGTCAGGCCCTGCAAGTACTGCCAGACGCGCTCGTTGGCGCGGCATTCTTCCGGCACGATCAACAGCATCGAGCCGTCGGCACGGCTGAGCAACTGGCTGTTGAACAGGTACGAACGCACGGCGTCCTCGACGCTGACCTGGGCGCGCGGCACGCAAACGGACTGGAAGTTGCCGCCCAGCTTGCCCAACTTGGCGTGCAGTTCGCCCAGCATCTGTTCGGTATTGAGGAACGCGTCCTCGTGATAGAACAGCACTTCGCCGTTGCCCACCGCGATCACGTCGTTGTGGAACACGCCGGCATCGATCACCGCCGGGTTCTGCTGGGCGTAGACCACGCCGTCGTCCTTGAGCCCGTGCAGGCGTGCAACGGCCTGGGACGCTTCAAGGGTCTGGCGCGCCGGGTACTTCTGCGGCGCCGGGTAGCGCGGGTCGAACGCACTGCGGCCGAACACGAAAAACTCAACGCCCGCCTCGCCGTACTCACGGCAGAAACGCGTGTGGTTGGCGGCGCCTTCGTCACCAAACTGCGCCACGGCCGGCAAGGCGGCGTGATGGGCGAAGTGCTTCCCATCGGCGAACATCGCACCCAGCACGCGGCTGGTGGTCGGGTGCTCGATGCTGCGGTGGTATTTGCAGTTGAGGTTGGCGGCGGTGAAATGCACGCGGCCGTCAAAGGTGTCGGCGCTCGGGCTGACCGTGGCGGCGTTGGCCACCCACATGCTCGACGCCGAGCAGCTCGCCACCAGCAGCGGCATGGCTTGCTTGGCGGCCTGCTGGATCACCTGGGCGTCGCTGCCGCTGAAACCGAGGCTGCGCAAGGCGGCCACATCAGGACGTTCCTGGGGCGCCAATACGCCTTGCACAAAGCCCATGTCCATCAGGGCTTTCATTTTCTGCAGGCCCTGCAACGCCGCTTCCTTGGGGTTGGAATGCTGCTGGCTGTTGCTCTGGGACGCGACGTTGCCGAAGGACAAACCGCCATAGTTATGGGTCGGCCCCACTAGACCGTCAAAATTGACTTCATAGGATTTCATCGGCGAGGCTCCACGAACATCTGTTTTTATAGGCATCAGCTGCGACGCTTAAATCACCGCAACTCTCTATCTGTAAACCCAATCAACTGTAGGAGCTGGCTTGCCGGCGATGCAGACACCTCGGTCCGTCAGTTGGACCAGGGTGATGCAATCGCAGGCAAGCCTGCTCCCACACAAATCAGCCCCACCTTTAGATCAGCGTAATGCCAGGGGTCAGGGTTGCTGGCACCGCCAAGGTTGGGGTCTCCAACGACGCCACCGGGTACGCGCAATAATCCGCCGCGTAATACGCACTGGCGCGGTGGTTGCCCGAGGCCCCTACCCCACCAAACGGCGCGGTACTGGCGGCGCCGGTCAGCTGTTTGTTCCAGTTGACGATCCCCGCCCGGCTTTCCAGCCAGAACTGCTGGTAGCGCGCCTCGGAGTCCGACAACAAGCCCGCCGCCAGGCCGTATTGCGTGTTGTTGGCCTCGGCAATCGCCGCTTCGAAACCCGTGTAGCGGATCACCTGCAGCAGCGGGCCGAACAGCTCTTCGTCTTCACGCTCGGTCACGCCGGTCACGTCAATGATGCCTGGGGTCAGCAACGCCGCCTGATCCTGGGGCTGGGTCATTTCCAGCAACGCGACCGCGCCGTTGGCCAACATCAATTCCTGGGCTTCCATCAGTGCCTTGGCTGCCGCGAGGGAAATCACCGAGCCCATGAACGGCGCGGGTTGCTGGTCAAACGCGCCCACTGCAATGGTCGAGCTGACCGCCACCAGGCGCGCCAGCAGCGCATCGCCCCACGCGCCTTCCGGCACCAGCAGGCGGCGCGCACAGGTGCAACGCTGGCCTGCCGAGATGAACGCCGACTGGATGATGGTATAGACCGCCGCATCCACGTCAGCCACTTCATCCACCACCAGCGGGTTGTTGCCGCCCATTTCCAGGGCCAGGATCTTGTCCGGACGCCCCGAGAACTGCTGGTGCAGATGGTTGCCGGTACGGCTGGAACCGGTGAAGAACAACCCGTCGATACCCGGGTTGGCCGCCAGGGCGATACCGGTTTCCCGCGCGCCCTGCAGCAGGTTCAACACACCCGCCGGCAGGCCGGCTTCGATCCAGCATTGCACGGTCAGTTCGGCAACCTTGGGGGTCAGCTCGCTGGGCTTGAACAGCACGGTGTTACCCGCCAGCAACGCCGGCACGATGTGCCCGTTGGGCAAGTGACCCGGGAAGTTATAGGGGCCAAACACCGCCACCACGCCGTGGGGCTTGTGGCGCAATACGGCAGTGGCGTCGGCCAGGGGGCCGCTCTTCTCGCCGGTACGCTCGCGGTAGCTTTGCACCGAGATGGCGATCTTGTTGGCCATGCTGGTGACTTCGGTGGCCGACTCCCACAGCGGCTTGCCGGTCTCTTCACCGATGCAATGGGCGATTTCATCGGCGCGTTGTTTCAGGGTAGCAGCGAAGGTTTCCAGCACACTGATGCGTTCTTCCAACGGGCGCCTGGCCCAGGCCGGGAATGCCTGGCGCGCGGCCTGCACGGCGGATTCAACCTGCTCGGCCGTGGCGCCATTGCCCGCCCACAGCACCTGCTGGGTCACCGGGTTGCGCGATTCGAACAGTTCACCCTGGCCAGCCAGCCAGCTACCTGCGATATACAGCGAATTCATTACTTGGACTCCCGAGCAGCGGACAACGGTACGGCACGCACTTGATCACCCACCACCAGTTGCAGGCGCTTGGCGGTCAGCGGATCGACCACCAAAGTGCCCGCTGCCAGGCGGGCCGGTGCGGCGGTAATACGGCACTCTTCGCGTTTGCGGTTGTGGATGAGGAACGGCGTGGCGTCGTCCCCCGGCGTGCCGATGGCCAACACCAGCGACTGGCTGTCGCGCACCGCACGGATCTTGGTGGTTTCACACTCCACGGCCGGGCCGGCGTCGAAGATATCGACATAGCCCTGGTAGCTGAAACCTTCGCTCTTGAGCATGCTCAGCGCCGGCTCGGTGTCCGGATGCACCTTGCCGATCACGTTGCGCGCGTCTTCGGACAGGAAGCAGCTGTACAGCGGAAACTTTGGCATCAACTCGGCGATAAACGCCTTGTTGCCCACGCCGGTGAGGTAATCCGCCTGGCTGAATTCCATCTTGAAGAAGTGACGGCCCAAGCTTTCCCAGAACGGTGAACGCCCCGCGTCGTTGGACACACCGCGCATCTCGGCGATGATCTTGTTGCCAAACAGCTGCGGGAATTCGGCGATGAACAGCAGGCGTGCCTTGGCCAGCATGCGGCCGTTGAGGCCGGTGCGGTAATCGGCGTGCAGGAACAACGAACACAGCTCGGAGTTGCCGGTGAGGTCGTTGGCCAAAAACAGCGTCGGAATCTCGCGGTAGATATTCAGTTCCTGGGAGGCGCTGACGGTCAGGCCCACCCGGAAGTTGTACCAGGGCTCACGCAGGCCGACGGCACCGGCGATGGCGGAAATGCCCACTACGCGGCCTTCGTCGTTTTCCAGCACGAACAGGTAGTCGGCATCGCCACGCCCGGCGTCGCCGCGAAAGGTTTTTTCCGCCCAGCCAACCCGGTGTGTCAGGCGCTCTTCGTTGGCCGGCAAGGTGGTGAGGCCGGTGCCAGTGCTGCGCGCCAGATCAATCAGGGCCGGTAAATCGCTGCTGCGTACGGGACGAACGATCATGCTATCTCCTCAGACGGGCCGCTGCCTGGCAGCCACCCGCGACACTCAATTCTTTAAACCGCGACCAGGCGCACACTCGCGCCTTCGCCAACACCCAGGGCCTCGGCGGCGGCCAGGTCCAGGGTCACTGGCTTGCCCGGCGCGTAGTCCAGCTCCAGCATCACCGCACGGTAATCCTGCAACTGCCCGTTGCTCACCAGGTACTGGCGGCCGGCCCCCTTGACCATCTCGCCGATCTTCACCGGCACCACGCGGCTCTGGGCGATGGAGCGAATGCCCGAGACCCGTGCGTGCAATGTCGGGCCACCGTCGAAGATGTCGATGTAGTGGTCGGTCTCGAAGCCTTCGCGCATCAGGATGTCGAAGGTGATCTGCGCACGCGGGTGCACCTGGCCCATGGCTTCCTGGGCTTCGTCCGGCAGCAGCGGCACGTAGATCGGGTAATGCGGCATCAGCTCGGCGAGGAAGGTACGGCTTTTCAGCCCGCACAGGCGCTCGGCGGCGGCGTAGTTGAGGTCGAAGAAATTGCGGCCGATGGCGTCCCAGAACGGCGAGTCACCGTTCTCGTCGCTGTAGCCGACGATCTCGGTCACCACCGAGTCGGCAAAGCGCTCGGGGTGGCTGGCGACGAACAGCAGGCGGCCACGGGAATTGAGTTCCGACCACGGCGAACCGACCAGCTCGGGCACCACGTAGAAACTGGTGAGCAGGCTGTTGCCGGTGAGGTCGTGGCATTGGGAAAGCACGTGGATCTTGTTGTGGATCTTCAGCTCGCGGGAGGCGTGCACGAAGGTCTCGTTACGAAAGCTGTAGAACGGCTCGGAATAACCGGCCGAAGCGACGATGGCCGAGCAGCCGGCGAGCTTGCCGCTCTCGGTGTCTTCGAGCACGAAGAAATAGCTTTCTTCACCGTTGAAACTCACCTCGGCGGCGAAGGACGCTTCGCTGGCGGCGATCTTGTCGCTGAGGCGTTCCACATCGTCCGGCAAGGAGGTGACACCAATCGGGCTGTCCGCAGCCAGACGCTGTACCTCGCCCAGATCAGCCATTTGCGCGGGGCGCATCACCAGCATGGTGTCACTCCTTAACTCGAAAACTTGCAGAGGAAAAAATGCCGGACAGATTCTGATTCGGAGCGGGCTTGTGTGGCGAGGGAGCTTGCTCCCTCGCCACACAAGCGGCTCCCACATTTGATCCAGTCCGGCCTTTTGAATGTGTGTTCGGCGCCCGATCGTTCGGACGCCAAACGGTGTATCAAGCTTGCGTCAGCGCTTTCACAGCACGTTCAAAACGGTCCAGGCCTTCCTTGATGTCCGCCTCTTCCACCACCAGGCTTGGGGCAAAACGCACCACGTCCGGGCCGGCTTGCAGGATCATCAGGTTTTCTTTCTCGGCCGCGTTGAACACGTCCTTGGCCTTGCCCTTGTACGCATCGCTCAGCAAGCAACCGAGCAGCAGGCCCATGCCGCGCACTTCGGTGAAGATGCCGTATTGCTTGCCGATCTGTTCCAGGCGCGCCTTGAACAGGTCGTGCTTGGCGTTCACGCCGGCCAATACCTCAGGGGTGTTGATCACGTCGATCACCGCTTCTGCCACCGCGCACGCCAGCGGGTTGCCGCCGTAGGTGGTGCCGTGGGTGCCGACCACCAGGTGCTTGGCCAGGTCTTCACGGGTGAGCATGGCCGCAATCGGGAAACCGCCGCCCAGGCTCTTGGCGCTGGTGAGGATGTCTGGCACTACGCCGTAATGCTGGTAGGCGAACAGGTGGCCGCTGCGGCCCATGCCGGTCTGCACTTCGTCGAACACCAGCAGCGCGTTGTTGGCATCACACAGTTCACGGGCGCCTTGCAGGTAAGCCACTTCGGCCGGCAGCACGCCGCCTTCGCCCTGGATCGGCTCCAGCACCACGGCGCAGGTCTTGTCCGACACAGCGGCTTTGAGCGCCGCCAGGTCGTTATAAGGAACGTGGGTGATGCCGGTGATTTTAGGGCCGAAACCATCGGAGTACTTGGACTGGCCACCAACGTTGACGGTGAACAGGGTACGGCCGTGGAAGCTGTTCAGCGCGGCGATGATCTCGTACTTCTCGGTGCCGAAGCGGTCGAACGCAACGCGACGGGCCAGCTTGAACGCGGCCTCGTTGGCCTCGGCGCCGGAGTTGCAGAAAAACACGCGCTCGGCAAAGGTGGCGTCGATCAGCTTGTGGGCCAGGCGCAGGGCCGGCTCATTGGTGAAGACGTTGGAGACGTGCCACAGCTTGTTGGCCTGTTCGGTCAGCGCGCCGACCAGCGCCGGATGGGCGTGGCCCAACACGTTGACCGCGATGCCGCCGGCAAAGTCGATCAGCTCGCGCCCCGCCTGGTCCCATACACGAGAACCTTCGCCACGCACGGGGATGAAGGCGGCAGGTGCGTAGTTAGGCACCATGACCTGGTCGAAATCGGCACGTTGCACCGGGGCTTGCTCAACGGACATCGGAGTCTCCTGAAGAGGAACGCCTGCCTGGAACTGGCGGGCGATGCAGGGATTGTAAGGACAGTTTTCAGTGCGGCCTTGTCGCCAAGCGACAACTTCTTATAGCGCCAACCCGCGATTTTGGCGGGTTTACGCCAATGCGACAAATACCATCGCAATGGCGCAGTTTAAACTAACTATCTAGAGCCGACGGGGTGAAACACGCTGATCTACTGATGTGCTTTCCTGCCATCAGAGATTGAGCATGAGCACACCCTCCTCCTCCCGCCAGCCCGACAGCCACTACCAGCTTCTCCGAAACGCCATCCCAAGCTGGATAGGCAAGGCCTCCAGCGCCAAACAGCACGCCCTGGCCCGCGCCCAACCCCGGCCGTTGCCCGCCAACGCCGCGCTCAAGCGCCTGAACGCGGAGCACTGGAACGCTCAAAATGCAGTGGATGACGCACTCAAACACGTCAAAGGTCCCAAGGACTTTGCCCGTCAGGTACTTGAAGAGGCCCTGAAAACGCGCCACGGCCTGAACCTCAACAGTGAAACCGTGTTTCTGCGCCTGTACATCCCCCAGCACACCCCCTGGTTTTCGATCCCTTCCGGGGCTGCGCGCACCTGGACCGTGTCGTTGCTGGACGCGGCCTTGCATAACTTCGAACACGACGAAACCCTTGAAGGCGCCTTCGAACCCGCCTCGACATTCATCACCACACCCTCCGATACCGGCCAGTTCGACACGCTGCCCGGGATCCGCGAAAAAATCAGTGTGAGCACCTTCACCCGCCTGTGCCGCGAACTGGATATCGGCGCGCGCTACCAACGCTATTTGCGCGAGCAACTGGGCCTCGACGAACCTGTCAGCGCAGCGGTGCTTGAGCACAAGGTCACCGTCAGCCAGAAAGCGGCCTTGCGGGGGGCCCTGCAACTGGCCCGTGCGCGGGGCGACATCGGTGACGACTTTGCACAGCAGGTGCAAGAACTGCTGGAAGGTCGCCCCACGCTGAAGCTGGGTAACCTGGCACTGCGCTGCCACGCTTTAACGATGATGGACGTGCCGCTGACCGGCATCCTGCTGCTCGCCCCCGACCTGGAACACACCCGCTCCGTGCAGCGCCTGCTGGCCTATGTACCGGACGACCCGCAGCATCCGCTCAAGGAATATGCATCGCCACTGGCGTTCAAGCAGGCCCTCACGCAGCAGTTGCGCAGCACCGACTACCAGGCTTTTTTCAGCCGTTTCGTCGCCCATGACCAGCGTGGGCGCTTTTTTGCCGACCTGAGCCAGCGCCTGGGCCGAGTCACCTGGCACCCGCCCGAGCGTGGCAGCAACCTGGCGCCGTGGCGCAATCAGCCGACCGATGACCCCAGGCTGCGCTTTGCCGCAGACGTGATCCAGGGTGAGCCGTGGCAACACGCCTATCAGCAAAGGCTCAACCAGATTCTCAACGATGCGCGAACCCAGGCCGTGTCGACGGCCGACGTCGACCGCAATGCCCGCTGGGCGCTGTGGGACTCGTTCGTCAATGTCGCGTCGTCCATCCTCAACGCAGCCTTACTGATAGTCGCCCCGTTTATTCCGGGACTGGGAGAGTTGATGCTGGGCTATATGGCCTATCAACTGCTCGATGAGGTATTCGAGGGCGTCATCGACTGGGCAGAAAACACTACGCGGGAGGCCTTCACCCACTTGATGGGTGTGCTGCAATCCCTGGTGGAACTGGGTGCCTTCGGCGTGGGCAGCACGATCGGCATCGCCGAACTGCGCAAGGTGCTACCGACACAGATGGTGGCGTTCATCGAACGCTTCAAACCGGTGACCCTCGCCAACGGCAACAGCCGTTACTGGAAACCCGACCTCAGCGCCTATCAACGCGACCTCAGCTTGCCACCTCGCCTGGGTATCAACGAACACGGTTTGCACACCGTGCGTGGCGAATTGATCCTGCCCCTGGATGACAAGCTGTACGCCGTAGAACCGGTTGAACACAGTACGCACTACCGCCTCAAACACCCCACACGCCCAGAGGCCTATCAACCCCTGGTTCGGCATAACGGCGCAGGCATCTGGCACACCGAACTGGAGCGCCCCCTGCAATGGGACCGCAGCACCCTGCTGCAGCGCCTGGGCCACAATGCCGAGGGGTTGAGCCTGGCAGACCGTGAACAGGCCTTGGGCATCAGTGGCGTACAGGAAGACGCCCTGCGCAAGGTGCACGTCAACAGCCTGCCCCTGCCGCCCTTGCTGGACGACAGCCTTGCACGCCTGCGCATAGACCGTGACCTCACACGCCTGATCGACAGCTTGCGCAGCGACGACCCGGCGGTATACGGCAGCATCGACCCCCAGGACACATTGCAACTGCTGACCACTTACGGCAACTGGCCGAAAGAGAAGTCACTGCTGTTTCTTGACAGCCGGGGCCAGGTCACCTGGTCCTTTGGTGACACGCGCAAACCCCGGGTGCAAATCCATGAAGCGCAGTTGAAAAACGGCGACTTGCTCAAGATCATCCTCCAGAGCCTCACCCCGGATGAACTACGCGTTCAATTCGACGAACGCATCGGCGACCCGCAGTTGAGCCTGGACGTTCGCAGCCGGCAACTGCGTCAAACACTGGCGCAAAGGGCCGAACACCAACGTGCGGCCTTGTTCGACTCCCGCTATGGGGCCCTGCCCTCTGCGCCAACACCTGACGCGCGGCAGATTCAGCACACCACGGCCGGCCTACCCGCCAGCGTAGCGCAGCGACTGGCAGGCGATGCCAGCGGCGCCGAACTCGAAACCCTCGACCAGCGCCGCACGCCTGCGCGCCTGGCGGAGCTGGCCCAGGCGGCCCTGGATGAGGTGCGTCTCAATCGGGCCTATGAGGGCCTGTATCTAACCTCACAACGCAGTGTCGACAGCGATCGGCTGATCCTCAACTCCCTGCGGCTGCAACCTGGCTGGTCGGATCAAGTCCGGCTGGACGCACGCCACCACCGCCACGAAGGGGCCTTGTGGAACAGCATCGGCCCGGCTGATGCCCCGATCCGTCGCACACTGGTGCGCCTGGGTTCCGGCCTGTACGTGCCCCATGACGGCAGCCAAACCTTGTCCGGGGAAACCGACCTGTACGGCGCGATCCTCCACGCCCTGCCTGATAAGCAACGCCAGGCGTTGAACATCGACATCCATGACAGCCCCGAGCTGCGAAGACGCCTGGCACACCAGCCGCTGCCACGCGAAGTGGTACGTGCCCAGATGGCCCCCTCAATCGCGCCCTGTGCGCCTCGAAACCCTGCGCCTGCTCGGCAACACCGAGGGCTACACCGCAGAACCTGCTGCCCCGGCCCAGCCTGCGACGCCGTTGCAACGCGCTCGCAGCCTGTTTCCGATTCTGAACGAGCAACAAGCGCAGCAGTTGATCGACCAATTGGCCGCGCCTCCCGGCGACGCCAGCGCGGCACTCGCCTTGCTGGAAACCGAATATCAGGACCTGGACACGTCGCTGGCCACCTGGCAACGCACCCTGCCCTCGCAACATCCCGACACTGGCACACCGCTGAGCCCGAGCCGGCGTCGTTATGAGCGACAAAACCGCGCGCATATCGCCGAGCAACTGCGGCGCTGCTGGCGTCGGGAAACCGAGGCTGACAACTACTACGAGGACCCGGCGCGCGACGGCTTCACGCTGCGTTTGAGGTGGCCGATCCTCGGCGAACTGCCGACGCTCGATCACCCGCTGATACACGTCTCCTCCCTGACGTTGATCGGCGCCGACGGCACGTTGGGGGTTGCGCGTTTTATCGAGGCCTTTCCACGCCTGCGCCACCTCGAAATCAGGGACATCCCCCTCGACGACCTCCCGCCCTCAATCAACAACCTGCCCCATCTGCGCATCGTGAGCCTGGATAACTGCCGCATCACCCTCAGCACCGCCAGCGCCGCGCGCCTGGCCGCCCTGAGCGACCTGCAGGGGCTCAACCTGCATCAGAACCCCTTGGGGCAAGTGCCAGACCTTCAAGCCATGCGTGACCTGCAAGACCTGGACCTGTCCGAGACGGGCATTGAGCACATGCCCGTGGGCCTGCTCAACCTGCCCGACCTGGAGACTGTCTTTTTGAGCGGCAACCAACTGCGCGAACTGCCGCCGAGCCTGTTTGAACTGCCACCTGCGGCCAGCCAACGCTTCGACCTTTCGGGTAACCCGCTTACGCAGCCCACACTGGAGCGCATCAAAGCCTATTACCAACAGCATGGCATCCACTGGGAGGCCGACGCTGCCGAGGTTGACCAACGAGACGCGCGCCTGCTGTATCCCTCGCTCAGTCATGATGCCCTCAATCAATTCATCTTCAGCCTGCCGGGCGACATCGAAGCCGGGCGGCGCGAACTGGCACGGCTGGCAGACGAACTGAAGACCTTGCAGAGCGAATTGACAGGCTGGTCGAGTGCTCCGGGACTCTCCGGGCTGGAACACGCCAGGCGTCAGTCGCTGCACCGCGTGCTGGAAAACAGCTGGCGCCGGGAAACACCCCAGGATACGCGCTTGATCCATGCCTTGAACTTGCCCGCAGCCCTGGCCGGCGACCTGCCGACACTGAGCGCACAGTTCAACCACATCGGTTACCTGAGCCTTGAAGGCAACGGCGCCCCCATGCAGCCGGAGGCCTTTCTCAAGAGCTTCACTGCACTGGACATTCTCAGTATCCAGAACGCACAGCTGGGGGACATTCCCGCCTCGGTGTTCGACCTGCCCAAGCTCACGCACCTGGGCCTGACGCGCTGCGGCATCACACTGTCGCAGACCAGCAGGAATGCACTCGCGGGGATGACGCGCCTGGAGCACCTGGACCTGTCCTACAACCCTCTGGGCCTGGTGGTGGACTTTCAGCGCCTGGCCCACTTGAAGGATATTTCGCTGCAAGGCACCGGCCTGCGAGAAGTTCCTCTGGGCTTGTTGACCCAGGACCGCCCAATGGCCATCAACCTCAGCCACAACGCCATTACCGAACTGCCCGAGGCCAGCTTTACGCTGCCTGTCACCGCCACTCACCGTTTCAACCTCTATGCCAACCCGTTGTCGCGCCGCAGCCTGGACCTGATCAAGGCCTACTGCCAACGCACCGGTGAATTCTTCAACGCCCAAAGCCCGACGACCGAACGTGAAAGGGTCGAGGCGCTGTACCCGCTGCTGCTGGAAAAAGAAGCGGACCGGTTTGTCTTCACGCTACCCGGGCACATGGATGAGATCGCCGCCTACCTGACGCACCTGGAAGCCGAGTATGAACAACTGACGACGGACCTGGAGCACTGGGTCCTGGACGTTCCGCAACGCCATCCCATCCTGGACGTCCCCTTGGATGAGGACACACAAGCCCGGGAGCAATTGCAACGACGTGCTTTCAAAACACTGCTGGAGCAGGCATGGCGCCGCGAAAGCGCAGAAGACGATGAAAGCCTCGACGATGAACTCACCCACAGCCTGAACCTCGATACACCGATCATGGGCGCGTTGCCACAGCTGAGTGCACGGCTTGAACATATCTCACGGTTCGAAATGAACGGCGACGGCACGACCACGTCGCTGGACGGCACGCTGCGTTGCTTTCCCAACTTGCAGACACTGAATGTGCGCCGCTGCCAGCTGCAGACCCTGCCCACTGCGCTGTTCAACCTGCCCAAGCTCTCCAGCCTGGAAATGAACGAGTGTGCAATCACCTTGACAGCAGACAGTGCACGGGCCATCGCGGACTTGAGCGCAATGGAGTTTCTCGACCTTTGCGACAACCCGCTGACGTTGTCTCCTGACGTCAGCGGCATGAGCCAATTGGTGGCACTGCATTTGCGCGCCACCCACATCAGCACGGTGCCCGCAGGGGTGTTCCAACTGACCGAACTGCAAACCCTGGACCTGAGTGACAACCTGATTACGGAGATTCCGCCCGACCTGCTGGAAATGATTCCTGTGTTTCACGATGACAGCGACCTGAGCGGCAACCCGCTGTCGCCCGAAAGCCTGGACTTGCTCAGGCGCTACTTCCAGCGCACGGGCAACGAGTTCCAGGTGATCGAAGCCACTCAGGACGAACACGGCAATCCACTGCCGTCTCCCCAGGCTCAACCACAGGAGGAATGAACGGGTTCAACCGCGCTCGGCGGGCACCGAGGACAGTTCGAACGGGCTGCTGCTGCGGCGCTGGTTGCGGTCTTCGCGGGGGGTGGCGCCGAAGAAGTTGCGGTAGGCGCTGGAGAAATGCGGCCCCGAGGAGAAGCCGCAGGACAGGCCGATCTGGATGATCGACTTGCTGGTTTGCATGAGCATCTGGCGGGCCTTGTTCAGGCGCAGTTCCAGGTAATACTGGCTGGGGACGCGATTGAGGTATTGCTTGAAGATGCGTTCGAGTTGTCGTCGCGACACGCACACGTGCTGGGCGATTTCGTCGGTGGTCAGCGGCTCTTCGATATTGGCTTCCATCAGCAGAACCGCCTGGGTCAGCTTGGGATGGCTGGAACCCAGGCGGTTTTGCAGCGGAATACGCTGACGCTCGCCGCCTTCGCGGATGCGCTCGACCACCAGTTCTTCGGAGACGGCGCCAGCCAGTTCGGCGCCATGGTCACGGGCCAGTACTGCCAGCAGCAGGTCGAGCACCGACATGCCGCCACAGGCGGTGAGGCGGTCGCGGTCCCAATCGAACAGGTGGCTGGTGGCGATGACCTTGGGGAAACGTTCGGCGAAATCGTCCTGCCAGCGCCAGTGCACCGCGGCGCGATAACCGTCGAGCAGGCCGAGCTGGGCCAGCGGGTAGACCCCCGCCGACAGGCCGCCGATCACACAACCGGCGCGCACCAGCTGCTTGAGGGCGGTGCTCAGTTGCGAAGCGATGACGGTGGGCGGTTCGTCCGCCAGCAGGAACAGCTTCTGGAACCCTTCCAGCTTGCCGGCCCATGGCTCGCCCGGCAGTTGCCAGGCGCCTTCGGTGGCGGGTTCGGCGAGCAGGAATGACAGCTCGTAGACCACTTCCGGATGCACCCGCTGGGCAACGCGCAAGGCCTCCTCAGCCAGCGCAAGCGTCAGGGCTTTTGTGCTGGGCCAAATCAGGAAACCAATTCGATGGGCGGTCATGGGGAGCTATCCGAAGCGAGTAACGGTAATGAAGACAAAGGCCAATGCTAGCCGGTAAACGAACACAAATCTCAAAACATGTGGAGATCCAATGTGGGAGCTGGCTTGCCTGCGATAGCGGTCGGTCAGTGGGCACATCTGTTTCTGATAGACCGCTATCGCAGGCAAGCCAGCTCCCACAGGGGATTGAGGTCAATTTCAAAGCTGTGAAGCATGCACTACTTCAGTGCACAAAAGCAGCCTTGATTATTTCAAACTGCCGGACAAGAACTGCTGCAAACGCTCGGACTGCGGATTCACCAGCACTTCACGCGGGTTGCCGCGCTCTTCGACGATGCCTTTGTGCAGGAACACCAGCTGGTTCGACACTTCACGGGCAAAGCCCATTTCGTGGGTCACCACCACCATGGTGCGGCCTTCCTGGGCCAGGTCCTGCATCACCTTGAGCACTTCGCCGACCAGCTCCGGGTCGAGCGCCGAGGTGGGTTCGTCGAACAGCATCACCTCAGGCTCCATCGCCAGGGCACGGGCGATCGCCACGCGCTGCTGCTCGCCACCGGACATGTGGCCGGGGAACGCATCCTTGCGATGACCCACGCCGACTTTGGCCAGGTAATGCTCGGCCTTTTCACGGGCCTCTTTCTTCGACACACCCAGCACGTGCACCGGGGCTTCCATCACGTTTTCCAGCGCGGTCATGTGGGACCACAGGTTGAAATGCTGGAACACCATGGACAGACGCGAACGCATGCGCTGCAGTTGCTTGGGGTCGGCAGCCTTCATGGCGCCGTCCTTGTTGGCCACCAGTTTCAGCTCTTCGTTGTTGAGCAGAATCTTGCCGGCGTGGGGTTGCTCCAGCAGGTTGATGCAGCGCAAAAAGGTACTTTTGCCCGAACCACTGGAACCGATGATGCTGATCACATCACCGGCCGCGGCGGCCAGGGACACACCTTTGAGCACTTCATGACTGCCATAGCGTTTATGCAGGTCTTGGACTTCAAGTTTGTACATGCGGTCGGTTCTCACAAAAACAGGTGGTCAGTCGTTGAGCAAGCGCCCGTGACGCAGCGCTTCGCGCCCCGCCACCTTGGCCAGCCAGAAACCCGCTTGGGCATAACGTAGCCGTTCAACGGCAAACAACACCCCGGACGTGCCCGCGCAGACAATGCTCACGCGGTCGGTCAGAGGATCAATCACTTCAAAAATCGCCTCGCCTTTTTCGATCCAGTCACCGGCTTTACGCAGGTAGCTGATGACCCCGGCGTGAGGGGCGAACAGCAATTCAGTGCCCTCGAAGGGCAAGCCTTCACAGGGTTCAAATTGTGGTGCGGGCCATTCGCCTTTGATCAAGCCTTGTTCGGCCAGGAACGCGAGGATGCCTTCAGCGTGGAAGATCGCCTCGTCGCGCCCGGTGTCCGCCTGGCCACCCAGTTCCAGGGTAGTCGCCAGGCACGCCAGCGGGACCTGCGCCTCGGGGAACGCCTGGGACAGGCGTAACCACGGCAACGAGCAAGCTTCATCGAACGAGCTGCCGCCGGAGTCTTCCGCCAGCAGGCCGACTTTGACATTCAGGTGCGCCGACAGCGAACGCCACTGCGGCCAGTGCTGGGGCAGCGCGTACATGTGCAGTGCGGCTTCGGCGTCGCAATGCAGGTCGAGCACCACGTCGGCGGTACAGGCGTGGCTGAGCAACAAGCGCTGCATGCCTTGCAGCTGACTGCTCGGCGCCGGTAAGGCGTTGAGCACATCGCTCATCGCCTGGCGGATCAGGCGCACATTGGCATGGGGATCATCCCCCAGCTTGCCCTTGAGCAACTCGGCCACCGGCTCGCTCAACTCGACGAAATCACGGTTGAAATTCTTGCCGCTGCCGATCTCGAAACGGCCCTGGTGGCTGCCTTGCAGCAACTGCCCCAAGCCCATCGGGTTGGCCACCGGTACCAGCTCGATCACGCCATTGAGGGCGCCTTGCTGTTCCAGCTCGGTGAGGCGTTTTTTCAGCTCCCACGCGGCGCGCATACCGGGCAATTCATCGGCGTGCAGGCTGGCCTGGATATAGGCCTTGCGCTCGCCACTGCCGAAACGGAACACGCTCAGCTGGCGCTCGCAGCCCAGGTGACCCCAGGGCAACCGATGATCGATACGTTCCATATCAATGCTTCCGTGGGGCCAGGTAGCTCAGCCAGCGGCCTTCGGCCATCTTGAACAAGCGCACCAAGATGAAGGTCAGGCACAGGTAGAACACACCAGCCGTAATGTAGGCCTCGAACGGCAGGTAGAACTGGGCGTTCACCGTGCGCGCGGCACCGGTGATGTCGATCAGGGTGACGATGGAGGCCAGGCTGGTGGTCTGCAGCATCATGATCACTTCGTTGCTGTACTGCGGCAGTGCGCGGCGCAGGGCCGACGGCAGCAGGATGCGGCGGTACAGCTTGTAGCGCGACATGCCCATGGCCTTGGCGGCTTCGATCTCGCCATTGGGCGTGGCCTTGAGGCTGCCGGCGATGATCTCGGCGGTGTAGGCGCTGGTGTTGATCGCAAACGCCAGGCACGCACAGAACGTGGCGCTGGACAGCAGCGGCCAGAGGAAGCTTTCGCGCACCGCGTCAAACTGGGCCAGGCCGTAGTAGATCAGGAACAGCTGCACCAACATCGGCGTGCCGCGGATCACGTAGGTGAACAACCAGGCTGCACCGTTGACCACCGGCTGCTTGGACACACGCATCAAGCCCAGGGGCAAGGCGGCGAGCAGGCCGAAGAACAGCGAGATGGCGAGCAGTTTCAGGGTGGTCAACAAGCCGCCGAGGTACAGCGGCATGGCGTCCCAAATGACGTTGTAGTCGAAGATCATAGATCAGCCGCCCTTACGCCTACCGAGTAGCGCTTCTCAAGATGACGCAAGGCCAGCAACGAAACGCTGGTGATCACCAGGTACATCGCCGCCACTGCGAGGAAGAAGGTAAAAGGCTCGCGGGTGGCGTCTGCCGCCTGCTTGGCCTTGAACATCATGTCTTGCAGGCCCACCACCGAGATCAGCGCGGTGGCCTTGGTCAGTACCAGCCAGTTGTTGGTAAACCCGGGGATCGCCAGACGAATCATCTGCGGCACCATCACCCGGAAGAACACCTGGAACGGGCTCATGCCATACGCCATGCCGGCTTCGGCCTGGCCCTTGGGAATGGCCATGAAGGCGCCACGGAAGGTTTCCGAGAGGTAGGCGCCAAAGATGAAACCCAGGGTGCCGATGCCGGCGGCCAAGGGGTTCAAGTCGATATAGTCGTCGTAGCCGAGCATCGGCGCGACGCGGTTGAGCAGGTCCTGACCGCCGTAGAAAATCAGCAGGATCAGCACCAGGTCCGGGATCCCACGGATCACGGTGGAATACAGGTCACCCAGCCAGGCCAACCAGCGCACCGGCGACAGGCGTAACGCGACCCCGATCAGACCCAGAACAATGGCCAAGGCCATGGACGACAAGGCGAGCTGAAGCGTCAACCATGCGCCATCGAGGATGACGGCCCCGTAGCCTTTCAACATGATTCAGGTCCTCGAAAAGGGGGATGAAAAAATGGCGCAAACCTCAGGAATTCTGTTGCTTGCGCCATTGGGGACAGACAGCTGCGACGAGTTACTTAGGGTCAGCGCCGTAAATATCGAAGTCGAAGTATTTGTCCTGGATTTTCTTGTATTCGCCGTTGGCACGGATCGCCGCGATGGCTGCGTTGATCTTGTCCAGCTCGGCCTTGTCGCCTTTGCGCACCGCGATGCCTACGCCGTCGCCGAAGTATTTGACGTCGGTGAACTGTGGGCCCACGAACGCGTAGCCTTTACCGGCCGGGGTTTTCAGGAAGCCATCTTGCAGCAGGGTGGCGTCGGCCACGGTGCCGTCAAGGCGACCAGCTTCCACGTCCAGGTAGATTTCGTTCTGCGAGCTGTAAGGCACGACGGTGGCGCCTTTCGGAGCCAGGACTTCCTTGGCGAAACGATCGTGGATCGAACCGCGCTGCACGCCGATTTTCTTGCCTTTGAGTTCGTCCAGGCTGTCGCTGACGGTGGTGCCTTCCTTCATGACCAGGCGCGCCGGTGTCAGGTAGTAGCGGGTGGTGAAGTCCACGGACTTCTTGCGGTCTTCAGTGATGGACATGGACGACAGGATCGCGTCGATCTTGCGCACTTTCAGCGCCGGGATCAGGCCGTCGAACTCTTGCTCGACCCATACACACTTGACCTTCATCTCTGCGCACAGGGCGTTGCCGATGTCGTAGTCAAAACCCACGATGCTGCCATCCGGCGCCTTCGAGGCAAACGGAGGGTAAGCCGCTTCGATACCAATCTTCAGGGGCTTCTCATCAGCGAAAGCCTGCATGGACAGCACGGACAGCGCCAGGGCGCCCAACAGCACGAGTTTCTTCATCTTGGGACTCCATCGGTATAGGGCAAAAAGCAGTATGAGCCGGGGCCCACGATGCGACTTAAGTGAAACCGAATAGCGGTGCTGCGTCCTACGCGAGCTATACGCCTGCGACGACGAGCGAGTGATCGGCATTCTAACGACAGGCCGGAAGCCGATATTTCCTCAATGCGACAACAATTTACAGAAGCACTGAGAAAGCGGTTCCAGCACATTGACAGTCCCTGGATTTTATGCAGAGACAAAAGATATTAAACCTGTTGATGCTGCAAATTGCGGGCCTATTATTCGCAAACCCTTCTAGCACGGCAAGTCTGGCGTTTAATCTTATTTCTGGGGGTGTCTGGGACGAGGGTTTTCGGGGCACTGGCGTAGCACATTGCCTCATGTTTGGGCGTGGGGTTACACATTCAGGGGGCGCGGTAACATTCAGAAACTTCCCACAAGGGAAACCGATATTTATTGGCCTCTGCGTTGAGTAAGGCCGTCAGACAGCCCACCGACCTTGATTTGAGATGCACTCCAACTGTGGGAGCTGGCTTGCCTGCGATGGCAATCTGTCAGTTAGCCCACCTATGCCTGATACACCCTCATTGCAGGCAAGCCAGCTCCCACAGTGACCCGGTTTCTTCAGCGGTATTGAACTGCGCCTAACAAAAAAGCCCCACCCGGCTTGCGCCGAATGGGGCTCGTTACCACTAACCCGCCTTACGCGACGTTCATGGTCTTGTGGGTCTCAATCAAATGCGCCACCACGCCCGGGTCTGCTAGGGTGGAGATATCCCCCAACCCGTCATATTCCGCCGTGGCAATCTTGCGCAGGATACGCCGCATGATTTTGCCCGAACGCGTCTTCGGCAAGCCCGGTGCCCACTGGATCACATCCGGCGAGGCAATCGGCCCGATCTCCTTGCGCACCCAGTTTTTCAGCTCCAGGCGCAGCGCTTCGTTCGGCTCTTCACCGTTCTTGAGGGTGACATACACATAGATGCCCTGCCCTTTGATGTCATGGGGCACACCGACCACCGCCGCCTCGGCGACTTTCGGGTGGGCGACCATGGCGCTTTCAATCTCGGCGGTGCCCATGCGGTGGCCGGACACGTTCAACACGTCGTCCACACGCCCGGTGATCCAGTAGTAACCGTCCTCGTCACGACGCGCACCGTCACCGGTGAAGTACATGCCACGGAAGGTCTTGAAGTAAGTATCAACAAAGCGGTCATGGTCGCCGTACAGCGTACGCGCCTGGCCCGGCCACGAATCGAGGATCACCAGGTTACCCTCGGCCGCCCCTTCGATCAGGTTGCCCAGGTTATCCACCAGCGCCGGCACCACGCCGAAGAACGGCCGTGCCGCCGACCCCGGCTTGAGCGCATGGGCGCCTGGCAGCGGGCTCATCATGTTGCCGCCGGTTTCGGTCTGCCACCAGGTATCGACGATCGGGCAACGGGATTGGCCGACATTCTTGTAGTACCAGTCCCAGGCTTCCGGGTTGATCGGCTCACCCACCGACCCCAGCAGGCGCAGGCTGCTGCCATCGGCGCCTTCCACGGCAGCGGTGCCGGAAGCCATCATCGCGCGGATGGCGGTCGGCGCGGTGTAGAGGATGTTGACCTTGTGCTTGTCGACGATCTTCGCCACCCGAGTGATGTCCGGGTAGTTCGGCACGCCTTCGAACAGCAAGGTGGTCGCGCCGTTGGCCAGCGGGCCGTAGACGATATAGGTGTGGCCGGTGACCCAGCCGACGTCGGCGGTGCACCAGTAGATTTCGCCCGGGCGGTAGTCGAACACGCGCTCATGGGTCAGGGCTGCGTAGAGCAGGTAGCCGCCGGTGGTGTGCTGCACGCCCTTTGGCTTGCCGGTGGAGCCGGAGGTGTACAGGATGAACAGCGCTTCTTCGGCGCCCATCTCTTTAGGCGCGCACACGGTGCCCGCCACTTTCATCAGGTCTTCGTACCAGATGTCGCGGTGCTGGTTCCACTTGATGTTGCCATTGGTGCGCTTGCACACGATGACTTTCTGGATGCTGTTGGTTTCCGGGTTGGTCAGGGCGTCGTCGACGTTGGCCTTCAGCGGAATTTTCTTACCGGCGCGAATGCCTTCGTCGGCCGTAATCACCACCTTCGACCGACAGTCGATGATGCGACCAGCCAGGGCTTCCGGCGAAAAGCCGCCAAACACCACGGAATGGATCGCACCGATGCGGGTACACGCCAGCATGGCGACCACGGCTTCGGGGATCATCGGCATATAGATAGTCACCACGTCGCCGCGGTGCACATCCTGGCCGCGCAGGGCGTTGGCGAACTTGCAGACTTCTTCATGCAATTCGCGGTAGGTGATGGTGCGGCTTTCGGAAGGGTCGTCGCCCTCCCAAATGATGGCTGCCTGATCGCCGCGCTCGGCGAGGTGACGGTCCAGGCAGTTGTAGGAAACGTTCAGGGTGCCATCGGCAAACCATTTGATATCGACATGGTGATCGTCGAAAGAGGTCTGCTTCACCGCGGTGAAAGGCTTGACCCAGTCAAGGCGCTTGGCTTGCTCGCGCCAGAAACCGTCGGGGTTGACCACCGACTGCTGGTACATGGCCTTGTAGGTCGCCTCGTCGGTCAGCGTGTTGGCTGCTACTTCGGGGCGAACGGGGTACAGGGAAGCCGCACTCATCTTTCTTACCTCGGTGACAATAGTTGTTTTTGTATGCCCCGTTGTAGCCGGGGCTGCCCCATAGAACCATTCGACGATGGTAGTAACAAGCCCCTACATTTTGCCCTGCTATGTGCGTTCACAGCTCTGGCCCGCAGCCCGCGGCGCTTTGCGCCTTGATGAAAAAAGCTTTACCACGGGATTGTTACAAAAACCGCCAATAGTGTTTATCAAAAGCACGGGTATATGAATATAACCCGGGAGCCTAAAATTCATTCCGTCAACGCGACACTGTGATTAACAACGCAACAGCCCCCACGAAGGCAACGTTAATCCGAACTTTCCAACCCCAAGTTACACACGTGGCCTCACGAGGGCCCCGTGACCCACTTCGACCTCAATAAGGTAAATAGAGAAATGAAAGCTTTAGTAGTTATGGCCCTCAGCAGCTTGTGCGCCACCGCCGCCCTGGCCGACGAGGCCGCGACTGACGTAGCTGGCCGCAATACCCCGATTGTTGAAGACTACACTTACAGCACCCACCTGGACGTTGCCAAAGTAGTGTCCATGAGCACTGTTCCAGAAGTCTGCGAAGTTGTACCGGTACAAATGGAATATGAAGATTCACAAGGCCAACGACATATTCTTAAATACCAAGTCATGGGCAATGGTTGCTCTAACGGATAACAACTTCTCAAGTTCGCTGTAAACCCGGATCTTGGCCGCCGCAAGAAATCGTTCTTGCGGCCAAGAACCCTCCCCCTGAATTCCCCTATCCCAATGTGGGAGCTGGCTTGCCTGCGATGGCGGTAGCCGCCACACCGATGCAATCAGCTACACCCCCTCCTCCAGGCTCAACAAAATACCTCCACCGCCTGTCACCCCACCAAACCCCTGTAAACCCTCACTCTGGCTCAAATAGCAGGCTTTTTGTCTGTGATCCGAGACCATCCGCCGCAACACAAACCCGATTTTTTCCCTATAATGCGCGGGTAAATCGGGCCTGCAATATCCCTTTACACTGGGATGAAGAGCCAGACCTGAGGCCTCCGCTGGAGCATGCACCTAGCGCTCCGCACCTCAAGCCTCACGCAGAACCCGTAACCCAATTCCGTTTATTTGCCTGCGCGAGCTGTTGCAACAAACGATTCCTTAAGATCCACCGCGGCCTCAGGGCCGTGTGAACACCCAACCATCCGGTTTCACACGGGCACCTTTGAGCCCTCACGCAGGAGACGACACGTCATGCTGAGCTGGGACGAATTCGACAAAGAAGAAGAAGGCGAAGTAGCCACCAAAGGCGCCAACGCCGGCCACGCCACCGAAGCCAACATGGACCGCCTCGACGGTGCCGGCGCCGCCGCCGCCATCGAAGCCCGCGCCGTCACCGCCAGTGACTCCGCCGCCATCAAGCGCGCCAAGGCCGCCCTCGACAGCCTCGACGTCGCCGAAGGCCTTGCCGAACTCGAAGGCGCCTCCGCCCGCGTCGCCGTTGACGAAAAGCGCATGATCAACTGCCGCGCCGACCTCAACCAACTCGTACCCTTCAAGTA